>NZ_UGQM01000001.1:4800000-5474212 GCF_900454025.1 Mycolicibacterium gilvum | reverse complement strand
GCATCCCGGGTCCAGGCCGGCGAACTCCGCCGCGTCGGTCCTGCGCAGCCGCGGCGCCAGCGCCTCGCGGGTCCGGCCGATCGGGGCGATCAGCAGACGGTCGCCGGGGACTTCGGAAAGGCGTTGCAGCAGTTCGTCGTCGAACAGATGGTAGGTCTGGGCGGCGACCACCAGGGTGTTCTCCCCGGCGGCGTCCTCGACGTCGGAGATCGACGCGGCCTCCACGACGGTGACGCCGCGGTCGCGCAGCAGGGTGACCAACGCGTGGGTGCCGTCGGGCGAGGTCGACGCCGGGTCGAGGCGGCCGCCGTCACGCGGTGCCGTCAACCAGGTGCTCAGCGCGGCGACGGCGACGATCGCGGCCAGGCCGAGCAGCACCCACCGCAGTGTGCGCCACCGCTCGGGGATCGTCGAGCCCACCGCCGTCGTCGACGCGTTCATCGCACCTCGGCCCACGGCTGCTGCGGGTCGCGGCTGTCGGTCCCGGACGGGCTCGGGGACCGCTGGGTGCCGACGCTGTCGTCGAGCGCGGCCAGCATACGGTACTGCGGTTCGGTGGCGGGCTGCTCGCCGTAGGTCACATCGTTGAAAGTCTCTGCGGCAGTGATGAACTCACCCGTGAGCGCGGGCAGGGTGCGGCCGGCGGTGCGGGCGAGCTCGGTGGCGGTGCGGCCCGGAACGGGGTCGAGGACACCGTTCTCCTCCAGCTGCCGCGCGATCGCGCGGACACGGTGACGGACGGCCGGCGCCCAATCGCCCGCTGCGGCATACCGTTCGGCGGTGGCGCGGTGTTCTGCGGCGCTGAGGGTCTGATCGCCGAACAGCGCGGGATCGCCGCCGCGGCTGCTGCGCATCGCACGCCGCGCGATGCGGATCGCTACGATGACCGCGACGGCGAGCAGGACGATCAGCACCGCGACGGTGAACCAGCCGCCGGGGATCTTCGCCGCACCGGCGGTCAGCCGGTACAGCAGTTCGTCGAACCACTCCGAGAGCAGGTCCATCGGTGACGGCTTCGGGTAGATCGACTTGCTGAGCTCCGCCTGCGCGGCGTCGTGCGCCGCGTCGCGGTCGATGTCCACGGTCGACACGTCAGCGGGTCAGCCAGAGGTCGTCGGTGGAGTCGGCCGGCGCGTACGGGCCGGCCGTCGCGCCCGTCTGCAACACCAGGTCGAACGCCTCGGCCCGGATCCGGCGGTCGGCGTACTGCAACACCGACACCCCGGCGGTGAACGGCCCGGTGATGATCTGCCCGATCGCGCCTCCGATCGCGAACAGGGCGAACGCCAGCATCGCCGACGCCGTCGTCGCCGACGCGCTGAACGCGATCTGTCCGCCGAGGGTGAACGGGATGGAGACCGCGCCGGCGATGAACTGGGCCACGATCGCGGCGAGCAGCCAGATGCCGAACACCCGCCAGAAGTCCGCCTTGATCAGGGTGAACGACCGCTTGACCGCGGTCACGATGTCGCGCCGCTCCAGCACGATGATGACCGGGGCGAACGTCAGCATGACCGAGAGCCAGACCGCCGCCAGCACTGCGGCGAGGACGAGCGGGATGGCGACCGCGAACGCGACGACCCCGGTGGTCAGCGCGCCGGTGGCACCGATGATCCCGACCACGAGGACGAGGCCGACCAGGAAGACGAGCATCTTGAGCACGGTGAACCCGATCAACGGCCAGAAGCGCGGCCGCAGCCGCTTCCAGGCCTCGCCGACGGTGATGCCGGCACCGAACACCGACCGTCCGATCACCACCGTCAGCATCCCGGCCAGCACCGTGGCCGCCAGTGCGGTGGCGATGCCGCCGGCCAGGCTCGACGCGACCCAGCCCACGATCACCTGGACCGAGGCCTCGTCCTCGCCGAGACCGTCGGCCACCATGTCGGTGAACGTGAAGGGCACCAGCGACAGCACCAGCGACAGGATCTGGGCAGCGACGACCACGATGGTGGTGAGGCCCAGTGTCGCTTTGGGATTCGCCCGGACGTACGCGACGGCGCCGTTGAAGATGTCGGACAGCGTCAGCGGCCGCAGCGGGACGACGCCGGGTTTGAGCACCGGAGGGCCGCCGTAGGGCGGGGGATAGCCCGGCGCGCCGTACCCGGGCGGCTGCCATCCCGGTGGCGGACCGTACCCCGGTGGCGGGGGGTACCCGGGCGGCGGGAACCCTGCCGGGCCGTAACCGCCCGCGTCGTAGGTCATGATCACCATCCTGTCGATCACCGGCGGAATTGACAACGTGGCTGCCGGCGGCGGCTGTTTTGCGCATGCAGGCCCGGGTACACCTCGCGCATGACCCGTTTCGGCTACACCCTGATGACCGAGCAGAGCGGACCGAAAGACCTTGTCCGGTATGCGGTATCGGCAGAGAACGTCGGTTTCGACTTCGAGGTGTCCAGCGACCACTACTTCCCGTGGCTGTCGTCGCAGGGTCACGCGCCCTACGCGTGGTCGGTGCTCGGTGCGGTCGCCCATGCGACCGAACGCGTGGAGCTGATGACCTATGTCACCTGCCCGACGGTGCGCTACCACCCCGCCATCGTCGCGCAGAAGGCCGCCACGCTGCAGATCCTCGCCGATGGCCGGTTCACCCTCGGACTGGGCAGCGGCGAGAACCTCAACGAGCACATCGTCGGCAAGGGCTGGCCCACGGTGGCCCGTCGCCAGGACATGCTCTCCGAGGCCATCCAGATCATCCGCGAGCTACAGACCGGCGAGATGGTCGACTGGAAGGGCGAGTACTTCGAAGTCGACTCGGCCCGGCTGTGGGACGTGCCCGACGTGCCGGTGCGAATCGCGGCGGCGGTGTCCGGCGAGCGCTCGGTGGCGCAGTTCGCCCCGTTGGCCGACCATCTGATCGCCGTGCAGCCCGACAAGAGCATCGTCGACGCCTGGCACGAGACGCGACGCGGCACCGGGCTGCCCGGCGACGTCCGCGTCATCGGCCAGATCCCGATCTGCTGGGACCCCGACCGCGACGCCGCCATCGACCGCGCACACGACCAGTTCCGCTGGTTCGCCGGGGGCTGGGCGGTGAACGCCGATCTGCCGACCACCGCCGGTTTCGACGGCGCGACGCAGTTCGTGCGCAAGGAGGACGTCGCGGAGTCGATCCCGTGCGGTCCCGATCTGGACGCTATCGTCGAGGCGGTCCGTGAGTACTGGGAGGCCGGCTTCACCGACATCGCGCTCGTCCAGGTCGGCGGCGACACCCAGGACCAGTTCCTCGCCGAGGCAGCAACGCCGCTGCTCGACAAGCTCCGCTCGGCATCCCACTAACTGCAAGCACGTCCGACTGAGAGGCTCCCATGACCCGAGGTCAAGGCATCTACGACGACGAAGACGGCTCGACAGCGTCCAAAGCCGAGGATTCCGAGAAGGATCCGGACAACGACACCCCCGACGTCGACAAGAGCGCCGGCGAACCCACCGCCTAGCGCACGGACACCGGGTCGCTACGCCGCTTGGTCTCCAACCGGTGCCACGTCCACCAGAACAGCAGCGCCGCGAAGATCGAGCCGGCGGCGGCCACCCACTGGGCGCTGAGGAACAGGGTCCATTCCAGGTCGCCGTCGATGGGTCTGCGCAGCGCCGCCAACAACGCCGTGCCGCCCAGCGCGAAGCTCACCGCGCCGACGGCGGCTACGAGGGCGACGAACACGGTGCGCAACGTGAAGCGCGCCGCGCCGGGAGACTCGACGGCGCGGATGCGCCCGGTGCGGGCCAGGAAATGTGATGCGAGACAGGCGACCACGAGGGTGACCGCGTCGGCCGCCAGCGTGTCCGACAGCCGGTGCCACTGCGCGATGACCGTGTAGGCGCCGATGCCGACCGCCCACGTGAGCGCGAAGAACATCGCGACACCGCGGAAGCGGTAGGGCATCACGATCAGCGTCGCGAACAACACCGACATCGCCGCGGTGGTGTGGCCGCTGGGCAGCGTGTTCTGCAGATACTCGTCGGTGGTCAGCAACTCAGGCCGTTGCAGCACAACATATTTCAAAATCTGGGTGATCGCCTGGCTTCCGAGGATCACCGCCATCCCCGCGACCGCGAGATGGACCTGGCGTCTCAGCAGCCCGATCACCCCGACCAGCACCGTGGCCAGCGCCAGAGATGTGTACGTGATGGTGCTCAGCGCTTTGCTCGCGGCCAGGTAGGCGCGCTGTCCGACCTGGTCGGCTCCGTTGAGTGCGGCGTTCTCGACGGCCTGGCCTGTCGTGGTCCACGCCGAGAGCAGGTAGACGACGACGAAGAAGACCGTTGCGCAGATCGCGATGACCGTCCAGCGTCGGCGGGCGTGGATCAGCCGGCGGCGCGTCTCGTCGGGGTGGAGAAGATCGGTGTGCACGAGTGCCCGATCCTCTCATGCCATCTCGTGCGCGGCAGCGCGGCTGCCGTGCCTGCTACTACGTATCGGACGTGCCGGCATCCGCTCGTGTCCGATCCGAGCGCGTGCTGTCCGGTTTGGCCGAGGTGCGCGCAGGTGCGGCCTGCCCCGACTCAGCCTCGGCCCCCTCGGCCCCGCCCTCGGAGGATTCGGCCCCGCCCTCGGAGGATTCGGCGTCGGCGGAATCACCGGACTCCTCGTCGGTACCCTCGGTCTCGGTGGTGTCCTCGGCCGGCGCGTCGTCGGCGTCACTGCGACCGGAGTCCTCGGCGGGCACCTCGTCGGCGTCCAGCGTGATCGTGGCCGCGGCCAGGTCGGGGACGTCGCTGACGCCGGTGGCGGGCTCGCGGGGCGGGATGGCCGCACCCATGTCCTGGTCGAGGCTGGTCCCGACCGCGATCGGACCCGGAGGGAGGCCGGTTTCCGACAGCGGGCTGAGCAGCCCGGGCAGATCCTCCAGGATCCCGAATGACGCCCCCGGGACGCCGTTGAGCACTCCGTCGATGACGCGCCCCGGAATGTTGAGGACGGCATAGGCCGCGCCGACGAGATCGAAGCCGACCAGCGCGTCGATCACCTCTTCGAAGGCGCGTTGCGTCGCGGCGACGCCGGCCAGTACGGGGCTGATCGCGATGAGGAAGAAACCCTCGACGGCGTACGGCTGGTTCAGCAGCGCGCCGAGGTGTGACAGCGCGGCGCCCGTCCCCCGGAACGGCTCGAGGACGACATCGGTCGCGGCGGCGACGAACGCCTCGGAGTCGCCGGCCTGCAGCGCGGCGAGGGCGTCGGCGACCGCGACCCCCTGGTTGCGCAGGATGGCGCCGGTGATCGGGAACGGGTCGGCGAAGTACTGCTGGGCCAGGGCGCCGGCGTTGTCGAGCGACCTCTGGAACACCTGTGAGTACAGCTGGATCGGGTTCGGGACGGCGGCCAGCGACACCGCGTGCTGGGTGATCGGCAGGACGTCGGTGGTCAGCGGGTTCACCGGGGTGATCGCGATGGTGCCCGCACCGACCAGTGCGACGCTCGCCGTCAGACAAGACCGGACGCCTGCCCTCATGAAAGTCCCCTCGAATCCCCGCGGCCACGTGCCTCCGGCTGTTGGAAAGTTACCTCACGAACGGCCCGCTCAGAGCCGACTCCGCCGGCGGCGAGCCTCCTCGTGTTGGGTGATGTTCGAGTTGTCCAGCACGATCGTCAGCATCACCGCGAAGAACCGGGCCGGACTGAGCTCGTCGGGCACCAGGTCGGTGCGCAACGTGACCTCCGGCAGCGCGGCCAGTTGCGCCGCGACGTCCGTCACGGCCGCCTCCTGCTCGTCCCCGGCGTCGTCGCCGAAGTCGACCTCGAAGAGCTCCAGGATCGCGTCGTCGGGCGGCTGCACGGGGTCGGGTGGGGCGTCGCCCTCCCACTCGGGCACCACCAGCGCGCATGCGTCGTACGCGTCGGCTTCTCGGCCGAGCTTGATCAGCAGGTCGACGATCCAGTCGAACTGCCGGCGTTCCTCGGTATACGCGGTGGAGCGCAGCGAATACATGAAACCCAGCGCGGCGAGGGGGTGGCGCAGGGCGAGGTTCTTCGCGTCACCGTAGGACTCCTCGACGCGGTTGGCGGCGTTCTTGCCGAACGACGAGTCCATCCGTTTGGTCGAGATCAGCAGCTCGGGTCCGGTCTGCCAGGACGACATGATCACGTCGACCTGCTTGAAGTAGTTCTTGCCCGCGATGTTCGCCGACGCCGTGCCGACACCGCCGGAGGTTCCCGTGCGCAAACGCTCCATCAGCTCGTCGCGCCCCGCCGACCTCGGGATGGATCTGACGAAGTTCAACACGTCCCGGTCGACGACCCGCGGCGCTTCGGCCCGCGGCCACACCGCATCGGGTTCCAGCCCGGCCCGGCGTAGCTCGTAGGCGACCCAGACGTCCAGGGCGAGGGCCGGTACGCCGGAACGGCTCTCGGCGCCCAACAGGATCGGGACGGCGAGCAGTTTGCGCAGCGCGCCGTAGTCGGGGGAGAACGAGCCGTCGGCCGCCCACGGATTGACCGACTTGAACGCCGACTGGTCGACGATCGCGTCGAACAACGGCCACGCGAGCGCTTTCGCGCTGGGTTTACCTGCCACCGTTAACTTTTCCGCGGGCGACGCGACGGGCGGTCAGCGCGCCGTGGTCCCGGCGCAGGGCGCGGAGCTGACGCACGCTCAGGCTCGACGTCGACAGCAACAACGCGTCGTCGACGAGGGCGACCGCATCCAGCAGTCGGCCGTCACGCAAGCGTGCGGCCACCGCGGACCGCACCGCCCGCAGCCCATCGGCGTTGCGGCGCACCAGTTCCGGTGACGGCACCGGAAGCACGTCGGCTTCCCGGGGCTCGATCTTCAACATCCCCCCACCGTAGGCGCGGCCCACGGTCTCGGCGCCGAGCAGGGTCACCGAGTTCAACGCGGCCAGCGGAAGCAGGCTCATGCCGTCACGGCGCAGGTCGTCGCGCAGGTACACCCCGTGCACGGAGTTCAGGTGGTGGGCCTGCGCGCGGTTGCTCGTCACACGGGGGGTGTCGGCGTTCATGTAGGTCAGGAACAGGTCGGCGGGCCGCAGATACGGCACGCGCCACCACGGCTTGCGGACGCGGCACTTGTAGGCCTGGTGGACGTCGAGATCCTCCCCCGACCGGATGTAGTGCCACGCCGCCGGCGACGGCTCACCCTTGGGACGGAACAGGAAGGTCGAGCGGCCGTCCGCGCCCAGGGTGTGCAGCGCCTGCGGTGTCAGCCCGAGACCGCGCAGGTGACGGGAACCCGGCGGAGACAACGACAGGACGTCGGACGGGGCGAGCCCGAGCGCTGCCACCTTGGCCGGGGACAGCGTGAAGAACCGGTTGCTGCCGGTCACCATGCCCAGCGTGGTGTCACCCCAGGTCTCCAGCACGGTGAAGGCGTCGCTGCCGACGGCGGCGTCGAACGCGGACAGTCCCGCGCTTGAGAGCAGCCCCGCCGACCATTTGGCGCCGCCCGCCGGGGGAGTCCATCGTCGTGACGCGGTGAGCCGGGCCAGCCCCTCGGCATCGCGCACCTGGGACAGCTGCATGTGGGTGGCGCCGTTGCCGCCGGCCGCGTCGTATCCGTCGGCGAGCAGCAGCACGACCTCTTCGAGCACGCCGGGGAAGACGCGTTCGTCGAACAGTACGAGGCCCACCGAGGAGAAGTGGTCCATCAGGAACTGCCGCACCCCGGCGGCGTAGTTGACGCTGAGCAGCTCAGCGGGCAGGACGAGGCCGAGGCGTCCGCCCGTCCTGAGGTGCAGCGCCGAGTGGACGGTGAACGCCGCCCACGACGACGCGAGGTTGGACAGCGTGACCCCCGCCCGCAGCGCGGCCTCGCGGGCGCGGGCCCGGGATTCGCCGGCGAAGTCCTGATAGCGGACGTACGGGGGATTGCCGACCACCGCGTCGTAGCGGCCGAACTCGTTGTGGCCGAAGAAGTCCCGCGCGTGGATGGTCGCCCCGACACCGGCGGCGCGCAGGCTCTGCTCGGCCGCGGCGGCGGAGCCGGGGTGGATCTCCACCCCGACGAGCGGACCGGTATGAGGCCGGCCCCCGTCGCCGCGGCGCCCGATCTCGTGCAGGAACACCGCCTCACCGCAGGAGGGTTCCAGGACGGCGTGTCCGGGATCGCGCACCGCCCAGTCGACGAGGAAGCGGGCCACCGGCGGCGGGGTGAAGAACGCGCCGCGCGACTTGCGCAGCGCGGCATCGTCTCGCGTGTCGCCGGGAAGCATGCCGATATCGTGCCGCAGCGCACCGACAGACCCGCGCTGACCCGCCGACCCGAGGGCCGCGGTGCCTCTGCGTTCCGGTCCGGCTCACCCAGGGGACTTTCGGCCGTATCCGGTGCTGCCCGCGGGACGTAGCGTGCGGACATCGGAACAAAGGAGACAGCGATGGCACGCAGCATTGGCGACCGGTATGAGTGCACGGAGTGCGGGGCGGCTCTCGTCTACGAGAAGGCGTGCCCGTGCCCACCTGAGATGGAACACCGCGAGGTCTGCTGCGGGAAACAGATGACCCAGGCCGCCGCGACGTCCTGACGGACTCAGACGGTGGCGCGCAGGACGTCGACGACCTTCGCCGTCAGCGGGGTCGCGTCAGCGCTCCGGTATACCGCCAGCAGTTCGATCGTCGCACCGGCTTTCGCCACCAGCGGCCGGTAGGTGACCCCGCCGATCTCCAGAGCCGCGGTCGGCTCGGGGACGAGCGCGACGCCCAGCCCCCCGGCCACCAGCGTGACCAGCGTCGAGGTCTCGTCGACCTCGTCGCGGATGCGGGGGCTGAACCCCGCGTCGGCGCACAGCGCGGCCAGCAGCGCGCTCATCCGGGATCGGCCGCCGCCGGCATGGCTGATGAAGTCCTCGTCGCGCAGATCGGCCAGCGACACCTCGTCGCGGTCGGCGCAGCGGTGGCCGGCCGGAAGGGCGACGAGCAGCCTGTCGCGGCGCAGCGACACCGCGGTCAGCGCCGGGTCGTCGACGGGCGGGCGCATCAGCGCGAGATCGATGTCCTTGTCGTGTAGCGCCGCCAGTTGCTCGGGAGCCAGCATCTCGCCGCGCACGCGGAGATCGACGGCGGGCAGCGCGGCCCTCAGCTCCCGGACCAGCCGCGGCAGCAGCGAGTAGGTGGCCGACCCGACGCAGCCCACCACCAACCGCCCCTCGGCGCCCGTGCCGATGCGACGCGCCTGGTCGACCGCATCGTCGACGGCGTCGAGGATGCGGACGGTCCGCTCCAGGAACGCCCGTCCGGCCTCGGTCAGCTCGACGCTGCGCGTCGTCCGCCGGAGAAGGTCCACCCCGACCTCGCGTTCCAACTGACGGATCTGCTGGGACAACGGCGGCTGGGCGATCAGCAGGCGCTGCGCCGCGCGCCCGAAGTGGAGTTCCTCGGCGACGGCGCGGAAGTACCGCAGATGACGCAGTTCCATATTCTCTACATATCAATAGATGACATTTATGTATTTCAGAATATGCCTCGATCGGCCTACCGTCGAGGCATGGACGTCGTCATCTGCAACCCGGTACGTACACCGGTCGGCCGCATGGGCGGCGCCCTGTCGCCCCTGACTGCCGCGGACCTGGCCATCGTCACGCTGCGTGCGCTGATCGACCGCACCGGTCTCGGCGAGGGCGACGTCGACGACGTGATCCTCGGCAACGGCTATGCCAACGGCGAGGCGCCGGCGCTGGGTCGCGTCGCCGCGCTCGACGCCGGGCTGGGCACCGCCGTCCCCGGCCTGCAGATCGACCGGCGCTGCGGGTCCGGACTGCAGGCCGTGCTCTACGCCGCCGGCCAGGTCGCCACCGGTGCGGCCCGGACCGTGATCGCCGGAGGCGCCGAATCGATGTCGAACGTCGAGCACTACGCACTCGGTCTGCGCACCGGCGTGCGCCAGGGCGGCATCGCGCTGCAGGACCGGCTCGACCGGGCGCGCGAAACCGCGGGCGGGACAAGCCATCCCGTCGCCGGCGGCATGATCGAGACCGCCGAGAACCTGCGGAGGGAATACGGGATCGAGCGTGAGGAGCAAGACGAGCTCGCGCTGCGGTCCCATCGGCGCGCGGTGGCCGCCCACGAGAACGGTTCATTCGTCGACGAAATGGTTCCCGTCACCGTCCCCGGCGCACGGGGCGGCGCGGACACCGTCGTCGACCGCGACGAACACCCGCGCACCGATCTCACGGCCGACAAACTCGCCGCGCTGCGACCCATCCGGTCCCGAGTGGACGCCGGCTCCACGGTCACCGCGGGCAACGCGTCGGGCCAGAACGACGGCGCGGCGATGTGCGTCGTGACCACCCGCGCCGAAGCCGAAAAACGTTCGCTGGAGCCCCTTCTGACGCTGCGCTCCTGGTCGGTGACCGGGTGCGCACCCGAGACCATGGGGATAGGTCCGGTCTCCGCGGCCGCCGCGGCGCTGGAGCGCGCTGACCTGACCCTCGACGAGATGGACCTCATCGAGGTCAACGAGGCCTTCGCCGCGCAGGTGCTCGCCGTGCTCGCCGAATGGAAGATCGACCCGCTCGACGACCGTCTCAACCCGAACGGCTCCGGCATCTCGCTCGGGCACCCGATCGGCGCCACCGGCGCCAGGATTCTCGCCACCGCCGCCTACGAGGCGCGCCGGCGTGACGCGCGATACGTCCTGGAGGCGATGTGCATCGGCGGGGGACAGGGCCTGGCCGCGGTGTTCGAGGTGACACGATGAGCGCCGTCGACGTCCACGTGATCGAGAGCGGCCTGCCCGACGGGCCCGCGGTGGTGCTGTCCAACTCACTCGGGGCGACCCACCGCATGTGGGACGCCCAACTCGACGCGCTGGAACGCCGATTCCGGGTGCTGCGCTACGACACCCGCGGCCACGGCGCCTCCCCGGTGCCCGACGGACCGTACTCGATCGACGACCTCGCCGACGACGTGGTCGGGATCCTCGACCGCCGCGGCATCGACACCGCGCATCTGGTCGGCCTGTCGCTGGGTGGGATGACCGCGATGCGGGTCGCCGCGCGCAACCCCGACCGGGTGAACCGGATGGTGCTGCTGTGCACCGCAGCCGAACTGGCGCCCGCGCAGGCCTGGACCGACCGTGCCGCGGCGGTGCGGGCCGGCGGCGCCGAATCCGTCGCACCCGCGGTGATCGCCCGCTGGTTCACGCTGAGCCACCTGGAAACCCATCCGGCCGAGCGCGCCGAATGGGTGGACATGATCGCCGCCACCCCGGCCGAGGGGTATGCCTCGTGCTGTGAGGCGATCGCCGAACTCGACCTGCGCGAACAACTCCCGACGATCACCGCGCCGACACTCGCGATCGCCGGCGCCGACGACCCGGCGACCCCGCCGGCCAAGCTTCAACAGATCGTGTCCGGAATCCCCGGTGCCCGGCTGCTGGTCGTCGACGGCGCCGCGCACCTGGCCAACGCCGAGCAGCCCGAGCAGATCACCCCCGCCATCATCGAACACCTGGAGCAGCGATGACCCTCGACAAAGTGGTCGGATCGGCGCGTGGCGCCGTCGACGACATCCCGTCCGGATCGAGCCTGGCCGTCGGCGGTTTCGGCCTGGCCGGCATCCCGTGGTTCCTGATCGAGGCGCTGCTGGAGCAGGGCGCCGACGATCTGACCATCGTCAGCAACAACTGCGGTGTGGACGGCGGGGGCCTCGGACTCCTGCTGGAGGCGCACCGGATCACCCGTGTCATCGCCTCCTACGTCGGGGACAACAAGGAGTTCGCCCGCCAGTACCTGTCCGGTGAGCTCACCGTGGAACTGACCCCGCAGGGCACCCTGGCCGAGCGACTGCGCGCCGGCGGCAGCGGTATCGGCGCGTTCTTCACCCCGACCGGGGTGGGCACGCTGGTCGCCGACGGCGGCCTGCCGTGGCGCTATCACCCCGACGGCAGCGTCGCGCTGGCCTCTCCACCCAAGGAGGTGCGCACCTTCGGCGGCCGGCAGATGCTGCTGGAGGAGTCGATCGTCACCGACTTCGCGCTCGTGCGCGCCGCCGTCGCCGACCGAGCCGGCAACTGTGTGTTCCACGCCGCCGCACGCAATTTCAACCCGCCCGCGGCGATGGCCGGACGGATCACCGTGGTGGAAGCCGAGCGGGTGGTCGAGGTCGGTGAGCTGCACCCCGACGAGGTGCACCTGCCCGGCATCTTCGTCCAGCGTGTCGTCGAGCTGAGCCCGGATCAGGCCGCCCGCAAGGGCATCGAGAAACGCACCACCCGACCGCGGATCCCGCAGGAGGTATCGGCATGAGCTGGACACGGACCGAGATGGCCGCGCGCGCGGCGCGTGAGCTGCGCGACGGTGACTACGTCAACCTCGGAATCGGGCTGCCCACACTGATTCCCGACCATCTGCCGGAAGGCTCCGACGTCACGTTGCACGCCGAGAACGGCATCCTGGGCGTCGGACCGTTCCCGTACGACGACGAGGTCGATCCCGATCTGGTCAACGCCGGCAAGCAGACCGTCTCGGTGGTCGCCGGGGCGTCGTTCTTCGACTCGGCGACCAGCTTCGCGATGATCCGCGGCGGGCACGTCGACGTCGCGGTGCTCGGCGGAATGCAGGTCGCCGTCAACGGCGATCTGGCCAACTGGATGGTGCCCGGCTCGATGGTCAAGGGAATGGGCGGGGCCATGGACCTCGTCAACGGCGCCGCCAAGGTGATCGTGCTGATGGACCACGTCTCGAAAAACGGTGCCGCCAAACTCGTCTCGTCGTGCGATCTGCCGCTGACCGGGAAGGCCGTCGTCCAACGGGTCATCACCGACCTCGGTGTCTTCGATGTGACCGGCACCGAGTTCGGCGTGGTGGAGCTCGCCCCCGGAGTCGACCTCGACGAGGTGGCCGCGAAGACCGGCGCGCCCGTCAGCGACCACCGTCACCGTCTCAGCGCGGCAAGCTCCGAGCGTGACCGGATGCCGAGCTTGGCGTAGATCCGGGTCAGGTGGTACTGCACCGTCTTCGGGGAGACGTAGAGTTCCGCGGCGACCTCGCGGTTCGACAGTCCCCGGGACACCAGCGTCGAGACCGCCTCCTCCTGCGGGGTGAGCTCGACGGTGTGGCGTGACTCGCGGCTCTGGTGCAGGCCACCGGCTTTCAGCTCGCGATCGCAGCGCGCCACGTAGGTGTCGGCGCCGAGGGCGACGTAGAGCTCCCGTGCCGCGCTGATCACCGTGTCCGCTTCCCGCCTCTTGCCGGCCCGGCGCAGGGTCTGCCCGTACGCGAAGTTCACCCGCGCCGTCTCGTAGCGCAGCGGCAGCCCGTCGAGCAGCGCCAAGGACTGCTCGAAAGCCTCGCGGGCCGAGGCGATGTCACCCCGGGCGCCGAGAAGGCGGCCGCGCACCCACCCGAGACGGGCCTGCGCACTGCGGTGCCCCCGGCTCTTGGCGCGCTGGGCGTGGGGACGCAGGAAATCCTCCGCCGCCGCCAGATCACCGGTGAGCACCATCGCGTTGGCCAGGGCGTCGACCCACGGCCAGTACCCCGGCTCCTGCAGCGAGGTGCCGGGGGCCAGCGTCGTGAGCGGCTCCAGAACACGGCGAACCGTGGCGTAGTCGGCCTGCGCCTCGGCGATCTGCGCGCGCACCAGCAGCGCCGGGATGCGCATCATCGCGTACTCGCCACCCACCGCAGCGGCGTGCGCCGCCGCGTGCGCAGCCTCCCAGTCGCCGCGCAACGCGGCGATCTGTCCGGCGGTCCACTCGAGCAGCGGTGTGACCAACACGATTCCGCTCGTCTCGGCCAGCCGACGGCCGTGCGCCACACTCGCCAGTGCCGCGTCCCACTCCCCGAGGCTGAACTGGGTCCGGGCCAGCCACGCGTGCGACCACAGCGTGATGCGCGTCGAACCGCCGAGACCTGCCGCCGCGACGGCACTTTCGAGACTGGACCGGGCGCCCTCGACGTCGTCGCGCATGAGCTGAACCCACCCGCGCCCCATCACGACGCGCTGCGCCTGCGCCCCGTGCCGGACCCGCTCGTGCAGGTCGTCGTACTCTGCGGCGGCGCGGCGCGGCTGCCCGGACGCCAGCAGACCCAGCCCGCGGATCGCGGCGGCCTCGATGCCCGCCGGGGAGTCGCGCTCCGCGAGCGCCAGCGCGCGATCGGCCCAGGCCACCAACTCCTCGCCCTGACAGTGGACGAGTGCGTGCAGGACGTGACGCTGGGCGATGAACGCCGCGGTGTCGGTGTCGCGGTCGATGTGGACGATGTCCCAGGCGCGACGCAGCCGCACCTCGGCCTCGGTGGCGCGGCCCCGCAGGATCGCCAGGTAGGCCAATGTGGCGTTGCGCAGGGGTGTTTCGCGCAGATTCTCCACGGTCGGCACCATCGCCGCCGCGCCCACGCAGTCCCCCGCGGCCACCAGCGCGTCGACCGAACACGTGAGTCGTTCGTCGCGCAGCAGTGGGGCGGCCGTCAGCCGGGCCGCGTCACGGAACAGCACGGCGGCGCGGCTCCACTCGCCGTCGGCGCCCGACGAGCGGGCCAGCGCATCCACCTCGTCGGCCAGCGCCTCGTCGGGAACGGGGGTGGCCGCGACGCGATGACTAAGCCGCGCAACAGGATCGGTGACGACGTCGGCGGCACGGCGATGAGCGTCCGCCGTCGCCTGCACACCGCACACGTCGAGTACGGCTGCCACGGCGAGCGGATCGCGCAACCGCGGCTCCAGCGGGTCACCGGTACGCACCAGGCCGGCGCCGGTCGCCGCCGCCACGGCGGCCAACGGGTCGTCGATGCCGGCGAGCAGGACGGCCTCCGACAGCGTCGCCTCCTCGCCGAGGACGGCGAGCGCGAACGCCAGCGCCCGTCCGCCGTCACCCGCCGCGGCCAGCTCCCGCTCGACCTGTGCGACGACCTTCCGCGGGGCGGGCAGCGGGGCGTCCAGCCGGCTCCACGTCTGCGCCGGCAGTTCGTCGAGCAGGGCCCGCACATGGCCGGGGTGGCCCGCGGTGTGACGGGTGAGGCGGTCCACCATCAGCGCCGGCAGCACATGCCCGCGCGCCGAGGCGAGCGCGGCCACCTCGCGAACGTCCAGCCCGGTCATCACCAGCTCGTCACCGTCCAGCCCCGGGACAGGCAGCGGGTGCCCGTCGGTCACGAGGACGAGGAGCACCGGTAGCGACCGGTGGTGACGTATCAGTGTCGAAAGTGCCTGCAGCGACGCCGAATCGGCATGCTGTGCGTCGTCGACGACGAGCAGGGTCGGATCGTCGCCGGCGAGCGCGCGGGCCAGCTGTTCGGCTCCGGGTTCGGGGGACAGCTGCGACAGCACCGCGCCGTCGACTGTGCTCTCCCACGGCACCGCGGTGGCCCACCGAGAGTTCGGCACCGTGGCGGCGACCTGCCGGAGCAGCGCGGTCTTCCCAATCCCCGGGGCGCCCCGGACCGTGACCACGGCGGACCCGTCGCTCACCGTCGCCGCCGTCCGCCGGATCAACTCGTCGAGGTCACCGGAGCGACCGACGAACGTGACAGGCGCCATGGGCACCCACCCATCGTAGGGGCGGGCGATACCGGCTCCCGGGCGATCAGCCCAGATCGCCACCGGCGACGGGCAACACGGTGCCGGTGATGTAGGCCGCTTCGTCGGAGGCAAGGAAGCAGATCGCCGCCGCCTGCTCGTCGAGCGTGCCGTACCGCTTGAGCAGGGAGGAGTCCAGGGTCTGGGTGATGTGCGCGTCGAACCACGCCTGCTCGGTCTCATCACGCGGGACGGGTGTGCCCCGCGAGATCCGCCGCGGCGGTGCGGCGGTGCCGCCCGGCGCGGTGGCGACGACCCTGATGCCGGCGTCGGCGTACTCCATCGCCAGCGACGCGGTGATCGCGTTGATCCCGCCCTTGGCCGCCGAATACGGGATCCGGTGGATACCCCTTGTCGCGGCCGAGGAGACGTTGACGATGACGCCGCGCCCCCGCGACACCATCGAGGGCAGCGCCGCATGGCACGAGTACAGCGTGGTCATCAACGACCGGTCGATCTCGGCGCGCACCTCGGCGGCGGTGAACTCGGTGAACGGTTTGAAGTTGATCGCCCCACCCACGTTGTTGATCAGGACGTCGATCCGTCCGAACGCCGAAAGGGCCTGCTGTACGACCGATTCCGCACCCTCATGGTGTTCGAGGTCGGCCGTCACGGCCACCGCGGCCGAGGTGGCCGCCAGCTCGTCGGCGAGCTCCTTGACGAGTTCGGAACGGTCGGCGAGCACCAGGACACCGCCCTCGGCGTGGATGCGGCGCGCCGTGCGCTCACCGATGCCCTGCGCCGCGCCGGTGACGACCACGACCTTGCCGGCGAACCGGCCCGGGGTCACGAACACCGGCGCCGACGCCTCCGCGGTCTCGGCCATCGCCCGGCGCATCGTCTGCTTGGACCGCTCGGCGTGCGCGGCGATCAGGCTGCGGGCCGCGTCGCGGTCCCCGGCCTCGAACGCGGCGACGATGTCGACGTGGTCCTGCGCGCACCGCGGATGGCACCACGTCGCGTGGCGCAGTACCTCGGACATCCGGCCCTTCACGCCCAGCGCCTGATACGCCTGCAGCAGATGGTCGTTGCGGGTCAGCGTGAACAGGTAGTCGTGGAACGCGGCGTTGGTCTCGGTGTACTGCTCGGCGTCGACGAAGCGATCCCCGTCGACGTAGGGCAACGTCGACTCGGCCAGCAACCGGTACCCGGCGAGCTGGGCGCTCGACAGCCGGCCCATCGTCAGTTCCAGCGCCCCCAACTCCAGTGCCGAGCGGGCCTCGAAGATCGCGTCGGACTCCCGGACCTCGGGATGCTCCTCGCCGATCTGGTAGCCGTCGTCGCTGACCACGGTCGCATCGTCGGCCGGTTCGGCGAGTGGGCCGAAGACGGTCTGCCCGGCGAGGCGACGGATCGCGCCGTCGTCGACCAGGGTCGGTCGGTTCTGGACGGGCCGCAGATCGGCGGGCCGCAACACGACCTGCCCCGCCACCGAACGCGCGTCGGGCACCGGGAGGAGCGCCTCGGCCTCGATGGCCGGGGAATCGGCGGTCGGGGTGGGCAAAGAGGCGGACGACGCGGTCGGCCTCGTCGTCGCCAGTCCGAACTTCTCGTAGTAGAAGCCGGTGGGTTCGACTCCGGCGGTGTTCAGGTGTGTGCGCACCGCCTCCACCATCGGCGGCGGTCCGCACAGGTAGATGGCCAGATCCCCGTCATGGAGGTGGTGCGGGGCGATCAGGCTGGTGACGTAGGCCCGGTCGGGCCCCCGGTTGGGTGCCGAGCTCGCCGGATCGGACACGCAGTAGTCCCAGGTGAACGACGGGAGCTGCGCGCCGATCTCCTCGATCTCGTCGACGGCGGTCAGGTCGTCGTCGGAGCTGACGCCGTAGATCAGGTGGGTGGTGCGGGTGCTGCCCGCCGCGCGCATGGTGCGCAGCATCGCCAGGATCGGTGCCAGCCCGGTGCCGCCGGCCAGCAGCAGCACGGGGCGCTGCGCCTCCCGCAGGAAGAAGGATCCGTTGGGACCGGTGAACGTCACCGCGTCCCCGACCTGCGCGCGGTGCGCCAGGTAGTCCGACATCGCGCCGCCGGGGCTGAGCTTGACCAGGAAGGTCAGCAGCTCCTCGTGCGGTGCGTTCGAGAAGGAGTACGAGCGGGTCTGATCGGTACCCGGTACGGCGATGTTGACGTACTGGCCGGGCAGGAAGGCGAGTTCACCGCGGTTGGGGATCTCGATCCCGATCTTGACGGTGGTCGGTGAGAGCCGCTCCAGCAGGGTCAGCGTGCCCTGGTAGGTGGCGGCCTCGGTCTTGGCGGAGTCCGAGGTGGCCGCGATCTGCAGGACCAGGTCGGAGCGCGGTTTCATGCTGCACGGCAACACGTATCCGGCGGCCGCCTCGTCGGGGGCCAGCGCGTCGTCGATGTAGGTCCCGCCGTCATAACTGCCGGTCTCGCACAACGCCTTACAGGTACCGCACGCGCCGTCGCGGCAATCCAGCGGGATGTTGATACGCTGCCGGTAGGACGCGTCGGCCACGGTCTGGTCGGGTCGGCAGTTGATGAATCGCGTGACGCCGTCCTCGAACGACAGTGCCACCGAATAGGTTTCGGTCACAGGGCTCACCTCAGAAGTGGTAGACGTCCACCACGTGGTGGATGTAGTCGTTCTTGAGCACCACGGTCTTGCGGCGGATCAACGGTTGCTCGCCGCCGAAGTCGATGGTGTAGAAGGAGGTGCCGTAATAGGGGTCGACGGTCTTGTAGCGGAAGTACATGGTGTGCCAGTTGAACCGGACGTCCACGATGTCGCCGCGGCGCTCGATGACCTCTACGTTCGAGATGTTGTGGCTGGTCCGGGGTTCCGGCAGCGACGTCGCCGACGAGCGCTCGGTGCGGATCCGGAACACCCGGTCCTCCAGGCCGCCCTTGTTCGAGTAGTAGATCAGCGAGATGTCGCGCTGCGGATCCTCGACGAGCTTGTCGTCATCGGTCCACGCCGGCATCCAGTAGACGACGTCGTCGGCGTAGCAGTCCAGCCACTTCTCGAACTCACGGTCGTCCAGATAGCGGGCCTCGCGATACAGGAACTGCTCGATGGCGTTCTGGGTGATGAGTGTCGTTGTGCCGGTGTTTGTCTCGATGGTGGTCATGTCAGTGTTCGTCATGTCAGCGAGCTTCCTTCTGCGCCGCGGCGCGCATCGTCTCCAGCCAGTACCCGTGCTGCACCGGATAGAGCCCTTCGTCTTCGTTCTTGACCCCGGCCGAGATCACCGCGTCGAGCCCCAGCGAGCGGGCGACGTCGTCGGGACCGTCGAGCCAGTGCTGGGCGCCGCGGCTCATGTCGTTCCACGGCGCGGCCTCGGCGCGGAAGGTCAACTGGCAGGACCGGAACTCTTCGAGGTCGTCGGGCGTGGCCATGCCGGAGGCATTGAAGAAGTCCTCGTACTGACGGATCCGGTTGGCGCGGGCCTGCGCGCTCTCACCCTTGGGAGCGATGCAGTAGATGGTGACCTCGGTCTTGTCCGGCGCGATCGGCCGGAAATGGCGGATCTGCGTCGAGAACTGGTCCATCACATACACATTCGGGTAGACGCACAGGTTGCGCGACCCCTTGACCATGAACTCGCCCTTCGCGTCACCGTGGGTGGCCTTGAGCTCGTCGAGCTTGTCCCACAGCGGACGGTCCTGCGGGTTGGCGGCCCAGGTCCACAGGCACAGATGGCCGTGCGGGAAGGACCAGTAGCCGCCGCCTGATTTGCCCCAGCCGCCGGCGTCGAGCGCCTTGGTCTCGTTCTTGGACTCGCCGGTCCCGCGCCTGCTCGTGGTCGCGGCGTAGTTCCAGTGCGTCGCGGTGACGTGGTAGCCGTCGGCGCCGTTCTCCGCCTGGACCTTCCAGTTGCCGTCGTAGGTGTAGGTCGAGGAGCCGCGCAGCACCTCCAGGCCGTCGGGGGACTGGTCGACGAGCATGTCGATGATCTTGGTCGCGTCGCCGAGATGCTCGGTCAGCGGCAGCACATCGGGGTTGAGGCTGCCGAACAGGAAGCCGCGGTAGCTCTCGAAGCGTGCGACCGTCGTCATGTTGTGCGAGCCGTTGACGTTGAACGCCTCCGGGTAGCCGGCGCCGTCGGGATCTTTCACCTTGAGCAGCGCGCCGTCGTTGCGGAACGTCCAGCCGTGGAACGGGCACGTCAGTGTCATGCGGTTGTCGGTCTTGCGCCGGCAGATCATCGCGCCGCGGTGCGCGCACGCGTTGATCAGACAGTTCAGGCTGCCGTCCTTGGAGCGGGTGATCACCACGGGCTGGCGCCCGATGTAGGTGGTGAAGTAGTCACCCGGATTCGCGACCTGGCTCTCGTGCGCCAGGTAGATCCAGTTGCCCTCGAAGATGTGCTTCATCTCCAGTTCGAAGATCTCTTCGTCGGTGAAGATGCGCCGGTTGGCCCGGAAGACGCCGGCCTCCGGGTCGTCGATCACGGCGTCGGCGAGGACAGCCGCCAGGTGCGTCCTGGGTTGGGGTGATGCCGTCGTCTGCGTCATCGGGGACCTCCGCTGGGGTTCGTGAGTGATGTCTATCTGCACACTGGCAGCGAGTGGTGGCGGTCACACTAGGGCTATGCCCAGTCCTGACCTGGACGCAGATTGATAAATAGATTCATTCAAAACCCGGCCAACAGGTCTTTGTCATGTATGGATGCCGGGTCTACCGTCAATGGTGTCGGCGGTCACAGGACGGCCGACAAACGATCCGCCACACACCTGGCGCCCACCGGACGATCAAGGAGCCACCCATGGAGCTGCGTCACCTGCGCTACTTCCTCGCGGTGGCCGAGACCTGCCACTTCGGGCAGGCCGCCGAGCAGCTGCACATCGCGCAGCCGGCGTTGTCGTACGCGATCCGGCAACTCGAGAACAGCCTGGACGCCACCCTGTTCACCCGGACCACCCGTCACGTCGCGTTGACGCCGGCCGGTGAGTTCCTCCGCGTGGAGGCCACGCGGATCCTCGACGGTGTCGATGCGGCGCAAAGAGGGGTGCGCCGCATCGCCGCCGGCCGCAGCGGGTTGTTGCGGCTCGGTCTGACGGGGACGGCGGCGTTCTCCCACCTGCCGAAGATCGCCCGGATCGTCCGGCAGGAGTTGCCCGCGGTGGCGCTCGACATCCACGCCGACCTGCTGACCCCCGACCAGTGCGAGGGACTGCGCACCGGCGCGCTCGACGTCGGCGTGCTCCGCCCGCCCGCGGTCGGTGGGGACGTGGCGACCCGCACCATCGCCGCGGAGCCCCTCGTCCTCGCCGTGTCCGCCGATCACCGACTGGCCGCCGAGCCGGTGGTGTCGCTGGCCGACCTGCGCAGCGAACCCTTCATCGGCTACACCGGCCAGGATTCGGCCGTCAACGACGCGGTGACGCGCAGTTGCCGCGCGGCCGGTTTCGTGCCGCACCGCGAACACAGCGCCCCCGGTACCGCGGTCCTCCTCGCGCTCGTCGCCGCCGACCTCGGGGTGTCCGTCGTCCCGGCGTCGGTGCGGGCGCTGCCGTTGCACGGCGTGGTGTTCCGTGACCTCGTCGACGGCGGCACCGTCGACCTGGCGCTCGCCTGGCGCGACGGCGTCGACAACCCGGTGGTCGACGCGGTCGTCGCGGTGCTCGCCGGCGCCCTGACCTCCCTCGACCATTCCGCACTCCAGGAGCAATCGTGAAAATCACTGCCGTCGAGGCGATCCCGTTCGCCATTCCCTACACCAAACCCCTGAAGTTCGCTTCCGGCGAGGTGCACACCGCCGAGCACGTACTGGTGCGGGTGCACACCGACGGAGGTGTGGTGGGTGTCGCCGAGGCGCCGCCGCGCCCCTTCACCTACGGCGAGACCCAGGACGGCATCCTCGCGGTGATCCGCCAGATCTTCGCCCCGCAGATCGTGGGCCTCACGCTCACCGAACGCGAGGTGGTGAACGCGCGGCTGGCCCGCACCGTCGGCAACCCGACCGCGAAAGCCGCAGTGGACATGGCGATCTGGGACGCGCTCGGTCGCAGCCTCGACCTGTCGGTCAGCGCGCTGCTCGGCGGCTACGGCGACCACATGCGCGTCAGCCACATGCTCGGTTTCGACACCCCCGACACGATGGTCGCCGAGGCCGAGCGCATCCGGGACGAGTACGGCATCTCCACGTTCAAGGTGAAGGTCGGCCGGCGCCCCGTCACGCTGGACACCGCGGTGGTGCGGGCCCTGCGGGAGCGCTTCGGTGACACCGTCGAGCTCTACGTCGACGGCAACCGCGGCTGGACCGCGTCGGAATCGCTGCGCGCACTCAAGGACATGGCGGATCTCGACCTGCTGTTCGCCGAGGAGTTGTGCCCCGCCGACGACGTGCTGGGCCGGCGGTGGCTGGTCGAACACACCGAGATCCCCTTCATCGCCGACGAATCCGTGCCGACACCGGCCGATGTCACCCGCGAGGTGCTCGGCGGATCGGCCACCGCGATCAGCATCAAGACCGCCCGCACCGGTTTCACCGGATCCCGGCGCGTCCACCACCTCGCCGAAGGGCTCGGCCTGGAGGTCGTGATGGGCAACCAGATCGACGGCCAGCTCGGCACCGCCTGCGCGGTGGCGTTCGGCGCCGCGTTCGAGCTGACGTCGAGGCGGGCCGGTGAGCTGTCGAACTTCCTCGACATGTCCGACGACCTGCTCGCCTACCCGTTGCGCATCCGCGACGGACGACTGCACGTGCCGCCGGGACCCGGCCTCGGAATCGAGATCGACCCGGACAAGCTCGACCACTACCGCACCGATCACTGAAACACGATGAACCAGAAGGACACAGCCATGACCACCATCGAGAGCCCGATCGACACCACCTCGTCCGAAGCCTCCGCCGCCGCCTCCGGGGCCTCGGCCACCGAACGCTTCCGGTCCGACAAGTCACCGTTCGACGCGGTCCGCGACACCCCGAAGGAGCGTGTCGATCTGCTTGCACGCGAGGTGCTTTCAGCAGTCCACGACACCATCCGCCGCCATCGCGTCACCTACGACGAGTACAACGCGTTGAAGGCGTGGCTGATCAGCGTCGGCGCCGACGGCGAATGGCCGCTGTTCCTCGACGTCTGGGTGGAGCACGTCGTCGAAGACGTGGCGACCGACCACCGTGAGGGCAGCAAGGGCACCATCGAAGGCCCCTACTACGTGCCGAACTCACCCGAATGCGGTGCGCGGGGGGTCATTCCGATGCGCGACGCGGAGCAGGGCACACCCCTGGTCTGGGACGGCGTCATCACCTCCACCGACGGGACGCCGTTGCAGGGCAAGGTCGAACTCTGGCACGCCGACGCCGACGGCTTCTATTCGCAGTTCGCCCCGAACCTGCCCGAGTGGAATCTGCGCGGGTCCTTCAGCACGGGCGCCGACGGTGTGTTCGAGATCAACACCATTCGCCCAGCGCCCTACCAGATCCCGACCGACGGCTCCTGCGGCAAGCTCATCGCCGCGGCAGGCTGGCACGCGTGGCGTCCGGCGCACCTGCACGTCAAGGTGTCCGCTCCGGGCCATGAGCTGCTGACCGCGCAGCTGTACTTCCCCGGCGACCCGCACAACGACGACGACATCGCCGGGGCCGTCAAGCCTGAACTGATCCTCAACCCCACCGAGCAGGCCGACGGCTCGCAGCGCGTCGTCTACAACTTCGTCCTCGACCCGGCGAAGGCGTGATGCGCTTATGCTCTTCCACGTTCGGATGGACGTCGCGATTCCGCCCGACATGGACCCGCAGGTGCGGGCCCAGACGGTGCATCGTGAGAAGGAGTACTCACAGCAGCTGCAGCGTGACGGCAAGTGGCCCCACATCTGGCGCATCGTCGGCGAGTACGCGAACTACTCGATCTTCGACGTCGACTCCAATGACGAACTGCACCAGATCCTCTCGGGGTTGCCGCTGTTCCCGTACATGGCGATCCACGTGACACCGCTCGCGGTGCACCCGTCGGACGTCAACGCGGGGTAGCGGCGCGGACTCCGGACCGCCGTTTGATCTGGCCGGAATACCCGTGGGGGTATTATGGTGGGATCGAGAGTTCCCGACGGGAAAGGAGGCGGTCATGTGTTACGCCGTGACCTGTAAGGCCTGCGGAAAGACGACATGGGATGGGTGCGGTCAACACGTCGACGACGTGATGCGCGAAGTGCCGGCCGCGCAGCAGTGCCGGTGTCCCCGCAAGACCGAGCAGCCGCGCCGAACAGGGTCCGGATTCTGGCGGCGGTGAACCGGGTAGCCGACCCGTCGTGATCGCGGTGGGAGTGGCGCTCGGCGCACTGATCGGCGTCCTGCCCGGACTGCTGGGCGGCGGAGGATCGATCCTCGCCGTACCCGCCCTGGTCTACGGGCTCGGTCTCGGAGTCGAACAGGCGATCCCGATCTCGCTGATCGTCGTCGCGGCGGCCTCGGCCGTCGGGGTGCTACCCAAGATCCGCGCCCGGCAGGTCCGCTGGCGGATGGCCGGCATCTTCTCCGCCGCCGGGATACCGGCGACCCTCGCGGGCAGCGCGATCAGCAGGCACCTGCCCGAATCCGCGCTGCTGATCGGCTTCGCGGCGGTGATGGTCGTCGCCGGCATCCGCATGCTGACCGACCAGAGCTCCACCGGAACCGCCTGCGAGATACGGGAAGGAAAGGTGAACTGGCGCCGGTGTGCACCCCGCTCGATCGGGGCGGGCCTGGTGGTCGGGCTGCTGACCGGCCTGTTCGGCGTCGGAGGCGGGTTCCTCATCATCCCCGCACTGGTGGTGGTGCTGGGAGTCGAGATGTCCACCGCGATCGGCACCTCGCTGCTGATCATCATCGCCAACTCCGTCGCCGGCATCTTCTCCCACCTGCAGTCGATCAGCGTCGACTGGCAGGTCACCGGTCTGTTCGTCGCCGCCGCGATGGTCACCTCGCTGATCGCGGGCTACGTCGGCACCAGGACCGACACCGAAAGGCTGCAGCGCTGGTTCGCCTACCTCGTGTTCGTCGTCGCGGGCTACGTGCTGATCGACACGATCTTCCTGAGATAGCCGCGTCGCCTACTTCGGACGTCCGTCGGGTTGGTCGTTGTTCTTCTGCGCTCCCCAGCCGTGCACCCGGTCGATCGCGATCAGTGCGCTGACCCGCGGACGCTCCCGGTCCGGGTACTGCGTGCCCTGGTAGTGCCGGGACAGCGCGTCGATGTCGGCGAGGCCGTCGTCGTCATAGATCTCGGTGACGTGCCCGATGACCGTCACGTGGGTGTACCAGTCGTCGCTGTCGAGCACGGTCAGCGAGACCCGGGGATCGTTGCGCAGATGCTGGAGCCGCTTGCGGGCGACGTCCATGTTGACGAGCAACCTGTCGTCGCGCAGGAGGTACCACGTCGCCGCCGAGACGGGATGCCCGTCGCTGCGCACGGTGGCGATGACGGCGGGATTGGGCTTGGACAACATCGTCTTGGCGTCGTCGGTGAGGGTCGAGGACATCGGGTTCTCCTGTCACGGGGCGGGCATGTGGCCCTGCGGGGGATGCCCGGGTTCGGCCGGCTCATACATGGCCCGATCGAGCGCTGCGGAAAGCAAAAGGCCCCGACCAGATATCCGGTCAGGGCCTGTCGCTGTTCACACGAGTCGGGGTGGCGGGATTCGAACCCACGACCTCTTCGTCCCGAACCACGCCACCTGGGGTTTTGATGACGTTGGGTACGTTGGCCCGCGTAAGTTTTCCCAGCTCAGCTGCATTGGGTGGGTTGGCGCGCGCAGGAGTCGCGAAAATCTACTGCGGACTGCCTGCGGACTGAGACACCTTGGTGGTCAAGGCCGCCTTTGATTTACCGAGAGCGGGAACCTTGAAATCAGGATGTCAGTTTGGACGCTTACTCGACGGGCTTGCAACACCAGATCACGACGGATCCGCAACCAAAGATCACGTCTGCGAATGGACCTCGCGTTCCTCGCATTCCTCGCTTCCACTAGTAGTGCGTTGCTCCTTATTTCTGCGTGGCGGTGTCAGCTACTGGGGTCCGCGTTGCTTTGGAAGGCCACCAGCTGGCTTCGCGTAGAAGTGTGGCGATGGCGGGCACGGTGAGGGTGCGCACGAGGAAGGTATCGAGCAGCAATCCGAAGCCGATGATGAGGCCGGCTTGGATCATGATTGCGACTGAGCCGACCATGAGGCCGAACATGCTGGCGGCGAATATCAGACCAGCTGAGGTGATGACGGCTCCGGTGTTTGCCACGGTGCGCAGGACGCCGACGCGGATGTTGGTCCCGGATTCTTCGCGGAGCCGTGAGACGAGCAGCATGTTGTAGTCGGCGCCGACGGCGACGAGGATGATGAATGCCAGTAATGGTACGGGCCAAGCGATTTCGTAGCCCAGTCCCCATTGGAATACCACAACGCCGATGCCGAGCGAGGCGAGGTAGTTGAGCACGACGGTGCCTAAGAGGTAGAGCGGTGCCAGGAGTGCGCGCAGCAGTAGGACCAGGATGACGCCGACGATGATTATGGTGGCGACGGCCAGTTGTGCGAAGTCGGCCCATAGGAATCGTTGGATATCGGAGTTGACGGCGGGGAAGCCGGCGACGGATACGGTGGCGTCGGCGAGCGACGTGTTGGGTCGTGCGGTGTTGGCGGTGTCGGTGATGCGGCTGGCGAGCTCCATGGCTTCGACGCTGTAAGGGTCGTGGCTGCTTTCGATCATGAACCGCGCGGTCTTGCCGTCCGGTGAGAGGAATTGCTTGGCAACATCGGTGAATTGCCGGTTCTCGAATGCATTAGCGGGCAAGTAGAAACCGCTCGAGGAGTCGGAGTCCGCCGCTGCGCGTGAGGAATTCTGTAGTTGGGTGGCGATCTGGCTCATACCGGACAGCATTTCGATGTTGCTGTCGGCGAGGGTGCGGACACCGGTCGCGAGTGCTTGAGCGCCGGAGGCGAGCTGTCCGATTCCCTCCTGCAATCGGCGGAGATTGGTGGCTAGGTCGGCGGGGTCACCGAGGGCTCCGAATGCCTTGTCCAGCGAGGCGACTGCGTTCTGGACGTTGGAGAGGGTGCCACCAACGGTGGCATTGGTCGCGGGATCGTAGCGGTCCCCGAGGTCGGCGATCTGGTCGAAGAATCCGCTGTCGCGCAGGCTGACCAAAATCTTCACCTGGTCACGAATTTGGGCGCACTGCGGGGTGGCGGCACACCACGGTGAGGTGTTGAGCGCGCCCACGAGTGGATCGAGCTGGGTGATCGCGTTCTGCGCCTGGTTGGCCAGCGGTCGCAGTCCTGGGCCGGATTGGATGGCTTGGTCGACGGCGGGGGCGGTGGCGGAAAGTTGTTGCAGCAGTGGGCGGAACTGGTTGACCTGAGTTCCCGCGGATTGAGCTTGGGTGAGGATTCCGGCCAGTGGCGCGAGGGCGGTGCGCACCGTGCCATCGAGTTGGGCGAGGCCGTCGGCGAGCTGGTCGGCGCCGCCGGTGAGTTTGGCGAGGTCGTCCTTGCGTGAGTTGCCCTCGGCGACCGCGCCGGCCATTTTCTCGCCGATCTGGCCGTTCTGCCAGGCCAGTTCTGCTTGGTCGAGGCGCTCCCCGGTGGGGCGGGTGACTCCGGACACCCTGGTGACGCCGGGGATCTGGGAGACGCGAGAGGCCATCTCGTCGAGATCGGCCAGCCCCCTCCCGGTCCGCATGTCGGTCGGGTTCTCTACGACGAGGAACTCGCTGATGACGACGTCCTTGCGGAAGTGGCGGTCCAGAAGTTGGTAGCCCTGGTTGCTGGCCGTGGTGTCTGGTTGTCCCTTGCGGTCGTCGTAGCTGATTTTGATGGTCGCAGCGGCTGCCGACAGGGCGAGCAGGATGGCCAGGCTGACGATCAGCAGTGGCACCGGACGGCGGACCACGGCGACGGCGACGCTGTTCCAGTAGCGGCGGGTGCGATCGGATTTGGGTTCACCGATGCCGCGTTTGGCGGCTAGCGACAGCACGGGTGGCAGCAGGGTGACGGTCGCCAGAAATCCGAACAGCACGGCGATGGCACACGCGGGGCCCAGGGCGGCGAAGACGCTGAGCCGCGCGAAGACCATGGCCAAGAACGCGAGTGCCACGGTGGCGGCGGACGCCAGGATGACGCGCCCGATGCTGGCGGTGGCGTGGATGATCGCCTGATCGGCGGGTACTTGGGCGCGGCGCTGCTCGTGGTACCGGCTGATCAGAAAAACTGTGTAATCAGTTCCGGCGCCGAGCAGGATCGCCGTCATGAATGCGACGGTGAACTGGGAGACCGGCATGCCCATCTCGCCGAGGGCGGATAGCACGCCGCGCCCAACCGCCAGGCTCAACCCGATTACCAGCAGTGGCAACAGCGCGGTGAACACTGACCGGTAGACGATCAGCAAGATCAGGGCGATCACGCCGGCGGTAGCGATCGAGATCAACAGCAGGTCGTGCTCGGCGGAGGCGATCATGTCGCTGAAGGTCGCCGGTGGTCCCGTCACTTGGACGGTCGTGGTCGATCCGGTGAACACCTCCGCGGCGATGTCGCGCACCGCGTTCAAGGATTCGGCTGCCGTGGGGTCTCCGAGGGTGCCGGTGACACCGACGGGCAGATACCAGGCTTTGCGGTCGGCGCTGACTGCCTGAGCTTCGGTAATCGGATCGGCCAGCAGGTCCTGCACCAGCAGGACGTGGTCGCCCTCGGCCTGCAACCGGCGCACGAGTTCGCCGTAGCGCTGCCGTGCAGTTGGAGTCAAGCCAGTGGGGTCTTCCATGGCGACGAACACCATGGTTTTCGAGCCTTCTTCGCCGAACGCGGCGCTCATGCGGTCAACCGTCTGCAAGGACGGGGCGTCGCGAGGAATGAGGTCCACCGACTGTTGGCGCACCACGGTTTCCAGCTGTGGGAACAGCAGCGCGAGAACCACCGCGGCGCCTAGCCATACCCCGATGACGAGCGCTTTGTGTCGGAGGGTGAACCGGGCCAGGGTCGCCAACCGTTCGCTGTACTCGCGAGTGTCGGCCGGGTCGGTGGATCCGTTGGCGCGCCGACCAGGCCGCTTGGCCTGGCTTGGGGCATCTGCACTGCCGTCGGTCACTTGGCCTCCACTGGTAGCGATACTGCCGGTATCGGTACGCTACCGCACGTAGTGCAAGTGGTGACGGCGACCGGTGGGGGCCTCGCTCAAGAGCGTCATGAGTCGACTCCCTACGGGATTGCGGCGGGCCAGTCGGCCGCGAATACCTGCACGGCGTGCAGGGCGCCTCCTACCGCCACCGTCGCCAGTGCCGCACGATCACTGCTGGGGGCGGGAATGACGACAGCCGCTGCCACGTCTCTGAGAACTCGAAGTTTGAGCGTTCTGATCGTCAATCGCTGCCCTCCGCGGAGTCCTATGGTGGCACGCGCCCCCATTGGGGGCGGATGCTACCAAAGTGTTGCGACCTACTGTGGCTTGCCAAGATGGACATGTGCGGACGCGGTCGAAGAGATGGGGCGGGCGTACCGGTGCTGAACGCCGGGCGGAGCGCCGTCAGCGCCTCATTGATGCCGCGACGGAAATCTGGAGTGAAAGCGGTTGGGCAGCAGTCACGATGAGAGGAGTGTGCGCCAAAACCGGCCTGAACGACCGTTACTTCTACGAAGACTTCAAGACCCGCGACGAGTTACTTGTCGCTGCATGGGACGGCGTGCGCAACGAGATGCTCGGTGAGGTTTCTGCGACGCTCGCAGAACGCATCGGGCAGCCGCCGATGGAGACCATCCGCGTGACCATCGCCGCGGTGGTCGACCGGATTGCAGAGGATCCGGGCAGGGCGAAGATTCTACTGGCTCAACACGTGGGCAGTTCCCCGCTTCAGGATCGGCGCGCTGTCGCACTGCAGGAGGCGACACACCTGGTGATCGCAGCCAGTGAGCCACACCTGAGGCCGGAAGCCGATGAAACCGCCCTTCGGATGGACACACTGGTGGCCGTTGGTGGCTTCGTCGAATTGATCACCGCATGGCATGCAGGTTTGCTTGACGTCATCCAGGGGGAGATCGTGGAGCACACGAGTCGGCTTGCCGAGACGCTCGCCGAACGTTATTTGGTCGACGACGCTGGCCTCTAATGTTGTACAGCGGCGTTCATGTGTTCAGTCCGGAATGAAGCAAGCGGAGGCACCTCGACATTCGCGAAGCGCGGCCGGGAGGCGCCAGAAGCTAACTCTGAGGTTTGGCTTTGGTCGTGGCCGACTCGACTGCGTTCTGCAGCAGCACATAGCTGCCGAGGCTGCCCAGGAAACCTGCGCAGTGCTGAACGAGTTCATCGGTGGTGAACTCGAGTTCTCCGTCGAGCCAGCGGCGCAAGACTTCGAATAACCCACCCACACCCAATGTCGAGGCCAAATGGGCAACGCCCACTGCGGAGTCGGCGATGTCAAGGTGAAGTCTGGCCTCACGCAATACGAGGTCGGTGAAACCGGTCATCATGTCGCTGCGTAACTCCCGAAGCAGCGGCTCCGTTGCAGATTCCACGAACAAGATCCGACCCAGTCGAGGATCATTGTTGATCATGCTGACCAGCCCGCGGATCGGCGCGTACGCGAGCACCTCGGGTGGGGCGCCGGCATCGGGGATCGCGTCAACTATCACCTCCTGGAAGGTTGCGTAGAGCTGCTGGTAGACAGCTCGCAAGAGGGCGTCTCTGTCAGGGAAATGCTGATAGAAGTAGCGTGACGTCACGCCGGACTCAGCGCATACGGCAGTCACCGTGGCGGCGGCAACGCCGTGCGTGCCGATCAACTCCATCGCGGCCTCGATGAGACGCGTGCGCCTGTTCCGGTGACGCTCCTCGGCGGACATCCCGCTGTACACCCGCACCGATCGCACAACGCATAGCTTGCCATCTAATTCTGACTAGGCGTAAAGTCAGATCATCAGTGCCCATGACAACAGGAGAACAACATGAGCGACGATTCGTCCACACGGCCCACCACGCGGGTCGTCCCGAAGCCCCGCCGTGTCCGATTCGACATGCCTGCTGAGACCAGTCGGCAGCACTTCGTCGATGGCGACTTGGTGATGAGCCACTTTGTGTCCACCTTGTCGGCCACGTTCCCCGAAGGCGAAGACTTCTTCATCCGGTCAGTCCGCGAGTACCGGGACCACATCAGCGACGCTGACCTGAAGGAGGCGGTCAAGGGATTCATCGCTCAAGAGGCCACCCACCGGCACCAGCATCGGCTGCTCAACGATCGCCTTCAAGCGATGGGCTATCCCACCGAGGGGATCGATCGGCATATCAAGAAGTTGGTTGGCCGACTCGAGAAGCGTTTTTCTCCCAAGATGCGCCTGGCTGTGACGGCAGCCCTCGAGCACTACACGGCGACATTCGCCGAGATCATTCTCACCAGCGACGAAGCTCAAGAACTGATCGGCTACACCGAGGTGCGGCCGATTCTGCTTTGGCACGCACTGGAGGAATGCGAGCACAAGGCCGTCGCTTTCGATGTCTACGAGACGGTCGGTGGAAGCGAACGCACCAGGGTCTGGGGAATGCGGATCGCCAGTCTCCTATTGTTCACCGAGTTGGTCATCCAGACCACCCGCTCTCTGGCCGGCGATCGTGCCGCCTACAACCCGGTGCGGTTGCTGCGCAGCCTTCGAGCCTTCCGTCATAACCCGCTGTTCAGCCGAGCAGCGATTGAGCGCTTCCGTTCCTACACCCACGCCGGGTTCCATCCCGACGACTGGGATAGCGCAGAAATCCTCGAACGTTGGACCAAGGAACTCTTCGACGCCGATGGCGGCCAACAGCTACGGAGTAACGTGTAGGTCGACAAGTACTTTTGTGGTGAAAGCCGCCATATGGAACGACCTCTTCACGAAGAAGTGCGTTGCGCCGTGGCCGCATCGCGCGTTCAGGCATTCCGCTGATGCGGGCGGAAGGGCCATTACCGCCGTCCCGTCAGCGTCCGAAGACGTCCCGGCAAATCTGCACACAAGTTGGCGCCGTGTCAGCGAGCGCGCATGTCTTCTACGAATTGCTGTCCGGAGTTGCGATGCCGTTCGCGTCGGTGATTGGTCCGGTGCCGGCAGCGACGGGTTGGGGCATGAGCACCGCAGTAGTACTTCGCATGGCGGAACGTGCCGATAAGCGTCACGAGGCTGTCCTCGGTGTTGTGAACGGCCTGTTCCTGACGACCGTGTTGGCTCACTTCATACACTGGCCGAAGCGCTGGAGATTTGGTGTGCCAAGCCTGTCCGAGTGCGAAGGACTATGCGGCCCAATCCTGGTGCCTTACAACGGTATTCTTTACATTTCGGGGCTCAGTGCTGTAGCCGGATTGCTGGAGAATGGTCGCCGAGGTGCGGTCCGTGGTGCGATCGTCCCGCTGCTGGGTGTTCCAGTTCTCCTTCGACTGCAGCGGATGGAATTCCGTCGGCTCAGTCTTCAGGCCCGGCGCAATCCTCGGTGGTGGAATCGCCGTCTGCAGATGCAACCGCCCGACCGTTCGACATCGTCAGATCCCGACCAACAGGTGCTAGGGGCAGAGTCATAGCACGGAGTCGACATGGCGAGCCGATCACCCTTCAGTCAACGGAGGGTCGAACTCCGTCAGGGGGCCATCCTTCGAGGCCGTCTTCTAGCGGCACGTGCAAGGACCGCAGCAGCGCTGAGAACAATCTCCAATTCCCGATCGCGGCGACGAGTTCGACGAGGACGGCCGGGTCCCCGTGCAACGCGCGCTGACACTCAGCCCAGGTTTCATCCGAGATGGTGCCGTCACGCAACGTCTCGTCTGTCGCCGCCAGTACCGCCCGCTCGGCTTCGCCGAAGTGGCCGGCGTTCTGCCAGTCGCGCACCCCGAGCAGGTCGCGTTCGGGCACATCGAGCAAGCGGGCAACCCTCCAGTGTTGCGTCCACTCATAGACCGAATCAGTGACCCAGCCGATTCGCATGATGATCAGCTCCCGTAGCCGCGCATCCAGCGCGCCTTTCCACAGCAACGCCTCCAGCATTCCATGCAATGCGACGGCTACAGGGGGCTGATGAAGCGCGATCCTGAAAACAGACAGTTCAGCCATGGCGTCCGGAATCCCGCATTGAGCGGCGCGCTCGCGGGCATCTGTCAGGGCAAGCATGTCAACCCGGCTTTGGCTGCTCACGGTGGATCCTTCCGGTTGGGCGCTAGTTGGCGCTGTCAGGCGATCGGCACAAAGACGTTGTGCAGAGCGGGGACCCGGTCCGGCTCGTTGCCGGCCAGAAGGTCGAGCAGCCCGGGCAGGCCGGCGAAACCGGTGATCTCGCGGTGCAATTCTTCGAAGGGCCAACGCCTAGAGACCAGCAGCTCGATGGCGCTCTGGTAGGCGGGGTAGTCGACCCCCAACGAACCGAAGATGCGTAGTTCCTTGAATACGAGCAGGTCTGGCTCGAAGCCCGGCGCTCCGCCGCCGCCGCGTGTGCCCGCGACCACCACGCGTCCGCCGGGCTGCGCGAGTGCGACGGCGTCCGCGAATGCGGCTGGCGCCTTCGCGGTGACGTCGACGACGACATCTGCGAGCCGGCCGGTCGCCATTTGCAGGGCCTGCGCCGGGTCGTCTTCGGTGACGTCGATGGTCAGGTCCACGCCGAACTGGTGGGCTGCGGCTAGCCGAGTTCGGTCGCGAGGGCCGACCCCGGTCATCGCGACGAATGCCGCTCCGGCCTCCTTGGCGGCTACGGCAGCACAAATCCCGCGGATCCCTGGTCCGAGGACCGCGACGACGTCGCCCGGGCTTGTCTCGGGCAACATGGCAGCCCATTTGATCCCTGCCCCAAGCGGATTGAACAACGTCGCGACGATCGGGTCGAGTCCGTCCGGGACCGGCAACGGCATGGAATCGAACGGCAGATGCAGGTGGGTTGCATAGCCTCCCCACAGGCCGGGCGGGATGTTCACGTCGACGAAGCCGAACATGGTGGCGAGGCCGTTGCTCGAGCACCTGCGATACTCGCCGCGGCCGCACGAGTCGCACTCCCGACACGATCGGAACACCTCGACGGCGACTCGCTGACCCACCGAGACGCCCCAACGCTCGCGCGCGGCGTCACCGATTCCCTCGATGACGCCGATGATCTCGTGTCCGGGGATGAAGGCGAACCCCGTCGGCAGGTGTCCGCTGAACTGCTCGTGGTCGGTTCCGCAGAGCCCGCACGCCTCGATCCGCAGGAGACCGGACTCGTCGTCGATGCGCGGCACCGGAAGATGCCGCCGTTCAAGGGTGCGCGGCTTGGTCAGCACGAGCGCGTCGGCGTTCACGACAGTTCGAATTCGACGTGTCCGTCCGCCTGCCGCACGGCGACTTGGTGTCCGACGCACATGTCTCGTGACATTGCCACCGCCACCTCGGCATCGTCACTGCGCGCCGCGACGCGGCGGCCGTCGGTCATGCGCGCGAAAATCGGCACCCAGGAGGGGCCTTGGTCACGGTCGTGCACGACCGTGTATCCATCTATGGTCGCCTCTCCGGATGCGTCGGCGGGAGAAGCGACCGGGAGGGAGGTGCCGTCGATCGCAGACTGCGCATCGGCCATGTCCGGAGTCTGCCATCCCGTTGGCGGTGGAGTCGCCGACCACAGACCCAGCGAGTGCTTTGTGATGTACCAGCCCAGTCCGGACACGAGCCCGACGGCGTCCGGGTCGCTCCTGCAGCGTCGCACCATCTCGACGATCGAATGGCTGACATAGTTGTTACCCGGCCCTCCGTGGTAGGGCAGTCCGCCGGTCACCGTGAACCCGCGGTCATCCGCCGGGTCGAGATCCAAGGCGTCGATCGCCGCCTCGACCGCGGAAGGAAAGCAAGAGTAGAAATCAAACCATCTAATGTCGTCGATGTGAAGTCCACTGGCCGCCAATACCGCCTTGCCGGCGGCCCTTATTCCGGCGGAACGACCCAGATCAGGCCGCTGAACCGGGAAATACACGTCGTTGCATGTGGCCGACGACCACGGGAAGACCCAACGATCACTGGGCACTCCGAGTTCCTCGGCGACTTCGGCGGCCATGATCACGAAAGCGGCAGCCATATCCACGGCGATGATGCTGTTGAGCAGCTTCGGATACGGCTCGCACACCATCCGGTTAGCCGGGGAGACCGTGCTGAGCTCGTCTGCGCTACGGGCACGCGGAAACCAGGCCTGCTCGAGATGTCGGGACGCCTCAACCGTGAACGGAGCCATCAAGTCACCCAGCCAGCGGCGCTGTTCGTCGAATGTGCGGCCTGATCGGGCCGCGATCGCGGATTCGAAGATCGGGTACACCTCGTGCGGCCAATGTAACCCGGCGCCCACCTCGGCTTCGCTCAGTCCCGGGCGGGTGTCACCGAGTGACTCGTCCTGTGCTGCGATGGGTTTGGGCTCCAAAAGTGCGCTACCGGATGCGACTTTGCGTGCTGACGCGCCGCTTTCCGCTCCGACGATCAGAGCCCCGTCGCTGACGCCGCGCCAAATGCGGCGGCCGAGGACCTCGACCAGATACTGGGGGGTGTTGCCGCCGACCGGACAACTGATGCGATGATCCGGCGTCAGCCCAGTCGCTTCGGCAATCCTCGACGCGGGGTTGTCGCGTGGGATCATCAAGATTCCGGGCGTCGCCACGGTATCGATGCGATGCCCGATCGCGGCCGAAGCATCATGCAGCGCTCGACGCGCGGCCTCGGCGGCCAAATCGATGGGATCGACGGTGCCTTCACCGCGATGTGTCAGTTCACCGACGCCGACGACAACCGGAGTGCGTGGTGGGATGGCCAACGGTCAGATCACGCTCATCGTCGAGGTCTTCTATGCGACACGACTGCGATATTGTCACATCCGTTTCCATGCGACAACCGCGGGTGTTCGACAGAGCGGGTCCCTTGACAGGGCATACTCGTACCCGTGACGAAGAGATCGTTGCGGCGGGGCGACGCGACTCCTGGGCGAAACCGCGATATGGCGCGCGATCGCCTACTCGACGCCGCCGAAACGTGCCTGCAAGGCAAGGGGCTGTCGGGCACCACGATGGAGGATATCGCCAGGCATGCGGGCGTATCGCGCGCCACGGTCTATCGCTACTTCGCTAGTCGCGAATCCGTCGTATCCGGTGTCATCGTCCGCGCAGCGGAACGCTACCTGCACCGCACCAGCGGACGGATCTTGGCGCACACCGACTTGGGCTCTGCCATATTGGACTTCGTTGCAGTCACGGTGCGCGCGGCACGCCGCGAACCGATAATCGGCATGCTCTTCGCCAGCGACGATGAACTCGCCGGCGTGGGACTGGCCGAGGGAACGTCGGTGGCGCTGTTCGAACTCGTCGCCGAGTTTCTGCGACCCGTGTTCGCCGCACACTGGCATCAACTCGAAGCCGGCGTTTCGGTCGATGACGCCGCCGAATGGATTTTGCGCATCATCCTCAGCTTGCTCGCGGTTCGCGGCCCCCGGCACCGCAGCCCCGAAGGAATCGATGCTTTCTTGCGCCGATTCCTGCTTCCCGCGCTACTGGCCGACACTCACAGTTGCATTGCTGCGACAACTGCGGAGTAGTGTCTCAGCGATGGCATCGGTATCGCTGAACGAAACGAGGCGCTGACCATGGACTTCCCCCAGTTCAACAAGCAAATAGCCGAGGAGCTCCAGCACGCGGGGGGAACCTCGGGAGGGCTCGCCAAGTACTTGGACTTCCGCCACATCGAGTTCTCCGCCGGGAGACTGGTAGTGGAAATGGACGCCCGAGCCGATTTGTTGACTCCTTTCGGCACTCTGCATGGCGGATGCCTGTCAGCGATGGTCGACCACTGCTTGGGCGTGGTGTTCTATCCGGTGATCCCACCTGGGTCATGGGTGGCCACAACCGAATTCAAACTGAACCTCCTACGTCCGGTGTCCAGTGGAGTCTGCGTTGCGGTCGCCGACATCATCGCGCTGGGGAAGCGTAGCGGCGTCGCCAGGATCGACATCACCAATACGGGACGCCCGGTATGCGCCGCACAGGGAACAGTGACCGTCGTCGCCCAGAGCGCCTCGTGATCCGGTCGCGGAACGAGAACGCTGCCCAAGGCGACCATCGAGGACACAGCAAATGACCTCAACGTTCGAGCGCGTCCGCAACGAAGACGGAACCGCCCTTGCAGCCGATGTCTACCGACACGAATCCGCCCGCGCGGTCGTCATACTGCTGCACGGCGGTGGACAGAACCGCCATGCCTGGGCGACTACCGCGCGCCGCTTACACGCGCGCGGGTATACCGTCGTCGCTTACGACGCCCGCGGTCACGGCGACAGCGAGTGGGACCCCGATGGTCGATACGATCTCGACCGACTTGCATCCGACCTGCTGTCGATTCGCCGATATGCCAGCGATGGCCGCCCGCCAGCTGTCGTTGGCGCATCCTTGGGCGGCATGACGGTGTTGGGAACGCATTTGGTGGCGCCTGCCGATCTGTGGGGAGCCGTCGTACTGGTCGACATAACTCCGCGAATGGAGTTTCACGGAGCACGCCGCGTCGTGTCTTTCATGGGCGCCCATCCCGACGGATTCGATACGCTCGACGCGGCCGCGGACGTCATTGCCCAGTACAACCGGCATCGCGCTCGGCCCAAGAACTTGGACGGTCTCCGAAAGGTCTTGCAGCAGCGCGACGACGGTCGGTGGATCTGGCGATGGGATCCGGCGTTCATAGCTTCCAACTTCGAGTTCCTGCAGGGCGACCCAGCAACTGGTGCCAAAGAATTCGGCGCCATAAGCGACCTTCTCATCGAAGGGGCCCGCCGCGTGCGAGCACCAACGCTTCTCATTCGCGGCGTTCACTCCGACGTGACGTCGCAGCAGTCGGTCGAGGAGTTCCTCGAAGTCGTACCGCACGCCGAGGCTGTCGACGTTTCGGGCACGGGCCACATGGTTGCGGGCGACGACAACGACGCCTTCACTTCGGCAGTCGCAGATTTTCTCGACCGCACGCTGAACGACTCGTCGGACTGAGCGTCTTTCAGGGCCCTGCGATGGCCGCGGCCCGGCCACTCTGGTTCGTTGTCGAGGTGTCAGAACTACCTCCATGAACGGAACCCCGGCGGCGCAGTATCGGCGCATCCGAAGGCAGCGATGCCAAACCGTATGGTTCGACCATCGCCTGGGCCGAATTATCATTCGAACCGAAGCATTTTGCTGGTGGGCGCTGTCCAGGTCGGATCGAGCGGTCGGAGTTCTCCGAACCAGTGCCCGCACACCTTGACGAACACACCCGCCGCCGGGGCGACCCGGATCAGATCGGCGCTGCTGTTGGGATCTTGGAGTCAGTCGACGGCCGGGGGCGAGTCCAGAGGACAGCCTACTGCTATCCAGGCTTCAGCTTCGGTATGCGGGAGGCGGGCGGGCATATCCGGCGCCCGATTCGACCACCTCGTCAGAGCGGCGGGCGTTCCTTCGCATGAGCAGTTCCGGAAACTTCGTGGCCGAAACGATCGAGAAAGTCGTCTATTGCGGCCAGGGCGGTGCTGATCGTTCCTCGCAATGGGGCTGCTCCGGCCGCGAAGGCCGCAAACAAGGTTATTGCGAGCAGACAACTCATGCCTCCGCCTTCCTCTTCACGCGCATCCGTTCGCCGTGGCCCACAGCAATGCCTCGTTCGGCTGCTGAAATGGTAAAACGTGGCTCACCGCTCCTTAACAGCGTAGATACCCGGATCCGCGATCGGTATGTCTCGAAGGGTCGAACCTGCGGGCGTCTGTTGTCTCGCAAAGACAAGTAATCGAGTACGGTCGCAGCTGTGCTTGATTCATCCGAAGTTCAAGACACCCCCGGTCACGCGGTTCATCACCTATTCCGAGACCTCGGCGACCTCGTCAGAGAATTGCCCGAGTCCATACATGGCCTTCTGATTGAGCAAGTTGCCGAACTCGCTGCCGATCAACAGCTCAAAGAGCTACTGAGTGACACCGTCGCCGCGAACGTAGACACTTGGTTCTCCGTCGTCCGTCACTCGATCCCGTTCGACCGCATGGAGTCACCGACGGCCGCCCTTGAACACGCCCGGAGGATGGCGCAACGCGAGGTACCCGTCAACGCGCTGCTGCGGGCATACAGGCTCGGGCACCAGTATGGATTGAACCTCATCATCGCTGGCCTTCGGAGCGCGGACCTACCGCCCGAGGAGAAATTGGCGCTCATTGAACACATCACCCGTGTGTCTTTCCGCTACATCGACTGGATGTCTGAGCAGGTCTTGGAGACATATCAGACTGAACGCGCGGAGTGGGACGAGCGCCGACGAAGTTTGCGTGCACAAGCCATTCGAGACATCCTCAACGGACGCGACGTAGACCTGACCGAAGCGTCGTCGGCTATGAGGTACTTCTTGGGCGCAACGCATGTGGCTCTCATGGTATGGCTCGACCGAGATGCGGGCGCCGACACCGACGAGTTCATCGCCATGGAGCGCTTCATGCAACACGCGGTCTCCGCCACTGGAGCGAAGCAATCGGTCTACTTCTCCATCGACCGCCTCGTCGGATGCGCATGGATGACGGTTCACCGCCCGTCGGACTATTTATCGCAGCTGCGCGACTTCGTCCGGGCTCAACCTGACGGCCCAAGACTTTCCGTCGGTGAACCACTTCCGGGGATTGAAGGCTTCCGCCGCACCTACCGACAGGCTGAGCAGGCCCGTGTGGTCGCGGTGGCAGCCGACGGCTCCTCACGGCACCGGATCGTCGCTGCACGAGATCCCGGTGTGGCCCTGGCCTCGATGCTGATGACCGATGACGCGACTCTGAAGGAATGGATTTACGATGTGCTGGGCCCGTTGGCTCAGAACACTGCATCGGACCAGCGTCTACGAGACACGTTGAGGGTGTTCTTGCGTGCCGGTTCCAGCTTCAAAGCCGCCGCCAACGAATTGCAGATACACGCCAATACCGTCAAGTATCGCGTAAATCGAGCACTCGAGCGCCGCGGTCGCCCGATCGCCGCGGAACGATTAGACGTCGAGGTCGCCCTACTGATGTGCTATTGGCTCGGCGAAGTAGCACTGAACCCAACACAAGCCTTGGGGCGGTCCTAGTCGTTCGTGTCCCGCGAACGCCCTTGCTGCGTAACTGTGCCGTCTACTGACGAACACGCCGAATCTGAGGATGGTCAGCGCGACGATCCGGCGCCGCCCGGCCTGATAATCCGAGTTCGATTCATGTTTCGACGCTGCCGCGGGGCTCTGCTGCGGGCAGGCTGATCGAGTGGAGTCGTCGATCGCCGCCGTACGGAGCTGAAGCAACCCATTCACCGAAGCTCATCGACGTCAGACACGCTCAAGCACCCATCGCGCAAGGCGACAGGCGAGTCGTGGCGCAGGTTGCGACTTGTCGGCCCAGACAACCAGGAGGCATAAGCCTTGATCCACCGATGAGCTGTCGTGGCTGAGGCTGGAATGGTTTGGTGGTCGCTTGCTGGCTGTGAGCAGGGGGTATCGGCTGGTCTGTCCAGCTTTTTCCTGTGTGCTCCGGTCGTGGCCTTTCGGCGGATTGGTCAGGTGGGGGCGGTTGCTGGCGGGCTGTGGCCGATGGTGTTGCGCCACAATCGGAGCCAGTGCGTCGCCCACGGCCAGTGGGCTGGTAGGTGCAGGATGGGTCGGCGTTGGGGGCGGGCCAGTCGGGCCGGGATGGTGATGAGGCGTCGGCGCAGGGTGGCGCCGCGAGCCACCGCGTGTGCACCGCCGGCCAGGATGCCGGCGGCGCGCTGCAGGTTGTGGGCGATGGCCGCGCACAGTATCCAGGCAGAGTTCGCCCCGAAACGTCCCGAGGGCATGTGGGCCAGGGGTCCGTCGATGAGGTCGGCGAACACGGTTTCGATGATCGCGTGGCGGCGGTGAGTGATGTCAGCGACGTCGACGGGTTCGTCGGTGTCGGTGAAGAACGGGTGATATCGCCAGACCGGGAACAGGGCGTCGGGGTATCGGGCGTCTTTGACCCGGCGCACGATCAACCGTGCCGTGATCGGAGTCTTCGTGGAACTGAAAGCGGTGCAGGTGGTTTCGGCGACTTCGGCATCGGAGATCCAGGCACCGGTGTCGGGATCGCGGCGGGATAGCACACCGGGATCCACGCGGTGTCATTGATGTCGGCGATGGCCGCGACGACTGCGGCGGTCTTGGTCAGCACCAGCGAGAACCGGGCACCGGCGCGGCGGCAGGCGGTGACCACGCTGCTGTTGCCGTAGGCCGAGTCGCCGCGCACCAGGATGCGCCCGGTGACACCGGCGCCGCGGGCGGTGGCGACGGCTTGGGCGATCATGCGGGCCGCGCCTTTGCCCGAGTTGGTCTTGCCCGCCCGCAGTCGTGCTCCGGTGATCACCGGAGCGCAGTGTTCGGTGCTGATGGTGGTCACCAACGGGGAAAGACCCTTGCGCAGGATCTGCTTGCCGGCGATTTTGGTGTGGCCGTAGCTCGCACCTTGTTTGGCCTGGCCGTAGACCGGGCGCAGCAGTGAGTCGATGTCGATGAACACCCGCCCGTCGGCGCCGGGCAACAGATCGACACGCTCGCACAGAGCGCCCACGTGCTCACTGAGCACCGACTCCAGTTGCCGGGCATGGCCGAAGGTGAACTCCCGCAACAAGGTTCCGATGGTCGACGGGGCGTACACCTCGCCGAACAGGGTCTTCATCCCGCCGCTACGAACTACGTCGAGGTCGTCGATGCTGTCCGCGCCGGTGCACATCCCGGCGATCAGCGTGGTCAGCTTCGGCGACGGATTGGCCGCACCGGACTTGACCCGCTCGCAGCTGAACCGAACTTTGTCGGCCAATGACGATGACAGTCCGGTCTGCTCGGCAAGGGCCATCACCGGTACCAGGCCTGCGCACGACACCAGACGCTCATCATCGAAGACCGCCGACGATGCGGCGAACCTATGGGACACTTGCACCGGAAGTGCCTTTCCGAGTTGTGCCGATAAGTGCGTAGAGAACACTCATCATCGCAGCTCAGAGGGCACTTTCCTCATTCCGACACCCCACGACCAGCCAATTCATCGGTGGATCGAGGATAAGAACATCCGACAAGTGGCGCGCGTGGTCTTGCCACGCGCTAGACGTTAGCGACGATTAACATCTTCAGCTATTTGCAGCGGCGACCGTGGCTACTCGTCGTGACAACACTTCCCAAACCCGCGCTCCGCCTCCGGTGTCGTGCCTCAGCGCTGGACGACGCCGCCCTCGACGCCGGTGAATCGCTTGCGCAGCTCGGTCTTGAGGAGCTTGCCGGTGGCGTTGCGGGGCAGCTCGGGAAGGAGGTGCACTTCGCGGGGGCACTTGAAATGCGCCAGCCGTTCGCGGCACCAGGCGATCAGTTCGTCGGCGCTGGGTTCCTGCTCGGCGGCTGGGTCGGCCACCACCACCGCGACGACGCGCTCACCCCACTTGTCGTCCGGACCGCCGACCACCGCGGCGTCGAGCACACCGGGGTGACGGAACAGCACCTGCTCGACCTCGATGGGGTAGACATTTTCCCCGCCCGAGATGATCATGTCCTTCTTGCGGTCGACGAGCGTGATGTAGCCGTCGGCGTCGATCCGGCCGAGGTCGCCGGTGTGGAACCAGCCGCCCCGGAAGGCCTCGGCGGTGGTCGCCGGCTTCATCCAGTACCCGACGAACACGTTGGGTCCGCGCACCAGGAGTTCGCCGACGGTGTCGGCCGGGACGTCCCGGTCGTCGGCGTCCACGATGCGGGCATCGACGTGCATGGCGACCCGGCCGATTGATCCGGCCCGCGTCGTGATGTTGGCGGCGTCCAAGACCGAGACCATGGGTGCAGTCTCGGTCATCCCAAATCCCTCGGTGAAGGGGACGCCACGTTGCTGCATGAAGTCGATGACAGTCAGCGGCATCGGTGCGCCGCCGCCCATGGCCAGACGCAACGCGGAGAGATCGTAGGAGTCGAAGTCGGGCACCTGGGTCAGCGCCGACCACATCGCCGGCACCATGAACTGGACGGTGGCGCGGCTTTCGGCCATCGCCTTGAGCGTGCTCACCGGGTTGAACGACGGGAGGATCACGCTGGTCCCGCCGACGTAGAGCAATGGCAGCGTATGTACCCCGAGCCCGCCGATGTGGAACATGGGGGCGACTGCAACAGTCACGTCGCTGCCGGTCAGGCCTTGTTCGGCGCCCAGCACGTTGATGGCGTTCCACAGTAGGTTGTCGTGGGTGAGGATGGCGCCCTTCGGGCGGCCGGTGGTGCCCGAGGTGTACATGATGAACGCGGCGTCGCGGCCCTCGACGTCGCTGTCGAGAGGCTCGGGGGCGCCGCCGGAGAGCAGGTCTGGGTAGGCGATCTCGCCGTCGGCCGGGGCGCCCCCGGCCCGGACCGTGTGGCGGACCCGGACCCCCGGCTCGGCCAGCGCGCTGACCGCCGCCGCCGCGAGCGGCTCGTGGAACACGAACACGTCGGCGCCGGAGTCGGCGAGGATGTAGCCGATCTCCGGGCCTGCGAGTCGGACGTTGATCGGGATGGTGATGGCGCCGATCTTCGCGCAGCCGAGGAGGACCTCCATGAACTCGACCGAGTTCACCAGCAGTATGGCCACCCGGTCCCCCTTGCGGACGCCGAGACGCAACAGGTTCGAAGCGACCTGGTTGGTGCGCCGATCGAAGTCGGAGTACGTGAAGCTGGTGTCACCGCAGACGAACGCCGTGCGCTGCCCGTTGAGGAAGGCCCGTTTGGTGACCCACTGACCGATACCGCGATCCATGTTGATTTGCCTCCTCGGCAGTTTTGGTTGACAAATGCTCGGTAAGGCAGGACCCGGCCCCGGCGGGCGACCGATCACCACCGTCCGTCTTGTAGACCGAAGCGGACACGAACGGATGAAGGATGCTCAGTATGAGCGGGGCAGGTTCAGGCTGTGCTGAGCCACATAGTTGAGGATCATCTCTCGGCTGATCGGCGCGGTGCGCATCAGCCGCACCGGGCCCCAGAGAGTGGCCAGCCCGTACTCGGTGGCCAACCCGTTGCCGCCGTGGGTCTGGATCGCCTGGTCGAGGGCCAGGATGCCGGCCTCCGCCGCAGCGTATTTGGCCATGTTCGACGCCTCCGCGGAACCGGGGTCGCCGGCGTCGTGCAGTGAGGCCGCCCGCTGGGTCATCAGCCGGGCCAGCTCCAGCTGGATCTTGGCGTGCGCAAGCGGGTGGGACAGGCCCTGGTGGGCTCCGATCGGCACGTCCCAGACCTTGCGCTCGCGCGCGTAGGCCGACGCCTTGTCCAGCGCGTAGCGGCCGATGCCGTTGCCCAGGGCGGCGCCCATGATGCGTTCGGGGTTGAGGCCCATGAACACCTGACGCAGACCGTCGTTTTCCGCGCCGATCAGGTTCTCGGCCGGCACCCGCACGTCGTCGAAGAACAGCGTGAACTGCTTCTCCGGTGTCACCGCCTGCACCGGGATGAGGGTCTTGGTCAACCCGGGCGCGTCGGTCGGGACCACCAGCAGGCTCAGCCGTCCGCGGCCGCGGTCGTCGGTCGCGGTGCGGGTGACGACCAGGATGGCCTCCGCCTCGTCGACGCCGGAAATGTAGTACTTGGTGCCGTTGAGCACCCAATCCCCACCGACGCGCTTGGCGTGGGTGGAGATGTTGTGAGAGTTCGAGCCCGCATCCGGCTCGGTGATCGCGAACGCCATGATGATCTCGCCGCTGGCGATGCCCGGCAGCCAGCGCGCCTTTAGCTCGTCGCTGCCGAAAGCCTCGATGATCGTGCCGCAGATGGTGGGGGAGACCACCGTCATCAGCAGCGGGCAGCCGGCCGCGGCCAGTTCCTCACCGACGATCTGCATGTCGTAGATGCCGCCGCCACCGCCGCCGTACTGCTCGGCGATGTTGACCCCGAGGAACCCCTGCTTGCCCACGGCCTGCCAGAGTTCCGAACTCTTCTCCCCGCCGAGCGACTTGGCCACGTAGTAGTCGTGCCCGAAGTCCTTGGCGATCTCGGACACGGCCTTGCGCAGCGCTCGCCGTTCCTCGGTCTCGTGCAGTTCCATACCGCTCTCCTACTTCGAAGTCACCCGCCACCGGGGCCGGTGACGGGTCTGATGGTGCTCAATCCTCGTCTGCACTGTCGGCCGCTCCGACCACCGCGAGGGCATCGCCGGTGGACACCTGCTGACCCACCTCGACCGAGAGTTCGGCGACGATCCCGTCGATCGGGCTGGCGATGGTGTGTTCCATCTTCATCGCCTCCACCACGACCAAGGCCTGCCCGGCCGTCACGACGTCGCCCGCGGCGACGGGCAGCCGGATCACCGAACCCGGCATAGGCGCCGTCAGCGAGCCCGCCGGCTTGAGCGTGCTGGGGTCCAGGAACCGCGGTACCTGGGTGAACGCAGTGGACCCGGCAGGGCTGTCAACGTAGGCGATGTCGCCGTCGAGGACGACGTCGTAGCCGCGCCGTACCCCGCCGGTCTCCAGGACCACCCGGTCCGGCCGCTGCACGAGCACCCTGACGTCCTCGACCGGTTTGCCGTCGACTTCGACCTCGACGCCGTCGCGGAGCAGCGCATAGCCCACCCGACGCTCGCGGCCGTCGGCGGTCAGCCATCCGGTGGACTGCAGTTGGGACGGGTTGTTGCGCCACCCGGCAGGCAGCGTCGGCTGGACGGGGGCCGCCGCGCGGCGTCCCGCGACCTGGGCGAGTGTGGCCGCGATGGCGTGCAAGCCCTCCCCGTCGCGGTCGATGAGGGCTGCGCCGAGGTCGGCCACGTCGTGGCGGTCGAGGAACCCGGTGTCGGTGCCGCGTCCGGCGAACTCGTCGTGGCGCAGAACGCGAACCAGCAGATCCCGGTTGGTGGTGAGTCCGTGGATCCGGGCGCCGGCGAGCGCGGCGGACAGCGCGCCGAGCGCCTCGGCGCGGGTGGGCGCCCAGGCGATCACCTTGGCCAGCATGGCGTCATAGTGGTGGCTGACCACCGAGCCGTCGCGCACGCCGGAGTCCACCCGGACCCCGACGTGGTCGGGGATCTGCATCGTGCGCAGCGTTCCGGTCTGCGGCAGGTAGCCCTTCGTGGGGTCCTCGGCGTAGAGCCGGGCCTCGACCGCGTGGCCGGTGATCCGCGGCTTGCTCACCTCGGCAGGCAGTGGCCGACCCATCGCCACCAGCAACTGCAGGCGCACGAGGTCGAGCCCGGTGACGAGTTCGGTGACCGGGTGCTCGACCTGCAGCCGGGTGTTCATCTCCAGGAAGGCGAACGTCCCGTCGTCATCGCCGCCGTTCGCGTCGAGGACGAACTCGACCGTTCCGGCCCCGACGTAACCCACGGCCTGTGCCGCCGCGACCGCCGCCGCGCCCATCCGGGCGCGCAGGTCGTCGTCGACGACGGGCGAGGGCGCCTCCTCGATGACCTTTTGGTGGCGGCGCTGCACCGAGCACTCCCGCTCGAACAGCGAGACAACCGTGCCGTGCATGTCGGCCAACAGCTGGATCTCAACGTGGCGGGGACGCTGCACGTACCGCTCGAGGAACACCGTGCCGTCCGAGAACGCCGACATCGCCTCGCGCGAGGCCGAGGCCACGGCTCCGTCGAGGTCGTCGGCCGACTCGACAACCCGCATGCCGCGCCCGCCGCCACCCGCGCTCGCCTTGACCAGCAGCGGGTAGCCGATCTCGGCGCCGAGCTTGCGCAGCTTGTCGGGGTCCAGGCCGGTCGCGTCGCCGCCCGGGAGAACCGGCACGCCCGCATCGGCCATCATCGCCTTGGCCGTCAGCTTGGAACCCATCGCGTCGATGGCATCCGGCGGCGGGCCGACGAACACGAGCCCGGCGTCGGCGCAGGCCCGCGCGAAGCCGGCGTTCTCCGACATGAAGCCGTAGCCGGGATGCACGGCGTCGGCGCCGGTGAGGAGGGCGGCGGCGATCACCCGGTCACCGTCGAGGTAGGTCTCCGCCGGCGAGGAACCCGGTAGCCGGACGGCCTCGTCGGCATCGTCCACGTGCCAGGCGTCGGCGTCGGCGTCGGAGTACACGGCGACGGTCGCGATGCCGAGTTCGCGACAGGTGCGAAACACGCGTCGGGCGATCTCTCCCCGGTTGGCCACCAGCAGCTTCTTGATCACGGGCATCGCCATCACATCCGGAACACGCCGTAGCCACGCTGGCCACGGATCTCGCTGTTGTGGACCACGGAAAGGCAGAACCCGAGAACGGTACGGGTGTCGCGCGGGTCGATGATCCCGTCGTCGTAGAGCCTGCCGCTGTTGGCCAGCGCCAACGACTCACGCTCGATCTGGCCCTCGACGGCAGCGCGCATCTGGGCGTCGGCCTCCTCGTCGAACGGGAGCCCCCGGTCGGCGGCCGACTCGCGGGCCACGATCGACAGCACGCCCGCGAGCTGGGCCGGGCCCATGACGGCCGAACGCGAGTTGGGCCAGGTGAACAGGAAGCGGGGAAAGTAGGACCGCCCGCACATCCCGTAATTGCCCGCACCGTAGGACGCGCCCATCACGATCGTCAGGTGTGGGACAGCGCTGTTGGAGACGGCGTTGATCATCTTCGCGCCGTCCTTGATGATGCCACCCTGCTCGTACTCCGCGCCGACCATGTAGCCGGTGGTGTTCTGCAGAAACACCAGTGGCGTGTCGATCTGGTTCGCCAGCTGAATAAACTGGGCGGCCTTCTCCGCCTCCTCGCTGAACAGGATTCCGCGCGCGTTGGCAAGGATCCCTACCGGGTATCCGTGGATCGAGGCCCAACCGGTGACCAGCGAGGTGCCGTATAGCGGCTTGAACTCGTCGAAGGCGGACCCGTCCACGATTCGGGCGATGACATCACGTGGGTCGAAGGGAACCTTCGGGTCCACCGAAGCGATCCCGAGGAGTTGGTCGGGGTCTCGCAGCGGGGGGGTCGGTGGCTGTGTCGGGCCGGGCCCGAGCTTGCGCCAGTTCAGTCTGGCCATGATGCGCCGCCCGATCCGGATGGCGTCCTGCTCGTCCTCGGCCATGTAGTCGGCCAGCCCGGAGGTGCGGGCGTGCATGTCGGCGCCGCCGAGCGACTCGTCGTCGGACACTTCGCCGGTCGCCATCTTCACCAGCGGCGGACCACCGAGGAAGACCTTGGACCGGTTGCGGACCATCACCACGTAATCACACATGCCGGGGATGTACGCGCCGCCTGCCGTCGAGTTACCGAATACCAGCGCCAGTGTCGGCAGGCCCTGCGCGCTGTGCTGGGTGAGGTCGTTGAATAGCTGGCCCCCGGGCACGAAGATCTCGGCCTGCGTGGGCAGGTCCGCCCCGCCCGACTCGACGACGTTGATGATGGGCAGCCGGTTCTCGCGGGCGACTGCCATGCCCCGGAACACTTTTCGGAAGGTGTAGGGGTTCGAGGCTCCGCCGCGCACGGTCGGGTCGTGCGCGATGATCATCGACTCGACGCCTTCGACGATGCCGATGCCGACCACAACGCTGCCGCCCACCGGAAACTTCGTGCCCCACGCCGCGAACGGACAGAGTTCCAGGAAGGCCGTGTCGGGGTCGATGAGCAGCTCGACGCGCTCCCGAGCCAGCATCTTGCCGCGGCTACGGTGCCGGGCGACGTACTTCTCGCCGCCGCCACCGTTGGCCAGCGCCAGCTGTTCGGCGAGCGCATGGAGCTGCGCGATGAGTCCCTCGCGATTCTCGAGGTATACCGGCGCGCGGGTGTCGACCCGGTCGGGCAGGACGTCAATCAACTTTCCTCCAGGTGACATCAACGTCGATCTCCTGACACGCTACGTTATCGGTCATTAACATTCGACGACAATGGGGTCGACGTGGCAATCGTGCCGTCCCCGAGTGATCACAGCAGGAGCAACTCACATGAAACAGCCGGATCAGCGGGAAGCGGAGGCGGCCGCAGCCGACCCGTGGATGACGCCCGAGCGCATCTCGTTGCGCAACCTCGCGATGTCGTTCACCCAGAAGGAGATCGTTCCTCACCTGCAAGACTGGGAGGACGCCGGAGAGCTCCCTAGAGAACTCCACCGCCGCGCAGCCGCAGCGGGGTTGCTGGGCATCGGGTTCGCCGAAGAGATCGGTGGCTCCGGCGGTGACCTGCGCGACCTGGTGCTGCTCACCGAGGCCGTGATGGAGGCCGGCGGCTCGTCGGGCTTACTGGCCAGCCTACTTACGCATCACATCGCAGTGCCCCATATGGCCGCGCAGGGCGATCCCGAGCAGATCCGCAGCTTCGTGGCGCCGACCCTGGCCGGGGAGAAGATCGGCAGCCTTGGCATCACCGAACCCGACACCGGTTCTGACGTCGCCGGCATCCGCACTACCGCACGGCGCGACGGCGACCACTACGTGGTCAACGGTGCGAAGCTGTTCATCACCTCGGGTGTCCGCGCCGATTTCGTGACCACCGCCGTGCGTACCGGCGGCCCGGGCCCGTCGGGGATTTCTCTGCTCGTGGTGGAGCGTGGCGCCACGGGTTTCTTGGTCTCGCGGGCACTGAAGAAGATGGGCTGGCTGTGCTCCGATACCGCCGAACTCGGATTCACCGACGTGCGCGTGCCGGTGGTCAATCTGGTTGGCCCCGAAGGCAGCGGATTCCTGCAGATCATGCAACAGTTCCAGGTCGAACGTGCTTTCATCGCCGTCCAGTGCTACGCCACGGCCCAGCGCTGCCTCGACCTGACGCTGGATTGGGTGAAGAAGCGCGAAACCTTCGGTCGACCGCTATCCACCCGACAGGTGGTGCGGCACAAGATCGTCGATATCGCGACGGCCGTCGACGTCGCCCGTACGTACACCCGTGCCGCTGTGGACCGCATCGTCGCCGGAGACACCGACGTGCGGATGGTCTCGATGGCCAAGAACCAAGCCGTAGAGGCCTGCGCGCTCGCCGTTGACACGGCCGTCCAACTATACGGTGGCATGGGCTACCTACGCGAGACCGAGGTCGAAAGGCACTATCGCGATTCGCGCATCCTGGGTATCGGGGGCGGCACCACCGAAATCATGAAGGAGATCATCGCCAAGCAGATTGGCCTCTGAGTGAAGCCGCCATTCGACAGCAGGAGCGTCGGCTTGGCAGGTCGACGAGACGGACCTTCCACCGTTTCTAAGGTAAGTCAACGGTGTGTCACGACCCCTGCGGCCAATGCAGCCTCCGCCACCGGGAAATTGCCTCCGGAGTACCAGCTAGCCAAACTTATCAACCACGTAGCGGCGAGCCAGCGTCTCAGCAAGTCTACTCGTATGTTCGACGATGTCGACCTGACTTACATCGACCAGTAGTCCTGCGTGCCAAGCGCTGATCAGTTCGACGAAGCCGCCGACCGCTACAAACGTGTCCATACGCAGAGCCATTTCGTCTGCGTCAGGCTTCAGATGCGGCTTGCTGGCGGCCATGACGAGCTGGGTTGCTTCCTGCAAGGCCACCGCTCGGCGATCTTGCAATGTTGAACTGCCGACGTGCTGTGTCAGCAGGATCTGTGCTCGCCCGGCATCCTGCGCGATGCGGAGAACAACGATCGAGATTGCGGCGCGAATGGTTTCGATCGGTGGTTGACCGACGCGTTCGGCAAATGTTGCCGAAACCTCGCCGAGCATCTCGTCCCGCACGTTGTCCCACGCTGCTACGAGCAACTCATCGCGCGTCTTGAACTCCTCGTAGAAATATCGGTCGTTCAGCGCGGCTCTGGAGCAGACCCCACGCATTGTCACGGCAGCCCATCCGCTTTCCGTCCAGATCTCCGTCGCCGCGTTCACTAGGCGCCGCCGCCGGTCAGCCCGTCGTTCGGCGCCAGTACGCCCGCCCCACCTTGCTGCCTTTGTCCGCACGAATACATCTTGACAAAGGCAGGAGCGCCGCATCAAACTGGTGGCAGGCGACCACAATTGTGTTCGCCGCCACCAGATGGCTGCAGGCCGGCTTGTCTCACAGGTCAGGCGTCGCCGTAATCTGCAAAGGATTCAGTAGTGATGGATATCTTGAGGTGGGACAGACCGCCTCGCCTGAGCCGCCGCGCCAACGCGGTCGTAACGGGAGCGGGCAGCGGAATTGGCCGTGCCTTCGCGGTGGAGCTCGCCCGTAGAGGTGGACGAGTGGTGTGTGCCGACATCGACCCGGTGCGTGCCAAGGAGACGGTCGGGCTCGTCGTCCAAGCCGGCGGCGAGGGGCTCGACATCGCATGCGATGTCACGGACGAAGAGCAGGTCCGCGAACTCGCCGACAGCGCCGAGAAGTGGTTCGGCGCGGCAGCCAGCCTGGTGATCAACAACGCGGGCATCGGAATCGGTGGCAATGTCATCGGCGCGACGCCCAAGCGGGACTGGGAAGCGACACTTTCAGTCAACTTGTGGGGAGTGATTTACGGCTGCGAGATCTTCGTACCGCGACTTCGTGCGAAGGGCAGCGGGGGAATTATCAACGTCGCATCGGCTGCAAGTTTTGGAGCAGCGCCCCGGATGGGTGCCTATAACGTCAGCAAGGCCGGCGTGCTCTCGCTATCCGAGACTTTGGCGGCCGAGCTGAGTGGTACTGGTGTGGCGGTGACTGTACTGTGCCCGACATTTGTCAAGACCAACATCGTCGATAACCCTGGTATTGAGGAGTCGGCCGCCAAGCTGGCAACGAATTTGATGAAGTGGACCGGCGTGTCGGCGGAATCGGTGGCGCGCAAAACGTTGGACGCGAACGATCGCGGTCAGTTGCACGTCCTACCCCAAGTCGACGCGAAGATTCTCTGGTTATTTAAGCGGGCAGTGCCTGCCACGTATACCCGTGCGCTCGGTTTGGTTGAGCGAATCGCGCGCTAAGTCATTCCAGACAAAGACAAAGGAGACTCCAATGGCATTCAAATACAGCGATATGCTCGAGACGATCAAGAATCGGCAGTGGGCGCTGGCCGACATCGATTGGGATGCGCCGGGCGCCGATAAAATCACTGATGAGCAGCGGCCCGAACTGAAGCAGTTCATGGCTGACGTGGTGTGGATAGAACACGTCGGTGCACGCGCGTTCGCCGCCATGGCGCCGAAAGCGCCGTTCGAGGCTCTAGGTGACATCTACCGGTATTTCCATGCCGAGGAGCAGCGGCACGCCAACGCGGAGCTGGCGCTCATGCAGCGGTGGGGGATGCTCGAGGAAGGGGAAATCCCGGTGCCGAACAAGAATATTCGACTGGTCATCGAGTGGATCGACCGATACGCCGAGGCCCTCCCGCTGACGGTGATCGGAGCGGCGATCCCAGCCTTGGAGACTGCGCTCGACGGAGCATTGCTCAAGTTCCTTCTCGACGAGGTGCAGGATCCGCTCTGCGCCGAGGTCTTCAACAAGGTCAACAACGACGAATCGCGGCACTTGGCAGTGGGATTCCAGGTTCTGAACGACCTCGGCGCCAGCCCCATGCGCATTCATGCGACTCAGACGATGGGGGCGCTCATCGACCCGAGAATCCTTCTCGGCGGCGTCCTCTACGTGCCGTTGCTCACCAGGATGTTGACCAATCTCAACGCCATGGGATTGTCGGAGGAGAAGCTCTACAACGCGGTGATGCGGTACGAGAACGTCGGAGATCGTAGTGAGTTCACGCGCCGCGTTCCGGGCTACCACATCTTGAAGGCTCACATGTCCGCCAGCATCAAGCGTTCTCAGCCATTGCATTTCATTTCGCAGCGGCTGGGTACCGCGATCGACCACTTCCCCACCGAGGTGCTCGGTAAGTCACCGACGTGGACAGAAGAGCTGACCTACGAACCGGTGGCCAGATGAGCGACACCACGACCGTCTTGATCGTCGGTGCGGGTTTCGCCGGCCTGGGAACCGCAATCCGGTTGCTACAACAGGGTATCGACGATTTCGTTGTCCTTGAACGTGCCGACGAGGTGGGTGGTACCTGGCGGGACAACACCTATCCCGGCGCGGCGTGCGACATCCCGTCGCTGCTCTATTCCTACGGGTTCGAGCAAAATCCGGACTGGTCCCGCGCGTATTCGGGCAGCGCCGAGATCCTCGGCTACATCAAGACGATGGTCGACAAGTACTCGCTGTCGCGTTTCATCCGGTTCGGAGTGAACGTCACCGGTCTGGAGTTCGACGAGGAAAGCGCACTGTGGACGGCGCAGACAGCTGACGGCTCGCAGTTCACGGCGCGCACCGCAGTGATGGCCAGTGGGCCGCTGGCGAATGCGAGCCTGCCGGACATCCGCGGACTGGACACCTTCGATGGTCACAAGATCCACAGTGCGCGTTGGGATCACGACTACGACATGAGCGACAAACGTGTCGCCGTGATCGGCACCGGAGCCAGCGCTGTTCAGATCATTCCCGAACTGGTGAAGACTGCGCGGTCGGTCAAGGTCTTCCAACGCACCCCCGGCTGGGTCCTCCCTCGGCCCGACTTCTCCCATCCGCAGTGGGTGCGGACGGCGTTTCGTCGCTTGCCTCGCGTGCAGAACGTCGGACGGCAGGCGTGGTTTTGGGGCCACGAGCTCATGGCCGTCGGCATGGTCTGGGATACCCCGGTCACCACTGGCATCCAGCTACTGGCGAAGGCGAATTTGCGGAGGCAGGTATCGGATACTTGGCTCAGGCGCCAGCTGACGCCGAACTTCCGTGCCGGCTGCAAACGGATGCTGATGAGCAGCGATTACTACCCCGCTCTTCAGCGCGACAACTGCAAGCTCGTCTCATGGCCGATCGCGACCCTGTCGCCGAATGGCATACGGACCGCAGATGGCATCGAACACGAACTGGACTGCATCGTCTTCGCCACCGGCTTCGATGTATGCAAGGCTGGCACACCTTTTCCCATCCGAGGCGCGCATGGTCGTGAGCTCTCCGACGAGTGGTCCCAGGGCGCCTATGCGTACCGGAGCGTCACCGTCGCAGGCTATCCCAATCTTTTCTTCACCTTCGGACCAAATTCAGGGCCCGGCCATAACTCGGCCCTCGTGTACATGGAGGCCGAGATCAACTACATCGTCAAAGCCATCGGCGCGATCATCGCGAATGATCTCAGTACGCTCGAGGTCCGCGAAGATCGGCAAAATAATTACCACGGCGAGGTACAGCAGCGGTTGGGAAGTACGACTTGGAATTCGGGTTGCAAGAGCTGGTACCTCACGAATGACGGATACAACGGCACCATGTACCCCGGTTTCGCCACCCAGTTCAAGCGCGCACTGTCCAAGGTCGACATGGGTGATTATGTAACGACCCCGACAACCGCACGAACTGAGCACCACCCAACCGAACACGCCCAAAACGGCTCGAATGTGGCCAAGGTTGCCCAGGGCCGCAAGGCCAAGGTAGCCCAGGGCCGAAAAAGCGCAGGCGCCCTGCCAACGCGGTCTGACGTCAAAGCCGACATCCTGGACGTGGGCGTCGGGAAGGTACCGCCTAAGCGCGCAGCCTCGAGAGTGAGGAAAGACGCTTGAGTGTCCATGTTGCGGGCGACGAGAATGCCCCCACCTCCGGAGCCCCTACGTACGAGGTCCCCACCCACGAGATATTGGTCATCGGAGCTGGATTCTCCGGGATCGGAGTGGGCATCAAGCTGCTGAAGGAAGGTTTCTCGGACTTCCTCATCGTTGATGAGGCCCAAGGGGTGGGTGGAACCTGGTACTGGAATACCTACCCGGGGATTGCAGTAGACATTCCGTCATATAGTTACCAATTCTCCTTTGAGAAACGCCCGTCGTGGTCCCGTACCTATGCGCCGGGGATCGAACTGAAGAACTACGCGAAGCATTGCGTGAAAAAATATGGCCTCGCGTCGCGCATCCGCTTCGGAGTCACGGTTGTGAGGGCTGAGTTCGACGAAGAATCGACATTGTGGCGTTTGTTTACCTCGACGGACGAGGAACTGACAGCGAGGTTCGTCATCAATGCCTCCGGGGTTCTCACGCGACCAAAATCGCCGGACATACCGGGGGTCGGGGACTTCGGCGGGGTCACGATGCACACGTCGCGCTGGGACCACCAGCAGACCCTCACCGGAAAGAGGGTCGCCGTCATCGGGACGGGCGCCTCGGCGGTGCAACTGATCCCCTCGATAGCCAAGGACGTGGACACACTCACCGTCTTTCAGCGCACCCCGATATGGTGTCTGCCGAAATTCGACTTCGCGGTGCCCCGCCCGCTGAGTGCTCTTCTCCGGCTCGCACCCGGAGCGCAGATCGCCGCGCGGGGAGCCAGCCAGGCCTTTGTCGAACTCACCTTTCCCGTCGCAGCGCACTTCCATACCGCCATACCGCTGGCGTCGGCGATCGAGCGTGCAGCGATCAGCTATATGCGTCGGCAGGTCACCGACCCGGTCGTTCGGGAGAAGCTGACGCCGCGTTACGCGCTGGGCTGCAAGCGACCAAGCTTTCACAACGAATATTTGAAGACGTTCAACCGCGAGAACGTCCTTCTTGAAACCAACCCCATCACCCGGGTGGATGAGACCGCGGTAATTACGGCCGATGGCGTCAGACACGAGATCGACGTGCTCGTCCTGGCAACGGGATTCAAGGTCATGGAATCGGACAGCATGCCCACCTACTCGCTCAGAGGTGTCGCCGGCCGAGACCAGGCACAGTGGTGGGACGAGAACCGACTCCAGGCATATGAGGGAGTCAGCGTGCCAGGATTCCCGAACCATTTCTCAGTGTTTGGCCCGTACGGATACAACGGGTCGTCCTACTTCGCACTCATCGAGGCACAGGCGGGTCACATTCTCCGTTGCCTCCGGCATGCCAGGACGGCCGACTCGAACTACGTCGAGGTACGCGAGGAGGCGAATCAACGCTTCTTCGCGGAGATGCTGGCACGGCGGCATACGCAGGTCTTCTGGCAGGACAGCTGCGCGGGCGCGAACAGCTATTACTTCGACAAGCATGGGGACGTGCCTCTGCGTCCCACGACGACGGTCGAGTCGATCTGGCGCAGTCGACGATTCGACTTGGCCGACTACCGTTTCGAACGGCGACCGGCGAAAAAGGCGGACACTGCCCCACAGAAGGTGGACACCGCCGGATGAGTTCACCTGCCAGGCCGAATCCGAGCATGGCGAGCCACCTGGTCGCGGCAACGGCGCGAGGCGTTCTTCGACCTCTCACGCAAGTGATTCCGGCCAACGACCATGGCTTCGCGGTCATGGACCGCGTGCTACGGGGAACACTCGTGGTGTCGCGGCCAAGGCGCGCAATCAGTGTCGAGAAGGTAGACACGCCCTTCGCCGGTGAACGTGTGCGAGGCGACTGGGTCAAGGCGGCCAACGTGGCCTCGGATGCTCCGCCGATTCTTTATATACACGGCGGCGCATTTTCTATGTGCTCTCCCGAGACCCACCGTGGCCTCATCAGCGAACTGTCCGCGGCCGCCCGCAGGCCGGTATTTGCCGTGCGCTATCGATTGGTCCCGAAATATCCCTTCCCGGCGGCCGCAGATGATGCACTGATCGCCTATCGATGGTTGACAGAGGGAAGCGCGATCACCGCGTCTTCTGGCACGGTGGCGCTCGCCGGCGATTCCGCAGGCGGCCAGCTTGCTGCGGCGACGGCGCTTGGCGCTCGGGAACATCGACTGCCGACGCCGGATGCCATGCTGCTGATGTCGCCGGTGCTGGATTTGACATGCCAACTCGCGATGGACCGTGATCTGCGCAGACGGGACCCCTTTGCGTCCGCCATCTCTGCGTCGAGAACAATTGGTCTGTACGTGGCGGGCGCCGATCCAGCCGACCCGAGGATAAGCGTGCTCGATGCTGATCTCACGGACATGCCACCAACTTTGATTCAGGTCGGCGGACGAGAGATGTTGCTCGACGACTCCAGAGTCTTTGCCAAACGTCTGCAAACTGCAGGGGTCTCCTCGCAGTTGCAAGTTTTCCGCGGCCAGATCCATGTCTTCCAGGCGATGTTTCGCCTACTGCCAGAAGCACGTGAGGCCCTCAGGCTCGGTGGCGAGTTCTTGGCTACTTCGGCCACCGTCCGTTGACAGCGTCCCTGCGCACGCCTTGACCACGAGGCGCCCCAGCACGAAGGTTGTATGAGCTAACGATGAAACCCGTGAAACGTGAACCAACCCAGGACAATCCCCCTGGTAACCCCTCGATCGTCATCATCGGCGCTGGCTTCGCCGGAATTACCCTTGCACTTCGCCTCAAACGCGCAGGGTTCGACAGGGTCCTCATTGTCGAAAAGGGCGATGGTGTCGGGGGAGTCTGGCGGGAGAACACCTACCCAGGGGCGGCCTGTGACGTCCCGTCGCAGTTGTACTCGATCTCCTCGGCGCCGAATCCCAGGTGGGGTCGGCGTTACGCAGAACAAGGCGATATCCTCGCCTACCTTCGCCGCGTCGCCGACGAAAGTGGTTTGCTGTCCCTCCTTCGGACCAAAACCGAAATCGCTAAGGCGGCCTTCGATGAGCGCACGAACACATGGCGTCTGACCACGACTACCAGTCAGGAATTGGAGTGCGATGTCGTCATTTCGGCCGTGGGCCAGCTGTCCCGACCCTCAGTTCCTGATATTCCTGGAATCTCGGGCTTCGCGGGCCCGTCGTTTCATTCCGCGAATTGGGACCACGATCTGAATCTCAGCGGCAAGCGGCTTGCGGTCGTCGGCACCGGCGCTAGTTCGGTGCAGTTCGTCCCGGTGGTCGCCGCAGGCGCTGAGCACTTGGACGTTTTCCAACGGTCAGCCCCATGGGTGCTGCCCAAATTCGACCGTCAGTACGGTGGGCGGCATCACCAACTGCTGCGCAAGTTGCCCATTCTGCGGCTCAGCGAACGTCTGATGATTTGGACGATATTCGAGTTCTTGGCGTTGGCACTCGTCGACGCGAAGCCAGTAGCGCGAGTCTTGGGAGTCATCGCCCTCCGGCACCTAGGTCGCCAGGTGTCGGATGCCCGGCTGCGTTCCCACCTGACGCCGGACTATGCGCCCGGGTGCAAGAGGATTCTGTTCTCCAGCGACTATTACCCCGCGCTCGCACGTCCCAACGTTTCATTGGTCACCGACGATATCCGGGCAGTAGAACCTGGCGGAATCCGCACGGTGAACGGCGACTTCCACGCCGCCGACGTGATCATCTACGGCACTGGCTTCAGTGCCACCGAGTTTCTTTCCCCGATGGAGGTCTACGGCCGCTCGGACCGGAAATTGTCGGACGTGTGGGCGGATGGCGCGCACGCCTACTACGGCCTATCGGTGCCAGAGTTTCCGAATTTCCTCATGATGTACGGGCCCAACACCAACGTGGGATCCGGGTCCATCGTCTACATGCTCGAATCGCAGGCCCGACACATCGTCAGGTTGATGAAGGTTCTCCGTGCCCATCCAGGAAGTGTTATCGAGGTCCGTGCCGATGTGGAGAAGCGCTTCAACGACCGGTTGAGTCGCCGCCTGGACAGATCCGTGTGGACTATGTGCACGAGCTGGTATCGCTCGGCGCGGGGGTCGATCTCTACCAACTGGCCCAGCCCGACCTTCTTGTATCGCCTTCGTGCGCGCAGGCCGAAGCGGCGCGCTTACGTCCTGTCGCGTCCCGCGCCCGCGAACTCGTCGCGCAGGGGGACACCCGAGCCGGCCAACACCCATCTGGCCGACATGCCCTATGCCCCAAGCGGGGCCGATAGCGTCGACTAGTGGCGGCTCTGTTCAGTGACGGGTATCCGAGGACGGCGGGGAGTCGCTGACATTCGAGCGGCAACTGTGACCGCCGTTGACAGGGTGGTCACCGGTGTAAACGATGGGTGAAATCCTTCCGATAATGCGAGAAACAACATCAAGGGGGCACTCGATGACCAAATCGCCGTCCGGTTCGGCAAGCAAGTCCCGTGACCGGCTGTTGTCGGTACTACTGAATCCCCTCCCGCAGCGCGTCGAGCGCGCTATCCAGGAGTGAGTCGACGATGGCCGGTTCGCGAACTTGCCGCGCCGCCGACCGGTAGCGGATTGAAGCCAGTTATCGGCGATCAGGGATTGCCTCTCGTTGGCCTTCGCCCGGAACTTACCGGCGGCACGCTCGGGGCAGAATGGTGATTTACTCGCCGCGCTATGTGAGGCGCGCGCCAGGACGGCGAACGCTTCACTGATGCGGACAGCATAAATCAAATGATCTTTCTGATGATGGCCGCTCATGACACGTCAACGATCACCACTGCCGCTGTGGCGTACTTCTTGGCGAAGAATCCTGAATGGCAGGATCGACTTCGTGCTGAGTCTGACCGTCTAGGCGACGATCTGTCGGACATTGAGGACCTGGAGGGGCTTACGGCGATGGACTTGGTCATCAAGGAGTCGCTCAGACTAGTTGCACCGGTACCGTTGGTTATGCGTAAGACGGTGACCGACACCCTAATTGATGGCTACTACGTCCCCTCCGGAGTGCTCGTCGTCATCACGCCTGCGGTCAACCACTTTGCGCCCACAGTGTCGACCGAGCCGGACCGGTTTGACCCAACGCGACTCGAGCCGCCACGGCGCGAGGATCAGGCCCACCGCTTCGCCTGGCTTCCGTTCGGAGGAGGCGCGCACAAGCGCATCGGGATGCACTTCGGCACCTTGGAGGTGAAGGCAATACTGCACGAGATGCTGCGGGAATTCACCTGGAGTCTGGATGACGGCTACCGCGTTCGGTGGGACAATACGTCCCTGCCTGTTCCCTGTCGACGGCCTACCTATTACGTTGTGTCGCCGATGATATCTAGGTCATTCCACGAGACTTTTGAGTGCTTAGCCGAGCACATCGCCCTTACAGGGCGCCGGCGGAATCGACGCAGTCCTCCAAGTGGCCTCGGAGATCCTCAACAAACCCCGGCGAACCGTAGTCGGCAAACCTACGCAAACTGCCGGAAAGGATGGTCATGCTAGAACCATCAACAGCCGTCGTCACAGGAGCAGGTCGAGGGATTGGTCTGGAGATCGCGAGACAACTCGCCGCTGCCGGTCACAAGGTTTTGCTCACGGATGTGGATGGCGACGCAGCGGAGCGCGCTGCCACCGAGGTCGGCGGTGGCGCTTGGAGCGCCACGCACGACGTACGAGATCCGTCGGGTCATCGGGAAGTCGCTGCTCAGGCTTTAGCCGCTGGCCCTCTGGCGGTGTGGGTAAACAACGCTGGGATCCTACTCGCGGGTAACAGCTGGAGTCACAGCGATGCCGAGATTGCGTCGATCCTCGATGTCAATGTACGAGGTGTCGTTGCCGGCTCACACGCGGCAGTTGTCGCTATGGGCGCGGGTGGGGGCGCGATCCTCAACATCGCGTCCCTCTCGGCTCTGGCGCCCATCCCTGGATTAGCGATGTACGCAGCAACCAAAGCGGCCGTATTGTCGTTCACCACATCGCTGCAGGGCGACCTTGACCATGCGGGATTGCCAATCCACGCACGGGCGCTATGCCCTGACGTGGTAAGTACGAAAATGGTCACCGACCGGGTTGCCGACCCTGGGGCGGCGCTTCTGTTCGCCGGACCGCGTCCAATGGATGCTGCGGCCGTGGCCCGCGCGGGACTCGAGTTGCTGGAGAGTCGCCAGATATTCCGGGTAGTTCCTCGGTGGCGTGGCGTAGTTGCGCGCACTAGCGATGCTGCGCCGTCGCTTGGATTGAAAGCTTTCGCGTTGATGCGCGGCGTCGGTGAGCGGCGCCAACGCAATCATCGTTGATGGCGGTGTCGAAGACGGAGGGTTTAGCGTGGGGAGGCTCGAATTGTACCTGGTCAGGTTTTCGGTTCGCAGAGTGGTAAGTGGGGATCAAGCTGGAATCCCAGTTCCTGCAGCCTGTCATTGATTATCAACCAGGTTTGCCGTGTCAACCGAATGACGAGTTCGTCACGAGTGGAGTCGCGATGGTCCAGCCACCATAGGACCGAAGCGTCCATCAAGCCCATGATGGCGGCGACATTGCGGTCTGCCGCCTCTGAGTCCTCGCCGTAGCGAGGAAAGTAACGGGCACCCGCGACGGCGAGTTCAGAGGCGAATGCGCTGCTGCCGGGCGCGGTCTTCTCGGTGCTGCGCCGATAGTGTCGGTTCACCAGGAACCGATAGAGGTTGGGGTGTTCGTCAGCCCACATGACGTGCTGAGTGACCGGCGCGCGTATCACGTCTAGCGGCGATCCCTGGACATCCAGAGTTAGGCGAATCTTCGCAGTGAGTTCGCGGTGGACGTGACGAGCCACGGCAAGATCGAGTTCTTCTTTACTTGCGAAGTGGCGGTAGAAGTGTGTGCGTCCCAAACCGGCCTTGTCTGCGATTTGGCCCGTGAGTGCGTGGGGCCCGTTCTCTTCGATTGCGCTGAGCGCCGCTTCGATGATCTGTTCACGACGTAGTTCACGGCCCGGCAACCTACTGGCCGCGCGGCGTACCGCTGTGGTGTCCACCCAGTGCTGTCGCTCCACGATGTCACCGTAACGCCCCGCGCTCTGGAAAGTTCTGGGTACGTGTTGTACCCGGCGTGCGATTCGTGGTACACCATGTACCCACAGGCGAAGCGAGACCATTGCGGGATCGGTGCGCAAGCAAACACAGTGAGGACTTTGTAATGGCAGCCAACCGCTCTAGCTGGATGGACGACGACCTCGACGCACTGCGGGATTTGGCACGTACGTTCTGTGAGAAGGAGGTCGCGCCGCACAGTGCCCGCTTCATCGAGCAGCACCACGTGGATCGGGACCTGTGGACCCGGGCGGGTGATCTTGGGTTGCTGTGCATGTCAATCCCCGAGCAGTACGGCGGAGGTGGGGGAACGTTCGCTCACGAAGCAGTCTTGATTGAGGAACAGGCCCGCATCGGCGATTCGGCATGGGGCGCGCCGCTTCATAGTGGAATCGTCGCCCACTACCTGCTCGAGTACGGCACCGATGAGCAGAAGGAACGCTTTCTTCCCAGACTGGCAACTGGTGAGATGGTTGGCGCGATTGCGATGACGGAGCCGGGCACTGGCTCCGATCTCCAATCTGTCACGACCAAGGCATCGCGCGTTGGAGACGAATACGTTGTCAACGGTTCCAAAACGTTCATCACCAACGGCGCTCAGGCCGACCTCATCATCGTCGTTGCGAAGACCGACCCCAGTGCCGGAGCGAACGGAATCTCGTTGGTTTTGGTCGAAGGCGATCGACCGGGCTTTCGGCGGGGTCGGGTGTTGGACAAGGTCGGTCAGCGCGGACAGGACACCTCCGAGCTCTATTTCGAAGATGTGCACATTCCGGTTGAGAACCTCCTGGGTACGACTGAAGGCCAGGGGTTCATTCAGTTGATGCAGCAACTTCCCCAAGAGCGATTGATCCTTGCGCTTGGTGCAGTGACAGTACTAGAAACAGCGCTCGAGTTCACTGTGGAATACACCAAAGATCGGCATGCCTTCGGCAAGCCCGTCTTCGCCTTCCAAAACACCAAGTTCAAGCTCGCCGAGGTCGCCACCGACGCCCACATCAGCCGCGTTTTCATCGACGACTGCGTCGCCCGCCATCTGCGCGGTGAACTCGACATCCCCACCGTCGCGATGGCGAAATGGTGGACTACTGAGCGTGCGATGGTCGCCCTTGATGACTGCTTGCAGCTCCACGGCGGCTACGGCTATATGACCGAGTATCCCATCGGCAGGATGTGGGCCGATGCTCGCGTTCAGAAGATCTACGGTGGGACAAACGAGATTATGAAGGAGATCATTGCTCGGTCGCTTTAGATCGAATTCGACCGCTAGATTGGTTACGAGGGGCCGCGATAGCGAGGTGGCGTTCGCTTATCAAGTCGGTGGTGACTGTTCATTAGGCGGTCACTGTTCACTAGGCGGATACCCGGCGAGCTCGCTTCAAACGGGGGCCTTACTCGGCCGGCCTGGGCGCGCCGCGCCCGAGACAGGTTGACCTTGCTGCTGACGCCCTTCAGACGATATGCGCCGGCGGACGACCACCGGAGGCCTGCGTCGTCGACGATCACCCGCGTGGAGTCCCACCAACACTGCGCCTGGCCGCGCCGCCGCGCTCACTCGGCTGGCCAGGTTCACGGGGTTGCCGAACCAGTCGCCCGCGCGCGAGACCGCTGACCCGGACGCCACGCCAATCCTCAAGGAAGGCAGGTCATTTGCTGACGCGCTGTCGATCAGGTCCAGCATCGTCGTCACCAGCGGCGTCGGTCGTGATGAGACCAGCATGACCGCGCCCCGAGGGTTTCACGAATCTCAACCGGTGGGTTGGCAGCCTCGCGCGCAGCAGTCGCGAGTCGATTCGCGAGCCTCTCCAAATCGTCGGGCTGAAGCTTTCAACATGTTCAGCGCGCGAAGCCACGCATCATCTCCGTGGCCTGCCCGATGCCTTCCGTGAGGGCCCGCAATATGGCGACTGTTTCGTCTGGATTCCGGTTTCCGTGCTCAGCTCGCGCAGAGAGACGTACCGTCCCTCATCACCCAGTACGCGGCTTGTAGGAAGAAGGAGAGGGGTTGGGGCCACCAGTCGGCTTTGATCAATCGTGAAGCCCTGGGCATGCAGCCAGGCAATTAGATGAGTCCTTTCCTGGCGGCTGTCGCCCTCAAGACCGTCGTGCAGACATACTGAGCGAGGTCGTCTTCGTGTGTTGCTGACACCCTGGACCTGCTTAGTGCTGCGGCGTACCGGGACGCGGACAGGATGGTTCAGTGTTCACGCCGCGCACCTGGTGACTCGACGCGGGGACGCCGAGCACGGCGTGACCCATCGCAACGAGCAGCGCAGAGGTCTGTTCGGGAGCCAGGCCAGTGCCGCGGTAGTGCAAGATCGATTGAATGGCTCCGATCGCTCCATGAACCATCGCCCGAAGTTCAATCTCATCGACCGCGGGCCGCAATTCTCCGACGAGGTGTACCCACTCTTCTAGATAGAGTCGCTGCTTTCGGCGCAACCGGCTCTGGTGCTGATCCGACAGATTGTGCACTTCGCGGTAATACACCATTGCCAGCTCGCGTTGATCCATTACCAAGGCGACTTGGTCTGACACCAGCAGGGTCAGCGCCTCCGCCTCGTCGCGGGACTGCTCGACGATCGCCGTCGCACGCTTAAGGAGTTTGTCCACCACTCGCTCGAAGAGGGCCGCCAGTAGATCGCTCTTACTGTTGAAATGGCGATAGATGGCCGGCCCGACAACCCCTGATGCAACGCCGATGTCGGCCATGGAGACAGCGTGGTAGCCCCGCTCGGCAATCAACTCGGTGGCAGAGGCGAGAATCCGTTCCCGACGTTCGCCGCCGACCCGGGTACGTCCGGCAACGACCACCTTGTTCACTACTACCTTCCTTCGCTCGCAACCAGGGCTCGCGCAGCACTGCAGCGCCGGGAGCTACACTACGAACGTTAACACCTGCTCACAATCCCAGGTTGAGTTGAAATGTAGACGCCCAGTGGCAGGTGGCTGGCGCCTGCGCGTGTGATCCCCATTCGTGGATGTGCCCGCTCATTGGCCAAGATCGGCAACCGCGTGGGCAGATCGCTGCGCCCTCTTTGGATGTCCAGTTCGGCAAGGAACTGGACAAAGCCATCTCTCCGTCTGCCGGACGCTGTTGGCGTCATCCGATCGTCATCACATCGTTCGGCAACACGGCTTTGGCAAAGGGGCTACGTCAAGCAGCAGGCAGAGGACGGCGACTTGATTGGCGATACGTCGACAGAGTGGCCCGGCTACTCCAAATTCGGGATTTGTCAGGTCGCGCCGACAAGGGATTGCGGTATGTCCACGATGCGGGAGCGCAGGTACTCGCACAAGCCCTTCGCCTGGGCATCCGGCCGGGTCGAGGATGCCACGCCTTCCCCCAGCAGCCCGTGCACCACAACGTTGAGCGCACGCAGGTTGGGCAGCTCGAATCGCTCTATGCGCAGCTGCGCAGCCTCCGGGCCGAGCAGCCCGCGCAGTCGCTCGACGGTTAAGTGCTCGCGCACCCAGGCATAGCCGGCGTCGTCGCGGGCCCAGAGACCAATATTGGCGTTGCCGCCCTTGTCGCCGGACCGCGCGCCCAGAACCGCGCCCAGCGGCGCGCGGCATGTCGGCTCGGTCGGCGGCGCGGCTGCCGCGCTGCCCCGGACCTTCGCGGCCGGCACGCTACCGGTCGGCGGATCGGCGATCCTCCGGCGCTCACCGTTGGGCAGCACCACGACCTGCGTCACGCTCGACCGGGGCACGGTCGCTGGGCGATACACGCCGAACACTGACTCCGACGTGGGTGGCGTGGTGGTGTGGAAGCCGGCATACCCGGCCAGAGCGATCTCCATGATTGCGCTCGAGAACGCCCGGCCGACCTTGCGCGGGTCGGTGTCCTTGACCGTGATCCGCAAGTGCGCGCACGCCTGGTCGTTGGTGGGGGCGTCCGGTGTGTCGAAACGCAGAAACCGGACGTCGACCTCGGCGAAGGATCCCCGGCCGCCGAGGATGTCGAACAGCTGCTGCTGCGCGAACGCGGCTTTCGCCTCCAGGTCCAAGCCGGTGAGCACCATCGTCATGGTGTTCCGGTAGCCCCCGACCTCGTTCAGCGCCACCTTGAGCGTCTCCGGTGGCGGGCTGCCGGTGACACCCGTGATCGCCACCCGGTGCTCGGCCTGCTGGGCCAGCGAGATCGTGTCGAAGTGAGTCACCACGTCGGGCCCCAGATAGGCCGGCTCGGCGATCTCGTAGAGCAGCTGGGAGGTGACCGTACCGACCGACACCAGCCCCCCGGTGTCGGCGTGCTTGGTGATCACCGACGAGCCGTCGGCCGCCACCTCCGCGATCGGGAAGCCCGGGTAGCGACGGTCGGTGATCTCGTCGAGGAAGGCGTAGTTGCCGCCCGTGGCCTGTGGTCCGCATTCGATGACGTGGCCGGCCACGACGGCACCGGCGAGCCGGTCCCAGTCGGTGCGCTCCCACCCGTGCCACCAGGCGGCCGGGCCGACGACCAGCGAGGCGTCTGTCACCCGTCCGGTGACGACGACGTCGGCGCCCGCACCCAGCGCTTCGGCGATACCCCAACCCCCGAGGTAGGCGTTGGCCGAGACCGGCTTGACCTCACCGACCGCAGGGGTGATCGCGGAGAGGTTCCCGCGCAAGTCGTCACCTTCGATGTGGGCGATCCGGACGGTGATACCGAGCCGGTCCGCAAGCTCGCGCAATCTGACGGCCAGCCCGGCCGGGTTGAGCCCACCGGCGTTGGCCACGATCTTGATACCGCGGTCGGAACAGGTGCCCAACACCTGCTCCATCTGGGTCAGGAACGTGCGCGCGTAACCGCCCGCCGGATCCTTCGCCTGGGCCTTCGCCAGGATGAGCATCGTCAGTTCAGCGAGGTAGTCCCCGCACAGCACGTCGATGCTCTGCTCGCCCGTCCCGCCCTCGACCATCTCCCGCGCCGCGGCGATCCGGTCGCCGTAGAAGCCCGAGCAATTTCCGATGCGTACCGGGTCCCTCACGACACACCTCCGTCGAACTGTCCTGCGGTGCGCCCGCCACCGGGAGGTCCGGCGAAGGCCTGCGCGATGGAGAGCCACTGGTCGGCGAGCGGACCGGTGACGTGCAGTGCGGTGTCGTCGCGATGCCTGCGCTGGGTGACGAGCAGGCAGAAGTCGTGCGCAGTGCCGGTGACCCGGTTGGGCACGCCGTCGGGGCCCCAGGTCCACAGCGTGCCCCCCGGTGCGGTGAGCTCGACACGGACGGGTTCCTCGGGCACCTCCAGGCCGTTGGCCATGTAGCTGAACGCCCGCGCTCCCACGCCGATGTGGGCGACGTGGCGCAACCGGGCCGAGGGCACACGGGTCACTCCCAGCGCGTCGGCGATGTCCTGACCGTGCGCCCAGGTCTCCATGATCCGCGCGGTCAGCGAGGAAGCCGCGCTCATGGGGAGGCCGAACCACGGCACCCGCATCGAGGGGTCGATCGCTGCGAAGGCAGCGACGAGGGCGCGGCGCGCGCCGTCGAACCAGGACAGCAGCTCCGCTGTCGGCATCGGCCGGTAGCGCTCGGCGATGGTGTCCGGGGAGATCCGGCCGTCGGCGAGCATGGGCAGCACCTCGGCCGTGAACCCTTCGGGGTCGGTGGCTGAGCGCACCGCGGCGTCGTCGAAGAACGCAAGATGGCTGATCTGATCGCGGACCGCCCAGCCTGCCGCGGGGGTGGGCGCGTCCCACCCGGCTTGCCCCTCGGGCAGCTCGGCGATCAGTGACCACAGCTCGGCCGTTTCCGCCCCGATGTCGGTGATCAAGGACTCCATCGGCACGGCCACGTCTAACGTCCCTTCCAAACCGGTGTGCGCTTCTCGCGGAACGCGGCGGGACCCTCTAGCGCGTCGGCGCTGAGGTACACCGGCTCCCATATCTGGTCGGCGTGGGCGTAGGCCTCCGTCAGGTGGTGCGCTGCGGAGAGGTATACGGTCTTTTTTGCCGCGAGTACGGACAGCGGTGCGTTGGAAGCGATCCGCAGGGCGATCTCCTGAACTCGTACCCGCAGCTCCGCTGCGGGCACGACCTCGTTCACCATGCCTACCTCGCGGGCGCGCTCGGCAGTGATCGGGTCGCCGGTCATCAAAATCTGCAGCGCAATCCGCGGCGGCAGCAGCCACGACAGCGGGACAGCCCATGGCGAGCCGCGGCCTACCTTGACCTCGCTGACCGCGAACCTGGCGTGCTCGGCTGCGATGACGAGGTCGCACTGCTGGGCCAGTAGGAATCCGCCGGCGAAGGCGACGCCGTTCACCGCGGCGATGGTCGGCTTGGCGACCTGGATGTTGCGCCCGAATTGCGGCGCGAAGTCTGGCGGCGGAACCGTGAGCGCCGTCTCCGCCATCTCTTTAAGGTCCCCTCCGGCGCAGAACGCCTTATCGCCTGCCCCGGTCAGCACCAGAACCTTGGCGGAGTCGTCGGCGTTGAAGCGGTGAACGCTGTGGAACAGTCCCTGCCGGACCGCCCCGTTGAGCGCGTTCCGTGCCTCGGGGCGATTGATCGTCAACCAGGCCACCCCGTCGACGACCTCGTAGGTGATCGCTTCCTCGCTCATCAATCCCCGTCCTGATCGGCACCCGCCCTCCCGATGTGAGGGCTCGTTCACTCGCAGTACGTTACCCGGCAGAATGTCGCGAGGACCAGTTGGTGAGCGAACGCGTTGCGTCCGGCGGCGCAACCCGACCGGCGTGGCCAGCTCCGTAAATGTTGGGTTCGCCACCTCGTCGGCCGCATTCGGTTCGAGCGATTGACGAGATCGGATCCCAAGGCCGCAACACGGGGTTGCATTCGTACGTCAAGTCCTCGGCAAGAATGTGGCCCTCTTCGGCCTTTTGGGATTGGCACGCCGGAGGTGCTCCTTGCCACCGTTTCACCCTTGGCTCCCAGAAACAATCGGTGCCAAATGCTGTGAACGCATGCGTCGCCGCGGGGAACCGCTCGTCAGCGTCCGAGGACTTGAAAACCTTCCCATGCTTTCCGGCGGTCGGCGTGGGGGTCGTTGTCCACTCGCGAAGCGCGATCGAAGACGAGGACCGGACGGGCGTCGCTGGTGTAGCGCGGCCAGCCGTCTCCTGGAACTCCGGTGCGTGCGAAAGCATCCCAGCGCCCTTGCATGTCGTCGCTCACGCGTAGGGCCGAGCGGCGATCGGCTCCGGCGCTGAGTAGCCGACCGAGCGGCGTGCGGTAGGCGTCGAACACCGCAAGAAGCTCCGTCGCATGGGTGGCACCCAGCCCGGCCCATTGCAGAGTTCGCGGGGCGAAGTCATAGCGGTACAGATATGTGGGGGCGTGCCGACTGTGGGAATCCGCGAGCTGCCACAGTGTCGATCCGAATGTGAAGTCGGCCCCCAGTCGGATACAGGCATCGGGGGCCGGATATTCGGGATAGGCAGCAGTAATTCGCTCGCGACAGGTGGGTTCCGCTCCCGCTAGTAACGCTTCGATCTTGGCTTCGTTCGTCGGGAGGAGTTTGAGGAAGCGAGTGAACAACCGGCCCTCGTCGGCGTTCGTACCGACGATCAGCGGCACACGGTACGCCTTGCCGTCGCGCATCGCTTGAATGGGCTCGGACGGTAGATAGTCGGTTCCGAATGTGCATCCCACCGGGTAACCGCCAGCAAGGTCCGATGCACTCGTGGTGAGCAAGCGATCGAATGCATTCACCAGTTGAGCCGGACGCGCCGCCAACAGGAGGCGGGCGGGCTCCCGCTCGTCGGCGCAGAGAATGGATGCGAACTTGGCGGCGAACTCCGCGGCCAGCTCCTGGGAGCGGGATAGCGCGCCGGCCGGACTTTGTGAGATAGCCTGTGCGAAAAGCCCTTTCGCCGCTGGCACGGCCAGCAAAGTGGTAACGGCGTGCGCGCCCGCGCTCTCTCCGAAGATCGTCACGTTATCGGGATCGCCGCCGAATGCCGCGATGTTCTCGCGTACCCACCTGAGCGCCGACACGAGGTCACGCAAGTAGAGGTTGTCGTCAATATGGATGTCTGCGGTGGACAGCGACGACAGGTCGACAGCCCCTAGCGCGCCGAGGCGGTAGTTTGCCGATACGTACACGCAACCGCTGCGGGCAAGCGACGCGCCATCATAGATCGGTGTCGCGGAACTGCCCAGGAAGTACGCCCCGCCGTGAATGAAGAACATCACGGGCAGAGGTCGGTCCGAGCCGCCGTCGGGTGCAACGACATTGAGGGTGAGGCAGTCCTCGCTCATGGGCTGGAACTTGCCCGGACCGACGATGGTGTATCGGCGGGGCTGTGGAGCGCAGTAGCGGAATCGGTGGCAGGGTCGGACGCCGTCCCACGCTTCGACCGGCTGGGGAGCCTTGAACCGCAGCGCGCCGACTGGTGGCTTGGCGTAGGGAATGGAACGCCAGCGATTGACGCCGTCCCGCGTGAATCCTTCGATGGCGCCCGAGGTGAGTTCGGTGCGGACTGTCTTCGCTGGCATGTATCGACAATAGCGAATGACTATTCACACCAGCGCCCGGCTCTGCCGTTCAGTCGCCGTGTCGGGCACGGTTTGGCCTGCTACTGATGACTCACTCGACTTCGGTCAGCGGCCTCCACGGCCGTTCGGTGACGTCGTGGCTGATTCTTAAGCACCGGTTACTTCTTTTCAGAAGAAGAAGCTACCCATGACCGGCTATCTCCGGGCGTGCGGGGACATCCTCAGCGTTGTGAGCGTCGGTACTCGCTCGGAGAGCGGCCGGTCCATCGCTTGAAGGCGTGTGAGAAGTTAGCAAGATCGCCGTATCCGAGCTCGGTCGCGATCTGGCTTGCCGACATTGATCGGGTGATTAACAGCATCATCGCGCTCTCCCGCAGACACGACTGGCGCAACTCGCGAAACGTGGTGCCCTCTTCGGCGAGCCGGCGTTTGAGTGTGCTGGTGGATACCGAGAGTTCGTCTGCGACCCGCTGGCAACTTCGCTGTCCGGGATCCTCGTCCAACAACCGTCTCACCTTCTTGGAGAAGGACGTGGCTCCGCTCTGCTCGTCGAGGGTCCGCCTCAGCTCGGCGACGGCGAGTCGATACGCAAGGGGATCGGAGAACCGGCACACTTCATTGAGCGCGTTGACGGGAACATGAAGGTAGGACATCGGTGCGTCAAAGAACAGGCGCCCGGCTAGTACCATCTCTGCCGCGAGTTTGTTCAGGGAGACCGGCGCTGACCAACTCAAGTGGAGCGTGACGGTCAGCGCGTCACTGACGAGCATGTCCAGCAGTCGTAACAACGCCGAGCCGGTATATGTGACTGCTAAGCAGTCCAGGGCCCGATCGCCTGTGTGCCCCCAGAGCCCGACGGTGAGACCTTGGTCGTTTGGACGGAATTGTGCATTGATCGCCGTGGTGATCAACGGTAGATAGGTGAGCAGCTCGACGATCTCGGCTACCGAGCCTGCGCTGACCAGCGGGACGCTCAACGGGCCGAAAGATGTCAACTGTGCCTGTCCTGCAAACGAGAAGCCGAGCAGGGTTGCCCGGTCGACGTCTAGATCGGGGTACAGATCGCGAAACCACCGCAGTGGCGCCTGGACATCGTGCTGCATCAGCGTCGCCTCGTCGGTTCCCTCGCGCGCCATGATGGTGCGAAGCCGCGCGACGGCGTCCGGGTCGAGTGCCTGGCTCTCCAGCATTTGCACGAACGCGACCGGAGGCACACCGGCGTTGCTGAACTTCACCGATCGTGCCCCCTGAGCCCAATCCACAAGTTCCTGATCCGCGCAAACATAGCGGAAGCGCTCGGATTGGACAATCCTGTTAACAAGTATTCACATTCAGGGCAACTTAAGAGGAGTCGGTAATGGCCGTTGTCACTTTTGTCTCCCACGACGGCGACAAGCACCAGGTGCCTCTCGATGAAGGCCAGTCACTCATGCAGGTCGCGACCAACAATGCAGTGCCTGGCATCGACGGCGACTGCGGAGGCGAAGCGGCGTGCGGTACCTGCCACGTCGTCGTCGATCCGCAGTGGTCCGATCAGGTCGGCTCCTCCGGCGTCGGCGAAGAGGAGATGCTCGCGATGAACCCCGAGCGTCAGCCGACCTCTCGGCTGTCCTGCCAGATGACGGCCTCCGAGGCATGGGACGGCTTGATCGTCCATCTGCCGGAGTTCCAGATGTGACGACGAAGGGAAGTGGTCAAACATGGTAAAAATCTCTGAAAAGGTCGCCGAGAAAGTTCAGGCGACCATCCCGATCGACCTGCAGATTCAAGGTGCACACGCCTACGACAAAACTCGGCGTTGGGTGACCGGTACGAACGGGAAGAAACTCTTTGTAGAGCGTCCTATTCCGCCGGCCGAGGAGGTCGAACTCGCCGACATCGATCTCAGCAATCCTTTTCTCTATCGCCAGGGGCGCTGGCAGTCATACTACGAGCGCCTGCGTAACGAAGCTCCGGTCCATTATCAGCGGCACAGTGCCTTCGGCCCGTTTTGGTCCGTCACCCGGCATGCCGACATCGTGGCCGTCGACAAGAATCATGAGGTCTTCTCCGCTGAGCCATTGATCGTCATCGGGGTGCCGCCCCGCTTCCTGGATATCAAGATGTTCATCGCGATGGATCCACCACGCCACGACCTGCAGCGGGCGGCTGTCCAAGGGGTGGTCGCACCCAAGAACCTACGGGAAATGGAGGGTCTGATTCGCTCGCGCGTAAGGGAGGTGCTGGATAACCTCCCCGTGGATCAGCCGTTCGACTGGGTTCACGACGTCTCGATCGAGCTGACCGCTCGAATGCTTGCGACCCTGCTGGACTTTCCGTACGAGCAGCGTCGCAAGCTTGTCGAGTGGTCGGATCTGGCAACCTCGATGGAGCAAACCAACGGCGGTCCCTCGGACCTTGACGAGACGTTCGTCGGCATGCGCGCCATGGCCCGAGATCTCAGCCGGCACTGGCACGACAAGGCGGCCCGGACCGGTGCCGGAGAAGAGCCTGGGTTCGATCTGATCACCATGCTGCAGAGCAATGAAAGCACCAAAGACCTGATCGACCGGCCGATGGAGTTCTTGGGCAACCTTCTGCTGCTGATCGTCGGAGGCAACGACACGACCCGGAACTCGATGAGCGGCGGCGTTCTCGCGTTGAACCGCTACCCGGACCAGTTCGAGAAGCTGAAAGCAAATCCCGACCTGATCCCCAACATGAACTCCGAGATTATCCGATGGCAGACGCCACTCGCCTACATGCGCCGGATCGCCAAGGCCGACACCATGCTGAATGGTCAGTTCATTCGCAAGGGTGACAAGGTCGTGATGTGGTACGCATCGGGAAACCGCGATGAGCGCGTATTCGATCGGCCCGACGACTTCATCATCGACCGGGACAACGCCCGCAACCACATCTCTTTCGGGTTCGGCGTCCACCGCTGTATGGGCAACCGGTTGGCCGAGATGCAGTTGCGGATCCTGTGGGAGGAGCTGCTTCCTCGTTTCGAGAAGATCGAGGTCATTGGTGAGCCCGAATACGTGCAATCCAACTTCGTCAGGGGAATCAGCAAGCTGATGGTCCGCCTCACCCCGAAAGCCGGCGCATGACTTTGCATCGAGCGGTCATCGTGGGCGCCAGCCACGCGGGCGCCCAACTGGCGGCCAGCCTTCGTCAAGAAGGATGGGACGGCGAGATCGTCCTCGTCGGCAATGAATCGGCAGCGCCCTACCAACGCCCTCCGCTGTCGAAGGCATATCTGGCCGGGAACTGCACAGTCGACAAGCTCGCGATCCGCAGCGCCGAGTTTTACACAAAGCTGCGAATCGAAGTTCTGGATGCGACGGTGGAGGCAATCGATCGCGCAGCGGGTCACCTCTCGCTGAGCACCGGCGAGGTGCTGCCCTACGACAGGCTCGCGCTGTGCACGGGCGCGCGCCCCCGTCGGCTCTCCACCCCAGGCGCCGACCTGGCCGGAGTCTTCTACCTACGCACCGCGGCGGACGTCGAGATGATCCGAGACGCCACCAGACCGGGGCGTCGAGCCGTGATCATCGGCGGCGGTTACATCGGATTGGAGACGGCTGCCTCCTTGCGTGCGTTGGGTCTAGAGGTCACCGTGCTCGAGGCGACGGAGCGCGTCCTCGAACGGGTGACCGCCCCGGAGGTATCGGCGTTCTTCGACCGGATCCACCGGGAGGCGGGCGTCAACATCCAGACGGGCGCGCGGGTCGAGGCTCTGTCTGGCGACGGCAAAGTCGGCGAAGTAGTCCTGGCCGGTGGCGAATCGATTTCCGCCGACCTCGTCATTGTCGGCATCGGCGTTGAGCCGAACACCGAGCTCGCCGCTGCCGCGGGCTTGGTCGTCGACAACGGCGTCGTGATCGACGACCAAGCCCAGACCAGCGACTCCGCCATCATGGCCGCCGGGGACTGCGTCAGCCACGACATGGCTCGTTACGGCCGCCGTATACGTCTGGAGTCCGTGCCCAGTGCGGCCGAGCAGGCCAAAGTCGCGGCGGCGACTTTGTGCGGGAAGTCCAAGAAGATATCAGCGCTGCCTTGGTTTTGGTCAGATCAATACGACCTCAAGCTCCAGATCGCGGGTCTCAACACCGGGTACGACGAGGTGGTCCTCAGCGGCGACCCGACCCGCGACCGCGACTTCACCTGCTTCTACCTGCGTGCCGGCGAGCTCATCGCCGCCGACTGCATCAATCGCCCCCGCGACTTCATGTTCAGCAAGCGGGTCATTACGCAGCAGGTCCCCGTCGAACGGGCCGAACTCATGCTCGCCGGCTCGGTCTGAGGTCATGGCTGCATGGGCGATGGGACGGCGACTGCGATTGCGACGCGTGTGTCGGAGACGAACGTCAGCGAGAACCGCCATCCAACTCCGCTGGCCGCGGGGACTGGCTAGCGGATGCCGCCGGGCACCTCGGCGGTGTTACCGCAGCGCATCAGAAGCTAGTGGAGGTCGCCAACAGGCGTGACGATTTTTGCGGGGGGAGCATCGTCTTGAGTCGATGCTCGCGACTGTTCTGTTCTGACAACGAGATTGGTGGAGATTGACGGTGGCGGTATTCAAGGACGAGGACGAGGTCTATGCCTTCTTGGGTGGGATCTTTCAACGGGGCTTGGAGAAGGAGGGACTGGCGGACAAGCTCGCAAATTCGGGTGTGGTGTTACGGGTGCACTACACCGATCCGGACGCGGTGGTAACGGTGGACATGCCGAAGAAGGTGGTGGAGACCGGAGCGGCCAGTACCGCGGTGCCCAACGTGGAGTTGTTCATGTCGGCGGACACTGGAAACAAGTTCTGGCTGGGCAAGGTGAACCTGACGATGGCGATGGCCAAGGGGACGGTGCGCGCAAAGGGCCCGGTGCCGAAGTTGATCAAGTTGATTCCGCAGGCCAAGAATCTGTTCCCCGAGTACCGGTTGATGCTGCAGAGTCAGGATCGGCAGGACCTCATCGATGCGTGACCGTCGCCTCATCAAGGGTTGTCGGGCGGGCTCTCGATGAGGAGCACGATGCAGGACGTTGCGTTGACGGTGCCCGCGATCGTGGCCCATGCTGCGGCAGTCCATGGCGATCGCGAGGTGTTGACCGCACGCGGACCCCAACAGATCTCTGGGGTGTCGTATCATGAGTTGGGGCAGCGTGCGGCGCGGTTGGCGAATGCGTTGCGCGAGATAGGCATTTGTGGAGACGAGCGTGTCGCGACGCTGCAGTGGAGCAACCAGGAGCACCTGGACTGTTACGCGGCGGTGCCGTCGATGGGTGCGGTGCTACATACGTTGAATCTGCGGCTGCCACCTGAACAGCTGACGTGGATCGCCAATCATGCCGAAGATCAGGTGATCATCGTCGACGGTACGGTGCTGAACCTGTTGGCGGCGGCGTTGCCGTCGATGACCTCGGTGCGCACGGTGCTGGTGACCGGCACGGGTGATCTTACCGCAGTGCAGGGCTGCGGAAAGGACGTCCTTCGCTACGACGATGTGGTGGCAGCCCAGCCGAGCACGTTCGACTGGCCCGACGTCGACGAGCAGTCGGCCGCAGCGATGTGCTACACGAGCGGTACTACCGGGCACCCGAAAGGCGTTGTCTACAGCCACCGTTCGACGTGGTTGCACTCTCAATCGGCGTGCACCTCGAACGCCTTGGGCATCGGTCATGACGACACGGTGTTGGCGATCGTTCCGATGTTCCACGCTAATGCCTGGGGGTTGCCGTATGCGGCGATGATGGCGGGGGCGCAGCTTCTGCTGCCTGACCGTTTCCTGCAGGCGGGGCCATTGGTGGAGATGATCGAGGCGGCCCGGCCCACGATGGCGGGCGCTGTGCCGACGATCTGGACCGATGTCTTGCACTACCTGCGCGACAATCCCGGCCACGACGTGAGTTCGCTGGAGATGGTGGCGTGCGGTGGTTCGGCGGTTCCGAGGTCGTTGATGACTGCCTATGACGAACTGGGCATCCGAATCGTGCAGGCCTGGGGGATGACTGAGACCTCCCCGCTGGCTGCGGTCGCTCTGCCGCGGAACACCGACACCCCGGAGAGGTCCCTTTACCTGCGGGGAACCCAAGGCAGGGTAGTGGCCGGTGTGCAGGCGCGCATCGTTGATGACAGCGGTGCAGAACAACCTTGGGACGGACTGTCGGTGGGGGAGATTCAGATCCGCGGCCCGTGGATCACTCAGTCCTATTACGAGCATGACAGTCCGGCGGTGTCGCCGGACGGTTGGTTATGCACCGGGGATGTCGGGACCATCAGCGCCGATGCGTTCATCACTCTCACCGACCGCGCCAAAGACGTGATCAAGTCTGGAGGGGAGTGGATCTCCTCGGTGGAATTGGAGAACGAGTTGGCCGCTCACCCTGCAGTACGCACCGCCACGGTGATTGGAGTGCCCGACGACAAGTGGCAGGAACGGCCGCTGGCAGTGGTGGTCCTGGCCGCTGACTGCACCGCCACCGCTGCGGAGTTGACTGAGTTCCTGCGTGCACGGGTGGCCAAGTGGTGGCTACCGGAACGGTGGGCGTTCGTCGCCGACGTTCCGTTGACGTCTACTGGCAAGTTCGACAAGAAGAAGCTGCGCCGCCAGCATGCCGACGGTGAGCTCGCCGTCGAGACGCTGGCGTGAACCATCCACTGCTACGGAAGCACCGACGTTGAGGAGAGGACACACATGAAAACACGCGCTGCCGTGCTCTGGGGCTTGGGAGAGAAGTGGGAGGTTGATGAGATCGAGCTGGATCCGCCCGGTGCGGATGAAGTGCTGGTCCGGTTGACCGCCAGCGGGTTGTGCCATTCAGACGAACACCTGGTGACCGGTGATCTGCCGTTTCCGCTGCCCGTCGTCGGTGGTCATGAAGGCGCCGGCACCGTGGTCGAGGTGGGTGCAGGTGTCGAGGACCTGGCCGAGGGCGATTCGGTCATCCTGACGTTCCTGCCGTCTTGCGGGCACTGCTCTTACTGCGCGCGCGGGATGGGAAACCTGTGCGACATGGGTGCGGCGATCATGATGGGACCCCAGATCGACGGCACCTACCGCTTCCATGCCCGCGGCGAGGATGTCGGCCAGATGTGCTTGCTGGGCACGTTCTCGGAATACACCGTGGTGCCGAAGGCCTCCTTGGTCAAGGTTGACCACGGGACACCGTTGGACAAGGCGGCCTTGATCGGTTGCGGTGTCACGACCGGTTACGGCTCGGCGGTACGCACCGGTGACGTGCGCGCCGGGGATACCGTGGTCGTGATCGGCGCCGGCGGCATCGGCATGAATGCGATCCAAGGCGCCCGCATCGCTGGCGCGTTGACCATCGTGGCTGTCGACCCAGTGGAGTTCAAGCGCGAACAAGCTGGCGGTTTCGGCGCGACGCATGCCGTTGCCACCATCGATGAGGCCTGGTCACTGATCAGCGACATCACCCGTGGCAAACTCGCCGACGTCTGCGTCTTGACCACCGACGTCGCCGAAGGGGCCTACACCGCTGAGGCGCTATCACTGGTCGGTAAACGCGGCCGTGTGGTCATTACCGCGATCGGACACCCCGAAGACACGTCGATGTCGGGCTCGCTGCTGGAATTAACGCTGTATGAAAAGCAGATCCGCGGTGCCCTCTACGGCTCGTCCAACGCCGCCCACGACATCCCGCGGCTCGTCGAACTCTACAACTCCGGACAACTCAAACTCGACGAGCTGATCACCCGTGAGTACACCCTCGATGAGATCAATGAGGGCTACGACGACATGCGGTCAGGCCGCAACATCCGAGGACTCATCCGATTCTGACAGAGCACCGAAAGCAGGGAAGCGCAAAACGGCACCAAGCGAGCTCAGTACAACGATGGCGATGCTGCGGGTCAGGGGCTCTCACCGTTGACGCTTTGATGCGGATAGCGATCGAAAGCAATGTTTCCCATAGTCATAGGCGGTCGAGCTGCGCGGGTGAGATTGGCTGCGGTCGACCAGTTCTGGCACCTACCGCCAGCCGCGACGCCTTGATGGAACGTAGCTTTCGATGAGTCTTAACAGTGCTATTGGACAAGAGAGGAAGCGGCGATGGCGAGGATTGAAATTCCCTATCCCCACAGGAGAGGAGGGCACTGTGGTTCCGGTGCGCTGCGTGACCTTACTGAATGGGCACAACTAGGATGGGGGACAGAAACACTCAGTGAAGGATTGGTCTTCACCCTCGGCGGAGCCTTGGACTTCTCGTACGTCCGCTCTACGCAATTGTTTCCCCAGATCTACCTGGTAGGACGAGGAAGCGACCTGGAAAAAGACTACCTCTCCCGAGTTGGTGCAAACTGCGTAGTGCGATCGACCGATGACGCAGACGTGGGATGGTCATTTGTTACCGACGAAGTCGACAAGGGCCGACCCGTCATGGTCTGGGCTGACATCGGCGAACTTCCTTACCTGCGCGTCCGATTGCACATGAGCCGTCACGACATCGTCATCACCGGATATGATGACGAACAAGGGGTTGCCTATGTGGTCGATAATGACCGCGAGACCACCCAAACGGTGGCTTATGACGACCTGCGCCGGGCGCGGTCCTCGGTAGGGTTCCCTACACCGACCCGGCACACCACATATCACGTCGACTGGCCGGAGCGAGTGCCCGACCTTGGGCCGATTGCCGCCACTGCATTAGCCGCGAGCGCAGCTTTCATGCGCGGCGGTGCCGTAGGTGCGCCGCTACTGCGCATCGAGGCAGCTGAAGTCGAGGCCTCCGGTTTGAAGGGTGTGCAGGAGTTCGCCGATGACGTACGGCATTGGCCAACGGTGTTTGATGACGACGCCCTGACCGCGGCATTGTTCGGGCTCGGGGCGTTCATCGAGAAAGCCGGAACCGGTGGCGGGCTCTTTCGTATGCTGCAAGCACAAGGTTGCCAGAATATCGCCGATCTCCTCGGGGACGCCGCCGCAGCCGAAGCGGCGGCCGCGGCCCGACACGCTTCCCAAGCGTGGTCTGAGCTTGCGGCCGCAGCCACCGATGCCGGCACATCGCTACGGAGTCGTAGTCTCGCTGCGGCCAAAATCGCCGCGACGATCCCGGACTCCGAAACACGCCTCGTCGAAGCCCTCGAAACGGCCAGTCGATCCGTTGGCACTGTCGATACCGGCCTCGAGGCTTATCTGAAAGGCTATCTGTGAGCGACACTTCAAACGAATCGAGTTTCCTGGAGACAACTGGGTTCCTCGATTGGCAGCACGACGATGTACAGCGCTTCACCGAGGACGCGGTCGGTGACGTTCGTGACCCTGTGCAGAAGGCGAGGTTGATCTTCACCGCTGTGCGGGACAGGATTTGGTACGATCCCTATAGCACCGACGACGATCCCGAGCATTATCGGGCGAGCTATGTAGCGACAGCGTCGAGGGCGTATTGCATACCGAAGGCGGTGCTGCTGACCGCGGCAGCTCGTGCGGCGGGCATTCCGGCCCGGCTCGGATTCGCGGACGTGCGCAACCATCTGCAGACCACCACATTGCGTGCCCGGATGGGAGGTACCGACGTGTTCGTCTACCACGGATATAGCGAATTACAACTCAACAACCGCTGGGTGAAGGCCACTCCGGCGTTCAATGCCGAGCTCTGCGCGCGATTCGGTGTACCTCCGATCGACTTCGACGGCCACACCGATGCGCTCCTCCATGCCTACGACGGTGGGGGAAGCCAACACATGGAGTACCTCAACGACCGCGGTTGGTACCACGATCTCCCCTTCACCGACATCGTTACAGAGTTGCATCACCGGTACGGCCCGCTCATGGCTGGCGCTGGAGCCCAGCGTGACGCCTTCTCCCAGGAGTTGTGAGGCGCTGCGGACTGTGTGCCAGTTCATTGTGACGCGATCTGGCCGGCTATGAATACACTGCAGTCCAAGGGATTACGGGCAGGACCAGATAGCCGACAGTGTCCTAATCGGAAGGTGTGTCGCAGCGATGATCTCGGCGGGCTAACGAGTCCTACATACATATCTACCGGCGATCAGCCCAGTCGACGCCGGCGCAATTCTTCAGTCGTGTGGTGAACCACGCGCTACGAGGGTCTATTTAGGAGGGTTTCGTCATCGAAGAGCAAGCGGAAGAAGATTCGGCCATCGCATGGTGGCATAGCTTTCAGGATCGTGCTGTCGCCGCCGACGGCGACTACCTTGATGCGCACCACCCGTGGTGCCTTGGTTGCGGCACAGACAATCCGCACGGTCATCGCCTGCGAGCGCGTCGGCATGGCGACGGGGTGGGTGCCAGGCATATCTTCGACGGCAGACATCGCGGCGCACCCGGTATCGCACATGGCGGCGCAGTCATGACCGTACTCGACGACATGGTGGGCATGTTGCTGTACGTCGTCGGTGAGATGGCCGTCACCCGCAGGTTCGATACCGAGTTCTACGCGCCGGTGTTGCTGGGGGTCCCCTACGAGGTCAGCGCGGAGCTGGTGTCCAAGACCGGCCGGAAACTCGAAGTCCGGACAGAATTGCGCGAGGAGACTACCGGTCAGCTAGTCGCGTCCGCCTCAGGGTTATTCGTCGTCGTCACGATGGCGCACTTCACTAGTTCCATACAGAAGGCGACTTCGACACCCTGCATTGTGCGGTCACCCAGGGAGGGAAGATGCTGAGCACCAGCCTTGGAGGTGGCGCACGGCTGGCCGCGCGCGTTCCACGTCTCTTACCCCGCTCGACGCAAACATCATCAACGCACTCATGTACCTGGTCGCCGAGGATCACCTCCACCAGACGGCGGCCACGGGTCAGCGCCGTCGTATTCGACGGCCCGCGCCCGCGCACAGGAGACCGGTCATGAGCACCTACGGCCTGTCGGTTCTCGGCGCGGATTTGAAGTCACTGGCCCAGACCGCACACGCCGCCGATGCGGCCGGGTTCGACGCCGTATGGGCCTCGGAGTTCTACTCCCGGTCGGGTTCGATCTCCATGGCCGCGATGGCCAACTGCACACAGAACTGCCGGATCGGTTCCTCCATTCTCTACGGCGTCGGCCGAAGCCCCCTGGTGCTGGCCACCGAGGCGCGTGATCTCGACGAACTCTCCAACGGACGGCTGGTGCTGGGCATCGGCAACGGCACCAAGCGGATGATGAGCGACTGGCACGGCGTGCCCGACACCTCCGCGCCCGCGCTGCGGATGGAAGAACTCGTGATGCTGCTGCGCCGGATATGGAACCTGCATGAAGGCCCGATCCATCACGAGGGTCGTTTTTACAGAATGAATCTCACGCCGACCGGCGACGTGGGACCCTCCAGCCGGCCGATCCCGATCGTCACCGCCGGTGTCCGGCCTCGGATGTGCGAGGCGGCCGGGCGGGTGGCCGACGGGCTGGCCGGACATCCCCTGTTCACCACCACCTACGTCGAGGAGATCGTCCGGCCCGCTATCGCCAGGGGTGCCGCGCACACCGGCCGCGACCCCAATGACGTGGAAATCATTTCCATGGTGATGTGCGCCATCCACGACGACGCCGAGGTCGCCAGGCGCGAACTGGCGCAGCAGATTGCGTTCTACTCCTCGGTCAAATCCTACGAGACGGTACTTGATGTGAACGGCTTCGCCAGCGAAGGCCGAACCATCCGGGAAGCATTCGCCCAGCGCGATTTCCCGGCGATGTTCGCCGCGGTGTCCGAGGAGATGATCGACACCATGGGCGTCGCGGGGACGGCACACGAGGTCCGTGAACAGCTGAGACGCTACGACGGCGTCCTCGACCACATCATGCTGTATTCACCATCGGTTGGCATCGCTCCCGAGCGCGTGCAGCAAAACCTCGACAGCATCATTCGGGAATGCTCGCCCGCCTCGATGTCGCCAGGGCAGTCCGGTCCACGTTCAATCTGATCCACGCATTGCCGCCGAAGTTGACCCGTCCCCGTCCGCGGTCGCATTTAGTGCGTCTGTCGCGCCGACCCCGCCGACGGTTGTGCGGCGTTGTTGAGGATGTTGGCGTCGTCGCTGTCGGGGAGGTCGTGGCGGACCACGCGTACCCGCCCCCGGGGTAGGCATGCCATGTAGCCGTGGCGCTTGCCGTACAACTCCCATGCCGTTTCCTCGGAATCGGGGTCGACGTCGATGCTGTGTCCACGCGAGAACCTCAGGTGTAGCCCTCCATCGTCGCCGGACCAGGCCTGAGTGCACACCGCGCCGGCGAGGTTCAACAACGGGCGTTCGTCAGTCGCGATCTTGAGTGGATCGATGCGTACCGCTTCTGCGGGATACGGGTCGACCGCAGGCAGTGTCAGCAGCAAGGGGCACGAGATGACAATCTCGTTGTAGTCGTCCAGGTCCAGGACCAGGCCGTCGCGCACGGAGACGCGTTGCACGACACAATTTTCGATCCATTGGGTATACATGGCACTCTCCTTCGCCGCGTCATCGAGCCTCGCCCTAAGGGTACTTCAGGTAGCGCTGCGATACTACTAGTATCGTTATGCGGTTTCCGCGGGTCGTGCGCGGCTGGTCACCACGCGCCGAGTGGCCAGGTCGATGCGTTCGCGAGTATCGGCGGCCGACGCTCGGTGGCCACAAAAGGCCACGAGGTTGGCCAGCCACACGTCGGAGATGATCGCGGCGATGTGTAAATCGGCTGGAGTCGGTTCGCCGCCCCTGAGCGTGCGGGCCAGCAGGGTCTGAATTTCGGCGGCGGCGCAGTCTAGTTCTGCGGCTGCCCGGGTGTCTGCAACGGCGAACGCTCGTGTCATGGCTGATGTCAGCCAGGGATCGCGCTGCCAGCGGTCATGTAGGTGTGTGGTGAGACGTTCGAGCCGTTCCAATGGCGTGCCGTCACCGCTAGCCCAGTCGTCAGCCGAGTCGAGTCGGCGAAACTCGCGCGATAGCGCCGCCACCAACAAGTTGGTCTTCGCCGGGAAGTGGCGGTAGAGCGTGCCGACGGCGATACCGGCCCGCTCGGCGACCGACCGCATCTGAACCGCCTCATAGCCACCTGACGTGGCCACGAGCAGGGCCGCGTCCAGAATCGCTTCCCGGCGCTGGGTGGATGAATGCGAGGCGGGCGCTACAGCGGTCCGCGTCCGGCCGCCGGCTGATTTTGCCTCCAGCGGTCGGGTTTTGCCATGGCTGCGAGAAAGGGGGAGCGTCATGGTCGCCCGTCGTCGAGGCCGCCGTGACGTGAGAACTGTTCGAGAAGGCCGCCAAAAGCACTGACGTCGCCGTGCGCAGCGAAGTGATCCTGGCTGACCGCGACAAATACCGCAGTGGCGGTGAAGCGGTTGGCCCCATCGGAATCAGTGCCCGTCGCCATGACGTGCAGAGCCCGTCCTTCGCGGCACCGGATGTGGGCGGTGATCCTGTGGGGTTGATGCAGAGGTACCGGCCGCAGATACTCCACTGTCAGGCTGCGAGTCACCGCTGGTGTGCCGGCGATCCACAATGTGAATCCCAAGACGTCATCGCACGCCGCCGCAACTGCTCCGCCATGGGCCAGCCCAGGAGCCCCGATGTGGCGCTCGTCGAAAATCACGTCGGAGTACACCGCGTCGCCGCGGCGGTGCACCACCAACTGCAGTCCGTGGGGATTGTCGGGGCCGCAACCCATGCACGTTGTCGTGTGCGAAGGTAACCGCTTCGGCAGCGACGCGCTTTCCGGCACAATCACGCTCCAATACTATCGGTTTCGCTTCGATACCGTTAGTACCACACTGCTAGACTGCCAGGACAGCATCGCGTGAAATCGACCGCCGAGGTGAATGAGTGAGCGACAGTCAGCCAGCGCCGGTCCCTGACGATGACGTGGACCCGCGGCGAATCCGGTCTCGAAATCGACTGCTGGATGCAGCCGCGACCCTTCTGAGCACTGGCGGCGTGGAAGCCGTCACGATCGATGCCGTCACCAAAGCGTCCAAAGTGGCCAGAACCACGCTTTACCGCCATTTCCAAAGTTCGTCGCACCTGCTCGCAGCCACGTTCGAACGCTTGCTTCCCCAGGTGGCGACTCCGGTACCGACCAGCGGCCCTCTGCGTGACCAGTTGATCGAATTGCTAAGCCGCCAAGCCGCTCTTTTCAACGACGCGCCACTGCATGTCACGACGCTGGCATGGCTGTCCCTTGGTCCCACCGGCCCGACGAACGAAGCCGATGATCGACACACATCCGGCGCGTTGCGGGCCCGAGTCGTCGACCAGTACCGGCAACCGTTCGACGCCATACTCTCTAGCCCGACGGCGCAAGCCGAGTTGGAGAACTTCGACCGAGAACTGGCGCTGTGCCAACTGGTCGGCCCACTGGCGTTTGCCCGGATGACCGGGATTCGCGGCATCACTCACGACGACTGCGAGAACCTCGTCGATGGCTTTCTCGCCGCCCACTGCAAGAGCGACGATGGCGAGACCAAGCGCGTGAAGGCCGCCAGTCTGCATGCAGGGCGACCGCTCGCATAGCCCTCTAGCGGCAACGAGTTTCACTGCGCCCAGTCTGGCTGGTCTTCGAACTTTCCTCTGCACTCCAGTCACGTCGGCGATGGCACCGGCGAAATGTTCGCCGTCACTCGCTAGGGGCCGTGCACGCAGATCGCAGGCATGCCCACGACGACTATGTCGGGCCAGGCGACGTGAACCGCCTCAGCGTTCGCAGTGCGGTTGCTCGCGTTGAGACCCCGTAGCACTTTCGTCAATGGCATTGCGGATCGATGCGTGTTTATCGTCCGACGAAAAGTGATCGTGCTGGCCCCAGAGTGCAAGAGGTGTGTCGGAATTGGAGGAACTGGCTGGCAGGGATGGCTTGGTGGCAAGCGGGGCGGGTTACTCGGCAGTGACGACAGCGGCCGGGGCGCGCCATCGGAAGTGACGCTGAGCGACGCGCGGAACTGAGACGAATGTGGCTGTGGTCGTGGACGAAACCTCGTGTTGCTTCGTAGGTTGTCGACATGACTGCTGTGTCGAAACTGGAGGCGCGTCGTCGCGCCGTCGAGGCGCAACGCCGAGCGAACGAAGTGCGAGCGCAGCAGGACCGTGCCAACGCCGATGACGCGACCGCCGTTCGGGCGTTGATCGGACGCCTGCAGGATGTGGACGAATGGCAGGCCCGTCGCGTCGCGCAGTCTCGCCAGCAAGCGGAGGCGGAGGCGCAGCGCAGGCGCAGCCGCTATTACGCGGAAGCCTGTGCATCGATCAAGGACATGCGGGAACGTGGCGCGACGTTGGCGGCTATCGCCGAGCTGGTCGGTGTTGATGTCAGAGAGATACGCGCGCTGCTGCGCAGCAAGGCGGCGAAAGCCGTTAAGAAGCAACCGGCTGCGCGCGCTGATGCATGGCGCGACGCTCGTGTGGACACGGAGTGGCCGCGGTGCGTGCGATGCGATGTGTTGATGATGGATCCTGAAGACAGGCCACGTCGCGGACGCTGCCGGCTCTACTGCTCGGACACGTGTCGGCGCGACTCATCTGCTGCACGCATGGCTGCCGAGCGCCACGGAACGCCGATCCGCGTCGTCGAGGTGCCGAGGGCCGGTTCCGCGACCGACCTCGCCCTGACGCCTGAAGATTCACCGGCTCCTGTCCCTGTCAGCGCGCTCGACGCCGCAGACATTGCCTCCCGGGACGAGCGGGCGCTGTGCACGCTGCTAGCGAGGCTCACGGAACGGGCACGGCACAAGGACCTCGACCGAGCGACTCTGACGGCGGCGCGTGATCTCGCCAAAGCTGTTTATCCGTATCGCGCCTGAACGGCTCAGCAACCGTATCGATCATCTGGTCGTCAACGCCCGTTGTGCCCGCGTGATGCGCGCTGCGTAACCTGGGTCACGTGGCAGATAACCCGCCAGGCAATCGATGTGCGTCCTGCGCAACATCGGCATCGGCGTTGCCGAGCGCCCTAGGGCGGATCCGTCGCCAGTGAGCGCAGTCGCTCGTAACCTGCCTTCTGACTCCGCGATCCGGCCGGGAGCGGACCGCGGCGTGCTTCGATAGGTACGTGGGGCCACCCTGTCCGAAATCAGCTGTGCGATTGGTGAGGCGGACACCCCGAGTGGGTCTATGCAAACCGTCCGCGCTCGAGAGTCGGCGCTTCGATGGGTACCGACGCGCGATAGAGTCGCACGGGGCATTTGTCGACCGTGAGGAAATGGATTGGTTCCCAAGTAATCCCGGCGGCGTTCAATGACTTCCGATGGGACTTCCATTCGTCGCGAAGCGGTTTCTTCTCCGACGGTCCGAAGCGGACGTCTGTCAGCACGAGTAGTCGCACACGCTTCGGATACAGTGTGGTCCCCTCGACGATCTCCAAACGAAGCTGTTCGACGTCATCGCACCAGTCCTGCGACTTCTTCGCCTTCGAAATGAGTTTGCGCAGAGCTTCGAATACCGGACCGGCAAGCGCATCGTGCACAGCAGGCCGGCCAAGTTTGCTGGCAAGGCGCTGTCCGAGAATGAGCTCGTCCTCAATCGAGGCGAACCCCACGACCGGTTCCTGCGCAGCGAGCAAACCCTTGCTGACCGGAACGATCGCGCGCAGGTCCACGGCCCAAACCGCTCCAGGAACCGGAGGCTCACTTAGCCAGACGTAGTCGGAGAGCTGATGGTCTTTGATCTGCTGGACCTTCTCCGTCGAAAAGACTGAGATGTCGCGTACCGGGCATGCCTGCACCAGCGGATGCCGCATCCCGGGACCGCCCGCAATGTCGCAGGTCTGTGACACCACCGCGGCATACCCGCTGTCACTCAATGGTGCTGACCGAGCACGCACCTCACCCAACGCTCCATCGGCAGCGGGTTCTCCGGTTACAGGGTCGTCTACCCACGCTGGGACGATCCATGCGCCGCGATCCATCGGGAGAAGATGCCCTTGCCGCCACCGCTCCAGAGCGAGAAGCGTGTGCGGGGGCCATCGCTCCGGCAGGAGTCGATCAATAGTCACCGGGCGAATCCGTCCTCGACGTTCTCGGTCACCACCGGACCACCGGTTCGAATGATCGGTGTCTCGACGTGTTCGGCGATCCCCTCGTATACCGAAGTGCCGATCTCTCGCCGAGGGAACGGCGTCCGATCCACAGCCAGGTCAACGAGGTCGTCGAACCGGCCGTCGAGTAGTGCGGAGGCTCGCTTCTTGTCGGCACGCAGCCACCTGTTCATCGGCTGGTCCAGTGTGCTGCGGAGGTCGTCGACGGCGTCCGCCAACTCCCACAGTCCACCCAAGCTGGCTACACGGGGCCGGCTGGCGGGGGGCTTTGCCGCCCACGAGTGGAACGTGCGCTTGTTGATGCCGGTGGCCTTGAACATCTCCTTCTGCGTTAGGCCCAGTTCGGCTCGGATTCGTTCGAAGGCATCAAGAACATCGACCGTCTCGTCGACCTGTTGCTCGTCGGACAGCACCGTATCGATGAATGTATACGGCATCGTCAACCACAGCGCCGAGCCCGGAAGGTTCATCTGCCCGTCGAGACTCTTGAAAACTTCGACGCGAACCTGATCCCATCCGCACGGGTCGAGGGCTCCAGAGAAATGCGCGACGACATCCCGCAACCCCGGCGATGAACTCATCTCCACGAACGTGCTGGACCAGAGTCCGTCCTCGCAAGGGGCCGGGTACAGGCCCTTTTGTGCTCGGGCCCAGGAAGGTGACCGGAGCACGCGGGAGCCGGTCGGCTGCTGCTCCATGATCGTCATTTCGCGCTCCCTTCTCGAAGCTCTTTCAGGTAGGTATCGGTAACCGACGCCTGAAAAAGTGACAACGAAGTGCGGTTCAGCCGCTCCGCTGAGATGACGACCTCTCGCACGTCGAACGTGAATGAGGAGTGGCGGAACACGTCCGTATCGAGTAGATACTGCACGCACTTGCCCGAATCATCGCGAACTGGTCCATGCCGCAGCAACGCGCCGTGATGATCATCAAGCCGGATCTCCACCTGCTGTTGAGCACCTCGAACACTGCCGCCGAACACTGGGTTAAGCACAGGGCCCAGAAGGGTGTCGTCGATCCGGCCACGCCAAGCCTCTGCAGAGTTGAACCCACTGTCATGGAAGCGGTCGACGTACCGCAGACCGATGCGGTGCACCAACGATGGCTTGACTAACCGTCCGAGAGATTCGACCAGAACGGTTAGCGGAGCCTTCATGCTGGTACGCCACCGCTCGTAGCGGTTGACCTGCATGATCAGGATGTCGGGCATGAGCGTGACGTGTGCTCCGTCCGCGGAAGCAATTTGCCACCCACTGGACTCCGCTGCCACCTGGGAAACGCCGTTGGCCCCGAAGTCGATCCTCATCTGCTGTTGGACGGTGGGTTGAATGCTCGGGAAGTCCACCCCCGTGTTCTCCACAAGGTCGTCCCGGAAAGCAGCGGCGACCTCCGGTGTGATCTCGTCGGTACGGGCGGTATACCGGATCTCGATCACTGCGACTTCGAGGGGAGCGTTTCCGAGCAGGGTCGGATCGGCCGAGGGCAGCCCCCCCAATGGAACGTCCTCAGCTGGGCGAAGTGTGTGTGGATCGATGGTCATACTGTCCTGTCCATAGAGATGCACCTTAGATGCACCTACCGACAAGTGTAGGCGCTATCGTCAGAGATGAGGAGCAGGAGAGGCAGCGGCCCCCGGTCCGGAAATAGCGAACGCGGCTTCAAGGGATCTATGCGCCGCTCGATCGCATCTCGTCTGTCGACACGGGAGTGCGAAAGGCCATTTCGAAGCGGATGGTGCCGCCGCAAAACGGAACCTACCTAAGGACGGCTTAGGCGCAGTGTGCTGCTCTGCCGCCGTTGGGCCGGCCCGCACGCCGTCAGAGAGCCATTTGCCCTTCCAACACCGTGGGCTGTCAACGCGGCGATCTCGGCAGGTAGGTCAGCCACGAAGCGGAGCTCCAGTTCGTCGATTGCGTCTCGTCGCGCCGCTTCGAGAAGCAGGGTCGCATCGTCACGATGGGGGAGAACTCCGTGATCGCGCGCATAGCGATCTGTGACGGTATCGATGAGATCGTCCAACGAGGTGGTGAGAAGAAGCGCATCGTCGCCGGCGTGGCGCTCTGCGAACTCCTCGCGGCGTTCGCTGGACCATGTTGCTGGATAAGAAAGATCTGACAGATACAGCTGCTTGATGGCCGCCTCCAACTGGCCTGACCACCCGTAGTCAGGCCAGTCGTGGATGACCGCCTGGACGATCGCGTCGAATTGCGTGCTCACGAAGACCACTCCTCCCGTTGAGGGACCTGGTCCAGATTCTGCCCGATGGTGCCGACGCCGCTAGCCCGACAAGCGCGGTCACGACGCCTCGACGTCTAGATCGTCGGCTGAATGACCCTTCGGGACAGTCTGGCGGTGCGCGGGCAGCTCTTGAACAGAGGACGACTGCTCCCGCGGAGCCGAAATGCGCGAGGGACGCGAGGATTGCGAGTGTTGTTTGGCCGACACATCTTTGTAGGGCGGGTAGACGGTCCACAACAGGACATTCCGATGATTTCGAGCGCCATCGTCTTCGATCGCCCAACCCAGACTCCGTAGCGCGGGTGCGTGCCGTCGTAGGACGGCCGTGACATCCCGCCCGTTCCGGGGCCACTCCTTCGGCCTGCGCCAGGTGTCGCCGGTTGGCGTGACTGTCGCCAGCAGGTCGCCTCCGGACTTTGCGACGAGCGGTTCCCGGATGTGCAGCCGTAGCTGTTCGATGAACGGGTCGGCGGACAGGCTGTCTTCGGAGAGTTGATTGGCGCGTGACAGGTAACGCCGGAAGCCATGGGTCGACAGAATCTCGTCAACGGCCGCCAGCGTGCGACTGAAGTCCGCCATCCGTGGCGACACGTCGACCGAAATGGTTTCCAGCCGTTGATGGACGACGGCGGCCAGATCGAGAAGCCCGCCCAAAATCCCTGGTAGAGCCGTGCGCCACTGTTGTCGCATCGTGGCTTCCGGTTGTCGCATGTGGCGATCAATGCGTCGCAGGTCGACAGTCGCCAGTCGCTCCGCGAGGTCGGGCCGCACTGCTCCGACGTCGATGCCGTTGATGATGACGCACCGCCGAAATTTGATGACTGCGAGATCGGAGTCTGTGTACAACGCCCGTTTGACGTTGCCGTCGCCGGTGGCGGCGCGGCACAGAGAATCCGACAACCACGGCGAGATAGTCGACAGGTTGTCCAAGGCAACGACCCACGAACCGGAGGCTGCAGTGACCCACGAGTCGGCGTCACGCGGTGCCTGCCGCAGGGGGACCGGTGACGGGTCGATGAGATCGACCAGCATGCGCGTGGTTGTGCTCTTGGCGCTGCCCTGCTCGGCGAACAGCGCCAAGATCGGGTGGGGGACGTCCGTCTGGACAAGAGCGGCAACGAGGGCAGCAAGGAGGACCGGTCGGTCTTCAAAGTCGACGTTGACGAAATCCCAGAGCTTCTCGACATTCCCGCCCTGAGCCGGCAGCGGCATCGCCCCGGTCAACTTGGTACGCAGAAAGCGCACAGGTGCCCGTTCGGTGAGCGTCCACCGGCCCTGTCGGATACGAATCGTCTGGACATCGGGCCGTCCGGTGTCGATGTAAATGGTGCCGTCATCGTCAGCGACGCGGAGGTTGAGGCGTTCGGGCGGCTTCGTGGCAGCCAAACCTTCGAGGATCAGGGTGGCGTCAGTCAGCGCCTGGCCGCCGGCGACCGCGCCGGTTTCGGCGAAGTACCGTGCGGCGAGGTCGGCGCGTAGACCGGCCTTGCCGGCGCGGAGCAGCATCACCAAGTGCGGGCGGTCGCGGTCAGCGCCGAACGGCTCGCCCTCTTCTGAGAGCCCGAGCAGGTAGCGTTCCTGTGCCATGCTGACCAAGCGTGCGGCTACCGACTTCTTGTCCGTCTCGGTGTTGTCGCTCATAGGATTTCCTGCATACGGTGCTTATGCAGGCTGCGTTGACGAGCTATTCTCATGTGGAACTTCCGTGTCGGATGATCAGGTGGTTCGAACAAAGACCTCGGCTAGGCCCCGGGGTCTTTTTCGTGGGTGCGGTTCACGCGGCGTCTCCGCCTCCGCGCCGGGTTGCGCTTTCTTGCTCCGAGATCCATCGCAGCACTTCGTCGCGCCGGTAGACGACTCGGCGGCCCAAGGTGAAACTGGCCGGTCCGATGTCGCAGTGGCGCCAGTAGCGGAGAGTTCCAACGGGAATGCCGATGATGTCTGAAACCTGTTTGGCACTCAGTAGATCCATGTAGCTGCTCCTCAATAGTGGGTTCTGTCAACGAATCCAACGGTGGTGGTGGCGCCCTGCATTTGTCCACCAGTACCCTCAACTTCGCCTATAAATTGGCTCCAGTCGAACGATTTCGTCGGCTGTCGGTGGTCGGTGGGAATCTGGCACCCAACGGAGGTGGCTCACATGCAGCGACGAAACCGCCGCGCCGGCGTCGAGGACAGGTGGCGTCGATCGGACGGGACCCCTGCCGCGCGCAATGGCAAAGGGCGCCGATGGTTGGCCCGGTATGTCGATGATCAAGGCGGTGAGAACACCCGTTCGTTCGACCGCAAGGTGGACGCTCAGGCCTTTCTCAACGAGATCACAGCCGCGCAGACGATAGGAACCTATGTCGCGCCAAAAGCCGGGCGCATTACCGTCCGTGAATTGCACGCCAAGTGGCTTGGTACCCAGGGCCATTTGAAGGAGACGACGGTTGCGACACGCGCGTTCGCATGGTCGGGCTACGTCGAAGGCCGGTGGGCCGCGGTCGCAGTAGCCGACGTGCAATCGTCGGATATCAGGGCGTGGGTGCAGCAATTGGCGGCGGGTGGAGCCAAACCGGCCACCATCGAGAATGCGCTTAGCGTCCTGAGACAGATTCTGGAGATGGCCGTCGACGATCGACGGATCCCCCGCAATCCGTGTATGGGAGTGAAGTCGCCGCGACGACAGCACCGAGCACGGGGCTACCTGACGCACCGGCAGGTGGAACTTCTGGCCCGCGAGGTCGGCGAGTACGCCATCGTTGTTCGATTTCTGGCCTACACCGGGTTGCGCTGGGGCGAGATGGCAGCGCTGCGGGTGGAGTCATTCGACATGCTGCGTCGCAGGGTGAATATCCGTGAGGCGGTCGCCGAGGTGAAGGGACGTGTGGTGTGGTCGTCGCCGAAATCCCACGAACGTCGCTCGGTGCCGTTCCCGGCGTTCCTGGCCGAGCCGCTGGCCGTGCTCATGATGGGTAAGCGGCGTGAGGACTTGGTGTTCACATCGCCAGGAGGAGCACTGCTGCGAGTGTCGACGTGGCGGCCGCGGGTCTTCAACGTGGCCGTCCAACGTCTCCAGGCAGCAGACCCGGCGTACCCCACCGTGACACCGCACGACCTTCGCCACACGGCGGCGTCGCTGTCGATCAGCGCGGGGGCCAACGTCAAGGCCGTCCAGACGATGCTCGGGCACGCGTCCGCAGTCCTGACCCTGGACACCTATGCAGACTTGTTCCCGGACGACCTGGAGCAGGTTTCGGTTGCACTAGATGCGGCGCGGATGCGGTCTTTGGAATCCACTGCGGACCAGCTGCGGACTGGGAAGTAAGAAGGCCCCGACCAGAATTCCCGGTCAGGGCCTCTACCTGCGAACACACCAGTCGGGGTGGCGGGATTCGAACCCACGACCTCTTCGTCCCGAACGAAGCACGCTACCAAGCTGCGCCACACCCCGAGTGAAGCCACGACAGCGTATCGCACCCCATGCCGTTGAAGCCAAACGGCTGATCGGTTTACGACACGCCGCGGGAAGGAACAGAGGTGTCGGTGGCGTTGTGCACACTGAGGAAAGAATTCGACCGGAACGGGGCGTGACATGACCAGCTTGGGCGCATCGATCTACCTGGGATTCTTCGCGATGGCCGCGCTGTGGCTGTTCCTGACCTCCGACGTACCGCTAACGCGGCGACCGAAGGATCAGACCCAGCGGCCCGACCGCTCGAACTCGGCCAGTGATCCGGCCGACTCCGACGGATCGATGCCCTGGCTGCTGAGCCACTCGTCGCAGAAATAGGTGTCGATGTAGCGGTCGCCACTGTCGGCGAGCAGCGTCACCACCGACCCGCTGCGACCCTCGGCGACCATCTCCGCGAGCAACCCGAACGCACCCCACACATTCGTCCCGGTCGACGGTCCGACCCGCCGCCCCAGCACCCTGCTGACGTGATGGGCGGCGGCCACCGAACCGCTGTCGGGCACCGACACCATCCGGTCCACGACCCCGGGCAGGAACGACGGCTCCACCCGCGGGCGGCCGATACCCTCGATGCGCGACGACGCGTCGATCACCACGTCGACACCCTGCTGGTAGGACGGGTAGAACGCGGAGTTCTCCGGATCCACCACGCACAGCCGCGTCGGGTATCGGCGGTAACGCAGATACCGGCCGATCGTCGCGCTCGTCCCGCCGGTGCCCGCCCCCACCACAATCCAGTCGGGTACCGGGTGGGTCTCCTCACCCAACTGCTCGAAGATCGACTCGGCGATGTTGTTGTTGCCCCGCCAGTCGGTCGCCCGCTCGGCGTTGGTGAACTGATCCAGATAGTGCCCGCCGGTCTGCTCGGCCAACCGTTGCGCCTCGGCATACACCTCGGCCGACCGTTTCACGAAATGGCAACGGCCGCCCTGCGATTCGATGAGGGCGATCTTCGACGCGCTCGTCGACTCCGGCATCACCGCGATGAACGGCAACCCCAGCATCGCCGCGAAGTAGGCCTCCGAGACAGCCGTCGACCCCGACGACGCCTCGATCACCGTGGTGCCCTCGTCGATCCAGCCGTTGCACAGCGCGTACAGAAACAGCGAGCGGGCCAACCGGTGCTTCAGGCTGCCCGTGATATGGGTCGTCTCGTCCTTCAGATACAGCGCGACGTCGACCTCGGAGCACCAGCGCGACGGCAGCGGGTACCGCAGCAGATGGGTGTCCGCGCTACGCCTGGCGTCGGCCTCGATCAGCCGGACGGCGTTGTCCACCCAGATCCGCGACTGGAGGTGACACCGCGGACGTGAGGAGCGATCAGACCACGGGTCCGGTGCGCTCACCGCGCCGATACGGTCGGATGCGACAGCCCCGCCCGCGACCCCATGTCGGAGCCCCCGGTCGGTGCGGCGACCAGCGTCAGCATCGTCGCCTCGGGACGGCAGCAGAACCGCAGCGGCGCATACGGCGACGTGCCGATCCCCGCCGACACGTGCAGCTGGGTGCGGACTCCCCACCGCGACGGTCCCTTCGCGCGGGACCGATCGAGATCGCAGTTGGTGACGATCGCGCCATAGAACGGCAGGCACAGCTGGCCGCCATGGGTGTGGCCCGCCATCACCAGTTGGTAGCCGTCGGCGGCGAACCGGTCCAGCACGCGCGGTTCGGGGGAGTGCGTCAACCCCAGCGTCAGGTTCGCGGCCGGGCTCGCCGGACCCGCGACGGTGTCGTAGCGGTCGCGCTTGAGATGCGGATCGTCGACACCGGCGGCCGCGATGTGCAGGCCCTTGACCTCGAACTCGCGTCGCGTGTGCGTCATGTCCAGCCAACCGCGCTCGGTGAACGCGGCGCGAAGGTCCTGCCACGGCAGCGGCTCACCGTGGATGCGACGTCCCGGTTTGGTCAGATAGTTGGCCGGGTTCTTCGGCTTCGGCGCGAAGTAGTCGTTGCTGCCGAACACGAAGACCCCGGGCACCGCCAACAGGTCCCCGAGCGCCTGCACGACCGCCGGCACAGCCTTGGGGTGGGACAGGTTGTCGCCGGTGTTGACGACGAAGTCGGGCTCCCACTGCGCCAGCTCGCGCAGCCACTCCTGCTTGCGCCGCTGCTGCGGGCGCATGTGGATGTCGCTGATGTGCAGCACCTTCAGCGGCGACGACCCCGGTGTGAGCACGGGCATCGTCGCCTCCCGGACGACGAATGCGTTGCGCTCGATCAGCGACGCGTAGGCGATCCCCGCTGCGAGCGTGCCGGCCGACGCGAGAGCAGTGGTCTTGAGGATCGCACCGGGTGAACGAGAAGGCACAGCTGACATTCCCGCAGTTTACTGCCCGTACCTGTGTGGCACAGGTCGTCGGGTCAGCCCGGCGGCGGAGGTGGTGGTGGCGGCGGACCGAGCACCGGCACCGTGATGGGCGGCAGACCCGGGATCTGGATCACCGTCTCGCCCGCCGGTGGCGGTGGGCCGCCCGGCGGTGGCGCGCCGGCAGGAGGTGGCGGCGGGGCAGGTGCGATGCCGTTGGAGATCTGGATCGTGACGATCGACCCCGGCACCGTCTGACCGCTGGGCGCCGTGCCCACGACCGTTCCGTATCTCGACGAACTGTTCACCGGCGTCGCCTGGTCGGCGACCTGGAACCCGGCCTCGCGCAGCCGCGCCCGGGCGGTGTCCTGATCCATGCCCGCGACACTCGGCACCTTCGAACCGGGCGCGCCCTCGACGTAGCGCGGGTCGGTCGGCGGGAGCGTCACATCACCGAACGCGGTAGCGATCGGCTGCATCGCGGAGAACCACGTCCTGGCCGGCTCGTTGCCGCCGAACAGATTGCCCGATCCGCACTGACGCAGCGGGAACGAGCACAGCTCCGTCGGCGCGGTCGAGTCGTCGTAGATGTAGCTGGCGGCCGCGTAGCGGTTGGTGAACCCGAGGAACGCCGACGACCGGTTGGCCTCGGTGGTGCCGGTCTTGCCCGACATCGGCAGGTTCCAGCCGACCGAACCGGCGGCTCCGGCGGCGGTACCCGCGCCGGTGTCGTCCTTGCTCATCGCATTGGCGAGCGTGTTGGCCAGCCCCTCGGGAACCGCCTGCTCACAGGTCTCGGTGGTCACCGACACGGGCTCGCCGTAGCGGTCGTACACCTCGGCGATCGGGTTGGGCGGGCACCACATGCCGCCGGAGGCCAGCGTCGCGGCGACATTGGACAGCTCCAGCGCATTCACCTCGATCGGGCCCAGCGTGAACGACCCGATGTTCTGCCGCTTCACGAAATCGGCCAGGCTCTCGTTGCTCTCGGGGTCGTAGTCACGCGCGGTACCCGGCAGCGCGTAGGAGCGCAGCCCCAACCGCACAGCCATGTCGACGGTGCGCTGCACACCCACCTGGGCGATCAGCTTCGCGAACGCGGTATTGGGCGAGGTGGCCAGCGCATCGGTGACGCTCATCGTGCCGCGGTAGTTGCCCGCGTTCTGCACGCACCACGTCGCCGGCGGGCAGCCGCGGGCGCCGCCGCTGCCCAGGCCCTTGGCCTCGAAGCGCGACGGCGAGTCGAGCTGGGCGTTGATACCCATCCCCATCTCCATCGCGGCGGCGGTGGTGAAGATCTTGAAGACCGACCCGGCGCCGTTGCCGACCAGCGAGAACGGCTGCGGCTGCATCGTCTCCCCGGCATCGAGATTCAGGCCGTAGGTGCGGTTGCTCGCCATCGCGAGCACCGGATGGGAGTCCTTACCCGGCTTGACCACGCTCATCACGCTCGCGACACCGGGCAGATCCGGGCTGGCGTACTGGGTGATCGCGTTCTTGACCGACGCCTGCACGTCGGGGTCCAACGTCGTCTTGATCATGTAGCCGCCCTTGGCGACCTGGTCCTTGCTGATCCCCGCGCGGGCCAGGTAGTCCAGCGCGTAGTCGCAGAAGAACGCGCGGTCACCGGCGGCGATGCAGCCGCGGGGCAGTTCCTTGGGCTGCGGCAGCACACCGAGGGGCTCCTGCCGGGCGGCGCGCAGCTCGTCGGCGTACTCGGGCAGGTTCTCGATCATCGTGTCGAGCACGACGTTGCGACGGGCCAGCGCGCCGTCGGGATTGGTGTACGGGTTCAGCGTGCTCGTCGACTGCACCATGCCGGCCAGCAGCGCCGCCTGCTGCCAGTTCAGATCCGTGGCGTTGATCCCGAAGTAGGTCTGCGCGGCGTCCTGGACACCGAACGCGTTGTTCCCGAAGGACACCAGGTTCAGATAGCGCGTCAGGATCTCGGGTTTGGTGAACGTCTTGTCCAGCGTCAGCGCCATCCGGATCTCGCGCAGCTTGCGCGCCGGGGTGGTCTCGATCGCGGCGCGCTTCTCGGCGTCGGTCTGCGCGATCACGAGCAGTTGGTAGTTCTTGACGTACTGCTGCTCGATCGTGGAGCCGCCGCGGGTGTCGAGGTTTCCGGACAGGTAGCCGGACAGACCCGTCAGCGTTCCCTGCCAGTCGACACCGTTGTGGTCGGCAAACCTTTTGTCCTCGATGGAGACGATCGCCAGTTTCATCGTGTTGGCGATCTGATCGCTCGGGACCTCGAACCGCCGCTGGCTGTAGAGCCACGCGATGATGTTGCCCTTGGAGTCGGTCATCGTGGAGACCTGAGGGACCTCGCCCTCCACCAGTTGGGCCGAGCCGTTGGCCACGACATCGGAGGCACGGTTGGACACCAGACCGAAGCCACCGACGACGGGGAACAACAGTCCGGCGACGATCACACTGGCGAGTACGACGCACCAGGCGAGCTTGATCACCGTCACCGCGCGCGGCGGTTGTGTCGGGGGCTGCTCCGGCATGCGTACAGACTAGCGACGACTTCGCCGAAGGCTTCCCTCGAGCAGCCGGAATGTGCTCATGACAGGCCGTGTCAAAAGCCGTTGACGAGCGCTTCTGCCCGAGTCGGAGCTCTGCGAGGGCGCACTGTACGCGCCGGACTGCACGGTCGTCCCAAAAAAGGGGTCACGAACGTATTGCGCAAATCGGCTGTGACCACCTAAATTGAGCGCACAGTGCGATGCAGGTCACACAGACCGGTTGCAATGTGGCGTAGATCGCACTAGCAATCCACGCGTACGTTAATAATCGTCTGCGTTGTCGGGGCGCGGCCAGAACGATAGGGGATCGCTGGTGTCATCAATCAAGCCCGCGGCTCGTCCAACTACAGTCACTGCACCTACTCCTCCCGTTGTGCAGGGCAAGGAAGCGGAAGCCCGCATCGCGTGGGTTTCGCAAGCACGGTGTCGCCAGACTGATCCGGACGAGTTGTTCGTCCGGGGCGCCGCTCAGCGCAAGGCGGCCGTCATCTGCCGCCACTGCCCGGTCATCGCGGAGTGCGGTGCCGACGCGTTGGACAACCGCGTGGAATTCGGTGTGTGGGGCGGCATGACCGAGCGTCAGCGCCGCGCCCTTCTCAAGCAGCATCCTGAGGTCGTTTCCTGGGCAGACTTTTTTGCCGCGCAACGCAAGCACCGTACTGCTGGCTAAGTCGATTGCCAGCTGAGCCGCGATTGCCTGATTCGCGGGTCGGCACATCCGACATCGCCTTCTCGTCCGTATGGCCGCACCCGTGGGTGCGGCCATACGACTGTCCGGGGCCCGGGCGGCCCCGGGGTGGTTATGCCGCGGGTGCCTCGCCGGTGATCTGATCCGCGATCGCCCGCAGCGCGTCCAGATCGGACACGTCGAACGGCAGGGACGGAACACCGACCAGCGCCACGTGCGGGTTGGCTCCGGTGAAGCGCGACAGCAACCGCACCTCCCGCTTCGCGGTCGACGCGCGGGCCGCGTGGATCCGCAGTGCCGCCGCGGCCACGGAGTCCGGATCGGTCTTCTGCAGCTCGTCGGCGGCTTCGGCGGCCTTGTCCGCGTGCAACTCGCACAACGTCGGATGGGTGCGGTTGAGGATCAGCCCCGCCAACGGCATGTGCTCCTCGGAGAGTCGGTCGACGAAGAACGACGCCTCGCGCAACGCATCCGGCTCGGCGGCCGACACCACCACGAACTGGGTGCCGCGGCGCTTCAACAACTCGTACGTCCGGTCCGCCTTCTCCCGGAACCCGCCGAACGTCGCATCCAGCGACTGCACGAAAGTCGCGGCGTCCGAGAGCATCTGAGATCCCAGGATCGTCGACATCGCCTTCATCGCCAGGCCCATCGCACCGGTGACCAGGCGGCCGATGCCGCGCCCGGGCGCCAGCAGCATCCGCCACAACCGGCTGTCCATGAAGCTGCCCAGGCGTTTCGGTGCGTCGAGGAAGTCCAGCGCGTTGCGCGACGGCGGGGTGTCGACCACCACGAGGTCCCATTTGTCCTCTGACAGAAGCTGTCCCAGCTTCTCCATTGCCATGTACTCCTGCGTGCCGGCAAGGGAGGTGGCCACCGTCTGATAGAACTGGTTGTCCAGAATGGCGTCCGCGGTGCCGGGACCCGAATACTGCACCACCATCTCGTCGAAGGTGCGGCGCATGTCGAGCATCATCGCGTGCAGCTCGCCCGTCACCTCGGGAGCCATCGGCACCCGCTGCGGAGTGTTGCCCAGACTCTCGATGCCGAGGGCCTGCGCGAGACGCTTGGCCGGATCGATGGTCAGCACGACGACGGTGCGCCCGTACTCCGCCGCGCGCAGAGCCATCGCCGCCGCCGTCGTCGTCTTGCCGACACCGCCTGCGCCGCAACAGACGACGACGCGGTTGGAGGTGTCGCGAAGAATCGAGCCCATGTCCAGGGCCGGTGGGGTGGTGCTCATGGGTGTTCCTCTGCTCACCGCACGCCCTGATGGGCGAGCTCTTCTGCGAGTTCGTACAGGCTGCCGAGATCGACGCCGTCGGGCAGCGTGGGCAGATCGAGCCGAGGGACGTCGAGCGCGGCGAGCTGCTCGGCGCTCTCGGTGCGAGCCCTGATGCGCGTCGCATGCTGGATCGTCTCGGTCAGCAACCCGGCGAAATCGTTGTCGGACAAGGTGATCCCCGCACTCGCCAGCCCGGCGCGCACCGCGTCGGCGTCGACCGCGCCGTCGGCGGCCTTGGCCAGATCGTCGGGCGCCAGGTACGACGAGATGTTGCGGTTGACGATCACGCTGCCGACCGGCAACCCCATCTCCCGCAGTTCGTCGATCGCCTCCAGCGTCTCCTGGATCGGAAGCGCCTCCAACAACGTCACCAGATGGATCGCCGTCAGATCGGAGTGCAGCAGCTTGACCACACCCTCGGCCTGCGAATGCACCGGCCCGCCCTTGGCCAGATCCGACACCGCCTTGGTGACGTCGAGGAAGCGCGCGATCCGGCCCGTGGGCGGGGAGTCGACGACCACCGCGTCGTAGGCGGTGCCCTTGCCGCTCTTGTCCGCTTTACCGGCCTTGTCGTTGCGGGTGACGATCTCCTTGATCTTGCCGGTCAGCAGCACGTCCCGAAGCCCCGGCGCGATCGTCGTCGCGAACTCGACGGCGCCGATGCGGCGCATCGCCCGGCCGGCCAGACCGAGGTTGTAGAACATGTCGAGATACTCGAGGAACGCCGCCTCGGTGTCGATGGCCAGCGCGTTGACCTGGCCGCCGCCGTCGGCCGTGGCGATCTTGACTTCCTCGTACGGCAGCGGGGGGACGTCGAACAGTTGCGCAATGCCTTGGCGCCCTTCGACTTCCACCAAAAGAACCTTGCGGCCGCCCGCAGCCAGCGTCAGCGCCAGCGCCGCGGCGATCGTCGACTTACCGGTGCCGCCCTTGCCCGATACGAAATGCAGGCGTGCCTTCGTCAGGCGCGACGGCCAGCCGACCGGTTTGGGACCGTCCGTTGTCCCGGTATATGTGGTAGCCACCCCAGCATGCTAGCCATAGCGGATCGCCCGGCGGATAAGCTCAGCCGCATGAGCGAACCGACCCGCTGGGAGTACGCGACCGTCCCCCTCCTCACCCATGCCACCAAACAGATCCTGGACCAGTGGGGTGAGGACGGCTGGGAGCTGGTCTCCGTGCTGCCCGGACCCACCGGAGAGCAGCACGTCGCGTACCTCAAGCGCGCGAAATGAGCTCCGGCTGGCAGGCGCGCCTGGACGAACTCGGTATCGAGTTGCCGGACGTCGTCGCCCCGCTGGCGGCCTACGTCCCGGCGGTGCGTACCGGGAACCTCGTCTACACCTCCGGTCAGCTGCCCATCCGCGACGGCGAGCTGCTCGCCGCCGGCAAGGTCGGCGCCGAGGTGAGCGCCGAGGACGCCAAGCCGCTGGCGCGGCAGTGCGCGTTGAACGCGCTGGCCGCCGTGCACGCCCTGACCGGGATCGAATCAGTCGTCAAGGTCGTCAAGGTCGTCGGCTTCGTCGCCTCGGCACCCGGATTCGACGGACAGCCCGGCGTGATCAACGGTGCGTCGGAGCTCTTCGGCGAGATCTTCGGCGAGGCCGGGGCGCATGCCCGGTCCGCCGTCGGGGTATCGGAGTTGCCGAGGAACACGCCGGTGGAAGTGGAAGCGATTTTCGAGGTCGCGTAGGTGGAGCATCCCGCGTACAACGTGCTGCGGCCGGTGACCGACACCGCGTCGGTGCTGCTGTGCGAGAACCCGGGACTGATGACGCTCGACGGGACCAACACCTGGGTGCTGCGCGGACCGGGCAGCGACGAGATGGTCGTCGTCGACCCCGGCCCCGACGACAAGGACGAGCACATCGAGCGGCTCGCGGCGCTCGGCCGGATCTCGCTGGTGCTGATCAGCCACCGCCACGGCGACCACACCGGCGGCATCGACCGCCTCGTGGACATGACGGGCGCCGTCGTGCGCTCGGTCGGTAGCGGATTCCAGCGCGGTTTGGGCGGCACGCTGACCGACGGAGAGGTCATCGACGCCGCCGGTCTCGCGATCACGGTGATGGCGACGCCGGGGCACACGGCCGACTCGGTGTCCTTCCTCGTCGACGACGCCGTCCTGACCGCCGACACCGTCCTCGGACGCGGCACCACCGTCATCGACAGCGAGGACGGCGACCTCGGGGACTACCTGGAATCGCTGCGCCGTCTGCGCGGGCTCGGGCACCTGACGGTGCTGCCCGGGCACGGTCCCGAACTCGACGACATGGCCGCCGTCAGCGAGTTCTATCTGGCCCACCGGGAGGAACGGCTCGCCCAGGTGCGAGGCGCACTCGGCGCTCTCGGCGAGGACGCGACAGCGCGACAGGTCGTCGAACACGTCTACACCGACGTCGACGAGAAGCTGTGGGACGCCGCCGAATGGTCGGTGCAGGCCCAGCTGAACTACTTGCGTCGCTGACACCCGCCGAGATTGCGTTCCAGCAGCGAGTTACTCGAAGTTCCTCTGCTGGAATGCAATTTCGGCGCAAAGAGGGCGAGGGGTTACCTCGCTCGGCGCGCCAGCCGCTCCGAGTCGCTGATCAGCACGCTCTTGCCCTCCAGGCGGATCCACCCGCGGTGCGCGAAATCGGCGAGAGCCTTGTTCACGGTCTCGCGGGATGCGCCGACGAGCTGAGCGATCTCCTCCTGAGTGAGGTCGTGCGTGACGCGCAGCGCGCCGCCCTCCTGGGTGCCGAAGCGCTGCGCGAGCTGCAGCAGCTGCTTGGCGACACGGCCGGGGACGTCGGTGAAGATCAGGTCCGCGAGGTTGTTGTTGGTGCGGCGCAGACGACGGGCCAGCACGCGCAGCAGCTGCTCGGCGATCTCCGGACGGTCGGCGATCCACGCCCGCAACGCTTCACGGTCCATCGACACCGCGCGCACCTCGGTGATGGTGGTCGCGCTCGAGGTCCGGGGACCGGGATCGAAGATCGACAGCTCACCGAACATGTCCGACGGGCCCATGATCGTCAGCAGATTCTCGCGGCCGTCGGGGGAGCGCCGCCCGATCTTCACCTTGCCGGAGATGATGATGTACAGGCGATCGCCGGGCTCACCCTCGGCGAACACGGTGTGCCCTCGGGGGAAGTCGACTGGCTGGAGTTGTTTGGTCAGCGCGGAAACAGCGCTGGGTTCCACCCCTTGGAAGATTCCGGCCCTGGCCAGGATCTCGTCCACGTTGCCCCTCTTAAGCGTTCGGTGATCAGAAATACGTGCGGCGACCTCGAAAGATCGTTGACCAGTCTAAAGGTATGCCGGTCGCAGTTGTCGGCACAGCCTTCAGAGCGACCAGCTCACGCTACACACGATTGGCATGCCGGGTCTGGCGAAACTCAGTATTCGCCAGGTGTTGCAGATACTGCGGGGTGGGCAAATCCGGGGTGGGGACGGGCTCGACGATCCGCCCGTTGCCGCGGCGTCCGTTCGCCGTCGGCAGTGCCTGCGGATGCGACCGGATTCGGCGTTCACCACGGCCGACCTCGGCGTCGAGCAGCCGGCCGACGTCGGCCGGCGAGAACGCGTCGCGGCGCAACCCCGCCTCCACGCGCTCCAGACCGAAGGTCGCCATCATCAGCAACCCCGGGACGAGCGCCACGAACAACCACGACACGACGAGAAGTAAACACGGCGAAGATCTCAACGGGATTACGAAAAGTCCACGTTGAGCACCGATCCCCGCCGGGCGTGTCGCAGCAGGTCAGTACGCTGGCCTGGTGACCGTGAGTGAGCCCTCCACCGGTGCCAAGTCTGCGCGCCGGTCGGCCCGCAAGTGGGACAGGGAAACGCACCTGGGCCTCGTCCGCCGGGCCCGCCGGATGAATCGCACTCTGGCCCAGGCCTTCCCGCACGTCTACTGCGAGTTGGACTTCACCAACCCCCTCGAGCTCACCGTCGCGACCATCCTGTCGGCGCAGAGCACTGACAAGCGGGTCAACCTCACCACCCCCGCCCTGTTCGCGAAGTACCGCACCGCACGCGACTACGCGACCGCCGACCGCACCGAACTCGAAGAGCTGATCCGGCCCACCGGCTTCTACCGGAACAAGGCCACGTCGCTGATCGGGCTGGGGCAGGCGCTGGAGGAGCGTTTCGACGGCGAGGTGCCCCGGACGCTGGACGAACTCGTCACGCTGCCGGGTATCGGACGCAAGACCGCGAACGTGGTCCTGGGCAACGCCTTCGACATTCCCGGCATCACCGTCGACACCCATTTCGGCCGGCTCGTCCGGCGCTGGCGGTGGACCGCGGAGGAAGACCCGGTGAAGGTCGAGCACATCGTCGGCGATCTGATCGAACGCAGCGAATGGACGCTGCTCAGCCACCGGGTGATCTTCCACGGCCGGCGGGTCTGCCACGCCCGCAAGCCGGCCTGCGGGGTGTGCGTCCTCGCCAAGGACTGCCCGTCCTACGGCACAGGTCCCACCGATCCGTTGATCGCCGCTGCGCTGGTGAAAGGTCCCGAGACCGAGCATCTGCTGGCGCTGGCCGGGCTCTAGGCACGCCGTGAGCGCATCGGCCCGGTGGAGCGTCGTGGCGTTGGTGATCCTCGTCGCGCTCGGCGTCGCGTTCTGGTCGGAACTCGACGCGCAGGACCCGGCGTCGCCGGCGGGTAACGACGCCCGCGACACGGTGTCGGCCCGCGACAAGCGCGACGCCGACACCCCGGAGGCGCTCGCCGGCCTGCGCGCGGCCGCCGGCCTCGAACCGTGTCCCGCCCCGGGGGAGGGGCAGGGCCCGGCCCCGCTGCGCGGCATCGTCCTCGAATGTGTCGGCGACGGAGCGCCGACCGACATCGCCGCCGCGGTGGCCGGACGTCCCGTCGTGCTGAACCTGTGGGCGTACTGGTGCGGGCCCTGCGCCGACGAACTCCCCGCGATGGCCGAGTACCAGCGCCGCGTCGGGCCCGAGGTGCTCGTGCTGACCGTGCACCAGGACGAGAACGAGAGCGCGGCGCTGATCCGGCTCGCCGAACTCGGTGTGCACCTGCCGACCGTGCAGGACGGCCGGCGAAGCATCGCCGCGGCACTGCAGGTCCCGAACGTGATGCCCGCGACCGTCGTGCTGCGCGCCGACGGTAGCGTTGCCGAAATCCTGCCCCGGTCCTTCGCGACGGCCGACGACATCGCCGCAGCGGTCGACCCGAAGATTGGAGTCGCGTGAGCTGGGACAGCCGCGAGGGTGAACTGATCCCGTCGGCGGCACCCCCCTGGCTGGCCCCGCTGGTCGACCAACCCGGCGCGGTCAAGAACGCCTACCGCCGCCGGGTGCCCGCCGAGGTTCTCGCCGCGCTGACCGCCGCCAGCACCACCGCCGCGGTCACCGGCACCCGCCGCGACGCCGCGGTGCTGGTGCTGTTCTCCGGACCCGAGGAGGGCGAGCGCGGCACCCTGCCCGAGCATGCCGACCTGCTGGTCACCGTCCGCGCCGCGACGCTGCGCCACCACGCCGGACAGGCCGCGTTCCCCGGCGGCGCCGCCGATCCCGACGACCGCAGCCCGGTGCACACCGCGCTGCGCGAGGCAGCCGAGGAAACCGGGCTCGACGCGGGGCGACTGCGGCCGTTGGCGACGCTGGAGAAGATGTTCATCCCGCCGTCGGGCTTCCATGTGGTGCCCGTCCTGGCGTACTCCGCCGATCCCGGCCCGGTCGACGTCGTCGACACCTCCGAGACGGCGCACGTCGCACGAGTTCCGGTGCGGGCCTTCGTCAACCCGGAGAACCGGATCATGGTCTACCGCGACGAGAACACCCGTCGCACCGCGGGACCGGCGTTTCTGCTCAACGAGATGCTGGTGTGGGGATTCACCGGGCAGGTGATCTCGGCGATGCTCGACGTCGCCGGATGGGCCGTGCCCTGGGAAAACGACAAACTGTACGAACTGCGCGATGCAATGGCGCTGCTCGACGCCGAGGACAGCTACGGTGAGGCCCAACGATGAACTCCTCACAATGGCTTGATATCGCGATCCTCGCCGTGGCGATGCTCGCTGCCGTCTCGGGCTGGCGCTCAGGGGCGCCCGGCTCGTTGATGGCGCTGGTCGGCGTCGTGCTGGGTGCGGGCGCGGGGATCCTGCTGGCGCCGCACGTGGTGGACCACATCAGTGGGCCCCGCACCAAGCTGTTCGCCACCCTGTTCCTGATCCTGGTGCTCGTGGTGATCGGCGAGATCGCCGGCGTCGTCCTCGGCAGAGCGGTCCGGGGCGCCATCCGCAACCCCGGCCTGCGAATCGTCGACTCCGTCGTGGGCGTCGCGTTGCAGCTGGTGCTGGTGCTCACCGCCGCATGGCTGCTCGGCACGGCCCTGGTGTCGTCGCCGCAACCCAACCTGGCCGCCGCCGTCTCGGGTTCCCGGGTCATCGCCGAAGTCGACGCCGTGGCGCCGGACTGGCTGCGTTCGGTACCCGACCGGATGTCGTCGGTGTGGGAGAACGCGGGCCTGCACGACGTCCTCAAACCGTTCGGCCCCACCCCCGTCGCCGCCGTCGACGCGCCCGACCCGGCTCTGGCCACCTCGCCGGTGGTCAACCAGACGCGCTCCAGCGTGGTCAAGGTCAAGGGTGTCGCCCAGAGCTGCCAGAAGGTCCTGGAGGGCACCGGGTTCGTGGTCGCCCCCAACCGGGTGATGTCGAACGCCCACGTCGTCGCGGGATCCGACACCGTCACCGTCGAGGTGGACGGCCAGGAGTACACCGCCGGCGTGGTGTCCTACGACCCGAACGCCGACATCTCGATCCTCGACGTTCCGGACCTGCCGTCGGTGCCGCTGCAGTTCGTCGACGCGCTGGCCCAGACCGGCACCGACGGCATCGTGCTCGGCTATCCCGGCGGCGGCGATTTCACCGCGACGCCGGCCCGTGTCCGCGAGGTCATCGAGCTCAATGGCCCCGACATCTACCGCTCGACCACCGTGACCCGCGAGGTGTACACGATCAGGGGCACGGTGCGACAGGGCAATTCGGGCGGTCCGATGGTCAACAGGCAGGGCAAGGTGCTCGGGGTGGTGTTCGGCGCCGCGGTCGACGACATCGACACCGGCTTCGTGCTCACCGCCGACGAGGTGGCCGCCCAGATGGCCAGGGTCGGCAACGTCGACCTGGTCCCGACGGGGACGTGCATCAGCTCGGGCTAGCAGTGCGGCCGTCGGCTCAGGCGTAGACCTGACTCAGGAACCGTGACAGCTGGGCGTTGACGGCTGCGGGCTGCTCCTCGTGGGCGAAATGTCCCGCGCCGGCGATCGACACGTAGCGTCCGTGCGGGGCGTAGCGCTGGGTCCGGTACACCGGATCGGGCAGCACGTACGGGTCGGCGTCCCCGCGCAGGTGCAGCATCGGCACCGACAGCGGCGCCCGCATCGACCGCATGAACCGCCGCCCCTCTGCGCGCAGCTGGCTGCGCACCGCCCACCGTTGATATTCGAGGGCGCAGTGGGCCGCCGACGGGATCTGCACCGCGCGCCGCAGATGTCCGACCGTTTCCGCGAAGTCCTCGCTGACCTGCCATTTTTCGCTCGCCCGGCTGCGCACGAGGCGCTCGAGTTCGGCACCGTTGTGCCGGGTGAGGGCACGCTCGGGCCGCATGGGCACCTGGTAGCGCAGCATCGACGGCAGCAGTGCCCGGCCCTGATCGCGTCTGCGCAGCGCCGAGGCCCGCAGCGCGGACGGATGCGGTGAGCTGACCACCGCGATCGCCTTGACCACCCGGGGGTGCAACACCGAGGTGGCCCAGCAGACCAGGCCGCCGTCGGCGTGACCGACCAGCGTCGCGGAGTTGTGGCCCAGCGCGCGGACCAGCCCCGCCGTGTCCCCGGCCAGGGTCCAGCCGTCGTAGCCGCGCGGCGGCTTGTCGCTGCCGCCGTACCCGCGCAGGTCGACGGCCACCAGCCGGGCACCGCTCAGCCCCGTGAGTTGATGACGCCACGACCACCAGAACGAGCCGAAGCCGTGCAGGAGGATGACCAGGGGCCGATCCGTCAGCGGCCGGGTCACGTCGTCGGCCCCGGAGGGACGCTGCGCCTCCACGACATGGAAACGGATCCCGTTGGCGTGCACATCGAGATGGCGCCACGGTCCGCCGATGCGCACGACCGACGGATCGGGTGGGGTCACTACCAGCCTGACGGGTCTTTTTGCGTCGCAGGCAGGTTGTCCTTCGACGCCGCGACGGCCCGCTTGTCGGGTCCGGGCGTGAACGCGTCCGGGAGTTCCTTGACGGTCTCGATCGTCTTCTGCGGGCCGCGGATCCGGCGCACCTTCAGATATCCGAACAGCGCCAACAGCGCGGTCAGCACCACCATGATCCCGAACACGATCAGATAGGCGGCCCACTTCCACAGCCAGTTGTCGAGCAACTCGGCCAGGAAGAAGAAGAAAAAGAACGTCGAATAGAACAACACGACCAGGGCGGCGATGAAGAAGACGCTGCCGGTGAGGCCCTTCTTCACATCCCGGGTGATCTCGGCCTTGGCCAGCTCCACCTCGGCACGCACCAGGGTCGACACCTGGGCGGTGGCGTCCTTGACCAGATCGCCGATCGACGGATCAGGCTTGGGGGCGTGCGGATCCACCAGCGGGATCGACGTCACGGTGTTGGGCACGTCGTTCTTGCGGTCGCTCACGTGCAAGCTTCCTTCCCGCCTGAAGTTGTCGGTCGCGTTCATGTTGCCACGTGGCGTCCCGCTAAACGCTCCCGGCCGACGATAGACTGCGGATTCCTTGCAGGGCGGGTCGGGCACGTCGGGGACTTCAAGGGTTTTCACGCCGTTCGGGCACATCGATACGAGAGGACTCTTCGTGAAGACCACCAGCCTGAGGCTGCTGATCGCCTCTGTGATCGCCCCTGTGATCGCCCTGGCGGGCATCTGCGCCGGACTCGGCGCCGGTGCGGCGTCCGCGCAGACGGGCGTGCCGCTCGGCGGAGGCTCCGGTCTGATCGTCAACGGCGAGACCCTGTGCACGCTGACCGCCATCGGCACCGACAACCGCGGCGATCTCGTCGGGTTCACCTCGGCGCACTGCGGGGGGCCCGGCGCCGTCGTCGCGTCCGAAGCCGCACCGAACGCCGGCGTCGTCGGCGAGATGGTGGCGGGCAACGACATCCTCGACTACGCGGTCATCAAGTTCGACCCGGCCAAGGTCACGCCCGTCAACGAGGTCAACGGCTTCCGCATCGACGGTCTGGGCCCGGATCCGGCGTTCGGTGAGGTCGCCTGCAAGCTGGGTCGATCGACCGGCTACTCGTGCGGCGTGACCTGGGGGCCCGGTCAGGAGCCGGGGACCATCCTCAACCAGGTGTGCGGTGGGCCGGGTGACTCGGGCGGGCCCGTGACGGTGAACAATCAACTGGTCGGCATGCTGCACGGAGCATTCTCCGAGGACCTGCCGACGTGCGTCGTCAAGTTCATCCCGCTGCACACGCCCGCGGTGACGATGTCGATCAACACGCAGCTGGCCGACATCACCGCCAAGGGCAGGCCCGGCAGCGGTTTCGTTCCGGTCGGGGCCCGCTGAGCCCCTACTTGCTGGCCCGGATCGCCTCGAACACGCTCGGGTCGACCAGCGTCGACGTGTCGCCGAGTTCGCGACCCTCGGCCACGTCGCGCAGCAGGCGGCGCATGATCTTTCCGCTGCGGGTCTTCGGCAGCTCCGGCACGACGTGGATCTCGCGCGGTTTGGCGATCGGGGAGATCTCCTTGGCGACCTCGGCGCGCAGCTCGTCGATCATGTTCTCCTCGCCGCCGTGCGCACTGGACTTCAGGATCACGAACGCGCAGATCGCCTGACCGGTGTGTTCGTCGGTGGCCCCGACGACGGCGGCCTCGGCCACCCCCGAATGCCCGACCAGCGCCGATTCCACCTCCGCGGTGGAGATGCGGTGCCCCGAGATGTTCATGACGTCATCGATGCGGCCCAGCACCCAGATCTCGCCGTCGCTGCCGATGCGGGCGCCGTCGCCGGCGAAGTACCAGCCCTTCTCGGCGAACCGGGACCAGTAGGTCTCCTTGAACCGCTCCGGATCACCCCAGATGCCGCGCAGCATCGCCGGCCATGGCTGATCCAAGACCAGGTATCCGGTGGCGTGCTCGCCGTGGTCGGGGGAACGCTCCAGTTCGTTGCCGTCGTCGTCGACGACCTTGGCCGAGATCCCCGGCAGCGCGCGCATCGCCGAACCGGGCTTGCAGTGCGTCACGCCCGGCAGCGGCGAGATCATGATCGCGCCGGTCTCGGTCTGCCACCAGGTGTCGACGATCGGGGTCTTGTCCTTGCCGAACGCCATCCGGTACCAGCGCCACGCCTCCGGGTTGATGGGCTCGCCGACCGAACCCAGCAGCCGCAGGCTGGACAGATCGTGCTCGGCGGGGATCTGGCGTCCCCACCGCATGAACGTGCGCACCAGCGTCGGCGCGGTGTAGTAGATCGTCACGCCGTACTTCTCGATGATCTCGAAATGACGGTGCTCGGTGGGGGAGGCCGGCGTGCCCTCGTAGACCACCTGCGTGGCGCCGTTGGCCAGCGGTCCGTAGACGATGTAGCTGTGCCCGGTGACCCAGCCGATGTCGGCGGTGCACCAGTAGACGTCCGACTCCGGCTTGAGGTCGAAGACGTTGTGGTGGGTGTAGGCGGTCTGGGTCAGGTAGCCGCCCGAGGTGTGCACGATGCCCTTGGGCTTGCCGGTCGTTCCCGAGGTATAGAGAAGGAACAGCGGCTGCTCGGAGTCGAACGCCTCCGGCGTGTGCTCGGTGTCCGCTTCGGGCACGGTCTCGTCCCACCACAGGTCGCGGTCCGGCGTCCACGGTGTGTCGATGCCGGTACGCCGCACCACCAGCACGTGCTCGACGGGGCTGTCCTCCCCGAGTCCGTCGATGGCCTCGTCCACGCCGGTCTTGAGGGAGACCGCCGACCCGCGGCGGTACTGCCCGTCGGTGGTGATGACGAGCTTGGCCTGGGCATCCTCGATGCGGGCCTTGAGCGCACTGGCCGAGAACCCGGCGAACACGACGCTGTGCATGGCGCCCAGACGTGCGCACGCGAGCATCGCGATGATCGCCTCGGGCACCATCGGCATGTAGATCGCGACGCGGTCGCCGGCCGTCAGGCCCAGGTCGGTGAGTGCGTTGGCGGCCCGGCACACCTCGTCCTTGAGCTCGGCGTAGGTGATGTCGCGGGAGTGCTCGACCGGCTCACCGACCCAGTGGATCGCGACCCGGTCGCCGTTGCCGGCCTCGACGTGGCGGTCGACGCAGTTGTAGGCCACATTGAGCGTGCCGCCGACGAACCACTTCGCGAACGGCGCCTCCGACCAGTCCAGAACCTCGTCGAACGGAGTCTCCCAGGCCAGGCGGCGGGCCTGCTCGGCCCAGAACTCGAGCCGGTCGGCGTCAGCCTGCTCGTACAGTGCCTCGGTCGCGTTCGCGTTCTCGGCGAACCCGGGATCCGGTGGGTAGGACGACGGAATATCGACGTGCGTCTCGGTCATGGTTGTGAGGGTAGTCACTCGGCCCGTCGCTGAAACCGCCAACTCACAACTGACGCTGCGGGCGGCATGTGATCAGCGACGAACGGCGATGGCTCGGCGGCCCAGCGGTCGGCTAGCGTGGGCGACCGTGACCAGCAGCCGAGATCCGTTGGCCCCGCTCACGGAGTTGCCCGGCGTCGCCGCGGCTGCCGACGAAGCGCGCGAGGCGCTCGGGCGCGCGCACCGTCACCGCGCCAATCTGCGGGGCTGGCCGCAGAACGCGGCCGAGGCGTCGCTGCGGGCCGCACGGGCCTCGTCGGTGCTCGACGGCGGCGCTCTGCAGTTCCCGCCCGACGGCACCGAACCCGTCCTGGCCGGCGCCATCCGGGTGGCCGAGGCGCTGGAGGGTGGGGAAGGAACGCTCGTCGGGGTGTGGCGGCGCGCTCCGCTGCAGGCGATCGCGCGGCTGCACTCCCTGGCGGCGGCCGACCTCGTCGACGACGACGCGCTCGGCCGGCCGCGGGAAGGCGCCGGACGGCGACTGGAACTGCTGGCCGACCTGGCGACGGGAGGGACGCGGGTGCCCGCCTCGATCCTGGCGGCGGTGGCGCACGGGGAGCTTCTGACGCTGGAGCCGTTCGGCAGTGCCGACGGGGTGGTCGCCCGGGGCGTCTCACGTCTGATCACGATCGCCAGCGGTCTGGACCCGCACGGCCTCGGGGTTCCCGAGGTGCACTGGATGCGGCGCTCCAACGACTACCGGGCAGCCGCCCGCGGCTTCGCCTCCGGAACCCCGGACGGTCTGACCGCGTGGCTGTTGCTCAGCTGTGAAGGCCTGCACGCGGGAGCCCGCGAAGCGCTCTCGATCGCGCAGGCCCCGTCGGCTCAGGGGTAGTGCTCCGGCCCGGGGCGTGAACTGCCACCAGCAAAATGAAGCGGGCGGCGATCCGTATGGTCTTCCGACCACATCGGCTCACCGCCCGCCAACACGGGAATCCGGATACCAAGCGTGCGTGATGGGTTGCGTGGATGGCCTCGGCGCCTTTGCGACTCGCTATGACCGCAGCCCCACCCAAAGGGCCGTCGAGGTCATTCGATTTTCGCAACTACGCAGGCCCGCAACGCTTTTACCTGTATGGCGGTATGTGCTCCGCGTGGGTTCCGGGACCCGTGCTGGGGAGCTGAGTTCGGGAGATCGAGCCTTCTCTTCCGGCTCGGCCTTGGCCTTGCTCAACTTCCGTGACTCCTTTGTACTACGTGATCTCGGTCACTTCAAGGGCAAAACGGGCCGCGTCCCCAGATCGTTACTCGGGTCGCTCAGCTACCTGCGGGTAACCGGGGTCAGAACGCGAACCGGCGCAACAGCGAGTAGGTCAGCGCGCCGGCGGCCAGCGCGCTGAAGCCGACCGCGGCGGTGGTCGCGACGGCGGCACCCGACGGGGCGGCCGGCAGCCGGTCGCGTAGCGACACCGGCTTGGAGAACGCGCGCACCGGCCAGCCGCGCGCGGTGGCCTCCTTGCGCAGGCCCCGGTCCGGGTTGACGACGGTGGGATGGCCGACGGACTCGAGCATCGGGATGTCGGTGATCGAGTCGGAGTAGGCATAGCAATGCTCGAGCGCGTAACCCTCGCGATCGGCGAGAGCCCGGATGGCTTCGGCCTTGCCTTCGCCGTAGCAGTAGAACGCGATGTCGCCGGTGTATCTGCCGTCCTCGACCACCATGCGTGTCGCCATCGCATGGGTCGCGCCGAGAGCCCGCGCGATCGGCGCGACGATCTCCTCGCCGGATGCCGAGACCACCACGACGTCGCGACCGCAGCGCTTGTGATCGGCGATGAGCTCGGCTGCCTCGGCGAACACCAGGGGATCGACGATGTCGTGCAACGTCTCGCCGACGACCGCTTTGACCTGCTCGACGTCCCATCCCGCGCACATGGTGGTGAGGTAATTGCGCATCCGGTCCATCTGGTCGTGGTCGGCGCCTGACATCGAGAACAGGAATTGCGCGTAGGTCGACTTCAGTACTGCGCGGCGGTTGATTAGCCCTTGGCTGAAGAACGGTTTGCTGAAAGCCAAAGTGCTCGATTTGGCGATCACCGTTTTGTCGAGGTCGAAGAACGCCGCGGTTCGAATTGGGCGCTCCGGTTCGACTGGCATGTCGGGCGCGCGGCCACCGCCGACCACCGGGTCCGATGACGTCACCCCGTCAGCATAGAGGTGTCGTATGTGACAATTAGCGGCAGATCGTACAAATTGGCAGTTCACGACACGTGTCCCGCCCCTAACACTTTTGACATCGGCACGCGTCGTTGCCAATTCGATACTTGCGCTGGGCCAGACTGGCGTGTGTATAGTGGGCATTACTCGGCTTATGCCGAGTGTGCATCAGCCCGACCCCCCGGGGCTGATACACGACGACCTCCGCCTCCTCCCCCCTGGCGGGGGTCGTCCCTTTTGTGGGGTGTTTTCGTCACGCGGATAGTTGACGACCTCTTAGTCGGTAGCGGAACGGTGTTTTCAGTAGGCATATCGCCGGCTGTCCACAGATCCGCGTTGATCCACAGATGCGGCTTTTCGGTCTTTCGGAGCTGAGCCGCCCCGCCCCAGGCTTGGCCCATGGACACTGCCGAGGGCGTGCTGGCGCTGGTCGAAGACCCCACGCTCAACAGTCATGTAGAACGCGTCGCGGCCGCCGCGGGGCTGCGGATGGTGCGCACCGACGACCCGTCCAGCCGGCGGGTGTGGACCGGCGCCGCCGCGGTGCTCGTCGACGGCGCGGCGGCCCGCCGGTGTGCCGCGCGCGGCCTGCCCCGACGTTCCCGAGTGCTGCTGATCAGCGCCGAAGCGCCCGGTGCGGACGACTGGGAGGTGGCCGTGGCGGTTGGTGCGCAACAGATCGTGACGTTGCCTGCCGAGGACCGCGACCTTATGGCGGCCCTCTCCGATGCCGCCGAAGCGGCTCGCGATCCCCGGCGACGAGGTCCGATCGTGGCTGTCCTGGCGGGTCGCGGCGGCGGCGGCGCGTCGGTGTTCGCGACCGCCGTCGCGCAGTCGGCGACGGAATCCCTTCTGATCGACGGGGATCCGTGGGGCGGTGGCCTCGACCTGGTGTTGGGCAGTGAGACCGAACCGGGGCTGAGGTGGCCGGACCTGTCGCTGGCCGGCGGCAGGGTCGGCTATGCGGCGCTGCGCGATGCACTCCCGAGACGTCACGGGGTGGCCGTCCTGTCGGGCAGCCGTGTGTTGTCTGGTGACAGATCCAGCAACGACATCGACCCCGCCCCGCTGGGGGCGGTGATCGACGCGGGGAGCCGAGGCGGGGTCACCGTGGTGTGCGACGTGGCACGCCGACCGGGCGCCGCCGCCGAAACCGCGGTGGCGGCGGCGGATCTCGTGGTGTTGGTCACCCCAGCAGATCTGCGGTCGTGTGCCGCCTCGGCGGCCACCGCGCAGTGGGTCACCGCCGCCAACCCGAACACCGGCGTCGTCGTGCGCGGTCCCGCTCCCGGAGGCCTGCGGCCCGCTGATGTGGCGCGGATCGTCGGCCTGCCCGTTCTGACGGCGATGCGGCCACAGCCCGGCATCGAGTCCGCTCTCGAACGCGGCGGTTTGCGCGTCCGGTCCCGTTCGCCGCTGGCGCGCGCGGCGCGCGAGGTGCTGTCGGTCCTCGGGCTGAATCCACATCTGGACCGGACGGCGGAGACGGCCGCATGAGCGCTCCGCTGGTCGATCGGGTCCGGGAACGACTCGCCCGGGAGACGGCCCCGCTTCGGCCGAGCGTCGTCGCTGCCGCGATCCGTGCGGAGTCCGGTGGCGTGCTCGGCGATGCCGAGGTGCTGAGGAGTCTGCGCGAGTTGCAGACCGAGCTCACCGGTGCCGGCGCGCTCGATCCGCTGCTGTCGGCCCCCGGCACCACCGACGTGCTCGTGACGGCTCCGGATGCGGTGTGGATCGACGACGGACGCGGTTTGCGGCGCACCTCGGTGCGATTCGCTGACGAGGCCGCGGTGCGCCGGCTCGCCCAACGGCTGGCGCTGACCGCGGGCCGGCGCCTCGACGAGGCCCAGCCGTGGGTGGACGGGCATCTGCTCGCGCCGGGCCCGGGCGGGCAGCTCACCGTGCGGTTGCACGCGATACTGCCCCCGGTCGCGGCGGCGGGCACCTGCCTGTCGCTACGGGTGCTGAGGCCGGCCAACCAGAACCTCGACGCGCTGACCGCCGCGGGAACCCTCACCCTCGAGGCCGCCGGACTGCTGCGCGACATCCTCGCCGCGAGGCTCGCGTTCGTCGTCTCCGGAGGAACGGGCGCGGGCAAGACGACCCTGTTGGCGGCGCTGCTGGCCGCGGTGCCGCACACCGAGCGCATCGTCTGCGTCGAAGACGCCGCCGAGCTCGCGCCGGATCATCCGCATCTGGTGAAACTCGTCGCGCGCGGCGCCAACGTCGAAGGGGCCGGGGAAGTCACGGTGCGCGACCTGGTCCGGCAGGCGCTGCGGATGCGTCCCGACCGCATCGTGATCGGCGAGGTCCGGGGACCCGAGGTGGTCGACCTGCTCTCGGCGCTGAACACCGGACACGACGGCGGCGCGGGCACCGTGCACGCGAACAGCCCGGCGGAGGTGCCCGCCCGCTTCGAGGCTCTCGCCGCGCTCGGCGGGCTCGACCGTGCGGCGCTGCACAGCCAGCTCGCCGCCGCGATCCAGGTGGTGTTGCACGTCGCTCGCGACCGCGCGGGTCGGCGACATCTCGCCGAGATCGGGCTGCTGCACCGGGCCGAGGGCGGCAGCGTCGACGTCGTGCGGTGCTGGCACCGGGACGACGGCTTCGGCCCGGGCGCCGGGGAGCTACACGCCCTGCTTCGCGCCAGGGACGGGTCATGACCCTCGCGGCGCTGGCCCTCGCGGTGGCGGTGCTGACCGCGCCGACGGATGCTCGCCTGCGGGCACCGGTGCTGCGCAGGACGTCGACACCGCGACGGCGGCTGCCCGGACAGCTGCCGGCTGCGATCGCGTGCCTGACGGTCGCTGCCGTGCACACGCCGACGACGGCGGCGGCGCTGGGCCTGTTGCTCGCGACACTGGGCGCCCGCCGGCGGGTGACCCGAGCGCACCGCCGCCGCACCGCCGAGGCCACCGCGCTGCAGGACGCTCTCGACGTCCTCGTCGGCGAGCTGCGTGTCGGTGCGCATCCGGTCGCGGCGATCACCGTCGCCGGTCATGAGGCCCGCGGCCGCATCGCCGAGTCGCTCAACGCTGTCGCGGCGCGAGCCCTGCTCGGGGCCGACGTCCCCGCCGGTCTGCGCGCCGAGGGGCGGAGGTCACCCTCGCCGGGACACTGGGACCGGCTCGCCGTGTGTTGGCAGCTGGCGCAGACGCACGGCCTCGCGATCGCGGCGCTGATGCGGGCGGCCCAACGCGACATCACCGAGCGGGAACGCTTCCGCGGCCGCGTGGAGTCCGGGATGGCGGGTGCGCGCGCGACGGCGGTGATCCTGGCGGGGCTGCCGGTGCTGGGAGTCCTGCTCGGCCATGCCATCGGGGCCGAGCCGCTGGCTTTCCTGCTGTCCGGCGGAGCGGGCGGGTGGTTGTTGCTCGTGGGCACCGTCTTCGTCTGCGCCGGCCTCCTGTGGTCGGACCGGATCACCGCGCAGGTGTTGACATGACCTGGGCTGCAGTGTTTCTCGCCTCGGCGTTGGTCGCGCTGCCGGCGACCTCGGCGGCACGGGTGCGCCGTGGTCTGGTGCCGGTGGGTGATGCCGTCGCTCGGCCGGTCGACGGCGACGCACTGACGGTGGCGGCCAGTCTCGACCTCCTCGCCGCCTGCCTGACCTCGGGGATGGCGGTCTCGACCGCGGCCGGAGCGGTCGCGGCGTCCGCGCCGCCGGCGATGGCGGCGCTGCTGAGCCGGGCCGCCGACCTGCTGGCACTCGGGGCGGACCCTGCCCGCGCATGGGCGAATCCCGATGCGGGGGAGCGCAACTCGGCCCAGAATCCGATCGGCGGCCACCTGGAGAGCTTCCTGCGGATGGCGCGACGATCCGCAAGCTCGGGCAGCGCCCTCGCCCACGGAGTCGAGGAACTCGCGGTGCAGCTGCGCGCTGACGCCGTCGACGCGGCGGGCGCCCGGGCGGAGCGTGCGGCGGTGTTGATGGCCGGGCCACTCGGATTGTGTTACCTCCCGGCGTTTCTGTGCCTGGGGATCGTTCCCGTCGTCGCCGGGCTGGCCGGAGACGTCCTGCAGTCGGGAGTGCTGTGACGGAATGCAAAGGAGAAATGGATGATCAGACAACGGTTACAGGAGCTACGGGTCAGGCTGGTTCTGCTGGCGGTCGCCGACGACGGCATGTCCACGGTGGAATACGCCATCGGGACGATTGCGGCCGCGGCGTTCGGTGCGATCCTCTACACGGTCGTCACCGGCGATTCGATCGTCAGCGCACTGACCAACATCATCAACCGGGCACTGAGCACCAACGTCTGAGTGAGGAATCCGGAATCGCCACCGCGGAAGCGGCTTTCGCAACGGTGGCACTCGTGGCCGTTCTTGCTGTCTGCCTGGCGGGGCTCACCGCGGTGTCGATGCAGGTCCGCTGCATCGACGCCGCGCGGGAGGCGGCGCGGTTGGCGGCGCGCGGGGACAGCGCGGCCGCGGCACGGGTGGCCCAGCAGATCGCCCCGTCGGGTGCGGCGGTCGAGATACGACGCGACGGGGCGTTCGCGATCGCGCGGGTCACGGCCAGGTCGGCGCTGCTGCCCGCCGTCTCGATCAGTGCCGAAGGTGTCTCGGCGCTGGAACCGGGCGGCTGACGACCGCGGCTCGGCGACCGTGCTCGCCGCGGTGATGTGCGTGGCCCTGCTCGCGGTCACCTGCGGCGGGGCGGTCCTCGGCTCGGCGGTGGCCGCCCGTCACCGCGCGCAGGCGGCCGCCGACCTCGCCGCGCTGGGCGCCGCCGGACGGTTGGCCGACGGACACGACGCCGCGTGCCGGATCGCCGACCAGATCGTGCGGGCGATGCGCTCGACACTCGGCGAATGCGCCGTTGACGGACTCGACGTCGTGGTCCGTGCCGACGCCGGTGTGTCGCTGGGCGGCCCGCTGGTCGGATCGGCGAGCGCGTCGGCCCGTGCCGGCCCTGCCGACCGAAGCGGCTAGCGTCGTGGGGCGGAGCGACCCGGCTCCACGGGTTTACGCCCGCGCAAGGAGGGATACGCAAGCGCCATGACCGCCGAGATGCTCGCCGGCCGCTACCAACTGAGAGGTCTTCTCGGTCGTGGCGGAATGGCCGAGGTCCGCGACGGCTGGGACACGCGTCTGGACCGCAGCGTCGCGGTCAAACTGCTGTATCCCTCACAGAGCAGCGATGACAGCGTCCGGCGGCGCTTCGAGGACGAGGCCCGATCGGCCGCGCGACTGTCCCATCCGAACATCGTCGCGATCCACGACTTCGGCGAGCACGACAGCGCGCCGTTCATCGTCATGGAGCGACTGCCGGGCCGCACTCTCGCCGACGTCATCGAGCAGGGGCCGATGCCGGCCCCGCAGGTCCGGCGCGTGCTCGACGAGGTGTTGGCGGCCCTGTCCGTCGCGCATGCGGCGGGGGTTCTGCACCGCGATATCAAGCCCGCCAACATCCTGCTCACCACTGCCGGCGATTCGGTGAAGGTCGCGGACTTCGGCATCGCGAAGAGCGCCGGCGCCGCCCACACCGCGACCGGCCAGATCGTCGGCACCCTCTGCTACCTGAGCCCCGAGCGGGTGATGGGTGCGCCCGCCTCGGTCGCCGACGATCTCTACGCCGTCGGGGTCATGGGTTACGAGGCGTTGCTGGGACGCCGCGCCTTTCCGCAGGACAACCCGGCGGCTCTGGCCCGGGCCATCATCGACGTGCCCCCGCCGCCGCTGCGCGCGCTGAGCGTCACCGCCGATCCCGCGCTGGTCGCCGTCATCGACCGCGCGATGAGCCGGGACCCGAGGCTGCGCTTCGGCAGTGCCCCGCAGATGCGTGCCGCACTGGCCGGCGATCCCCTCGCGCTGAACAGCGCCCCGCCTCCCGCCCCACCCCCGCGGGCGGGGACCCGGGTGCTGGCCCAGCCTCTGCCACCGTCGGCCGGCTTCACCTCGGCTGCGGTCGGCTACCCGACCGCAGTCCCGCCGCCGCCCACCCGTGCCCGCATGTATCTGATGGCCGTCGCCGCGGTCCTCGCCTTCACCGTCGCAGCGCTGGCGTTGGCGCTCGATCCGTTCTCCTCACCGCCGCCGATGCAGACCGTCGGCACGAGCACGACCGCACCACCACCGCCCACGAGCGTCCCGCCGCCGACCAGCGCGGCGCCACTCCCGCCGCCGATCGTGCCCGTGACTCAGGCGCCGCCGCCGGACAACGGGTCGAAGAAGGGTCCCGACAAGAAGGGCGAGAAGGGCAACAACGGCCGGGGCAACGGGAACAAGCCCGACTGAGAATCCGGTCAGGCCCGGGTTTCGGTCCCCTTGTGGGAGAACAGTTTCCGGGAGTTGCGAACAGCGGGCGCGGGCTCGTCGAGACGCGCGTCGGCAAGCTCGGCCGGGGTGGGCAGGCGCAGCGTCGCCAGTCCCGCGTCGATGCCCTTGCCCAGCGGCACCCGATTGATGGTGACGTGCACCGGCACCCAACCGCCCTGGTTGCCGGCCAGGCGCAGCACCCGCGCGGTCGCTCCGTCGGCGAACTCGGTCGCCATCGCGTCCAGTTCGGGCATGTCCTGCGGATGCACCACATCCGAGCGCAACCCGCCTGCGCGCCAATTGAAGAACGGCACCGGGTCGTCCAGCCACTTCAGCAGGGTCCAGTGCTTCGGGTCCACGAGTGCCCGGTGCACACCTGGCACCGCCAGCCCGTCGAGGATCCGCTGCGCGAGCACGTCGTGCTGGATGCCGGCGCCCTCGCGGACGCTGCGCCAGTTCATGGCCCGGCAGATCAGCCGTTCCCGACCGTCGTCTCCGACCTCGGGCAGTGACCGCGCCACGAACCCGACGGTGATCGCCTCGCCGCGGTAATCGGTGACGTCCCAGGTGTTGCAGATGGTGGTGCCCGGTTCGGGGCGGATCACCATGCTGATCACCTCGGTTTCGTTCGGGTTGAGGTCGCGCCGCGGCAGGTCGTCGGCGAACGCGCGTCCCCGCCTGGCCTGTCTGGCCGGATCCCAGCCGCCCACCTGCAGCGATTCGGTGGTGTCGGTCGCGGTGCCCGCCTCCAGGTCCCACAGCAGCGGTCCCACCAACGGCCGCTCGGGCGCCGTCTCGTCGGGCGCACCGAGCCACAGCTGGACCCCGTGGATCCGGCCGTCGGACATCTGGACGACCTCGGTGCGGATGACCCGGTCGTTCTTCGGGGTGATGCTGGTCAGTCCGGTCGCGGCGCGCACGGTTTCGGCGATTGCGGTCTGGATGGCCATCAGATGCGGGTTGCGCCGCAGGAACGTGCCGATGGGGATCAGATCTTTGGTGTGGTCGCCGTGTGCGACGACGACGGGCTCGGTGCCGAGCGTTTCCACGAGCATCCAGTCGTGGGTCATGGAGCGATCCTACCGAGGGGTGCGCGGGCCCACGGGTGAGAAGCGAGGTACGAAATCAGTGACGATCCTCGCACCGCGGCGGCGCAACGGCGTCGGGGAAAATGTGCGAACCATTGCATACGACGCGCTCAGTGGGTACTTTTTGACCGGAACCAGCTGCTTTCGGAGTCCTTCGGAAGTCGTCGTCACGTGGCGATCCAGCGGTTCCGGCGCGCCGGTGACGGTCGTTGAGGGGTCGATCCTCGCCGGCGGCCGGTCAGCGATGCCGGTGTTCGAGTGCGCCGATGACCAGACGCAACACCCGTATCGCCCCGTCCTTGTCGAGTGGATCGTTGCCGTTGCCGCACTTGGGCGACTGCACACACGACGGGCATCCGGACGGGCATTCGCACGCCTCGATCGCCGACGCCGTGGCTTCCCACCACCGGGCCAGGGTGCGGAATCCGCGGGCGGCGAACCCGGCGCCGCCGGGATAGCCGTCGTAGACGAAGATCGTGGGCAGTCCGTCGACCGGGCCGACCGCCGTGGACACGCCACCGATGTCTCCGCGATCGCAACTGGCCATCAGCGGCAGCAACCCGATTGCGGCGTGCTCGGCCGCGTGCAGCGCCCCCGGTATCCGCAGGGGATCGATACCGACGTCCTGCAGGGCTTCCGGGGTGATCGTGCACATCGCTGCCATCGTGTTCAGGGTGCGGGTCGGCATGTCGAGTTCGACGAAGTCGATGACCTCTCCGTCGAGGCGGCGGCGCAGGTATCCGGTGACGGTGTTGGTGACCGACACCGGGACCAACCCGACGGTGACGGGGCCGTGCCCGGAACGTTCTCCGGCCCCGGTGACGCTGATGTCGGTGACCTCGCGAGCGAACGTTGTATAACCCGGATCCTCGGCGTGCACGAACGCGATGCCGTCCTCGCAATCGAGTGAGTCGACGACATAACTCTCACCCTGATGCAGATAGACGGCGCCGGGGTGCACCGACGCCGGTGCCTGACCGGCGCCCGTGCTGCCGAGCATCCTGCCGGTGCCGTCCTCGAGGATCGCGATCTGACCGCCGGTCGATCCCCGGATGTCGACGGCGGGGTGTGGATCGAGGCCGGGCGCGGGGAAGAATCCGCTGGGGCGGCGTCGCAGCAGACCGTCGTCGACGAGTCCGGCGGCCACCGATTCGGCGTCCCACATCCGGACCTCGGCTTCGGTCAACGGCAATTCCGTTGCCGCGCAGAGTAGTTGCGGGCCCAGCACGTAGGGGTTGGCCGGGTCGATCACGACGCGCTCGATCGGCTTGTCGAGCAGCGCGGCGGGGTGGTGCACCAGGTAGGTGTCGAGCGGGTCGTCGCGGGCGATCAGGACGACGAGGGCGCCCTGACCGCGGCGGCCGGCTCGTCCGGCCTGCTGCCAGAACGAGGCGACGGTGCCCGGAAACCCGGCGAGCACAACGGCATCCAGACCGGCGATGTCCACGCCGAGCTCGAGCGCGTTGGTGGTGGCCATCCCGCGCAGTTCGCCGTCGGCGAGTGCGCGCTCGAGCCGGCGCCGGTCCTCGGCCAGGTAGCCCGCCCGGTAGGACGCCACCTGATCGGCCAGATCGGGTGCGGTGTCGGCCAATCGGGTTCTGGCGCCCAACGCGGCCAGCTCCGCTCCACGGCGGGACCGCACGAACGTCAGCGTGCGCGCGCCCTCGGCGATCAGGTCGGCCATCACCCTGGCGGCCTCGGCGCCCGCCGATCGCCGCACCGGAGCCCCGTTCTCGCCGAGGAGATCCGGGATCAGCGCCGGCTCCCACAGCGCGATCGTGCGGGCGCCCTGCGGGGAGCCGTCCTCGGTCACCTCGGCCACGGTCTGGCCGATGAGCTCCGACGCGGTGACCGCGGGTTGTGCGGTGGTGGCGCTGGCGAAGACGACGGTCGGTCCGGACACGTCGCCGGCCGGGGCGTAGCGGGCGCACAGGCGCAGCAGACGCCGCAGGACCATCGCCACATTGGACCCGAAAATACCTCGGTAGTAATGACATTCGTCGACCACGACATACCGGAGGTTGCGCAGGAAGACCGCCCAGCGGGCATGGTTGCGCAGCAGCGACAGGTGGATCATGTCGGGGTTGGAGAAGATCCACCGGGATCGCTCGCGCGCGAACCGGCGTACTTCGGAAGGGCTGTCGCCGTCGTACGGCGTCGGCGCGACATCGTCGAGACCGGGTACCGACGCGGTGAGCGCTGCGGCGGCACGCAATTGGTCGTGTCCCAGTGCTTTCGTCGGTGACAGGTAGAGGACCCGCGAGCGCGGATTGCGCTTCAGCTCCGTCGCTATGGGCAGTTGGTAGGCCAGCGACTTGCCCGACGCGGTGCCGGTGCTCAACACCACATGGCGACCGTCGTGCGCGAGATCGGCCGCGGCCAGCTGGTGGGACCACAGCGACCGGATTCCCTGATCATGGAACGCCTGCACCACATCTGGGTCCGCCCACGGTGGCCAGGGGTGCGAGGTGGCGCGTCGCGGCGGGAGATCTGCGACGTGGCGCAGGGGGTGCTCGTCGGCGGCGGTGCCCTCGACCGCGCAGGCGAGCAGCTCGCGGCCGAACTCCGGCACCGGTTCTGTCACGTCGGACCCTCCCGGTCGAGGGCCGTCGGTAGTGCGGCCCCGGACCTTGTCTATGTGAATTGTTCACTACGGGAACCCCGCGAGACTGTCGCGGCAGCCATGAACGTGGTTGACTGATCGCGGTCGCAGCTTCTGTGTTCGTGTATTCGCACCCGCAGGAACGACGTTGCGATCGCGGTTCCTGCGAGGGTTGTAGGTCGGGTCGAGTTCCGAGCACTCCACGAAGGTATGGCGGTCGGAACGGGCCCGGTCTGCCGAAAAGACGGTGAACCGCACCCGGTGAATCCAAGAGAAGGAAAGTACGAAAGATGCCACAGGGAACTGTGAAGTGGTTCAACGCGGAGAAGGGCTTCGGCTTCATCGCCCCCGAGGACGGCTCCGCTGACGTATTCGTCCACTACACGGAGATCCAGGGTTCCGGCTTCCGCACCCTGGAAGAGAACCAGAAGGTCGAGTTCGAGGTCGGCCAGAGCCCCAAGGGCCCGCAGGCCACCGGCGTCCGCGCCGTCTGAGCACGACACCCAAGACCTCTACGACACCCCCGCGCCGTCCACCCGGACACGCGGGGGTGTTCTGTTTCGTGCGTCCACGAACGGAGCGGGCTGGCTTAATGTCGACGGTGTGAGCCAGTTGTCCTTCTTTTCTGCGGAGTCGGTGCCCCCGGCGATCGCCGATCTGACGGGCATTCTGGCCGGGCCCGGGCAGGTGGTGCTCCGGGGCGGCGCCGAGGGACAGGCCGCACGGCTGTCGGTGGTGGTCGAGGCGCGGTGGCGCGCCGACGCGCTGGCCGAGATGATCGCCGACGTCGGGCTGGAGCCCGAGATCACCCGCACCGACGAGGGCCACCCGCTGGTGCGCACCGCCGCGGACGTCCGGCTGGTCGCCATCGCCGTGGACTGGACCCGCGGGGCCGTCAAGACCGTCCCGCCGCAGTGGCTGCCCGGTCCGCGCGAGTTGCGCGCCTGGACGCTCGCGGCGGGTACGCCCGAGGCCGACCGGTATCTGCTGGGACTCGATCCGCATGCCCCCGACACGCATCCGGCGCTTGCTTCGGCGATGATGCGGGTCGGGATCGCGCCGACTCTGATCGGCACCCGCGGGTCCCGGCCGGCGTTGCGGATCAGCGGCCGTCGACGCCTGTCGCGCCTGGTAGAGAACGTGGGGGAACCCCCGGCGGCGGTCGAGGCGTTGGCTCAGTGGCCGCGGATCGAGCCGGTTTGAGACGATCTGCGACGAGGGGGACGGTTTGCGTCGGCAAGCCCGGGGTGCGAAATTGTGAGTTGCCCGGCGGGTCGTGTGGGTAAATGCACACCGCAGGCAGCCGGGAGAATGGTGGAGCTGGATCAGTGAACAGGTCACGTGGCTGACGGGGACCGCGGCAGCGGCAAGAACGGGTCCGTGCGGCGACTCGTCATAGTCGAGTCGCCGACCAAAGCGCGCAAAATCGCAGGTTATCTGGGGTCGAACTACGTCGTCGAGTCCTCCCGCGGGCACATCCGCGACCTGCCGCGCGCGGCCGCCGACGTCCCGGCCAAGTACAAGTCGGAACCGTGGGCGCGCCTCGGCGTCAACGTCGACGCCGACTTCGAGCCGCTCTACATCATCAGCCCAGATAAAAAGGCCACCGTCGCCGATCTGAAGGACAAGCTCAAGAACGTCGACGAGCTCTATCTGGCCACCGACGGTGACCGCGAGGGCGAGGCGATCGCCTGGCATCTGCTGGAGACGCTGAAACCGCGCATCCCGGTCAAGCGGATGGTGTTCCACGAGATCACCGAGCCCGCGATCCGTGCGGCCGCCGAGGACCCCCGCGACCTCGACAACGACCTGGTCGACGCCCAGGAGACCCGTCGCATCCTGGACCGTCTCTACGGCTACGAGGTCAGCCCCGTGTTGTGGAAGAAGGTCGCGCCGAAGCTGTCGGCCGGCCGCGTGCAGTCGGTGGCGACGCGCATCATCGTCCAGCGCGAACGCGAGCGGATGGCATTCCGCAGCGCCGGCTACTGGGACGTCACCGCCGAACTCGACGCCAGCGTGTCCGACGCGCAGGCCACACCGCCCACGTTCGTCGCGAAGCTCAACACCGTCGACGGCCGCCGCGTGGCCGCAGGCCGCGATTTCGACTCCCTCGGCGCGGTCAAGAAGCCCGGTGAGGTGCTCGTCCTCGACGAAGCCGCCGCGAACGCGCTGGCCGGTGGTCTGCGCGGCGCCCAGCTGTCGGTCTCCTCGGTCGAGCAGAAGCCCTACACCCGCCGCCCGTACGCGCCGTTCATGACCTCGACGCTGCAGCAGGAAGCCGGCCGCAAGCTGCGGATGTCCTCGGAGCGCACGATGAGCATCGCGCAGCGTCTGTACGAGAACGGCTACATCACCTATATGCGTACCGACTCGACGACGCTGTCGCAGTCGGCCATCGACGCCGCACGCAACCAGGCCCGCCAGCTCTACGGCGAGGAGTACGTCCACCCGACGCCGCGCCAGTACACCCGCAAGGTCAAGAACGCGCAGGAGGCCCACGAGGCCATCCGCCCCGCCGGTGACGTGTTCCAGACCCCCGGCCAGCTGCACAGCCAGCTCGACACCGACGAGTTCCGTCTCTACGAGCTGATCTGGCAGCGCACCGTCGCCTCCCAGATGGCCGACGCCCGGGGTACGACGCTGAGCCTGCGGATCGCCGGAGCTGCCACCAGCGGTGAGCAGGTCGTCTTCAACGCCAGCGGTCGCACGATCACCTTCGCGGGCTTCCTGAAGGCGTACGTCGAGAGCCTCGACGAGCAGGCCGGCGGCGAGGCCGACGACGCCGAGAGCCGGCTGCCGAACCTGACCCAGGGTCAGCGTGTCGACGCCAAGGACCTGACCGCCGACGGCCACACCACTTCACCGCCCGCGCGCTACACCGAGGCGTCGTTGATCAAGGCTCTCGAAGATCTCGGAATCGGCCGGCCGTCGACGTACAGCTCGATCATCAAGACCATCCAGGACCGCGGCTATGTCCACAAGAAGGGCAGCGCGCTGGTCCCGTCGTGGGTGGCGTTCGCCGTGATCGGCCTGCTGGAGCAGCATTTCAGCCGGTTGGTCGATTACGACTTCACCGCCGCGATGGAAGACGAGCTCGACGAGATCGCCGCCGGCAACGAGCGACGGACCAACTGGCTCAACAACTTCTACTTCGGCGGCGAGCACGGAGTCGAGGGCTCGATCGCCCGGGAGGGCGGGCTCAAGAAACTGGTCGGCGGCAACCTCGAAGAGATCGACGCCCGAGAAGTCAACTCCATCAAGCTGTTCGACGATTCGGAAGGTCGCGCGGTCAACGTCCGGGTCGGCCGCAACGGCGCGTATCTGGAGCGGATGGTTGCGGACCCTGATAATCCGGGTGAGCTGAAGCCGCAGCGCGCCAACCTCAAGGACGAGCTGACGCCCGACGAGCTGACCCTGGAGCTGGCAGAGAAGCTGTTCGCCACACCGCAAGAGGGGCGTTCGCTGGGGATCGACCCGGCGACGGGACACGAGATCGTCGCCAAGGACGGGCGTTACGGGCCGTACGTCACCGAGGTCCTGCCCGAGCCGCCCGATGACGGTGAGGCCGGGGCGACGGCCAAGAAGGGCAAGAAGCCGACCGGCCCCAAGCCGCGTACCGGTTCGCTGCTGCGGTCGATGGACCTGGAGACCGTCACCCTCGACGACGCGCTGCGGCTGCTCTCGCTGCCCCGCGTGGTCGGTGTCGACCCCGCCAACGGTGAGGAGATCACCGCGCAGAACGGCCGCTACGGCCCATATCTGAAGCGCGGCACCGATTCCCGGTCGTTGGCGACCGAAGAGCAGATGTTCGACATCACGCTCGAGGAGGCCCTCAAGATCTACGCCGAGCCCAAGCGCCGGGGCCGCCAGGGTGCGGCGACCCCGCCGCTGCGTGAACTCGGCGTGGACCCGGTCTCGGAGAAGCCGATGGTGATCAAGGACGGCCGCTTCGGCCCGTACGTCACCGACGGCGAGACCAACGCGAGTCTGCGCAAGGGCGACGACGTCATGTCGATCACCGATGCGCGCGCATCCGAACTGCTCGCCGACCGCCGTGCGCGCGGTCCGGTGAAGAAGAAGGCCGCGAAGAAGGCCGCAGTGAAGAAGACCGCAGCGAAGAAGGCCGCCAAGAAGGCGCCGGCGAAGAAAGCGGCCAAGAAGGCCTGACCGCCCTAGCGGGTGGTGCTCGGCACGTCGTCGGCGACCTTCTCCTCGACCCGCGGGGGGCGGATGAGGTTCACCGGGCGGGCCAGCTGCGTCGGCGCGGTGCGTCCGCGCAACTCGACGACCTCGCCGACGTTCCAGCACAGCGCCTCGGCGTCCAGCGCGTCGGCGACCGCGAGCGAGGACGCCAGCACGTGCCCGGGTTCGAGTTTGGCGAGCTCGGTCAGGCGGGCGGCTTCGTTGACCGGGTCGCCGATCACCGTGTACTCGAAACGGGCCTGTGCGCCGATGTGGCCGGCGATGGCGCGCCCGGCGGACACCCCGATGCCGAACTCCGTCTCACCGAGCACATTGATCAGCTCGTCGTGCAGCTCGCGTGATGCGGCCAGCGCGGCGCCCGACGCGTCGGGGTGCTCGATCGGCGCGCCGAAGATGGCCAGCGCCGCGTCGCCTTGGAACTTGTTGACGAAGCCTCCGTGCCGGTTGACGGTGTCGACGACGACGCGGAAGAACTCGTTGAGCAGGCTGACGACCTCGGAGGCCGGAATGGTCGCCGCCAGGTGTGTCGAGCCGACGAGGTCGACGAACAGCACGGCGACGTCGCGTTCCTGGCCGCCGAGCTCGGTGCCCCGCTCAAGGGCGCGACGTGCGACGTCCTCGCCGACGTAGCGGCCGAACAGGTCGCGCAGGCGTTGTCGTTCGGCAAGATCGCGCACCATGTCGTTGAACCCGGCCTGCAGCAGGCCCAGCTCGCTGGCGTCGTAGATCTGCATGTGGGCGTTGTAGTTGCCGCGTTGCACCTCGCCCAGCGCCCAGCGGAGCTGCCGCAACGGGTCGGCGATCGACATCGCCACCAGCACGGTGCTGGACAACCCGATGATCAACGCCACGATCGCCAGCAGCAGGATCGTCGTGATCAACCGGTCGGCGGGCGCGGTCAGCACCTCGAACTTGCTCGCCACCAGCGCGAGCACGATCGCGAGCACCGGCACGCCGGTCGAGAGCACCCAGGTCAGCACCTGGCGCAGGATCACGCCGGGGGCCCGGAAATTCTCCGGCACACCGCCCCGCAGAGCCGCCACCGCCACCGGTCGCAGCACCCGCTCGGACTGCAGATAGCCGATGATCGCCGTCGCGGTGGCCCCCAGCCCGGTCGCGACGGCCACCACCGGTGCGGACTTGCTGGCCACCGGCCAGCTCGCGACGATGAAGACCACCGAGCCCAGCAGCCAGTTCGTCGCGCTGATCAGCGACCGGTAGAACGGCATCTTCAGGGCCCGCATGCGGGCGACCTCGGTGTCGGAGGGGTCGCGGTCGCCCAGCAGCATGTCGCGCCGCTGCCAGCGCATCACCGGGATGAGCATGCGCAGCGTCAGATAGGACGCGACGGTGAACGACACGAACAGGTAGCCCAGGAAGATGGCCAGGTTGTAGGCGGGAAGGTCCTGAAGCTGGATGCGGTCCTCGGGCGGCAGCCCGAAACGCAGGAAGCCGAGGACCAGCAGCGCGCCGATGATGTCGGCCTGCAGCATGCCGAGCGTGAACACCGGCCACGGGGTGCGCGCGACCCAGCGGACGAATGCACTGATTCGTCCCGTCTCGGTCGGGTCGGCGGCCATTCGCTTACCGTATCGGGCTCCGCTGACGCAGTAGTGGCCTCTGGGACGGACGTGTCGGTTCGCAGCACTACTGTTATCGGCGATGGCCGGAGTTTTCTCACGCCTGGTGGGCCAGGACACAGTCGAGGCGGAGCTGATCGCCGCAGCTAGAGCAGCTCGCGGTGATTCCGTTCACGATGACGACCCCGCTGAGACGGGCACCATGACGCATGCCTGGCTGATCACCGGTCCGCCCGGATCTGGCCGGTCGATCGCGGCGCTGTGCTTCGCGGCGGCGCTGCAGTGCACCTCCGAGGGCAGGCCGGGGTGCGGTGAGTGCCGCGCGTGCACGACGACGATGGCCGGCACCCACGCCGACGTACGGCGGATCATCCCGGAGGGGCTGTCCATCGGCGTCGACGCGATGCGCGCGATCGTGCAGATCGCGTCGCGACGTCCCGGGACGGGCCGCTGGCAGATCGTGGTGGTCGAGGACGCCGATCGATTGACCGAGGGGGCGGCGAACGCGCTGCTGAAGGTCGTCGAGGAGCCGCCGCCGTCGACGGTGTTCCTGCTGTGCGCGCCGTCGGTCGATCCCGAGGACATCGCGATCACGTTGCGCTCGCGGTGCCGTCATGTGGCGCTGGTGACGCCGCCGGCCGATGCGATCGCCCAGGTGCTGATCGCCGACGGACTGTCTCCGGACGAGGCCCGGTGGGCGGCGTCGGTCAGCGGTGGCCACGTCGGACGTGCGCGCCGGCTGGCCACCGACGACGAGGCCCGCGAGCGCAGGAAACGCGCGCTGGGCCTCGCCCGCGACGCGGCGACGCCGTCGCGGGCCTACGCCGCCGCCGAGGAACTGGTGGCCACTGCCGAAGCCGAGGCGAAAGCCCTCACCGGGGACCGCAACGAGGCCGAGTCCGAGGAACTGCGGACCGCGCTGGGCGCCGGAGGCACGGGTAAGGGCACCGCGGGCACCATGCGGGGCGCGGCGGGAGCGCTCAAAGAGCTGGAGAAACGGCAGAAGTCCCGGCAGACGCGGGCGTCGCGCGACGCGCTGGACCGTGCGTTGATCGACCTGGCGACGTATTTCCGGGACGCGCTGCTGGTGTCCGCGGGCGCCACCGATGTGGTCGCCAACCATCCCGACATGGCCGACAAGGTCGCGGCGCTGGCCGCGCACGCACCGCCGGACAAGCTGCTGCGCTGCATCGAGGCCGTGCTGGAATGCCGGGAGGCGCTGGCGGTGAACGTCAAGCCGAAGTTCGCCGTCGACGCGATGGTCGGCACGGTCGGACAGGCGCTGCGCAGCTGACCCGGGGTTCAACTTGGGCTGACGGCGACTCCTGCCGTAGACTCAGGCCGCTGCTGGTCAGCACGCCGCCCTAGCTCAGTCGGTAGAGCATCTCACTCGTAATGAGAAGGTCAGGGGTTCGATTCCCCTGGGCGGCTCCACCCTTCTCCCGCGAGCAGACACATACTCGCGTGTCCCTGCGGCGTGTCGTGCGAGTATGCGTCTGCTCGCGAGGTGATCGCGAGGCCCGCCCGCGTCGCTCTCCGCACGCTCGGCGCCCGGGGAGGTGGTTCCGGCATGGGTCGGCGCCACGCCGAATATCCCGCTCCCGCTTTCGGATTCACGTCGACAGGACGCGGCGCGCGTTGCCCAAGCGTGATGAACAATTGACCGAATCGAAGGCGCACGAGTAACTTTCGCACATTATCGTGAGACTTCGATTGTCAGATTCGGTGTTGATGCGCCAAATTCGTGCGAGTTCGACGGATACGGAGTGCCATGCGCGTGGCTGTGCGGAGTGCCCTTGTCGTGGGCATATTGGCTGCGAATATGGTTGTCCCGCCCTGGGAAGTCCGCGAATTGGCCAGCTGGACACCGCAACTCAGGATCGGATCGCTGCTTCCCGCAGAAGGCGCCACCGTGGGCGTGGCCCATCCTGTGGTGATCACCTTCGACAACGCCGTGGTGAACCGGCTCGCCACCGAGCAGGTCATGCGCATCGCCTCGGACCCGCCCATGACCGGCACCTTCGAGTGGGTCGCCGACAACGTGGCGCACTGGGTGCCGAACGAATTCTGGCCGGCGCACAGCACCGTCAAACTGACGCTGGGCGACCTGCCCACCAGGACATTCGAGATCGGCCGGGCCGTCGTCGGCATTGCCAACCTCTCCGACCACACCTTCACCGTGACGATCGACGGCGTGCCACCTTCTGAGCTGCCGGCCCCACACCACCGGCCCTACTGGGGATTGCACGGCGTCTTCCCGGCATCCATGGGGCGACCGGAATACCCGACCCCCGTCGGCGTCTATTCGGTGCTCGCCAAAGAACGTGACGTGACAATGGATTCGAGCAGTGTGGGCATCCCCACCGATGCTCCAGACGGCTACCTGCTCGATGTGGACTACGCCGTCCGTTTCACGCATCGAGGCCTTTTCGTGCACTCGGCGCCGTGGGCTGTGAACCAGATGGGCAATGAGAACGGCAGCCACGGTTGTATCGGACTCAGCACCGAAGACGCCGAGTGGTACTTCAACACCGTCAACGTGGGTGACCCGATCGTGGTGCGAGAGAACGGCGTTGAGGTGTCGCAAGCAGTGCCACGGTAGGAGTCCGGCGCTGCCGTGGCCGGCCGGGTCGATCGAACCGAACCGGCCCGCCCCCTATCGGAGCGGGCCGTCGGCGATCCTCAGTTGCCGCCCGTGGGTCCGGGCGGGATCGGCTGACCGGGGACGGGTGCTCCACTCGGTGCGGGGCCCGTCAGGTCGCCCTTGCCGGCCAGACCGCCCATGCTGGCCACCGGAAGACCGCCCGCGGCGCCCGCCGCAGGGATCGGCGGGACGACCGGTGGCGGTGCCAGCGGTGGAACGACCGGCGGGACAACAGGTGGCGGTGCCAGCGGCGGGACGACCGGGGGGACAACCGGCGGCGGCGCCATGGGCGGGGGCACCGGCCCGGGAAGAGCCATCGGAACGCCGGACATTTCCGCGACCGGCGCGCAGGGCGCAGCTGCTGCCGGATCCTGACCGGCAGAGGTCTGGAGGCATTCGGCTCCGCCGGCGTGCGCCACACCGGGGCTCACCGCCAACGCGATACCGCAGAGCCCGGCCCCGACGGCAGCCACTCTGATGCTCAGCCGATCAAAGACCGCCATCACCCACCAACTCCTTCATCGACAACGCCCGCACGAGGTCTTCCTCGGAGCGAAGCGTCAATTTATCGACTCGTCCGGTGATGAGGGAATATGCCGTTTCCGAACAGTGACTTCCGGTGCGGGTTGATACCGATCTGTGTCGAAATCAACGGCGAACGAGATGATTTCGAGACGTTCGAGGGTCGACGGTGTGCGGCGCTGCTACGGGCCCGCGAAGTCCCCGACCGCGGTCATCCTGTTGCCGTCCGACGCGGTCGCGAAACCGGCTGCGGCGAATGCGCAGTTCAAGATGATCGCCCGGTGTCCGGGACTGCCCATCCAGAAAGCCAGCGCTGCGTCCGCCGTCGCGGCGGAGCCTGTGGCCCAGAAGACGATCTCACCGGTGGAGGCGTCCCCGCGGTAACCGGCGTCCGTCATGCGTGCATGCGGTGATGAGCCGTCCGAACCCACGTGACTGTGGTTTGTGTTCCTGAGCATGTCGTCGGCGTGGCGCTGCGCCGCCGCGGTGAGACGCGCATCCTGGCGGATCGCCCCGCATGATTGACGAAGCTGGTTGACGCCGGCGTGCAACCCGGCGGCCACGTCGGCCTCCGCCGTGAAGTCTGCGCTCGTGCCGACGGCCGCGACGACGACCGTGCTGAGCGCGAAGACACCGGCGATCTTCAGCTTCATCTTCGGTACGTCGCCCTGTCGGCGCGTTTCGTTACCAAACCGAGATGGTGTGCATCACGGCGCGGGGGCGACGAAGCCGACCGGACCCGCGGCGATACAGACCGACAGCGCGGCGGTGTTCGCGCTGGCGGTGATCGCATCACCGGCCCCCGGCAGTCGGACGAACACCCGGTTCAGGCCCGGCTCGACGGGCACTCTGACCTCCTCACCCTCGGACAGGGACAGTGTCATCGAGCCGTCGCTGTTGCCCAGATAGTTGATCTCGACGGTCCAGTCCGCGGGCAGCAGCGGACCGTCCAACGGCATCCGCACGGGCTGATCGGGCTGCACGAGGTATCCGCAGCCCTGCTCGGGGCCCGGCCGGATGCTGCGTACCCACGTGACCTGCGCGTCGGTCAACCTCCCGGTCGAATCCAGGGTGCGCAGATCCGTTGTGGTGGAGGCGAACTCGGGACGTTCGGGGAGCAGCGCGAACATGTGCGACGCCAGGTTCTCCGGCCAGGCGACGCGCTGCAGCACCAACGGGTCGACCTCCTGGTCGAGCATCGGGGCATCCGAGCCGGCATGGGCCTGCGCGAGGCCGCTGCGTGCGTTCTGCAGATACGGCTGGGCGGGGTTGTCGCGCCAACTCGTCAGGAACGTCGCCGTCGAGTACAGGCTGCTCATCACGAAAAGCGCGGTGCAGCACGCGATCGCCAGGGTCCGCCACGGTGAGCGGTCCAGCCACCGGGAGCGCTCACGGTTCGGAGCGCACAGGCCGACGGCGGCGAGCAGCGCGAGCACCAGCACCAGATCGGGCAGGTAGCGCAGCGTCTGCGCCAACTCCAGCGCGGTGAACCGTGAGGACCGCATCAGGTAGATCGGCACCTGGCAGGCCACGGCGTATCCCAGCGCGGCCAGCCACACCGGTCCGAGGCGGCGTTTGCGCAGCAGCGTGACGACCACGACCGCGGCCAGCGCCACCCAGCCGACGACCATCACGATCACCGGCGGCGTCGCCCACGGTGACGCCGGCGCCCATCGCTGCCAGTCCCACGGACCGCCGGCCAGACCCGGGACGATGCCGTGGGTGAACGAGCGCCGCAACAGATCCCACGTCATCGACAGATCGAAACTCCAGCGCTGCTGATCGACGACGAGCAGGTAGACGCCGACCCACCCGGCGGTCAGCGCCAGGGTGGCCGTCCACAACCGCGCTCCGCGGCGCCACACCTGCGAAACCCCCGCCGTCGCCGTCACGTGGCCGTAGAGCGCCGTGACGGTGAACGCGACGAACGGGATGATCGCGGCCTTCTCGAAGAACAGCAGCCCGCCCAGGAACACCAGTGCCCCCGACAGCGCGTAACGCTGATTGCCGGTGCGGAGCAACAGGATCGCGTCCGCGCACACCCACGCCATCGCCGCCAGCATCGGCAGTGCGTTCAGGCCCGCCGCCCACCACGCGAAACTCGGCAGGGCCAGCGGGGTGAACAACGCGAATGTCAACGGCACCAACAACACCGGACGCCAGCCGAGGATCACATACAGTGCACGCAGCAGCGCCAGCGACGCCACCACCGCGAGAACGACGAGGCTGACCGCCGGACCGGCCCAGTCCAGCGGCGCCATCCGGGTGATCGCGCCGGCGACCAGGAACGCACCCGGCATGACGTGCCCGTCGTGGTCGTCGAACAGGTATCCCGGTGACAGCAGCCCCTGCGTCCCGGCGCGTCCGACGAGAATCAGGTCGTCCCAGTAGAAGTAGCCACCGAACGCCAACACCGCGCGGACCACCAGGTGCAGCGCGATCAGCGCCCCGGCGGCGCGGACGACGGTGAATCTCACAGAGCTAGCGCGGATACGCGTCTCCGGCGTGTTGGCGGGCCCGCCACGCCGAGGCGACCATCTCCTCCAGGGAATGACGGTTGCTCCAGCCCAGGTCGCGGGCCGCAAGGTCACCGGCCGCGACGATGCGGGCGGGGTCTCCGGGCCGGCGTGGCATGACGACGGGTTCGAAGTCGACACCGGTCACCGTCCTCATCGCGGTCATGATCTCGCGCACCGACGTGCCCGCCCCGCTGCCGAGGTTGTACACGGGTTCGACGGGCTCCCCGGCGGCGAGCCGTTGCGCCGCGGCGACGTGCGCGAGCGCCAGATCGCTGACGTGGATGTAGTCACGCACGCAGGTGCCGTCCGGGGTCGGGTAGTCGTCGCCGTTGATGCGGGGCGTCTCACCGCGGAACAGCATGTCGAACACGAGGGGGAACAGGTTGTGCGGGCTGGCGTCGAACAGTTCCACCGCCCCGGACCCGACGACGTTGAAGTACCGCAGGCTGGTGTGCCGCAGGCCCGAGGCGCGCCCGGCATCGCGGAGCAGCCACTCGCCGATCAGCTTCGTCTCGCCGTACGGCGATTCCGGTGTCGTCGGGGTCGACTCGTCGACGATGTCCACGTCGGGGGTGCCGAATGTCGCCGCGCTGGAGGAGAACACGATCTGACCGACGCCGCGGGTCTCCATCGCCTGCAGCAGGATCACCGTGGTCGACACGTTCTGCTCGTAGGTGTGCAGCGGTCTCTTGACCGACTCGCCCGCGTACTTGTAGCCCGCGATATGGATCACCCCGTCGACGTCGAAACGCGTCAGGGTGTCGTCGACGAGCGCCGCGTCGAGCAGTGTGCCCTTGACGAAGGCGGCGCCGTCGGGGACGAAGCTCTCGAAGCCGCTGGACAGATCGTCGATGACGACGACGTCGCGGCCGGCCTCCAGCATCGCGCGGGCCACGTGCGAACCGATGTATCCGGCCCCACCGGTGATCAGCCAGCTCATGTTGCCTCCTCAGTCGTCGATCGCAGCATAGGTGGGCGCGACGCCGTCGCGGTCCCGGGCAAGGGCACTCAGGTGCACCGCGATCCCGAGCAGAGGCCCGCACAGCAGCGCCACCACCGCGCGGATCTCCAGGTCCAGCGGCAGCATCAGCAGCAGGGCCGCGGCGGCGGTGGCGATGACCCACCCCGCCGCGTACGCGCGGTGCAGCGCGGCGGCGACGGTCGCGGCGCCGGTGAGCGTCAACAGCGCGATCGCGACGGCGGCGACGGTCAGCCAGGCCAGGAGCGCGCCGTCGGCGCGGTACTGGGCGCCGAAGGCTTCGCGCAGCAGCCAGGGGCCGAAGACCGCGGCGAGGACGACACCGCCTGCCCCCAGCGCTGCGACCAGGGCCGACGGTGCCAGCAGGGCCTTGAGCCGATGCGCGCGCTGGTCGATGAAGTACGCGATCAGATTTCCCTGCATCGCGGTCAACGGCACCAGCAGCGGCGCCCGGGTGAGCGTGACCGCGAGGATCACCACCCCGCCGGTGGCGCCGAGGTCACCGGAGGTGGCGGCGAGCAGCACCGGAAAACCCATCACGAGCACCGCGCTCGCCCCCGCCGCGGCCATGGAGTGCCCGGCGCCGCGCAGGAACGTGGCTGTGCCGCCGGTGGTCTGCACCCGCGCGGCAGCCCGCGTCGCGGGGGAGACCAGCAGCATCAGCAGCCAGCTGAAGGCGCCCGCGACCGTCGCCCACAGGTACCCGCCCAGACCCCAGCCGGCCGCGAACCCGGCCGCCGCGACGACGACGCGCAGTGCCGCGTCGGTGACCATCAGCGCGCCGTAGTCCGACCAGCGGCCCATCCCGGCGAGCGCGCCGAGCAGCGTGGTGTGCACGCAGAACCCGGCCAGGCCTGCGCAGAGCAGGGCCACGCTGAGCATGCGGGCGTCGACGAACACGTGCGCCGACCACAGTGGGGCGGAGACCCCGATGGCCGCCGCCGCGGCGACCCCGACCGCGGCCGCGACGGCCAGCGGGCGGGTGTGCCGGTGCGCGGTGCCGGCGGACGGGTGGCGCACCTCGCGTGTCGTCTCCTGGAGCAGGCCGAACGCGGCGCCGCTGACGAGGCCGAAGGCCCCCCAGAACACTCCGAAGACGGAGAAGCCGGCCGGCTCGAGGTCGCGGGCGGCGAGGTAGAGCACCGCGTATCCGCACAGCGCCGACAGTGCCGTCGCCACGCCGACCCGGACCACGCTGGCCCGGCTCACCGCACCGGACGGCCCCGCGGTCGCGTCGGTCACGACCCGGCGTCCAGCGCCGGAACCTCCGTCGAGTACAGCCACGCCGCCCACAACGACCGCAGCGACTCGTCGGAATACTGGGAGGCGAGACCGAGGAAGTCATCGGTCACGACGCTCGAGTGCCGGTACCGGGTCGTCCAGTCCTTCAGCAGCGCAAAGAAATTCGCGTCGCCGATGCGCTGCCGTAGCACGTGCAGGGTCAGCGCGCCGCGCTTGTAGACGCGGTCGTCGAACATGTCGCGGGGCCCCGGGTCGGCGAGCACCAGATCGTGCGGGGAGTGCTTGAGCCGGTGGTGGTAGTGCTGCGCCCACTGCTGCGCGGTGCGCTCGCCGCAGTGCTCCGACCACAGCCACTCGGCGTAGCAGGCGAAGCCTTCGTGCAGCCAGATGTGGCGCCACCTCTGCACGGTGACCGAGTTGCCGAACCACTGGTGGGCGAGCTCGTGGGCGATCAGCCGCTCGGCCTTGCGACTGCCGTCGCAGTGGTTGGCACCGAATATCGAGATCCCTTGTGCCTCAAGGGGTATTTCGAGATCATCGTCGGTCACGACCACGGTGTAGCCGGTGGCCAGCGGGTAGGGCCCGAACAGTTTGGTGAACAGCTTCATCATCTGGGGCTGGCGGCAGAAGTCGTGGGCGAACTCGCGACGCAACCGGTCGGGCAGGACCGCGAAGATCTCGACGCCGTTCTTGGACAGGCGGTGCCGGTTGTACACGCCGATCTGCAGCGTGATCAGATACGTCGACGTCGGCTCGGACTGCTCGTAGACCCATGTCGTCATCCCGGCCCGGGGGCGCCGCGACAGCAGCTTTCCGTTGGCCAGCGCGAAATACGGGCTCTCGGTGGCGATCTGCACCCGAAAGCTGGCCTTGGCGGCGGGATGGTCGTCGCACGGGAACCACGACGACGCGCCGTTGGGTTGCCCGGCCACCAGCACGCCCTCGGTGAGCTCCTCGAAACCGACGTCGCCCCATGGGGTTCGATTGGGGCGCGGGTTCCCGCTGTAGCGGATCCCGACGGTCATCGCCGCGCCGGCGGGCAGGCGCTCGGCCAGCGTGATGTGGAGTTTGCCTGCCGCAGTGCGGTAGTGGGCCGGCCGCTTGCCGTTGACGGACACCTTCGACACCGACAGTGCGTCGGCGAGATCGAGGGTGAACGTCTTGATCTCGGCGAGCGTGACGGCGGTGATCGCCGCCGACCCGCTGAGCCTGTTGATGGTCGTCTTGTACTCCAGGTCGAGTTCGTAGCGCGACACCCGGTACCCGAAGTTGCCCGCCTCGGGCAGATACGGGTCGATGACGGGGGAGGAGTTCTTCTTGGACACCCGTTTCCGTGCCGTCACGCGGCCGCAGACTTCTTGGGTTTGGGGTCGGACTCGCGCTTCTTGCGCGGCGGATTCCACACCGCGATCGGGTTACCCTGCCACCTCGTCGACGGCGGCACCTCGTCGCCGCGCATCACCAGGGACGCGGGCCCGACCGTCGCCCCGGCGCCGATGCGCGCGGCGGGCAGCGCGACGCAGTGCGGTCCGAGCGTTGCGCCCGCCTCGAGCACCACGGTGTCCATCCGCATGATCCTGTCGTGGAACAGGTGGGTCTGCACGACGCAGCCCCGGTTGACCGTGGCCCCGTCGTCGAGCGTCACCAGGTCGGCTTCGGGAAGCCAGTAGGTCTCACACCACACACCGCGTCCGATCGTCGCGCCCAGGCCCCTCAGCCAGAGGTTCATCACCGGCGTACCCGATGCGGCGCGGGCGAACCACGGCGCGGCCACCGTCTCGACGAAGGTGTCGGCCACCTCGTTGCGCCACACGAACGACGACCACAGCGGATGTTCGATCGCGGTGATCCGCCCGATCACAAGCCATTTGGCGATCACGGCGATCGCGCCGGCCACCGCGCCGGCGGCCAGCAGCACCGGACCCGCGGCGAGCGCCGCCCACGGCCACCCGACGTGCACCGCCGCCGCCTGGATCGCGAACAGCACCGCGATCCCGAGCGTGAACGTCACCACCACCGGGACGAACCGGAACATCTCGACGGTGGCGCGCAACATCTTGAGCCGGACGGACGGATGGAAGGTGCGCAGCGCGTCGGCGGCCGTCGGACGGCGCCGCAACCGCACCGGCGGGCTGCCCAGCCACGACGAGCCGGCCTTGGCCTTGCGCGGTGTCGCGGACAGGACGGCGACGAGGCCGTCGTCGGGAACCCTGCGCCCGGGTTGGGTGATGCCCGAGTTGCCGAGGAAGGCGCGCTTGCCGACGGTGGCCCGCGCGACGTGGATCCAGCCGCCGCCGAGTTCGTAGGACGCGACCATCGTGTCGTCGGCGAGGAACGCGCCGTCCTCGATGACGGTGAACTTCGGGATCAGCAGCGCGGTCGAGATCTCGGTGCCCTTACCGACCGTCGCGCCGAGCAGCCGCAGCCACCACGGGGTGAGCAGGCCCGCGTAGACCGGGAACAGGTAGGTGCGGGCGGAGTCCATCAGACGCTCGGTGGCCCACAGCTGCCAGCCCGGCCGGCTGCGCACCGGGTGGTAGCCCTCGGTCAGCCCGATCGCGAGCAGACGCACACCGATGACCGTCAGCGTCGCGTACACCAGCACCGCGGCTGCCGTCGCGGGCACGGCCCACAGCAGCGCCGGAACGATCGCCGACGTCACCGTCGACGTCCCGCGCACGCCCCAACCGATCACGGCCAGCCCGGCCGCGAGCGCGGTCAGCGGCAGCGCGGCCAGCAGCAGCGAGGTGACGCCGTACATCGCGACCCACACCGGCGCCCGCGGCGGGCGGTGATCGGGCCACGGGTGCTTGGCCTTGCCGGACTTCACCGCCGGCGAGCCCTTCCAGTACTGCCCGTTCTTGACCTTGCCGATCACGCCGGAACCCGGTGCGACGTCGGCGTTCTTGCCGACGACGGCGCCGGGCAGCAGCGTCGTGCGGGCGCCGACGGTCGCGTCGTTGCCGACGGTGATCGGGCCGACGTGGAACAGGTCGCCGTCGATCCAGTGCCCGGTCAGGTCGACCTCGGGTTCGATCGAGCAGCGATGCCCGAGCGTCAGCATCCCGGTCACCGGCGGCGCGGAGTGCAGGTCCACCCCGCTGCCCACCCTGTTGCCGAGCGCGCGGGCGTAGTAGACGAGCCACGGTGCCCCGGCCATGTTCTCGGCGCCGCTGGCGTCCGCGAGCCGCTCGGCCAGCCATACGCGCAGATGGACCGAACCGCCGCGGGCATAGGTGCCCGGCTGCAGGCTCCCGACGAGGATCCGGGCGCCGAACACCGCGATGCTCATCCGGCCGGGAGGGGTGACGAACACCAGGAACCCGGCGAGCACCCACCACCAGCTGACCGGCGACACCCAGTCGACCAGAGAGAACTCGGCGGCGATGTTGTTGGCGACCGCCAGCCAGACCACCCACTGCAGGCCGGTCAGCACCGCCAGCGGGACGGTCAGCGCCACCTGCACCGCCTGGGTCAGCCTGGAGACCGGCGTAACCGTGCGGGTCTCGACCGCCGCGGGCGGATCGAGTTCGTCGAGGTAGCCGGCCAGCGAACCCAGTCGGGGATGGTCGTAGAGGTCGGCGACGGTGACCTGCGGGTAGCGCTGCCGCAGCGCGGCGACGAGCTGCGCCGCCGACAGCGAGCCGCCGCCGAGGGCGTGGAAGTCGGCCTCGGGACCGTCGATCGGGGCGGCCAGCACGTCGCGCCACACGCCGGCCAGCCACCCGAGCGTCCCGCCGCCCAGATCGGAACCGTCTGCGGTGTCCTTCTCGGCGCTGTCGACCGGCCACGGCAGTGCGTCGCGGTCCACCTTGCCCGACGTGCGGGTCGGGAGTTCGTCGACGACGACCAGCCGCGGGATCAGCGCGGCGGGCAGCGCTTCGGACAGCTGTGCCCGCGCCCGGGAGATGTCGAACGGCGTCTCCAGCCCCGGCGCCACCGCGAGGTAGCCGACCAGCAGCGGGGTGCTGCTGGCGGTGCGGCGGACCGCGGCGGCGGCGCCGGTGACCCCGGGCAGGTTCATCAGCGCGTTGTCGACCTCGCCGAGCTCGATGCGGCGGCCGCCGACCTTGACCTGGTCGTCGGCGCGGCCGACGAAGTAGAGCCCGTCGGTCTCCAGCCGCACGAGGTCGCCGCTGCGGTACGCGCGGCTCCACGCCAGGGTCGGGAACGGCGCGTACTTCTCGGCGTCCTTGTCCGGGTCGAGGTAGCGGGCGAGTCCGACGCCGCCGATGATCAGTTCGCCGACCTCGCCGACCGCGACCGGTTCCCCGGCCTTGTCGACCACGGCGAGGTCCCAGCCGGGCAGCGGCAAGCCGATGCTGACCGCCGCTGTCCTATTTCCCTGGTCGCTGCGCTCCTGCCCTCCGGAACCTCCGTCCAGCCTCGCCGCACACGCGACCACCGTCGCCTCGGTCGGGCCGTAGGTGTTCCAGACCTCACGGCCCGCGGAGTCGGGTCCGGCGGCGAGGCGCTCGGCCAGCTCGGGCGGGCAGGCCTCACCGCCGAAGATCAACAGCCGCACCGATTCCAGCGCCTCGGCGGGCCACAGGGCGGCCAGGGTCGGGACCGTGGACACGACGGTGATGTCCCGTGAGACCAGCCACGGACCGAGGTCCATGCCGCTGCGCACCAGCGACCGCGGGGCCGGCACCAGGCAGGCGCCGTGCCGCCACGCCAGCCACATCTCCTCGCACGACGCGTCGAACGCGACGGACAGTCCGGCCAGCACGCGGTCCCCCGGGCCGAGCGGGTTGTTCTGCAGGAACATCTTCGCCTCGGCGTCGACGAACGCGGCCGCGTTGCGGTGCGAGACCGCGACGCCCTTCGGGGTGCCGGTGGAGCCCGAGGTGAAGATGATCCAGGCGTCGTCGCGGCTCAGCGGCGCGGCGGCCCGCCACCCGCGGGATGCGCCCGGACCGCGCACCAGGCCCCGCTCGGTGATGATCGCGACGACGCCGGCCTCGGTGAACACCAAATCGGCGCGCTCCTGCGGATCGTCGGCGTCGACCGGGACGTAGGCCGCGCCGGCGGCGAGGGTGGCCAGGATCGCGACGTAGAGCGCGTAGCTGCCCGACGGCATCCGGATCCCGATACGGTCGCCGCGGCCGATGCCGCGGGCGCCGAGCCACGCGACGCTGTCCTCGACGTCGGAGAGCAGTTCTGCGTAGGTGAGCTGCACCGTGCCGTCGTCGAGGGCGGGCGCGTCGGGGAACCGGCGCGCCGTCTCGGCCAGGATGTCGATCAGGGTGCGCGGTTGCGGGGCGTATGCCGAGAGCAGGAACTGACTAGGGATCTCTGGGGTTCGATCCACGGCCGTCACGGGTACAAACTACTCAGCGTCAGGAACCACCTCGCCCCGTCGGGCCGTTTCGCGTGTCGGGCCATCGCCTGGCAGGATGAGCCGCTTGGAGGGGAGTATTCCTTCGCCGCAGTGTCGTCATCACGTCGTCCGTCGTCGGACGACCGGTGCTGCGGGCCTACTGCCTCGGCAGTGGTGGAAGAGACCTCCGGCGTTGGAACGGCGACCGGAGGTTTGATGAACGTAAGTGGACTCGAGTGGGGCATCACGCTTGCCGTGACGATCGGCATCCTGCTCTTCGATGTGCTCGTGATCGGGCGCAGACCCCATGAACCCTCGAAGCGGGAGACCGGGACCGCGCTGACGATCTACATCGCGCTCGCCATCGCGTTCGGCGTCTGGACCTGGACTTTCCACGGCAGCGAGTACGGCGTCGAGTTCTTCGCGGGCTGGCTCACCGAATACAGCCTCTCGGTGGACAACCTGTTCATCTTCCTGATCATCATGGCCAGCTTCAAGGTGCCGCGGATCTACCAGCAGCAGGCGCTGCTCGTCGGCATCATCCTGGCGCTGATCTTCCGCGGCATCTTCATCGCGCTGGGCGCCGTGGCCATCGAGCAGTTCTCCTGGGTGTTCTACCTGTTCGGCGCGTTTCTGCTGTACACGGCGATCAAGCTGGTCAAGGACACCGACCACGACGACGACGGCGACAACGCGGTCGTGCGGTTCGCGCAGAAGCGGATGAAGTTCACCGACACCTGGGACGGCCTGCGGCTGTGGGTGCACGAGAACGGTCAGCGGCTGATGACGCCGATGTTCCTCGTCATCGTCGCGCTCGGAACCACCGACCTGCTCTTCGCGCTGGACTCCATCCCGGCCATCTACGGCCTGACGCAGGAGCCCTACCTGGTCTTCACCGCGAACGTGTTCGCTCTGATGGGCCTTCGCCAGCTGTACTTCCTGCTCGGCGACCTGCTCAAGCGGCTGGTGTACCTGTCCCAGGGGCTGGCGTTCATCCTGTTCTTCATCGGCGTGAAGCTGGTGCTGCACGCGCTGCACGAGAACGAGGTGCCGTTCATCAACGGCGGCGAGAACGTGCCGGTGCCCGAGATCCCGACCCTGCTGAGCCTGGGCGTGATCATCGTCACCCTGCTGATCACCACCGTCGCGAGCCTGTACAAGACGCGGGTGCACGACGTGCGCAAGAACGGCACGTCAGAGGGTTCTGAGGGTCCTGACGCGGTCGACGACACCGAGACGCCGCACGGCGACCGCGCCCGGTGAGCGTGCGATTGTTGCACTCACGCTGATCGCAGCACTTTCACCGCACCCGGCCGGCTGGATAGCGTGGCCGGGTGCGGCTTTTTCTGCCTGATCCCGATGAACCTGGCGGCGTGAGCGAGCTCACCGACAATCAGCGCGGTGACCAGCAGATCGTCCGCGTCGCGGCCCCGGACCTGCAGAAGGCCCGCAAGGTGTGCGCCAGGATCAGGGAAGACGCCCGCGACGTCGCCGTCATCCTCGACGTGACGGTGTCGGTGGCCGGCGACTTCCGCGCCGCACAGCGGGTGCGCGGACCGGCGACGGACACCGATGCCGACACGGTGCACTACGTCGGCACCCTCGACGGCCTGGCCAATCTGATCTCCGACATCGCCTCGGCCGGCGTGGCCGACGGCGTCACGCTGATACCCGCGTCACCGCGCCAGGACGTCGAGACGGTCGGACGCGACATCCTCGGACGTCTCACCGGGCGAGACCAGCCGCGCGCGTCCTGAATCCGGCGGGTCCCCGCCGGCCCGCCGAGCGTGGGGCATATGCACGGAAATCGACGAAAGTGCGTGCACAAGGCCCACCTTCGCGTGCTCACACTCCGTCACCAGTTGTCGTAGCCGCCCTCGGGGCCCAGCATCCGTGCCAGCCGTGTCCGGTTGATCCGGGCCAGCTCGTTGCGGACGATCTTGCGCTCGGTGTCGCGGTCGTGGTGCATCCGGTCACGCATCGTGTAGAGGACCTCGTCGGCGCGATAGCCGTTGACGAACATCACGAACCCGAAGCCGAAGTGGTCGAGGTAGGCCGCCGAGGCGGCGGCGAGATCGGCCATCATCTCCGGGCGTTCGTCGACGATGGCGCACTGCTCGGCCTGCGACTTCTCGCTTCCCGGACGTCGCCCGACATCGGGGTACGCCTGCAGGATCGAGTCGATCGACTCCTCGGACAGCCCGAACAGCAGGTCGTCGGCGAATTCGAACAGCTGCTCGTGGTCGGCGAACGGGCGTGCCCGGCACAGGTCGGCGGCCAGCGGCACGCTGTAACAGCATTCGAACACCGCGTGCACGGCGCGGCGCATCGGCATCGCGTTGAACGCGTCGAGGCCTATTCCCTGATGCAGCAGCACATCGCCATGATCGGCGCGTCACGCAGCGCGGGCGTTACGCCGTGTTACGGCCACGCAAACTTCTGTCCCGTGTGAGCTAGTGCCCCTCGGTCTTGAACCTCTCGATGGACCGGTTGATCTCGGCCTCGGCCTCTTCGCGGCCCACCCAGTCGGCGGCCTTGACGAACTTGCCCGGCTCCAGGTCCTTGTAGTGGACGAAGAAGTGCTTGATCGCGTCGAGTTCGAAGTCCGACACGTCGCCGATGTCCTGGATGTGGTCCCAGCGCGGATCGGCGAGCACGCACAGCACCTTGTCGTCGCCGCCCTTCTCGTCCTCCATCCGGAACATGCCGACCGGACGCGCCTCGACGATGCAGCCGGGGAACACGGGCTCGGGGAGCAACACCAGCGCGTCGAGCGGATCGCCGTCCTCGCCGAGGGTGTCCTCGATGTAGCCGTAGTCCGTCGGGTAGCCGAACGACGTGAACAGATAGCGGTCCAGCTTGACCTTGCCGCTCTCGTGGTCCACCTCGTACTTGTTGCGGGAACCCTTCTGGATCTCGATGAGGACGTCGAACTGCACGCGTGACTCCTAGTGCGCTGGGACAGGGGCGTCTGCTGACGACGCGGGTCAACATTAAACGAGGGATACGCTGCTCTACAGGGGTGGTTCTGGCCAGTCGTTCGAGAGCAGGAGATTCATGCGGCCCACCGGGTGGCGGCGGTCCACGTATGTGGTGGTCGGGGCGGTCGTCGCACTGCTGGTGGTCGTCCTGGTCGCGGCGGCCGCGCTGGTGGCCGGCCGAGAGTCCGACGAGAACGTGGCCGTCGACCCCGTTCCCGCACCGGCGACCGCCGATCCCGGCGTCATCACCGTCTCGGACTCCGCGGACGTCCCCACCGAACGGGGCCTGGCCGACGCGCTGCGCGGGGTGGCCGCCGATCCGAACCTGGGCAGGTTCACCGGACGGATCACCGACGCGCTGACCGGGAAGCAGCTGTGGGCGCAGGGTGCGGACGTGCCCATGCAGCCGGCGTCGACGAACAAGCTGCTGACGGCCGCGGCCGCCCTGGTGACACTGGACCGCGACGCGCGCCTGACCACCCGGGTGGTGTCGACGTCCCCCGGCGTCATCGTGCTCGTCGCCGGCGGTGACCAGACCTTGTCGGCGGCGCCGGCGAAGGAGGACACCTGGTACCGCGATGCGGCGCGCATCTCCGATCTCGCCGATCAGGTCCGGCGCAGCGGGGTCGACGTCAGGTCCGTCCAGGTCGACGTCAGCTTCTATACGGGACCGACGATGGCGCCGGGCTGGGATCCGCTCGACATCGACGGCGGCGACATCGCCCCGATGGAGGCGATCATGCTCGACGGCGGGCGTACCCAGCCCGTGAGCGTGGAGTCGCGGCGCTCGCGGACCCCGGCGCTGGACGCGGGTCGGGCGCTGGCCACCGCGCTGCGCCTGGACCCCGCGAAGGTCACCGTGTTGCCGCCCGGTCGCTCGGCCCCCGACGGCGACGAGATCGCGTCGGTGCAGTCGGCGCCACTGATGGAGCGGCTGCGGCAGATGATGCACGCCTCCGACAACGTGATGGCCGAATCCATCGGCCGCGAGGTCGCCGACGCGCGGAACCGTCCGAGGAGCTTCGCCGGCGCCGCCCAGGCGGTCGAGGACGCGCTCGACGACGCCGGCATCGACACCAGCGGCGCGCGGCTGCTCGACTCCAGCGGGCTGTCCGTCGACAACCGGTTGACCGCCGAAACGCTCGACGAGATCATCCAGGCCGCGGCGGGGGAGTCCACCCCGGCGCTGCGCCCGCTGGTCGACCTGCTGGCCATCGCCGGTGGCAGCGGCACGATGTCGAACCGCTACCACGACACCGAATCCGGCAGGGCCGCACTGGGATACCTGCGCGCCAAGACCGGATCGCTGACCGGAACCAACACGCTGGCCGGAATCGTCACCGATGAGAGCGGCCGGGTGCTGACCTTCGCGCTGCTGTCCAACGACGCCGGACCCACCGGGCGGACGTCGCTGGACGCGTTCGCCGCCACCCTCCGATCCTGTGGATGCCGTTGATGACACCGAAGACGCACTCCGATTCCGGCACATCGCGGTTCTCCGTCGGGCACGCCGTGGACTGGAACCTCGCCGCCACCGTCGGCGGGAAGCTCGCCCGCCAGGAACCGAAGGCGACCGACTACACGCGCCGGCAGGCGATCGAGCAGTTGGCCCAATCGGCACGCGATTCCGAGATCCCGGTGCGGGAAGTGACCGGTCTGATCGAGGGCGGCGAGATCCCGGAGGCCCGGATCGTCAACCGCCCGGACTGGATCCGGGCCGCCACCCAGTCGATGCGCGCGATGACCGGAGGAACCCACGACCGCGACGTCAAGCCGCGCATGATCACCGGACGGATCGCGGGCGCGCAGACCGGCGCGGTGCTGGCGTTCGTGTCGTCGGGGATTCTCGGCCAGTACGACCCGTTCTCCGGCGACGGTGAGCTGCTGCTGGTGTATCCGAACGTGATCGCCGTGGAACGTCAACTCCGGGTGGTGCCCGAGGACTTCCGGATGTGGGTGTGCCTGCACGAGGTCACCCACCGGGTGCAGTTCCGGGCCAATCCGTGGCTCGCCGAGCACATGTCGGGGGCGCTCGCGGTGCTCACCGAGGACGGCGGGGAGGACCTGACCAAGATGGTGGGCAGGCTCGCCGATTACGTCCGCGACCATCAGGTCGTCGTGAAAAACGGTGAGCCCGAACTCAATTCGACCGGGATCATCGGACTGCTGCGGGCGGTGCAGTCGGAGCCTCAGCGCCAGGCGCTCGACCGGCTCCTGGTTCTGGGCACCCTGCTCGAAGGGCACGCCGAACACGTGATGGACGCGGTGGGGCCGGCGGTGGTGCCGTCGGTCGCGACGATCCGGCAGCGGTTCGACCAGCGGCGGCAGCGCAAACAGCCACCCCTGCAACGCCTTCTGCGGATCCTGCTCGGTGTCGACGCGAAGATGAGCCAGTACACGAAGGGCAAGGCGTTCGTCGACGAGGTCGTCGGCAAGGTCGGGATGGAGCGGTTCAACGCCATCTGGACCGACGCCGACACCCTGCCGCAGCCCCGGGAGATCGACGAGCCGCAGAGATGGATCGATCGGGTCCTGTAGTCGAACTGCGTACGGCGCTGGTCGACTTTGCCCGGACCCATCGCGTCGCGCCGCCGTGGTGCGTGGCGTTGTCGGGCGGGCCTGATTCGCTGGCGCTGACCGCCGTCGCGGCGACACTGCACCCGACGACGGCGCTGATCGTCGACCATCGACTGCAACCCGGTTCTGCTGATGTCGCCGCCGCCGCGCGGGAGCAGGCGCTGGCGCTGGGATGCGTTGCCGTGCAGGTGCTTCCGGTCAGCGTCGGTGCGGAAGGTGGCCCCGAGGCGGCGGCGCGTACGGCGCGTTACCGGGCGCTCGACGACGCCCGTGAGGGTAAGCCGGTGCTGCTGGGGCACACCCTCGACGATCAGGCCGAGACGGTGCTGCTGGGGTTGGGACGCGGATCGGGCCCGCGCTCGATCGCGGGGATGCGTCCCTACGACCCGCCCTGGGGCCGTCCGCTGCTCGGGGTGCGCCGGGACACCACCCACCGCGCCTGCGCCGAACTGGGCCTGAACCCCTGGCAGGATCCGCACAACCTCGACCCCCGGTACACGCGGGTGCGGTTGCGCACCGAGGTGCTGCCGCTGCTGGAGGACGTACTCGGCGGCGGGGTCGCCGAAGCGCTGGCGCGCACCGCCGCCGCGTTGCGCGAGGACACCGACGTCCTCGACGCGCTGGCCGCCGAGGCGGTCGCACCCGGGGACGCCGACCTCGACGTGACCGCGCTGGCGGACCTGCCCGCGGCGCTGCGCCGCCGGGCGGTCCGCGGATGGTTGCTCGCCGCGGGCGCGCGCGACCTCACCGACACGCACCTGCGTGCCGTGGACGCCCTGATCACCGACTGGCACGGACAGGGCGGCGTCGCGGTACCCGGCGGGTTGACCCGCGAACGACTTTTCGTTGCGCGCAACCGGAACCGGTTGGGGATGTACCGCGAACCGGTCGCGCAACGGCAAGGCTAGGCTGTCGGTGTGCCTGCGCATACCGCCGACTTGTATTCCGGGGACATCAAGTCGGTGTTGCTGTCCGAAGATCAGATCAGAGCCAAGACCGCGGAACTGGCGGCGCTGATCGCCGACGACTACCAGGACCGTGAATCCGGGCAGGATCTGCTGCTCATCACCGTGCTCAAGGGCGCGGTCATGTTCGTCACCGACCTGGCGCGGGCCATCCCGCTGCCCACCCAGCTGGAATTCATGGCCGTCAGTTCCTACGGTTCGTCGACCTCGTCGTCCGGTGTGGTGCGCATCCTCAAGGACCTCGACCGCGACATCAACGGCCGCGACGTGCTGATCGTCGAGGACATCATCGACTCCGGGCTGACCCTGTCGTGGTTGCTGCGCAATCTGGCCACCCGCGGGCCGAAGTCGCTGCGGGTGTGCACCCTGCTGCGCAAGCCGGAGGCGGTGCGCGCCGAACTCGACGTCGAATACATCGGCTTCGACATCCCGAACGAGTTCGTCGTCGGATACGGCCTCGACTACGCCGAGCGCTACCGCGACCTGCCCTACATCGGCACGCTCGATCCGAAGGTGTACGAACCTTAGATCTCGGCGCATGATGACGGGATGGCCGACACTGCTCTGCGCATCTGCCCCTTCTGTGAGGCCACCTGCGGTCTGACCCTGACCATCGACGACGGCCGCGTCGTCGGTGCGCGCGGGGACCGCGACGACGTCTTCTCCGCCGGTTTCCTCTGCCCGAAGGGCGCGAGTTTCGCCGAGCTCGACAACGATCCCGACAGGTTGTCGGCGCCGCTGGTCCGCCGTGACGGCGTCCTGCGGGAGGCGACGTGGGACGAGGCGTTCGCGGCGATGGCCGACGGTCTGTCCGGGGCGATCCGCGAGCACGGCGGCGCGTCGGTGGGGGTCTATCTCGGAAACCCCAACGCCCACACCGTCGCCGGGTCGCTGTATCCGCCGCTGATCGTCCGGGGTCTCGGTACCCGCCAGGTGTTCTCGGCGAGCACGCTCGACCAGATGCCCAAGCATGTGTCGCTGGGCCTGATGTTCGGCAGTCCCGTCGCGTTCACCGTCCCCGACCTCGACCGCACCAACTATCTGGTGATCATCGGCGCCAATCCACTGGTGTCCAACGGCAGCCTGGCCACGGCCGCCGATTTCCCCGGCAAGCTGCGCAGGCTCCGCAAGCGCGGCGGCAGGCTGGTCGTCATCGATCCCGCCCGCACCCGCACCGCCGAGCTCGCGGACCGTCACCTCGCGCCCAGGCCGGGAACGGATGCGGCGCTGCTGTTCGCGATCGTGCACGTGCTGTTCGACGAGAACCTCGTCGACCTCGGCTCGGTGCAGGACTTCGTCAACGGCCTCGACGAGGTGCGCGACCTGGCCGCGGCCTTCGACCCGGACACCGTCGCCGCGTACTGCGGGATCGACGCCGACCAGATCAGGACGCTGGCCCGCGAGCTGGCGGCCGCGCCGACCGCCGCGGTGTACGGGCGGATCGGGACGTCCACCGTCGAGTTCGGCACCCTGGGCAGCTGGCTGGTCGACGTCGTCAACACCCTGACCGGCAACCTCGACCGGCCCGGCGGGGCGATGTTCCCGATGTCGCCGACCGCACCCGCCCCGCGCGGGCACCGACCGGGTCGCGGGTTCAGCATCGGCCGCTGGCACAGCCGGGTGTCCGGCTACCCGGAGGTGCTCTCGGAGCTGCCCACCCCGGCGCTCGCCGAGGAGATCGAGACACCCGGTGACGGACAGATCAAGGCGATGATCACCATCGCGGGCAACCCCGTGCTGTCCGCACCCGACGGTGACCGGCTGGACCGGGCACTGGCCGGCGTCGGCTTCATGCTGAGCGTCGACCCCTATCTGAACGAGACCACCCGGCACGCCGACGTGATCCTGCCGCCCCCGCCGCCGTCGCGCGCCCCGCACTTCGACGTCGCGCTCAACGCGCTGGCCGTGCGCAACAACGCCCGCTATTCACCGCCGGCGCTGCCGCTCGACGGACGTCCCGACGAGGCACAGATCCTGTCGAGGATCGCGCTGGTGCTCTACGGACTCGGCCACGACGCCGACCCGGCCCTGGTCGACGACCAGGTCATCACGACCACGCTGAGCAAGGAGACCGCCGACGCGACCTCGCCGGTGGCCGGGCGTGCCGTCGACGATCTGATCGCGATGCTGCCCGACGGGCCGGGATACGAGCGTCGCCTCGACATGATGCTGCGCGTCGGGGCCTACGGCGACGCGTTCGGCGCCCGCCCCGACGGGCTCACCCTGGCGAAGCTCAAGGACGCACCGCACGGCATCGACCTGGGTCCGCTGCAGCCCCGTCTGCCGGACCTGCTGCGCACCCCGTCGGGCCGTATCGAACTCGCACCGCCGCAACTGATCTCGGATGTGGCGCGGTTGCGTGACGCGCTGGGACGCCGCGGCGGCGGCTTCGTGCTGATCGGGCGGCGGCACCTGCGCTCGAACAACAGCTGGATGCACAACCTGCCGGCCCTGACCGGCGGCACCAACCGGTGCACGCTGCAGATCCACCCCGACGACGCCGCCGATCTGGGGCTGACCGACACCGCGATCGTCAAGGGCCCCGGCGGGGAACTGGTGGTGCCGGTGGAGGTGACCGACGACATCCGTCGCGGAGTGCTGTCGCTGCCCCACGGCTGGGGCCACGACCGCGACGGCACCGGCCAGAAACTGGCCGCCCGTGCGCCCGGCGTCAACGCCAATCAGCTCAACGACGGGTCGCTGCTGGACCCGCTGTCGGGGACCGCGGTGCTCAACGGGATCCCGGTGGTGGTCGGCCCGGCGAGCTGACCCGTCGGGTGGGTCAGGTGAGCTCCCAGACCACCGTCACCGAGAAGCCGACCGTCTGCTGACCGGGCTCCATCGGCACCGCAGCCTCCATCGCGCGCGGCGCCTGCATCGGGACCGGGGGCGGGGCCCCGCCGGACTCCGCGATCGAGATGACCTTGCCCAGACTCAGCCCCGAGAGCTCGGCGTACTGGCCCGCGCGGTCCTTGGCGTCCTCGAACGCGCGCGCCCGCGCATCGCGGACCAGCTCGGAGTCGTCCTCGATGGAGTACGCGATCGAGTTGATCCGCGCCGCGTCGCCGCCGGTGTTCACGACGAGGCTGATCGCGTCGGACGCCTGCGCCAGGTCCCGGATCGTGACGTTGACGGTGTTCGTCGCCCGGTACGCGGCGATCGCCGTGCCGTTGGAGCCGTACTGCGGTTGCAGGTCGGCCGCGGTGGTGGCGATGTCCGCGCGGTCGATGCCCAGCCCCACGAGGCCGTCGATGACCGCCTGCTGACGTTCGTTGGTCTGGTTCATCGCGGCGGTGGCGTCGGGGCCGAGGAACTCCATCGACGCGTTGACCGTGAGGGTGTCCGGGGTGCCCTGCACCTCTCCCGCACCGACGACGGTGACCTGCCTGCTGTCGGTGCCGGGCGCCGGTGCGGTGCTGCGCGCGTCGCACGCGGTGGATCCGGCCACCGTCAATGCTGCGACGGCGGCGGCGATGAAAGAGTTCCTGACGGTCTTCGCGTGTGCTGGGATCGGCATGCCAGGCACCCTAGCGCCGACTCAGCGCACCGTTGTGAGGAAGTCGACGAGCACCCGCGAGACCTCGTCGGGCCGCTCCTCGGTGAGCCAGTGGCCCGCACCGTCGATCATCACCTCGCGGTAGTCGCCGGTGACGACCTCCCGCACCCGGTCACGCGGGGTGTAGGCCAGCGTGGCGTCCTCGGTGCCGCCGACGAACAGCGCGGGCACCTCGATCGTCGGGGCAGGTGTCTCGGCGGTCAGCTCCCAGTTCCGGTCGAAGCAGCGGTACCAGTTCAGTGGGCCGGTGAAGCCACCGCGGGTGAACTCGTCGACGTAGACGTCGAAATCTGCCTGGCTGATCCAGTCGGGAAGGCCGCCCGGTTCGGGGATGCGATCCAAGAATCCCTGGGGGCCGGCGTCCCCGACCATCTCGGCGCCGCCGGTCGTCAACGCGAACAATCGCCGGAACGTCGTCGCCGGGTCGCGGGCGAGTTCGGCGTCGGCGGGACCGGGCTCCTGGAAGTACAGGATGTACATGAACCGGTCGCCGAAGACGCGGCGGAACGCCTGGGTGGTCGGCACCTGCGGCCTCGGCACCGGCGGCAGGCTCAGCCCGGCGACCGCCGAGAAGCGGTCCGGTTCCAGCAGGGGCGCGCCCCAGGCCACGACGGCGCCGAAGTCGTGGCCGACGAGCGCGGCCCGTTCGGCACCGACGTCATCGAGCAGACCGACGACGTCGGCGGTGAGCTCGGCGACGTTGTAGACGCCGGCGTCGCCGGGTTTGTCGGAGCCGCCGTACCCGCGCTGATCGGGTGCCAGCACGTGGAAGCCCGCGGCGGCCAGCGCGCTGATCTGATGACGCCAGGTGAATGCGAGCTCGGGGAAGCCGTGGCAGAGCACGACGACCGGCGCGCTGCGCTCACCCGCTTCGAAGACACGCAGCGTGATGCCGTTGGTGTGGACCATCCGCGATTGCATGGCCCCCACTCTCGTCGAGAGTGAAACCAGGGTCGCGCATTTCCCGGTTTCACGACCGAGAGTTCACACTGGCGGCCCTGATCGGTTCCCTCCGTGAACTCCGGGAACTGCCAAACGTTGGTCTAGCGGTAGCCTTGACTATTCCAACTGCATGTATTGGAAGGATTGGGCCGGCGGAACCTACCGTCGGCCGCACACATTGATGAACCGGACTCCCGACATGAACTGCACCTCCGCATGAACCGCAAGAATGTGATCCGCACACTCACGGTGATCGCCGTGGTGCTGCTGCTGGGTTGGTCGTTCTTCTACTTCAGCGACGACACCCGCGGCTACAAGCCTGTGGACACCACCATCGCGATAGCGCAGATCAACGGCGACAACGTCAACAGCGCCCAGATCGACGACCGTGAGCAGCAGCTCCGTCTCGAGCTGAAGAACGGCAACGGCGACACCGAGAACAGCACGCAGATCCTCACGAAGTACCCGACCGGGTACGGCGCGACGCTGTTCGAGTCGCTTCAGGACAAGAACATCAAGACCAACACCGTGGTCAACCAGAGCAGCATCTTCGGCACGCTGCTCATCTACATGCTTCCGCTGCTGCTGCTGGTCGCCTTGTTCGTGCTGTTCTCCCGGATGCAGTCCGGCGGCCGGATGGGCTTCGGGTTCGGCAAGTCCAAGGCCAAGATGCTGTCCAAGGACATGCCCAAGACCACGTTCGCCGACGTCGCGGGCGTCGACGAGGCGGTCGAGGAGCTCTACGAGATCAAGGACTTCCTGCAGAACCCGAGCCGCTACCAGGCGCTCGGCGCGAAGATCCCCAAGGGTGTGCTGCTCTACGGCCCGCCCGGCACCGGCAAGACGCTGCTCGCGCGCGCCGTGGCCGGCGAGGCCGGTGTCCCGTTCTTCACGATCTCCGGCTCGGACTTCGTCGAGATGTTCGTCGGCGTCGGCGCGTCCCGGGTGCGCGACCTGTTCGAGCAGGCCAAACAGAACAGCCCCTGCATCATCTTCGTCGACGAGATCGACGCCGTCGGGCGCCAGCGCGGCGCCGGCCTGGGCGGCGGTCACGACGAACGCGAGCAGACGCTCAACCAGCTGCTGGTCGAGATGGACGGCTTCGGCGACCGCCAGGGCGTCATCCTGATCGCGGCGACCAACCGGCCCGACATCCTCGACCCGGCGCTGCTGCGGCCGGGCCGTTTCGACCGGCAGATCCCGGTGTCGAGCCCGGACCTGGCAGGACGCCGTGCGGTGCTGAAGGTGCACTCGCAGGGCAAGCCGATCGCCGAGGACGCCGACCTGGAGGGTCTGGCCAAGCGCACCGTCGGCATGTCCGGCGCCGATCTGGCCAACGTGATCAACGAGGCGGCGCTGCTGACCGCCCGCGAGAACGGCACGATCATCACCGGGCCCGCGCTGGAAGAGGCCGTCGACCGCGTCGTCGGCGGTCCGCGCCGTAAGAGCCGCATCATCAGCGAGCACGAGAAGAAGATCACGGCCTACCACGAGGGCGGCCACACGCTGGCGGCGTGGGCTATGCCCGACATCGAACCGATCTACAAGGTCACGATCCTCGCCCGCGGCCGCACCGGCGGTCATGCGATGGCGGTGCCCGAGGACGACAAGGGCTTGATGACCCGCTCGGAGATGATCGCCCGTCTGGTGTTCGCGATGGGCGGACGCGCGGCGGAGGAACTCGTCTTCCGCGAGCCGACGACCGGCGCGTCGTCCGACATCGACCAGGCCACCAAGATCGCGCGGGCCATGGTCACCGAGTACGGAATGAGCTCCAAGCTCGGCGCCGTGCGCTACGGCAGCGAGCACGGCGACCCGTTCCTGGGCCGCACGATGGGCAACCAGGCCGACTACAGCCACGAGGTCGCCCAGATCATCGACGACGAGATCCGCAAGCTGATCGAGGCCGCGCACACCGAGGCGTGGGAGATCCTGACCGAGTACCGCGACGTCCTCGACACCCTCGCCGGTGAGTTGCTGGAGAAGGAGACGCTGCACCGGGTCGAGCTCGAGGCGATCTTCGGCGACGTGAAGAAGCGCCCCCGGCTGACGATGTTCGACGACTTCGGCGGCCGCGTGCCGTCGGACAAGCCGCCGATCAAGACGCCGGGTGAGCTCGCGATCGAACGCGGTGAGCCCTGGCCCAAGCCGGTGCCCGAGCCCGCATTCAAGACCGCGATCGCCCAGGCGTCGCAGGCTGCCGCCGAGGCGGCCCCCAAGAACGGCGGTAACGGCGCCAACGGTGCGCACGCCCCGGGCCCCGACTACGGCGCCCCGGCCGGTTGGCACGCTCCCGGTTGGCCCCCGCCGCCCGGCGGCCCGCAACAGCAGCAGCCCCCGCCGCAGCAGGGCTACTGGTATCCGGGCCCGCCCCAGCACCAGGGTTGGCAGGGCAACGCGCCGACGCCGGCCTACCCCGGTTACCCCACTTACCAGCCGTACCCGCAGCCCGGGCAGCACGCTCCGCACGGCGGTGCGCCTGCGCCGACCCCGACCGACGATCCCGGTCAGGACAGGGGCAGGGAGAACGGGCACAGGGACACAGAGCGCAGGGACACCGATCGCGGGGACACTAACCGCAACGGCCCGGCGAACGGCTGATAACCCCCGAACGGAGACATCGATGACGCGGTCGCACAACCACTCGGCCACGCTCACCACCCCCGATTTCGACCAGGCCCGCGCCGAAGCCGCGGTGCGGGAGTTGCTGATCGCGGTGGGTGAGGATCCCGACCGGGAGGGTCTGCGGGACACGCCCGCCCGGGTGGCGCGGTCCTACCGGGAGATCTTCGGCGGCCTCTACACCGATCCGGACGAGGTCCTCACGACCATGTTCGACGAGCAGCACGACGAGATGGTGCTGGTCAAGGACATCCCGATGTACTCGACCTGCGAACATCACCTGGTGTCGTTCCACGGGGTGGCGCACGTCGGCTATATCCCCGGGGTCGACGGCCGGGTGACCGGGCTGTCCAAGCTGGCGCGCGTGGTCGACCTGTATGCCAAGCGACCGCAGGTGCAGGAGCGGCTCACCGCACAGATCGCGGACGCGTTGATGCGCAAGCTCGATCCGCGCGGCGCCATCGTGGTGATCGAGGCCGAGCACCTGTGCATGGCGATGCGCGGCATCCGCAAGCCCGGGGCGGTGACGACGACCTCCGCGGTGCGCGGACAGTTCAAGACCGACAAGGCGTCCCGCGCCGAAGCCCTGGACCTGATCCTGCGGAAGTGACCTGTGCCGTGCAGGTGATGGGCGTCGTCAACGTCACCGACGATTCGTTCTCCGACGGTGGGCTCTTCCTGGATCGCGACCGCGCCGTCGCGCACGGGGTCGAGCTCGTCGCCCAGGGCGCGGCGATCGTCGACGTCGGTGGCGAGTCGACCCGCCCCGGCGCCACCCGCGTCGACCCCGAGGTAGAGATCTCGAGGATCCAGCCGGTCGTGAAAGAGCTTGCCCAGCAAGGGATCACCGTCAGCATCGACACCATGCACGCGGCGGTGGCGCACGCGGCGCTGGACAGCGGGGCGAAGATCGTCAACGACGTCTCCGGGGGCCGGGCCGATCCCGACATGGTGCGGGTGGTCGCCGACGCCGGCGTGCCGTGGATCCTCATGCACTGGCGGTCGGTGGACGGCGACAACCCGCACGAGGTGCCGGCGTACGGCGACGTCGTCGCGGAGGTGCGCGACGAACTGCTGAGCGGCGTGGACGCGGCGGTGGCCGCGGGCGTGCACCCCGACAAACTGATCATCGACCCGGGCCTCGGTTTCGCCAAGACAGGACAACACAATTGGGCGTTGCTCAACGCGTTGCCGGATTTCGTCTCGACGGGGATTCCGGTGCTCGTCGGCGCATCCCGCAAACGCTTTCTGGGGACCCTGCTCGCCGCGCCCGACGGCGAACCGCGCCCGCCGGCCGGGCGGGAGACCGCGACGGCGGTCATCTCGGCGCTGGCCGGCTGGCACGATGTCTGGGGTGTGCGGGTGCATGACGTCCGCGCGTCGGTGGACGCGCTCGCGGTGGTGGCGGCGTGGCGGGGCGGGGCCTCATGACCGACCGGATCGAACTGCGCGGCCTGACGGTGCGGGGCAATCACGGCGTCTTCGATCACGAACGTCGCGACGGTCAGGACTTCGTCGTCGACATCACGGTGTGGATCGACCTGTCCGCCGCGGCGGCCAGCGATGATCTGGCCGACACGCTGGATTACGGGGTGCTGGCGCAGCGGGCCGCCGACATCGTGGCCGGTCCGCCGCGGCAGTTGATCGAGGCGGTAGCCGGCGAGATCGCCGACGACGTGATGCGCGACGAGCGCGCGCACGCGGTCGAGGTCGTGGTGCACAAGCCGTCCGCGCCTATCCCGTTGCAGTTCAACGATGTTGCGGTGACGGCCCGCCGCTCCCGACGGGGCGGCCGGAGCGTATGACAACGGTCGTGTTGTCGATCGGCTCGAACCTGGGCGACCGACTCGCGCATCTGCAGTCGGTGCTCGACGCGCTGGGGCCGGCGGTGACGGGGGTGTCGCCGGTCTACGAGACCGATGCGTGGGGCGGCGTCGAGCAGGGCCCGTTCCTCAACGCGGTCGTCCTCGCCGAGGATCCGGCACTCGACGCCCACGGGTGGCTGCGCCGGGCCCACGAACTCGAGGATGCGTGCGGGCGGACCCGCGAACAGCACTGGGGGCCGCGCACACTGGACGTCGATCTGGTCTCCTGCCGGGACGACGACGCCGAGATCGTGATGGACGATCCCGACCTGACCCTGCCCCATCCCTACGCCCACGTGCGGGCCTTCGTGCTGGTGCCGTGGTCGGTGGTCGACGCCTCGGCCGAGTCGGCGGAGTCGGCCGTGTCGGCGCACCTGGCCGCGCTCGATCCCGCCGAGCGCGCCGGTGTGCGCCTCACCGATCTGGTGCTGCGGCCCCGGAGCGCCGGCTGATGGGCCTGACCCGCAAGCGTGACCTGGCGGCGGCCGTCGCAGCCGCGGCGATCGCCGGCTACCTGCTGATGTATGTGGTGTACCGGGTCTTCCCGCCGATCACCGTGTGGACGGGCATGTCGCTGCTCGGCGTCGCCGTCGCGCTGGCGGGCTGGGCGTTCCTGGTGCGGGCCAGGATTCGTGACGGTCGCATCGGAGTCGGGGCGGGACGGCTGCATCCGCTCGCGGTGGCGCGGTCGGTCGTGATCGCGAAGTCGTCGGCCTGGATGGGCAGTGTCGTGCTGGGGTGGTGGCTCGCGGTGGTCATCTATCTCCTTCCCCGGCGTGGGTCGCTGCGGGTCGCCGCCGAGGACACCGCCGGCGCGGTGATCGCCGCGTTGTGCGCGCTGGCACTGGTCATCGCCGCGCTGTGGTTGCAGTACTGCTGCACCTCGCCGGACGATTCGGCGCCGGAGGCCGACCCCGCGCCGGGCTGAGCGCAGACGAGCCCGAATCGCCGCCGTGAGGTCGACACGCGCGATGACCTGTGGCGGTACAGTCGCCCCATGACCGATCCGACCCGCGGCGGCCGCCTGAGACGCGGTGGCCGAAGGCCCGGGTGGATTCTGATGACGGTGTTGCTGGTGCTGGCCATTGCGGCCAGCTCGGCGCTGGTTTTCACCAGTCGCGTCGAGTTGCTCAGGCTGGCAGTGATTCTCGCGCTGTGGGCGGCTGTGGTGGCCGCGTTCGTGTCGGTCATCTACCGCAGGCAGAGCGACAGCGATCAGGCCAAGGTGCGCGACCTCAAGCTGGTCTACGACCTGCAGCTGGAACGGGAGATCTCGGCCCGCCGCGAGTACGAGCTGTCGGTCGAGTCGCATCTGCGGCGGGAGCTGGCCTCGGAGTTGCAGGCGCAGTCCTCCGACGAGGTCGCCTCGCTGCGCGCGGAACTCGCTGCGCTGCGGGCCAACCTGGAGTATCTGTTCGACGCCGACCTGTCGCACCGCCCCGCGCTGGAGACCGAGCGGACAGCCGGACGTGTCACCAGCAGCCGCATCGACACCGAGGATGGCGAGGTCGCCGCGGCGGCGGAGCCCGACGCGCCCGAGACCGAGGAAAGCCCGATCATCGACGTGCCGGCGGAACCGCACCCGCCGGAGCACGAATGGGCGGCCGCGGTCGACGAGCACGGCGGAGCGCACCGCAGATCCGGTGAGCAGGAGACCGCGCGCAGGCATCGCGCCGATGCCGCCGCGCAGCCGCAGTGGGCGCCCCCGCCCCCGCCGCAGCAGCATCCCCAGCAGCCGCCGCAGCCCCCGCAGATGCCGCCACCCCCGATGCCCCCGCCGCCGCAGATGCCGCCGCCCGGTCCGCAGTTCCCGTGGCTGCCACCCCAGCAGACCCCGCCCCAGCAGACCCCGTCCCAGAAGGCCCCCGCCCAGTCGTCGCAGTGGCAGCCCGTTCCCGCCGAAGGGCAGTACATCCCGGCCGGTGCCCCCGGCAGCAACTGGGTGGCCCCGCCCGCCGAGGACGGTCATGACGAGTACGTCGGCCGTCGCAGGGCGCCGGAGCAGCCCTCCGAAGACCGGCAACCCCCGCGTGGCCGGCATTCGGCGGTCGGTGAGCAGCCGCAGGAGCCCGCTGTGCCCGACGAGGAGCCCGAGCAGCCCGACGAGTCCGACGCCGACGGCGGCGCGCACACCGGCGGTCAGTCGGTGGCCGAACTGCTGGCCCGGCTGCAGGCCACCCCGTCGGGCGGTGGCGGACGAAGGCGCCGCGAGGACTGAGCTAGGCTCTTGGCGACCGTCCGGTACCCGCCCCGCGGGACCGGAACGAAGCCCCGAGATAACAGCGAGGTCGACTGCGATGGTGCAGCCCTCCGCCGGCGGGAACTCTCCGCACGACGGACTCCGCCCGGCCAGGCTCACGATAGGCGTGATCTCCGCGGGCCGGGTCGGCACCGCGTTGGGCGTCGCGCTCGAACGCGCCGAGCACGTCGTCGTCGGATGTGCGGCGGTGTCGTCCGCGTCCCGCGCTCGGGCGGCGCGATGGCTTCCCGACACCCCGGTCCTGCCCGTGGACGAGGTGGCCCGCCGCGCCGAACTGCTGCTGCTCGCGGTGCCGGACGCCGAACTGCCCGCACTGGTGTCGGGGCTGGCTTCGGCAGGGGCGGTGCGCCCCAACACGATCGTGGTGCACACCTCCGGGGCCAACGGAATCGGCGTGCTCGCACCGCTGGCCGCGCTCGGCTGCATCACGCTGGCGATCCACCCGGCGATGACGTTCGCCGGCACCGACGAGGACGTCGACCGGCTGCGGGGCACCTGCTTCGGGATCACGGCGGGCGACGAGATCGGGTATGCGATCGCGCAGTCGCTGGTCCTCGAGATCGGCGGCGAACCGTTCCGGGTGCGCGAGGACGCCCGCACGCTCTACCACGCGGCGCTCGCGCACTCGAGCAACCATCTGGTCACGGTTGTCCTCGATGCGGTCGACGCGCTGCGCGCCGCGCTGTGGGGTCAGGAGTTGCTCGGTCAGGAGACCGTCGGCGACTCACCGGGTGGCATCGCCGAGCGGATCGTGGGGCCGCTGGCTCGTGCGGCGCTGGAGAACGCGCTGCAGCGCGGTCAGGCGGCGCTCACCGGACCGGTCGCACGCGGTGACGCGGCTGCGGTCGCAGCGCATCTGCACGCGCTCGCCGAGGTGAATCCCGATCTGGCGCAGGCGTATCGGGCCGATTCGTGGCGCACCGCGCAGCGGGCGCACCCCCCGGCGGCGGTGTTCGACGTGTTGACGGAGACAGGACAGTGACGGGCATGGGTGGCGCGCCGAAATTCGTTGCGGGACAACTGAATCTCTATCACCGACCGACCGACGTCTCCGCTGTCACCCGCGCGCTGCGGGCCACGGGCCGGCGGATCATCCTGGTCCCGACGATGGGTGCGCTGCACGACGGGCATCTGAGCCTGGTGCGCGCGGCCAAGCGGGCACCGGGTGCGGTCGTGGTGGTGTCGATCTTCGTCAACCCGTTGCAGTTCGGCGCGGGCGAGGACCTCGACGCCTACCCGCGGACCCTCGACGAGGACCTGGCGTTGCTGCGGGAGGAGGGTGTCGAGGTCGTGTTCGCCCCGACCGCCAACGACATGTACCCGAACGGCATGCGCACGACGGTGCACCCGGGACCAATCGGGGCCGAGCTCGAGGGGGCGGTACGGCCGACGCATTTCGCCGGGATGCTGACCGTGGTGCTCAAGCTGTTCAACATCGTCGCGCCGGACCGGGCCTACTTCGGGGAGAAGGACTATCAGCAGCTGGCGCTGATCCGGCAGATGATCTCCGATCTCGACCTCGACATCCAGATCCAGGGGGTGCCGACGGTGCGCGAAGCCGACGGCCTGGCGATGTCGTCGCGCAACCGTTTCCTCGCCGCGGAGGAGCGCGAGCAGGCGGGCGCACTGTCGGCGGCACTGCTGGCCGGCATGTACGCGGCGTCCGCCGGGGTGGCGGGGGCACTCGACGCCGCCCGGGCGGTGCTCGACGAGGTCCCGGCGCTGCAACTGGACTACCTGGAGATCCGCGACCCGATGCTGGGCCCGCCGCCCGCCGAGGGACCGGGCCGCATCCTGGTCGCCGCCAGGTTGGGGCGCACCCGGTTGATCGACAACATCGCGATCGACATCGGTGCGAGTGCAGGCATCGACGGCCATCCGCGCACCGCCCACGGAAAGAGCCCCGAAATTCCTTGGAGGAACTGATGTTACGGACGATGTTGAAGTCCAAGATCCACCGCGCCACGGTGACGCAGGCGGACCTGCACTACGTCGGGTCGGTCACGGTGGATGCCGACCTGATGGACGCCGCAGATCTGCTCGAGGGCGAGCAGGTCACGATCGTCGACGTCGACAACGGCGCCCGGTTGGTCACCTACGTGATCACCGGGGAGCGCGGGAGCGGCGTCATCGGGATCAACGGTGCGGCAGCGCATCTCATTCACCCGGGCGACCTGGTGATCCTGATCGCCTACGGGATGCTCGACGATGCCGCCGCCAGGACGTATGAGCCGCGGGTGGTCTTCGTCGACGCCGACAACCGGGTGCTCGACCTCGGAGCGGATCCGGCCTTCGTGCCGGACACCGCCGAACTGCTGTCGCCGAGGTGATGCCGTGCTGCTCGCGATAGACGTCCGCAACACCCACACCGTCGTGGGCCTGATCTCCGGGTCGGGATCTCACGGCAAGGTTGAGCACCACTGGCGGATCCGCACCGAATCCGAGGTCACCGCAGACGAACTGGCGCTCACGATCGACGGTCTGATCGGAGACGACGCCGAACTGCTCACCGGGGCCGCCGGTCTGTCGACGGTGCCGTCGGTGTTGCACGAGGTCCGGGTGATGCTGGAGCAGTACTGGCCGTCGGTGCCGCACGTGCTGATCGAGCCGGGTGTGCGCACCGGAATCCCGCTGCTGGTCGACAACCCGAAAGAGGTCGGGGCCGACCGGATCGTCAATTGCCTTGCCGCATATCAGAAGTACGGGACTGCCGCGATCGTGGTGGACTTCGGCTCCTCGATCTGCGTGGACGTGGTGTCGGCGAAGGGCGAGTTCCTCGGCGGTGCCATCGCCCCCGGTGTGCAGGTGTCCTCCGACGCGGCAGCGGCGCGTTCGGCGGCTCTGCGACGCGTCGAGCTCACCCGTCCCCGTTCGGTGGTGGGCAAGAACACCGTCGAATGCATGCAGGCCGGCGCGGTGTTCGGCTTCGCCGCGCTGGTCGACGGTCTGGTCAACCGCATCCGGGAGGACGTCGACGGGTTCGGCGGAGACGACGTCACCGTCGTCGCGACCGGCCACAGCGCCCCGCTGGTGCTGGAGGATCTGAGCACCGTGCAGCACTACGACCGGCACCTGACCCTCGACGGGCTGCGCCTGGTGTTCGAGCGCAACCGGGACAACCAGCGCAAGCTCAAGCAGGCCCGCTGACGACGTTCAGAAGAATGTGTGGACGAGGTCGACTACCCGGTCGTCCGGGTCGAGCACGGGGATGAGCCGCCACTTGTCGAAGGTGGTGCAGGGGTGCGAGATGCCGAACCGCAGCCAGTCTCCGACCTCGACGTCTCCGGAGGTCACCCGCAGGTGAGCGTGCTGGTCGTTGAGCTTCTCGACGGCGCCGGCCACATCGCCCAGCGGCACCGGCATGCCCTGGTCGAACGACACGTCGCGACGCCCCATCCCCACGATCGCCAGGTCCGGTTCGGGCCGCGACAGCACCTGTGCCCTGATCTCGAGCGCGGGACGGAATCCGTCCGGGCCGCCACGGGTCAGTGGCGAGGTGCGCGCGTAGAGGCCGTGGTCGTGGGCGAGGTAGCAGCCGCTGCGCAGGATCGGCCGCACCCGGATGCCGCCGGGCCAGTCGGACAGGGCGTCGGCGACCGCGTCGAAGTACGTGCTGCCGCCGGCGGTGACGACGACGTCGTCGTCTTCGAACAGCGCGGCCAGCCGGATCACGGTGGCGCGCACCGCGGCGAGGTGAGCGGTCACGACGGCCAGCGCGTCGTCGTCGAGTGACTGGGCCACGGCGGCCTCGTAACCCGCGACCCCGACCAGCCGCAGGCGCGGGGATGCGGCCGCAGCATGCGCGACGTCGTCGGCGGCTTCGGCCGTGCGGCACCCGGACCGCCCGCCGGGGATGCCGACCTCGACGCAGACGTCGATCGGACGTCGGGCGCCGTCGAGGGCCGCCGTCATCAGCTCGACCCCGCGCACCGAGTCGGCCCAGCACACGAACCGCAGGTCGGGATCCCGGTCCAGCTCCACCGACACCCACCGCAGGCCCGCGGCGTCGACGAGCTCGTTGGCCAGCAGCAGCGAGCGCACCCCGAACGCGCGATACACCGCGGCCTGGGCGACGGTGGCCACGGTGATCGCGCACGCACCGCCGGCCAGCTGCCGTTCCGCGAGCTGCGGTGACATGTGGGTCTTGCCGTGCGGCGCGAGCTCCATGCCGCGCGCTGCGCACCACCGGGCCATCGTGTCCACGTTGTGTGTCAGCGCGTCGTCGCGCAGCACGCACTGCGGCCCGGCGCCGCCGCCGACGGGCACCGCGGAGCCTGCGGCGATGATCTGCGCTTCCGTGCGGCCCCACCAGTCCGCCGGGACGCCCTTGAAGCGCCAGTCCAGCGGGCGGTCGCGCAGGTCGCGCACCGCGGCGTCGAAGACGATGTCGTCGATCGGCGCGATTCCGGGCGCGGTCATCTGTTCATTTAAGCTGGCACGTCGTGACGTCCCCAGATTCTCCTGACGATATCCCCGAGCAGTTCCGCATCCGTCAGGCCAAGCGCGAGAGGTTGCTCGCCGAGGGGCGCGAACCGTACCCGGTGAAGGTCGACCGCACCCACACCCTCGCCGAACTGCGGCAGGCGTATCCGGATCTGGAACCCGACACCAAGACCGGCCTGAAGGTCGGGGTCGCCGGGCGGGTCATCTTCGCGCGCAATTCCGGGAAGCTGTGCTTCGCGACGCTGCAGGAGGGCGACGGCGCACAGCTGCAGGTGATGATCAGCTTCGCCGAGGTCGGTCAGGAATCGCTGGATGCCTGGAAGGCCGACGTCGACCTCGGGGACATCGTGTTCGTGCACGGGGAGGTCATCAGTTCGCGCCGCGGGGAATTGTCGGTGCTCGCCGACTCCTGGCAGATCGTGTCGAAGGCACTTCGGCCGTTGCCGGTGGCGCACAAGGAATTGAACGAGGAAACCCGGGTTCGGCAGCGTTATGTCGACCTCATCGTGCGCCCCGAAGCCCGCACAATTGCGCGGCAACGCATTGCGGTGGTGCGCGCGGTGCGCTCGGCGCTGGAACGGCGCGGATTCCTCGAAGTCGAAACTCCGATGTTGCAGACTCTCGCCGGCGGGGCGGCGGCGCGTCCTTTCGTCACGCACTCCAATGCATTGGACGCCGACCTCTATCTGCGGATAGCGCCGGAACTTTTTCTCAAGCGCTGTGTGGTCGGCGGATTCGACCGCGTCTTCGAGTTGAATCGGAACTTCAGAAACGAAGGTGCGGATTCCACCCATTCGCCGGAATTCGCGATGCTGGAGACTTATCAGGCGTACGGCACCTACGACGATTCCGCGACCGTCACCCGAGAACTTATTCAGGAGGTCGCCGACGAAGCCATCGGCACCCGACAGGTTCCATTGGCCGACGGCACCGAGTACGACCTCGACGGGGAATGGCAGTCGCTGCAGATGTACCCGTCATTGTCCGAGGCTCTGGGTGAAGAGATAACACCCGCGACGCCGGCCGAGAAACTGTGGCAGATCGCGGACCGTTTGGGTGTCGAGATCCCCCGCGACCGCGGTTATGGGCACGGAAAATTGGTCGAGGAACTCTGGGAATTCACGGTCGGCGACACGTTGTGGGCGCCGACATTCGTCAGGGATTTCCCGGTCGAGACGACCCCGCTGACCCGGCCGCACCGCAGCATCGAGGGTGTCACCGAGAAATGGGATCTCTATGTCCGCAAGTTCGAACTCGCGACCGGATACTCAGAACTGATCGACCCGATCATCCAGCGGGAGAGATTCGAGGCGCAGGCGCGCGCGGCCGCCGCAGGTGATGACGAGGCGATGGCCCTCGACGAGGACTTTCTCGCCGCACTCGAGTACGGGATGCCGCCCACCACGGGCACCGGAATGGGCATCGACCGGTTGTTGATGGCGTTGACGGGACTATCCATTAGGGAGACGGTTTTGTTCCCGATAGTTCGCCGACACAGTAACTGAACTGCGTTTAATCGAACGTTGTTGAATAGCCCGGCTTTATATGGCACATTGGTGCCTCAGGTGAGCGGCATTCCGTTCATCTGACGCTTAGGAAGGGCAGTCGGGTAATGGCGAAGAAAGTTACCGTCACCTTGGTCGACGATTTTGACGGGGAAGGCGGCGCCGACGAGACCGTGGAATTCGGTCTCGATGGTGTGAGCTATGAGATAGACCTCTCTGCCAAGAACGCCGCAAAGCTTCGCAATGACTTGAAGCAGTGGGTCGAGGCCGGACGCCGTGTCGGTGGCCGTCGCCGCGGCCGCGCTGTGGCTGGTACCGGCCGCGGTCGTGCCGCAATCGATCGCGAGCAGAGCGCGGCGATCCGTGAATGGGCCCGGCGCAACGGCCACAATGTGTCGACGCGCGGCCGAATTCCCGCCGATGTGATCGACGCTTTCCACGCCGCCACCTGACATATCGACGTTCGCTGGTGGCGAACCGAACAGCACTCGCTCCCGGAAACGTTTTGCCGACCTGTCACGTTGTTCTTGCAGCATCGGGCAGATGACATCCGGCATGGCATCTGTAGCTCTTTTGTCACCCCTACAGGGGCTGCCAGGCGGGGCACCCGAAGCTGTCGCCCATTAGAGTGGACGGCGTAGGTGCACAGCGCTGGTTCACGGCCGTGTTGAACGGCAGCAGAGCAGCACCTCCACTATGCGATGGAGAGCAGGTAACCACGGATGTTCGAAAGATTCACCGACCGTGCGCGTCGGGTTGTCGTCCTGGCTCAAGAAGAGGCCCGGATGCTCAATCACAACTACATCGGCACCGAGCACATCCTGCTGGGACTCATTCACGAGGGTGAAGGCGTGGCCGCCAAGTCACTCGAGTCGCTGGGCATCTCCCTGGAAGGGGTGCGCAGCCAGGTCGAGGAGATCATCGGTCAGGGACAGCAGGCACCGTCCGGACACATCCCCTTCACTCCGCGGGCCAAGAAGGTGCTCGAACTGAGCCTGCGCGAGGCGCTGCAGCTCGGCCACAACTACATCGGCACCGAGCACATCCTGCTCGGCCTCATCCGCGAGGGTGAAGGCGTGGCCGCGCAGGTCCTCGTCAAGCTCGGCGCCGAGCTGACCCGGGTGCGCCAGCAGGTCATCCAGCTGTTGAGCGGCTACCAGGGCAAGGAGACCGCCGAGGCCGGCACCGGCGGCCGCGGCGGGGAGGCGGGCAATCCGTCCACGTCGCTGGTCCTCGACCAGTTCGGCCGCAACCTGACCGCCGCCGCGATGGAGGGCAAGCTCGACCCCGTCATCGGCCGCGAGAAGGAAATCGAGCGGGTCATGCAGGTGCTGAGCCGTCGCACCAAGAACAACCCGGTCCTCATCGGCGAGCCCGGCGTCGGCAAGACCGCCGTCGTCGAAGGGCTCGCCCAGGCGATCGTGCACGGCGACGTGCCCGAGACGCTCAAGGACAAGCAGCTCTACACCCTCGACCTCGGATCGTTGGTCGCGGGCAGCCGCTACCGCGGTGACTTCGAGGAACGGCTGAAGAAGGTCCTCAAGGAGATCAACACCCGCGGCGACATCATCCTGTTCATCGACGAGCTGCACACACTCGTCGGCGCGGGTGCCGCCGAGGGTGCGATCGACGCGGCCAGCATCCTGAAGCCGAAGCTGGCCCGCGGCGAGCTGCAGACCATCGGCGCGACCACCCTCGACGAGTACCGCAAGTACATCGAGAAGGACGCCGCGCTGGAGCGTCGTTTCCAGCCGGTTCAGGTGGGCGAGCCGACCGTCGCGCACACCATCGAGATCCTCAAGGGTCTGCGCGACCGCTACGAGGCGCACCACCGCGTCTCCATCACCGACGGTGCGATCGCCGCGGCAGCGACGCTGGCCGACCGCTACATCAACGACCGGTTCCTGCCGGACAAGGCGATCGACCTGATCGACGAGGCGGGCGCGCGCATGCGCATCCGCCGGATGACCGCGCCGCCGGACCTGCGCGAGTTCGACGAGAAGATCGCCGATGCGCGCCGGGAGAAGGAGTCCGCGATCGACGCGCAGGACTTCGAGAAGGCCGCGAGCCTGCGCGACAAGGAGAAGCAACTCGTCGCGCAGCGCGCCGAGCGCGAGAAGCAGTGGCGCTCAGGTGATCTCGACGTCGTCGCCGAGGTCGACGACGAGCAGATCGCCGAGGTGCTCGGCAACTGGACCGGCATCCCCGTGTTCAAGCTGACTGAGGAGGAGACCACCCGTCTCCTGCGCATGGAAGACGAGCTGCACAAGCGGATCATCGGCCAGGAGGACGCCGTCAAGGCCGTCTCGAAGGCGATCCGCCGCACGCGTGCCGGTCTGAAGGACCCTAAGCGCCCGTCCGGTTCGTTCATCTTCGCCGGCCCGTCCGGAGTCGGTAAGACCGAGCTGTCCAAGGCGCTGGCGAACTTCCTGTTCGGCGACGACGACGCGCTCATCCAGATCGACATGGGTGAGTTCCACGACCGCTTCACCGCGTCGCGGCTGTTCGGTGCCCCTCCGGGGTACGTCGGCTACGAAGAGGGCGGCCAGCTCACCGAGAAGGTGCGCCGCAAGCCGTTCTCGGTCGTGCTGTTCGACGAGATCGAGAAGGCCCACCAGGAGATCTACAACAGCCTCCTGCAGGTGCTCGAAGACGGTCGCCTGACCGACGGTCAGGGCCGGACGGTGGACTTCAAGAACACCGTGCTGATCTTCACCTCGAACCTCGGCACCAGCGACATCAGCAAGGCGGTCGGACTGGGCTTCACCCAGGGCGGCGGCGAGAACAACTACGAGCGGATGAAGCAGAAGGTTCACGACGAACTGAAGAAGCACTTCCGTCCGGAGTTCCTCAACCGCATCGACGACATCATCGTCTTCCACCAGCTGACTCAGGACGAGATCATCCAGATGGTCGACCTGATGATCGGCCGGGTCGGCAACCAGCTCAAGGCCAAGGACATGGCCATGGAGCTGACGCCGAAGGCGAAGGCGCTGCTGGCCAAGCGCGGCTTCGATCCGGTGCTCGGTGCCCGGCCGCTGCGCCGCACCATCCAGCGTGAGATCGAGGACCAGCTGTCCGAGAAGATCCTGTTCGAGGAGCTCGGGCCCGGTCAGCTCGTCACCGTCGACGTCGAGAACTGGGACGGCGAGGGCCAGGGCGAGGACGCGGTCTTCACGTTCAGCGGTGCGCGCAAGCCGGTCGAGGTGGCCGAACCGGATCTGGCCCAGGCCGGAGCCGGTGGCGCGGGGCCCGCAGCCGAGTAGAACACCAACCCGAACGGGGCGGTCGCCTTCCCAATTTCGTAACCGGGGGAGGGTGGCCGCCCCGTTTGGCTTACGATGCTCGTGTACATCGACGGGTGTCGGAATCTGGTGCAAATCCAGAACGGTCGCGCCACTGTGACAGTCAGACCCGGTTTCCGTCGCACATCTGGTTGGGACGCGAAATCCCGGGAAGGAACCACCATGACCTCACCGCACGCGAGCAGAACCCCCGCAGGAGTCATCGATCTCTCGGCGACCAAGGCCGCGGTGTGGCTGTCGCTGACGGCGTTCTTCGCACTGGTGGTTCTGTACTTCATCGGAATGGACCAGGGCGCGACGTCGGTCTTCGGCAACAGCACCTACATTCACGAATTCGTGCACGACGCACGCCACCTCCTCGGCTTCCCCTGCCACTGACCTCAGCGGCAAAGGGACAAGTGAACATGGAGAAGCAGATCATCTGGCGCGGCCTGTTGGCCGGCGCCGTCGCCGGCGTGCTGGCGTTCGTCTTCGCGCGGATCTTCGTCGAGCCGCAGATCGAGTTGGCCATCGGCTACGAGGAGGGCATCGGCGCGGCGCACGAGGCCCTCGAACACGGCCACGGTGGCCACGGCGGCCACGGTCACAGCCATGACGGCGAAGGTGGCATCACCCGCGCCATCCAGATGAACGTCGGGCTGGGACTGGGCCTGCTGGCGTTCAGCGTTGCGATCGGGGCCCTGTTCTCGGTGGTGTACGCGGTGGCCTACGGCCGCATCGGTACCGTGTCGGCCCGCCTGACCTCGCTCTACGTCGCGGGCGGCATGCTGCTGAGCCTCTACATCGTGCCGTCGCTGAAGTACCCCGCGAGCCCGCCGGCGCTGAGCCTGGACGAGACCATCCGGCAGCGCACGCTGCTCTACCTCGCCACGGTCGTGCTGTCGGTGGCGCTCCTGGTCGCTGCGGTGTACCTGGGCAGGCGTTGGGCGGCCAGGCTGGGCGCGTGGAATGCCTCCGTCGCCGCGGCGGGCGCCTACATCGCGGCCGTCGCCGTGATGATGCTGGTCCTGCCGTCGATCAACGAAACGCCGGGCCCGCTGCGCGACGACAACGGCGCGATCGTCTACGAAGGATTCCCCGCCGACCTTCTCTACGAGTTCCGGTTGTACGCACTGGGAACCCAGGTCGTCGTCTACGCGACGATCGGTCTGGTCTTCGCCGCGATGATCTCCCGGCTGCTGGGGGAGCGGAAGCAGTCCGTCCCCGCGTGAATCCCGGTGCCGGGGCGTGAGTGAGGTCGTCCGGCTGACCTTCGTGTCGCACGGCATGACCGACGCGATGGCGGCCGGGCGGTTCCCCACCGACGAGCCCGTCAACCCGCTGGGCCGCCGCCAGATCGGCGAGCTGGAGCCGTCCGCTCTCGGCCCGGTCGACCGAGCTCTCTGCGGTCCCGAGTCCCGGACACAACAGACCGCCGAACTGCTCGGGCTGCGGCCCGTCGTCGAGTCCGCGCTCGCCGACCTCGACTGTGGCCGGTGGCGGGGCAGTTCCCTGGGGGAGGTGTCGCCCGAGGAGATGACGATCTGGCTGACCGACCCGGCCCGCGCCCCGCACGGCGGCGAGTCCGTCGTCGACCTGGTCAGCCGGGTGGGCGCGTGGATGGACACGCTGGCCGCCGAGCGGGTCCGCGTCGTCGCGGTCACCCACCCCGCGGTGGTGCGGGCCGCCGTCCTGGTCGCGTTGAACGCGCCCGCGAAGTCGTTCTGGCGCATCGACGTCGCGCCGGCCAGCCGCACGGTGCTGCACTGCCGCGGCCACGCCTGGACCTTGAGGGTCTAATTCGGGATCAGGTCGAAGGTCTGCCTGGCGATCGACATCAGCCACGCGGCCGCGGTCTGGCTGCGGAACTCCGGCCAGTTCGACTGCAGGCTCACCACCCACGGCTGTCCGGACCTGTCGACGGCGTACCAGCTGAACGTCATGTCCCCGGGGAGGTTGCCGGCCTTGGCGCCGATGTAGGGCCACTCGGCGCGGTCGAGGTCGATGCCGGGCAGGAACGACAGGATGTCCTTGACCGGTGCGGCCTCCCCGACGGCGCTGCGCTGCAGCGCGGCGTGCAACCGGCAGATGTCGGCCGCGCTGCCGTACCACTCGGCGCCGTACTCCGACGCCGGCATGTGGGTGCGCTTCGGATCGGGCTCGTAGGGGCGGGAGTTCGTCTGCTGCAGCAGCTGCGCCCGGCCCTCCGGAGAGGCCTTCTTCCACTGCTCACGCAGGTCGGGGGTGCCCCAGCCGACGGAGAACAGCTCGTGCATGGTCGGGAACGGCGTCATGCTGGCGGGGTCGTGATGGCCCGCCTCGGCCAGCGCCCGCTCGATGGCGCCGGGCCCCAGCCGTTCGATCAGCAGATCGGTGGCCATGTTGTCGCTCGCCGAGATCATCTGCTGGGACGCCTCGCGCACCGTCACCGTGGCGCCCGGCTCCAGCTCGTCGAATCCGGAGGAGCCGACGGCCTTGGCCTCCTCGGTGATCGTCAGCGGATCGGACCACTGCAGGGTGCCGGCCTTCACGGCGTCGGCGACGGCCAGCAGCACATACAACTTGAAGATCGACGCCAGCGGTAACGACAGGTCGGTGTTGGAGCCGGCGACCTTCACGCACCGACCGTCGTCGACCTTGGCCACCTGGTAGGAGTACCGGGCACCCGACGCGGTGAGCTGCTCGTCGATGTCGGACCACTCGTCGATCTCGGGCGGGACCAGGTCGACGCTGAACCGGTCGACCAGCCCCTGCTCGTCGGTGCGCAACCGGATGGTCTGCGCGACGCCGTAGGAGGTCTGCACGTCGAGGGTGGCCCAACCCGCGCCGACGTCGACGTCGGTGAGGGTGAACGGTCTGTCCCACCAGATCCGGTCGAGCGTCACCCCGACGTGTTCGACGAGGTCGGGAGCCGCCAGCGTGCGAACACCGACCTCGCCGATCGGCCAGTCGCTGTTGAGCATGTCCATGGTCTGCTTCGCGCGCAGCCCCTGCGGTGTGTTGATCTGGATCGGCGCGCCGTATGCGGCGTCGGCGGGTGCTGGACGTGTGGCGGCACACCCGCAGGCCAGGGCCACGACGGACAGGAGCGCGACCACGACGGTCGCCCCGCGCCGGGCCCGGGCCGCCTCAGGCGTCGGTGTCAGTCCCCGCAACGTTGAGTACAACCTCGAACTCGAGCAGAGACGCTCCGGTGGCGACCGGGTTCTTGCGTTCTCCGGCATGGGCTTCGACGGCGGGTCCGTTGGCCCACGCCTGGAACGCTTCGTCGCTCTCCCACTGGGTGACGACGAAGTAGCGGTTCTCGCCCTTGACCGGGCGCAACAGCTGGAAACCGAGGAAGCCCGGCTGGTTGTCGACGGCGTGGGCGCGGTGCGCGAACCGCTTCTCCAGTTCCGGACCGGCGTCCGGCGGAACTTCGATGGCGTTGATCTTCACCACGGGGGTTTTGTCGGACATGGCGTCAGGTTACCGTGCGTAGCGATGCGCACCGACCTGCTCACCGCCCGAGGGGGTGCGGGGCGGCCCGTGGTCCTGGTGCACGGTTTGATGGGCCGCGGAACCACCTGGCCGAGGCAGCTGCCGTGGCTGATCCGGCACGGGCGCGTCTACACCTACGACGCGCCGTGGCACCGCGGCCGCGAGGTCGACGATCCCCACCCGATCTGCACCGAACGGTTCGTCGCCGACCTCGGTGAGGCCGTCGAGTCGCTGGGGGAGCCCGCGATCCTGGTCGGACATTCGATGGGTGGGCTGCATTCGTGGTGCCTGGCCGCGGAGCGTCCCGAGCTGGTGACCGCCCTGGTGGTCGAGGACATGGCGCCCGACTTCCGGGGCCGCACGACGGGTCCGTGGGAGCCGTGGGTCCATGCGCTGCCCGTCGAGTTCACCTCGGCCGATCAGGTCTATGCCGAGTTCGGGCCCGTGGCCGGTCAGTATTTCCTGGAGGCTTTCGACCGCACCGCGACCGGGTGGCGCCTGCACGGCCACCCTGCCCGCTGGATCGAGATCGCCGCGGAGTGGGGGACGCGGGACTACTGGTCGCAGTGGGAGGCGGTGACGGCGGCGACGCTGCTGATCGAGGCCGGCAACTCCGTCACCCCGCCGGGACAGATGCGGGCGATGGCGCAGAGGTCGCGCGGGGCCGAGTATCTCCACGTGCCCGGCGCCGGGCATCTGGTCCACGACGACGCGCCCGGGAAATACCGGGACGCGGTCGAGGCGTTTCTATCGTCGTTCGCTTGACACGGCCGGGCCGGGCCAGGCGGGCTGCTCTTCGAAACGGGTGCGGATCGCATCCAGGTCGTGCTGGACTCGGTAGGAGTCGGAGTCCCGATGATCGAAGAGCCGTCCGGTCATGGGTCCCGACACCCGGAACTGGTCCAGGTGCATCCGCAGCGATCCGGAGCGGTGGGCGGCCCAGGTCAGCAGCGTGGCGAGGGCGAACGGGGAGACGAGGATCAGGAAGGCGAGTGCGGTGCTCATGGCAGAAATGCTGCGCCTGCGTGATATTCCGCCAACAGTGGCAGCAGTGACATCTATCGATAAAATGCTGCCATGGCGATAAAGACGGTCTCGACCCTCGTGCTGGACGGGCTCGCGGTCTTCGAGTTCGGGGTCGTCTGCGAGGTGTTCGGCATCGACCGGTCGGCCGACGGGGTGCCGAACTTCGACTTCAAGGTGTGCGGCCCCGAACCCGGCGAACCACTGCGGACTTCGGTCGGGGCGACGATCACCCCCGACCACGGTCTCGACGATCTCGTCGGCGCCGACCTGGTCGCGATCCCGGCGATCGCCAGCCGGCAGGGCACCTATCTGCCGGAGGCTCTCGACGCGATCCGTCGTGCCGCGGAGTCAGGGTCGATCATCCTGACGGTGTGCTCCGGCGCGTTCGTCGCCGGTGCCGCCGGTCTGCTCGACGGCCGGCCCTGCACCACGCACTGGATGCACGCCGACGCGTTGGCCGAGATGTACCCGACGGCGAAGGTCGACCGCAACGTGCTGTTCGTCGACGACGGCAACCTCATCACCAGCGCGGGAACCGCCGCGGGCATCGATGCGTGCCTGCATCTCGTGCGCCGGGAGATGGGCAGCGAGGTCACCAACAAGATCGCCCGCCGGATGGTGGTGCCGCCGCAGCGCGACGGCGGGCAGCGGCAGTACATCGACCAGCCGATCCCGGTGAAGTGTTCGGAGCGGTTCGCGCCGCACCTGGACTGGATCCTGGCCAACCTGGACAAGCCGCACACGGTCACGTCGCTCTCGCGCCGCGCCCACATGTCCGGCCGCACGTTCGCCCGCCGCTTCGTCGAGGAGACCGGACGCACCCCGATGCAGTGGATCACCGACCAGCGGGTGCTCTACGCGCGCCGCATGCTGGAGGAGACGACGCTCGACATCGACCGCATCGCCGAACAGTCCGGCTTCGGGACCGCGACGCTGCTGCGACACCATTTCCGCAGGCTCATCGGCGTGACGCCGTCGGACTACCGCAAGCGCTTCAACGCCCACGCCCCCGAGGTCGCCGAGATCGCCTGATCATCCTCACGTCTGGTCGCCTTCACCGGCCAGCGCGAAGCGTCCGTCGGCCGTCTGCTCGACCAGCCCGTCGACCAGCAGCGAATCCAGCGCGCGGTCCCGCTGGGCGGGGTCGGTCGTCCACGCCACGTCGAGTTCTGCGCGGGTGACCGGAGAAGCGTTGTCGCGCAGCACATCCAGCAGACGACCGCGGACCTGACGGTCGGTGCCGGCGTAGCGCTGCACACGCCTGGCCGGGCCGGTGCCCGCGGGAAAACCCCGGGACCGCCACGCGCAGTGCGTCAGCGGGCACACACCGCAGCGCGGAGCCCGTGCCGTGCACACGGTCGCACCCAGCTCCATGACCGCGATCGAGAAGTGCGGGGCGGTGTCGTCGTCGGGGAGCAGCGCGGCGACGTCGGCGAGGTCGCGCGTGGACGGCGGTCCCGCGTCGTGCAGACCGTGCACGGCGCGGGCCACCACCCGCCGCACGTTGGTGTCGACGACCGGAACCCGTTGGCGGTAGGCGAAACACGCGACGGCGCGCGCGGTGTAGGTCCCGACACCGGGCAGGGTCAACAAGGTGTCCACATCGTCGGGCACGACGTCGCCGTGCTCGGTGGCGATGACCGTCGCGCACTCGTGCAGCCGTTTGGCCCGCCGCGGATAGCCCAGCTTGCCCCATGCCCGCAGGATGTCGGCCGCGCTCGCGGCGGCCGTCGCCGACGGCGTCGGCCAGCGGGCCACCCAGTCCAGCCAGATCGGCTCCACCCGCGCGACCGGCGTCTGCTGCAACATGAACTCGCTGACCAGGATCTGCCACGCCGACACCCCGGGCCGGCGCCACGCCAGATCCCGTTGCGCAGTGGCATACCAACGGATCAGCTCGTTCGGATCGATCATCGAGACCGGCTCAGGCACAATGACGGCCATGCCGAACACGAATCCGTTGACCGCCTGGAAAGCACTGAGAGAGGGTAACGAGCGCTTCGTCGCCGGCAAACCCCAACATCCCAGCCAGAGCACCGACCACCGGGCCAGCCTGGCCGCCGCGCAGAAGCCGACCGCCGTCGTGTTCGGGTGCGGCGACAGCCGCGTCGCCGCCGAGATCCTGTTCGACCAGGGGCTCGGAGACATGTTCGTGGTGCGGACCGCCGGACACGTGATCGACTCCGCGGTGCTGGGCTCCATCGAATACGCGGTGTCGGTGCTCGAGGTGCCGCTCGTCGTCGTGCTGGGCCATGACAGCTGCGGCGCGGTGAAGGCGGCCCTGGGTGCGCTCGACGACGGCGAGGTGCCCGGCGGCTACGTGCGTGACGTCGTGGAGCGCGTCATGCCGTCGATCCTGGTGGGTCGCCGCGACGGACTGTCGCGGGTCGACGAGTTCGAGGCCAGGCACGTGACCGAGACGGGCAAGCAGCTGCTGAGCCGTTCGACGGCGATCGCCGAGGCGGTCAACGCCGGCAAGCTGGCGATCGTCGGCCTCACCTACCACCTCGCCGACGGCAAGGTGGATCTGCGCGACCACATCGGAGACATCGGCGAGAGCTAGACGACACGCCGGGCAACCTCGAACGACGCGGCGTGACCTGGGCTTACCGTGTGGATGTGCTGGATTTGGAACCGCATGGGCCGCTGCCCAGGCAGATTTACTGGCGACGTCGCGCGCTGGCCGCAGGCATCGCGGCGCTGGTCATCGCGGTCGTCGTCGCGGTGATCACTGTCGTGGTGCTGAACACCAGAAGCACCGAGCAGCCCGCCGCGAGCGAATCCGCGGCCGAGACCGGGCAGGCCGCGCCGCCGCCGTTGCCCGGGGAGAACCCCGACGTCAAGTCACCGATCCAGCCGCCCGCGCAGCAGGCGCCGCCGCCCACGCCGACCCCGACCGCGGCGGTCGTGCCGCCGCCGATCCTCAAGGAAGGCGACGACTGCCCCGACTCGACCCTCGCGGTCAAGGGCATCACCAACCAGCCGCAGTTCATCGTCGGCGATCAGCCGAAGTTCACGATGGTGGTCACCAACATCGGTCTGGTCGCCTGCCAGCGTGATGTCGGCGCCGCAGTGCTGGCCGCCTACGTGTACACGCTCGACAACCAGCGGCTGTGGTCGAACCTCGACTGCGCCCCGTCGAACGAGACGCTGATCAAGACGTTCCAGCCCGGCGAGCAGGTCACCACCGAGGTCACCTGGACCGGGATGAGTTCGGCGCCGAACTGCCCGCTGCCCCGTCAGCCGATCGGTGCCGGCACCTACAACCTGGTGGTGCAGCTCGGGAACCTCAGATCCGCGCCGGTGCCGTTCATCCTCGCCGAGGCCGCGGCGATGCCGCCACCGGTCGAGGGCGCACCGCACCTGCCGGTGCCGGGTCCCGCGCCCGTCGGTTGATATGACTTGAGCCAGGCCTTCACAAACGCCTCCGGGGGTGTCAGGAAGGGATTGTCAAAGATCCTTCGAGGACCTGAGCGTTTGGCGCGCTCTAGTTCTCCTGGCACGCCCCGGAGGTGTTGTTGTGTCTGTGCTGAATGCTCCAGTCACGGTGTCCACGATCGTCGTTGCCGTCGATGTCGGCAAGACCTCGTTGATGGTGTCAGTGACCGATAGCGCTCATCGACAGTTGATGGGCCCGGTTGAGTTCGCGATGACCCGCTCGGGTCTGGACGCTGCGACGCAGCGCCTGCTGGCCGTGACGTCATCGTGTGCGCAGGTCAGAGTGGGTATAGAAGCGGCTGGGCACTACCACCGACCGGTGGCCGATTACCACTGGCCGCCAGGGTGGGAGGTGCGCGAACTCAACCCTGCTCATGTGGCTGAGCAGCGTCGGGTGATGGGCCGGCGGCGGCTCAAGACTGACGGGATCGATCTGGAGGCGATCGCCGAGTTGATGCTGGCTGGCCGGGGCCGGGTGATCGGTGAGCGTGACGTGCTCATCGGAGAGATGGCGGCGTGGGCCCAGCATCGGTCGCGGCGGGTCGCGACCCGCACGGCGACGAAAAATCAGTTACTCAGTCAACTCGATCGGGCGTTTCCCGGACTGACGTTGGCGTTGCCGGATGTGTTGGGTACCAAGATCGGGCGTCTGGTCGCCGCCGAGTTCACCGATCCGGCGCGATTGTCGGGGTTAGGGGTGAATCGGTTGATCCGCTTCGCGGCGGCCCGCGATGTGCAGCTGCGCCGCCCGGTCGCCGAGCGTCTGATCGCCGCGGCAAAGGACGCCTTGCCGACCCGCGATGCCGTAGTGGCCCGACGTGTGCTGGCCGCTGACATGGCCTTGTTGACCAACCTGGACACCACGATCGCCGAGGCCGAAACCGAACTTGCCCGACTGTTACCGTCGAGCCCGTTTCGCACCCTGACGACGGTGCCGGGCTGGGGCGTGGTCCGTGTCTCCAATTATGCTGCCGCCTTGGGTGATCCGAACAGATGGCCGGGATCACGCCAGATCTACCGCGCGTCGGGGCTCTCGCCGATGCAGTACGAATCCGCGCACAAACGCCGGGACGGATCGATCAGCCGCGAGGGCAGCGTGGCGCTGCGCCGAGCACTGATCGACCTCGGTATCGGTCTGTGGCTGACCGAGCCGACCGCCAAGACCTACGCACACGGACTCAAGGACCGCGGCAAGCGTGGCGGCGTCATCGCCTGTGCACTGGCTCACCGCGCCAACCGCATCGCTCACGCTCTGGTCCGCGACCACGCCGTCTACGACCCCGCCCGCTGGAGCTGAACCACCAGAAGCGCCAGCCCTGGCCGAAAGGAGCTCGGGAGAACACTCTTCACAACCACGGCCGGCAGTGCCACGCTGGACAGACGGGACGAAGGGCCGGATCAGATGCCGCTGCGGTTATGGCGGACCCGTCTCGGGTTACGCCGCTCCTAACTTGGCACCCGGCTCTTCGCCTCCATGGCAGCCCGAACGACGCCAGATGACCCCACACGAGGTCGCATACGTCAACGTGGGCGCCAGGCACCCGCCGCGTTCAGACCCCCTGGTCACCGCAGCAGCCACCTCAATGCATCCCGAACGGGATGTCGATCCAGCATGCCCATCCAAAGCCTTGACACGACCTACAGCCAGTTAGGCGAGCCGGTCGGCGATCGTCGACTCGGCGAGCTGGGACAGGCCCTCCCTGATGTGGCGGGCCCACATGGATCCGATGCCGTCGACCGACTGAAGGTCGCTGGCACTGGCGGCCAGCAGACCCTGTAGTGAGCCGAAGTTGCGGACGAGCAGGTCGACGTGGGCGAACTGCAGTCGCGGAATGCCGGCCATCGCGCGGTACCCACGGGAGCTCATCGCCGAATCCTGGGCCTCGGCCGTCGACGGATACCCGAAAACCCGTGCCAGCGTGGTGAAGTCCAGCAGTTCGCTGTCCGAAAGGCTGTCGAGCTCTTCGAGCGTCGCGGTCACCTGCGCGGACGTCGGCGGGTCGGGGTTGGCGTGATAGTCACGCACGATCAGCTCGCGATCGACGTCGTTGTCGCCCACGAGTTCGTCGAGCTGGAGTTTGAGCTGCCTGCCGTCGGTGCCCAGCTCCACCACGTCGGAGTCGAGCTCCAGGCTGATGCGGCGCACCATCTCCAGGCGCTGCACCACCGTCATCACGTCGCGCAGCGTCACGAAGTCTTCGATCTCGGCGGTCGACAGCTGCCTGCTGACCTCTTCGAGACGCGTCTTGTACCGCTCCAGGGTGTCGATGGTCTGGTTGGCGCGCGACAGGATCGTCGCCGACTCGGGCACCACGTGCCGTTCGCCTGCCACGTACACGGTCACGATGCTCATCGAGTGGCTGACCGAGATCACCGGGTAACCCGTCTGGATCGCCGTGCGTTCGGCCGAGCGGTGCCGGGTGCCGGACTCCTCGGTCGGGATCGACGGGTCGGGGACGAGCTGGACGTTCGCCCGCAGGATGCGGCTGCCGTCGCTGGAGAGCACGACCGCGCCGTCCATCTTCGACAGCTCCCGCAGCCGGGTCGGCGCGTACCGCACGTCGAGCGAGAAGCCACCGTCGCAGATGGTCTCGACGCTGTCGTCGTAGCCGATCACGATCAGTGCGCCCGTGCGGCCGCGCAGGATCCGCTCCAGCCCGTCGCGAAGCGGTGTTCCCGGTGCGAGCCGGGCGATGGTCTCCCGCAGCGTGGGACGGGTCATCGGGACGACGGTGCGCGTGGACCTGCCTGCCGACGACTTCACGGCCACTGCGACCTCACGATCCTCATGACGCTCACTCCGTGATCAGTCGTCGGCTCTGCCCTGGCTCGCGTCATTCTGGCTGATCCGCCGCAGCACCTGCAATGCCGAGCCGATGTTGTCGGCCTGCAGGACCTTGAGTCCGGCGTGCGCGCCGACCGCCCCCGACGGCACCACCGCGACGGTGAACCCCAGCCGGGCGGCCTCGGCGAGCCGTTTGTCCATTCCGGTCACGCGGCGCAGATCGCCGGCCAGTCCGACCTCGCCGATCGCGATCGCGGTCGTGGGCAGCGCCAGATCGGTGTAGGCGGACGCGATCGCGAGCGCGACCGCGAGATCCGAGGACGAGTCCGTCAGCCGCATGCCGCCGACGGTGGACAGGTAGATGTCGTTGGTGCCGACGGGCAGCCGGGCCCGCTTCTCCAGCACGGCGGTGATCATCGCCGCGCGGGAGGAATCGATGCCGCTGACGGCCCGCCGTGGGCTGCCGCTCGCGGATGCGCCGATGAGTGCCTGCACCTCGCCGATCATGGGCCTCTTGCCGTCTAGGGTGACGGTCACCGCGGTACCAGACACCGCCTTGGGGCGCTGGTCCAGGAACAGCCCGGACGGGTCGGATACACACTCGATTCCGTTGTCGTGCAACAGGAAACAGCCGACCTCATCGGCGGCGCCGAACCGGTTCTTGACGCCCCGCACCATGCGCAGCGCCGACGCGCGGTCGCCTTCGAAGTGCAGCACGACATCGACGAGATGTTCCAGGGAGCGCGGGCCCGCGATCGCGCCGTCCTTGGTCACATGGCCGACGAGCAGCATCGCCACCCCGGTGGTCTTCGCGGTCATCGTCAGCGCGGTGGTCACCGCGCGGACCTGCGTGACCCCTCCGGTCACCCCGTCGGCCTCGGTTGTCGACATGGTCTGCACCGAGTCCACGACCACGAGGCTGGGCCTGACGGCGTCGATGTGGCCGAGTGCGGTCTGCAGGTCGGACTCGGCGGCCAGATAGACCTCGTCGTGGCTGCAGCCCGTGCGTTCGGCGCGCAGCCGGATCTGGCCGGCGGACTCCTCGCCGGACAGGTACAGGGCCCGTCTGCCCGTCGACGCCCACCGGTGAGCGACCTCCAGGAGCAGCGTGGACTTGCCGACGCCGGGATCGCCGGCCAGCAGCGTGACCGAACCCGGGACCAGGCCGCCGCCGAGCACCCGGTCCAGCTCGCTGATGCCGGTGTGGAAGTGCCGGGTCGTCCCCGGATCGATCGAGCTGATCGGTACGGCCGGCGACGCCGGGGCCACCGCACGTCGCGTCGCCCCGCCGACCGCGGTCAGCGCGACTTCGTCAACGGTTCCCCAGGTGCCGCAGTCAGAACAGCGGCCCACCCATTTGGCCGTCGTGTGGTGACACTCCGAACAGCGGTATTGCGAACGTACTTTCGAATTTGTCCGGGCCACGGGCTGACCGTAGCCGCCCGCACCGACAGAACCCCGGCGATCCGGGGCCGTGTCGCCGGGAGGGTGCTAGTGCCCGCCCCCGGAGTGGCCGGCCGACCGGCCGCCGGCGGCGGGGTCGTCACGACGAGGCGCCTCACCTGCCGAGATCGGCACGGCCACGGTCACCTCGCCGGCCTTCTCGAACGAGAACGTGAAGTCGTAGGTGAGGCCGTTGGTGATCGGCTTGCTGAGCTCGACCTTGGCCTCGGCCGAGTCGGCCGCCTCGATGGACGACAGCGCGGTCTCCTGCCCATCGGGAGTGCCGACCACCAGGACTCCGTTGACCGGCACGTCGCCGGCTCCGGTCAGCGTCACCTCGCCGACGTCGGACGTGATGCCGGTGAGCTTGTCCGCCACGTCGGCAGAGGTGTTCGCCGCGACGAAGATCAGGTCGACCTCGGTGCCGGGCTGGATGTAGTCGGTGGTCTGCGTCGCGGCCAGGTGGACGTTGCGCAACGCGATCGCGCCGGCGAGGCCGCTGGTGCCGTTGATGGCGGGTTCCTGCGTGGCCGTCTGCGACACCTGGCCGGCGCTGCACGCACCGAGCAGGACCGACGCGGCCAGTCCGCAGGTCGAGATGGCGGCGACGACAGATGAGCGCCGTTTGAAGGGGTTCACTGGGGCCTCCTGCTCGGCCGACAAAGCGACGTGGCGTGCCGGTTCCGAATCGGTGCCGGCGGTTCGACTATGCAGAGTAGTAGGTGACGAAAGCGCGCGGTAGCGGAGGGGCGGACGGACCCGGAAACCGCATCCCGAAGGCCCCTGCGAAGCACGGATTCGCTGGTGTGTCAACCCCTAGTGTTCCCAGACTGTGCCCCTGACCTGCATCGTTGATCCGCACCCGGTAGCGGCCCGTGTTAACATCGAGGGGTGAAAGGGGCTCGAAACTGATGATTTTTAAGGTCGGAGACACCGTTGTCTATCCACACCACGGTGCTGCGTTAATCGAAGCGATCGAAACCCGGACCATCAAGGGCGAGCAGAAGGAGTATCTCGTTCTCAAGGTCGCACAGGGCGATCTCACGGTTCGAGTACCCGCAGACAACGCCGAATACGTGGGCGTGCGCGATGTCGTCGGGCAGGAGGGCCTCGACAAGGTCTTCCAGGTGCTGCGGGCACCGCATACCGAGGAGCCGACCAACTGGTCGCGTCGGTACAAGGCAAATCTGGAGAAGCTGGCTTCCGGCGACGTGAACAAGGTCGCCGAGGTCGTTCGCGACCTGTGGCGTCGCGATCAGGAGCGTGGCCTGTCGGCAGGCGAGAAGCGCATGCTCGCCAAGGCCCGGCAGATCCTCGTGGGTGAGCTCGCACTCGCCGAGAACACCGATGACGCCAAGGCCTCGACGATCCTGGACGAGGTTCTGGCCGCCGCTTCCTGAGAGCGGCTCGAAATTTGTCGACGTTCCGCGTCGGTCTCGGTACCGACGTACATCCGATAGAAGCCGGACGTCCGTGTCGGCTGCTGTGCCTGTTGTTCGATGAGGGCGACGGCTGTGCAGGACATTCCGATGGTGACGTCGCCGCCCATGCCCTCTGCGACGCGCTGCTGTCCGCAGCGGGCATGGGCGACATCGGCGAGGTCTTCGGCACCGGTCTGCCGCAGTGGCGGGATGTCAGCGGCGCAGACATGCTGCGCCACGTGCACACGCTGCTGGTCGAGCAGGGATTCCAAGTCGGTAACGCCGCCGTGCAGGTGATCGGCAACCGCCCCAAGATCGGGCCCCGCCGCGCCGAGGCGCAGCGAATTCTCTCAGAGCTACTGGACGCGCCGGTGTCGGTGTCGGCCACCACGACCGACGGGCTGGGCCTGACGGGTCGTGGTGAGGGTCTGGCGGCCATTGCGACTGCCCTGGTGCTCGCCCCGGCAGACGTCTGAAATCGGCGATGAGGGTCCGGACCGTTCCGGCCGGTAAGCTGGCCCGTCGTGACCGATCGCCCCGCAGCCGGCATGCGGCTCTATGACACGTTGTCTGGTGGCGTGCGCGATTTCGCGCCGCTGCGGCCCGGCCATGTCTCCATCTACCTCTGCGGGGCCACCGTGCAGGGTCTGCCCCATATCGGGCACGTCCGCAGCGGTGTCGCGTTCGACGTGTTGCGCCGGTGGTTGACCGCCAAGGGGTTCGACGTCGCGTTCATCCGCAACGTGACCGACATCGACGACAAGATCCTGATCAAGGCCGCTGACGCCGGCAGGCCGTGGTGGGAGTGGGCGGCGACCTATGAGCGCGCGTTCACCGCCGCCTACGACGCTCTGGGCGTGCTACCGCCGTCCGCCGAACCCCGCGCCACCGGCCACATCACCCAGATGGTCGAGCTGATCGACCGGCTCATCGAGCGCGGGCACGCCTACTGTGCCGATCAGGAAGGCAACGGGGACGTCTACTTCAGCGTCTCCACGCTGCCCGACTACGGCAAGCTCTCGGGGCATCGGATCGACGACGTCCACCAGGGTGAGGGTGTCGCGACCGGCAAGCGCGATCAGCGCGACTTCACGTTGTGGAAGGGCGCCAAGCCCGGTGAGCCGTCCTGGCCGACGCCGTGGGGTCGGGGCCGGCCCGGATGGCACACCGAGTGCGTCGCGATGTGCGAGGCGTATCTGGGGGCGGAGTTCGACATCCACGCCGGCGGAATGGATCTGGTGTTCCCGCACCACGAGAACGAGATCGCGCAGGCCGAAGCCGCCGGCGACGGCTTCGCCCGGTTCTGGCTGCACAACGGCTGGGTCACCATGGGCGGCGAGAAGATGAGCAAGTCGCTGGGCAACGTGCTGGCGATTCCCGCTGTGCTGCAACGGGTTCGGGCCGCCGAGCTGCGGTACTACCTGGGCAGCGCGCATTACCGCTCGATGCTGGAGTTCTCCGAGAACGCGCTGCAGGACGCGGCGAGGGCCTACAGCGGCGTCGAGGACTTCCTGCACCGCGTACGGGTGCGGGTCGGTGCGGTGGTTCCGGGGGAGTGGACGCCGAAGTTCGGCGCGGCGCTCGACGACGACCTCGCGGTGCCGGCTGCGCTGGCCGAGGTGCACGCCGCGCGGGCGGAGGGCAACCGGGCACTCGACGCCGGCGACCACGACGCCGCGCTGACCCACGCCATGTCGATCCGCGCGATGATGGGCATCCTGGGCGCCGACCCGCTCGACGAGCGGTGGGAGTCGCGAGACGAGACGTCGGCGGCGCTCGCCGCGGTCGACGTCCTGGTTCATGCGGAGGTCCGTCGGCGCGAAGACGCCAGGGCCCGGCGCGACTGGGCCGAGGCCGACGCCATTCGCGACCGCCTGAAAGAGGCGGGTATCGAGGTGACCGACACCGGCGACGGTCCCCAGTGGTCACTCCTGGACGGGACGGACAAGTAGATGGCGGGAAACTCGCAGCGCCGCGGCGCGGTGCGCAAGGCCGGTACGAAGAAGGGTCCGCAGGTCGGATCCGGCGGCGTGCGCCGTCGTGGCCTGGAGGGGCGCGGTGCGACGCCCCCCGCCCACGAACGTCCGCATCATCCGGCCGGCAAGCGTGCGGCCAAGGCCGCCCGGCAGGCACAGGGCAGGCACAAGAAGACCGACGACACCGAGATCGTTCTCGGGCGTAACCCGGTGGTGGAGTGCCTGCGCGCGGGTGTGCCGGCGACGGCGCTCTACGTGGCCCTCGGAACCGATGCCGACGAGCGGCTCACCGAGTCGGTGCAGATGGCCGCGGACAGGGGCATCTCGATCCTGGAGGTGCAGCGCCACGATCTGGACCGGATGGCGGCCAACGGTCTGCATCAGGGCATCGCGCTGCAGGTCCCGCCGTATGCGTACGCACACCCCGACGACTTGCTCCGCGATGCGAAATCCGATGCGGCCCCGGCTCTTCTGGTGGCGCTGGACAACATCTCCGATCCGCGCAACCTGGGTGCGATCGTCCGCTCCGTCGCGGCGTTCGGCGGGCACGGCGTCGTGCTGCCCCAGCGCCGGTCGGCCTCGGTCACCGCTGTCGCGTGGCGCACCAGTGCGGGCGCGGCGGCCAGGACGCCGGTCGCCAGGGCGACGAATCTCAACCGGACCCTCAAGCAGTACGCCGACGCGGGCCTGCAGGTCGTCGGCCTCGATGCCGGGGGTGACACGACGATCGACGAGATCGACGGTCTGACACCGACGATCGTCGTGGTCGGGTCGGAGGGCAAGGGACTGTCGCGACTGGTGCGGGAGAACTGCGACCGCATCGTGTCGATCCCGATGGCGGGTCCCACCGAATCCCTGAATGCGTCGGTCGCCGCCGGTGTCGTGCTCGCAGAGATCGCCCGGCAGCGGCGGCTCAGTTAGAGCCCGATCAGGCGGACATAGGTCCACAATCCCAGTACGGCGGCGACGAGAACCAGCGGGGTCGTCACCACCCCGATACGGCTGAACTCCCCGAAGCCCGCCTTCACGTCCCGCCGGACGACACTGCGCCACAACAGGTTGGCCAGGGATCCGACGTAGGTCAGGTTGGGGCCGATGTTGACCCCGATGAGCACCGCGAGGACCGCGGCGGGTCCGGACCCCGCCACCAGCGGAAGCAGCACCAGCACGGCGGGCAGGTTGTTGACGACGTTGGACAGCAGCGCGGCGACCGCGGCGATCCCGAGCAGGGCGAGCAGGCCGTGTCCGTCGGGGATCACCTGCTGCATGGCCGATTCGAGGCCGTTGCGCATGACGGCGTCGACCACGACGCCCAGGCAGAGCACGAAGATCAGGAACGGGATATCGAGGGAGACAACGATTCTGCTCATCGTCGTGCGCCGGTCGGCGAGCGCGCGGACGCCCAGGACGAGAGCGCCGGCCAGCGCGGCCCAGGCCGGAGAGAAGCCGAGCAGCGAGGTCACGGCGAATCCGGCCAGCGTCAGCACGACGACGGCAAGGGTGAACTTCGGGACGTCGAGCGGTTCGACCGACACGGCGCGCTGAGGCTCAGTGGCCAGGTCCTTGGCGAATAGCCAACGCAGGAGCAGGAATTCGACGACGATAGCGGCGATCCAGGGCAGTGTCATCGCTGCCGCGAAGTGCAGGAACGACAGTCCCGCGGCGCTGAATGCCAGCAGGTTCGTCAGGTTCGACACGGGCAGCAGCAGCGACGCGCTGTTGGCCAGATGTGCGGTCGCGTACGCGTGGGGACGGGCGGGCACCGCCAGGGCGCGTGCGGTGGCGAGCACGACGGGAGTCAGCAGGATGACCGTGGCGTCCAGGCTCAGGATCGCGGTCACCGCCGCCGATATCGCGAAAACCGTGGTGAGGAGCCGACTCTGACCGCCCGAGGTGGCCCGCGCCATCAGCGTCCCGGCGGCGCGGAACAGTCCCTCGTCGTCGCACAGCCGGGCCAGCACCAGGACGGCGGCCAGGAACGCGACCACCGGGGCGAGTTCGGAGATCTCACCGACGGCGGCCCGCCACGTCGTCGCACTCGCGACGATGACCAGTGCCGCCGCGAGGCCGGCGACGATCGCCTGCAGTCGCGGGCGCAGCAGCGCGCACGCGAGGACCGCGGCCAGCGCGGCGACCGACAGGGTCAGCGCCACGGGTCCGCGCGTTCCCACAGCGTGGGCAGGTGCAGGTCGACGCCGTCCTCGCGGGCCAGTCTGGCGAGGATCCGCATCGACACGTCGAGGTTGTCGGCGACGAACGGCAACGCGCGCAGTGGTTTGTCCAGCGGCCGGAAGAAGTCGTCCCAGTGGATCAGGACCACCCGGCGCGCACCGACCGTGCGTACCGTCTCCGTCCAGTAGGCGGCCAGGTAGTCGTGCGGCTGTAGTCCGAGCTGCCCGACGCCGAGGTACACGACGTCGGCGTGCCGGCCGGCCAGTGCGCCGGGCACAAATCCGGCGCTGCCAACGATCAGCAGACCGCGCCCGGTGCCGCGGTGGCGCACCAGCGTCGACCATGCCTCACCGCAGCGGTAGGCAGACACGGGCGCCCGGGGAGCAACCGGTGCGGTGATGGCGCCGGGGAACCGGTCGGGCGGGCAGTGGTGACTCTCGATCAGGGTGACGTCGAAAGCGCCCACGGCGGTCGCGTCACCGGAGGTCACGACCTCGACCCGGTCCAGTCCGTGCCCACGGCCGATGTGAGCGGCCGAGGACCCGCCGATGAGCCGGGCGCCGGTACGCCCGGCCACGGCGGCCGAGTCCATCGCGTGGTCGAAGTGGGTGTGCACCGGGGTCACGCCGTCCAGACGGGTCACGCCGAGCCGCTGCAGCGCGGCATCGATGCGGGAGTCCGACGAGGCGAGGGGGCGGCGCGTCGCCACGCGCAGGAGGCCCGGTCGCGAGAAGAAGCCGTCGGTCATCAGCGCCGACGTGCCGTCGTTGATCAGCAGTGTGGTGACGCCCGCCCACGACACCGTGACCGGGGAGGCGGGGGTGGCCGCCGGGAGGTCGAAGTACGTCGCGTACGCGTCCAGATCGGGCCGCCCCGGCTTGCAGCGCATGGCGACACCCTAAGCGGCGCGGGCGACCCTGATGCTGCGCAGACCGGCGACGGCGGCGCCGAGGCACGCCGCCGACACGATGCCCGCGAACCACGGGAACACCGAGGCGAGCTCCCACCGGGTGGCCGCCCAGCCCGCGACCAGCGTGGGCACCGCCATCGCGGAGTACGCCAGCAGGTAGAACGCCGACATCGTCTCGCCGCGCCGGGCCGGCGGCACCACGTTGGACAGGTGCCGCAGGGAGCCTCCGAAGCCCAGCCCGAACGTCGCACCCAGCAGCGCCGCGGCAACGAAGACGAGCTGCCACTGGTGGGTCAGCAGGACCGGAATCGTCAGCAGCAGCGCGGCGGCCATGCCCGCGTCGCCGATGATCGCGGCATAGCGGGCCGGCACCCGGGTGGCCGCCAGCTGCGCCAGCGCCGCGGCGAACGCGGTGGTGGCGACCACGGCGCCGCCGAAGACCAGGTTGTCGATGTGGGTGTGGTGCGCGGCCAGCGACGGATACAGCGACAGCAGCACGCCGAGAACCGACCACGACGCCATCGCGCCGAGCGCCGAGAACCAGAAGTCGGCGCGGATCTCGGCGGGCACGGCCGGCCGCGCGATCCGGATCGGGCCGCGGGTGCGTGCGGTGTGCGGCTCGCGCAGCGCGAGGACGCCGACGCCGACGATCAGGCAGATCACCGCGACGACGGCATACGGGGTGCGCAGCGGGTGCGGGGCGTACTGGGCCAGCAGCGCGGAGCCGAAGATCGCGATGGTCATCCCGATGTTGAACGCGACGCCGCTGAGCTGGCCGACGCGCACGCCGTGATCGGGGCGCAGGTCGAGCAGGGCGGCCGCGCCGGCGACCACGATGGAGCCGACCGCCACGCCGTGGATGGCGCGGGCGAGCAGCAGCATCGCCATGCTGTCGGCGATCAGGAACACGCCGAGTCCGATCAGCAGCGCGACCAGCGCACCGAGGAGCACCGGTTTGCGTCCCACGACGTCGGAGATCCTGCCCGAGACCAGGACCGCGGCGAGTGCGGCGACGGCGTAGACGGCGAAGACGATCGTGGTGGCCAGCGGCGACAGATGCCAGTTCGTCTCGTAGATGCCGTACAGCGGAGCGGGCAGCCCGGATACTCCGAGGGCGACGCCGCTGAGCACCAGCAGCAGGGGATAGGCCCACCGCTGTGTCTCGCCGATCGACCGGTCGATCGCGACCATCGCGTGGTACCTCCGTAGGGATGCGGGCTCGGGTGGCTCGGGCTCGAGTCAGTGCAAACCGCGCCGGACACGGCTTATTCCCGCGCGCAACGGTATTCCCTAGCTGAACGAGGCCAGCGTCACACCTTCGGCGACCAGCCGCTTCCGCACCGCGGTGGCGATCTGCACCGCGCCGGGGGAATCTCCGTGCACGCACACGGACTCGACCGTGATCGGGATCGTGGAGCCGTCCACGGCGTGAACCCGGCCCCGGCTCACCATCGAGATGACCCGTTCGGCGATCTCGTCGACGTCGTGCAGCACGGAGTTGCGCTCGCGCCGGGAGACCAGCCGGCCGTCGGGCCGGTACGCGCGATCGGCGAACGCCTCGGGGACGGTGCGCAAGCCCAGTTCCTCTGCGGCGCCGAAGAACACCGAACCCGCCAGGCCCAGCACCGGCAGCGCCGGGTCGACGGCGTGCACGGCAGCGGCGAGCGCGTGGGCCTGCAGCCGGTTGGTGACGACGGCGTTGTACAGCGCTCCGTGCGGTTTCACGTAGGACACCGAGGAGCCCGCGGCCGCCGCCAGCGCCGAGAGTGCGCCGATCTGGTACATCACGTCGGCGATCAGGTCCTCGCTGCTCACATCGATGAACCGGCGGCCGAAACCGGCGAGGTCGCGGTAGCTGACCTGCGCGCCGATCCGGACGCCGCGCGCCGCCGCGGCTTCGCAGACCCTGCGCAGGGTGGCGGGGTCCCCGGCATGGAAGCCGCAGGCGACGTTGGCCGAGGTGACGATGTCGAGCATGGCGTCGTCGTCGCCGAGCGCCCACACGCCGAACCCCTCGCCGAGGTCGGCGTTGAGGTCGACGGAGCTCACGAAACTCAGACTAGTGCGACCATGACGACGTGTCCCGAGCCGACGTCTTCGTCACCGCAACCGACCTGTCCCGGATGATCGCCGAGGACCGGCCGGTCAGCGTGCTCGACGTGCGCTGGCGACTCGACGCGCCGGACGGCCGGCAGGCCTACGCGCAGGGGCATGTGCCCGGCGCGGTGTACGTCTCCCTCGATGACGAGTTGTCCGACCACAGCGTCCCGGACCGGGGCCGGCACCCACTGCCGTCGGGTGTCGCGCTGCAGGCGGCGGCACGCCGCTGGGGACTGCGCGAAGGCGTACCGACGGTGGTCTACGACGACTGGAACCGGGCCGGATCGGCGCGCGCCTGGTGGGTGCTGAGGGCGGCCGGTATCGAGGACGTCCGCATCCTCGACGGCGGTCTGGCGGCGTGGGCCGCGGCCGGAGGGGACCTGGAGGCGGGAGAGGTGAGCAGGCCGCCCGGCGATGTGGTGGTCAGGTGTGCGGACCTCTACCGGGGCGCTCTGCCCACGCTGACCGTCGACGAGGTGGCGGAGTTCGACGGGCTGCTCCTCGATGCACGGGCGCCCGAACGGTTCCGCGGCGACACCGAACCGGTCGACCCGGTGGCCGGGCACATCCCGGGGGCGACGAACGCGCCCAGCACGGGGGTGCTGGACGGCGACGGTGTGCTGCTGCCGACGGAGGAACTGGTCGCGTTCGCCGAGCGGGTGGGCGCCGACGCCGATTCGGCGGTCGGGGTGTACTGCGGGTCGGGGGTGACGGCGGCGGTAACGGTCGCCGCGCTGATGGCCACCGGGGTGCCGGCACGGCTGTTCCCGGGATCGTGGTCGCAGTGGTCGGCAGATCCGTCCCGGCCGGTGGCGACCGGACACTGACACGTCAGTTCTGGAACAGCGGCGAGACGCGACGGATCAGAGCCTGGTTCCCGCCGGACCGCTTGGCCTCATACATCGTCGCGTCGGCGGTGCGGGTGAGGGCCTCGATGACCGCGGGGGCGTCGGACTGTGGCAGTCCCCGCACGACGGCCGCACCGACGCTGGCGGTGACGGGATGCGGCAGCGCCGCGATGGCCGCGCAGAGTTCGTCGGGCAGGGCCTCGGCCTGGGCGACCGGCAGGATGTCGATCAGCAGGAACTCCTCGCCGCCGGTCCGGCCTATCACCGCGGATCCGGGGCTGGCCTTGCGCAGCGCCCACCCCACGGCGGCGAGCGCCTGGTCGCCGGCGAGGTGGCCGTAGGTGTCGTTGAGCCGTTTGAAGGCGTCGAGGTCGATCATCACGACGATCAGGTCCGAGTCCGCGGCCGGTGACGTCAGCAGTGACGATGCCCGTTCGTAGAAGCCTCGGCGGTTGAGCAGACCGGTCAGCGCGTCGTGGTCGGAACGCACCACGTCGGCGCCCATCGTGCGCACCACCGTCTGGATGGCCAGCGGGACGGCGAGGTTCAGCTCGATGATCAGCCACAGCCCGGCCAGGGCGCTCGCCCGGTCGTCGTAGGTCTCGAAGACCCGCAGCGCGCAATAGGTGCCGACGGTGGCGGCGACCGCGAAGTTGAACAGCACGGCCTTGGTGTTGTGGAAGAACGCCAGGTACCCCCCGGTCACGACGAGGCCGGTGCAGCCCATCAACGCGACGACGGGCTCGGTCTGCATCCCGGATCCCACGGCGATCATCGACCCGCCGACCATGCCCATCATCAGCGACTGCCGTCGGGTGGGCCAGCGCCGCAACCACAACGTCCCGTACCCGATGCCGGCGATCGCCGCGGCGGCGGCGACGGTGTAGGTCAGAACGGGGTGCTCATCGCGGGAACCCAGCACGCCGAAAGCCATGAGCACGAGCGCCGAGGAGATGACGGCCATGAGTCGGCGGGTCGCAGGAGCGAGTCCACGGGCGTGCAGATAGCCGGAGAGCCAATCGAATTGGTCGGGCTGATTCCACCATCGGTTGGCCGCCGGACGTAGCCGGCGCCGTTTCGAAGTGCTGGAACTGATCACGCCGTCCTTCCCCCCGGGGCTCACCGTAGTCGACCGGGAGTGTGCGGTACGTCGCTATACCCAAAGTGCAATTGGTAATGAAAACGGTTATCGTATGCGCCATGTTGCGATCCACTCGTCGGGGACGGGCGCTGGCCGGTATCGCGGCCTCGGCCGCCCTCGTACTGACCGCCTGCGGTGGTTCCGAGAGCACCGGGGCCGGCGACGAAGCGTCGGCGGGCGACTGCCCGGCCACGCCGGTGGACGTGGTGGTCAGCGTCGACCAGTGGGGCGACATCGTGTCGCAACTCGGTGGCGCCTGCACCCGGGTGACCACCGTGGTGGCCGGCTCCTCGGTCGACCCGCACGACTTCGAACCCGCGCCGTCCGACGCCGTCGCGTTCGAGGGTGCGCAGCTCGTCGTCGTCAACGGCGGCCACTATGACGAATGGGCGACCAAGCTGGCCCAGACCTCGGCGCCGGACGCGCACCTCATCGACGCCGTCGCTCTCAGCACCGGACATTCCGGCCATGAGGACCACGGCCACGAGGGCCACGATCACGAGGGCCACGATCACGCCGACGAGGGCAACCCGCACGTCTGGTACCGGCCGTCGGCGGTCACCGAGGTCGTCGACGCCGTCACCGCAGAGCTGACGGCCCTCTCCGCCGACGCCGCAGGCTATTTCGCCGACCGGCACCGCGCCTTCGTCGAATCGATGAAGCCCTACGAGGACACCGTCGCCGCGATCCGCGCCGGGGCGACCGGCAAGACGTACGCCGCCGCCGAAGGCGCGTTCGACGACATGGCCGCAGCGCTGGGCCTGACCAACCGGACCCCGCCGGGCTTTCAGGTCGCCGCCGCCAACCACAGCGAGCCCTCGCCCGCCGACCTCGACGCGTTCCTGAACCTGCTCTCCGAGCGGGGCGTCGACGTCCTCGTCTACAACACGCAGACCGAGGGTTCGGTGCCCGAGCAGATCCGGCGCGCGGCCGAGCAGTCGGGAGTCCCGGTCGTCGAGGTCACCGAAACGTTGCCGTCCGACGCCGGCTCGTTCCAGGATTGGCAGGTGGCGCAACTGGACTCCCTGGCCGAGGCCCTCGGTGTCGGCACCTGAGCCGGCGACGGCGCTGTCGTTCACCGACGTCAGCGCCGAGCGCGGCGGTCGGATCATCTGGTCGGAGTCGACGTTCGACGTCGAGGCCGGCCGGTTCGTCGCGGTCATCGGACCCAACGGCTCGGGCAAGACGACGCTGCTGCAGGTGATCCTGGGCCTGCTCGGGCCCGCGTCGGGATCCGTCCGGGTCTTCGGCCGCGCCCCGGGCACGCAGAACGACGAGATCGGCTATGTGCCACAGAATTACGATGCGAACGCCAACGAGGCGATCCGCGCCCGCGATGCGGTGCTGCTGGGCCTGACGGGACGGCGGTGGGGGTTCGGCCGCACCAGCGCGGCCGACCGCGCACGCGTCGAGGAGGCGCTCGGCTGGGTCGACGCCGTCGGCATCGCCGATCGGCGGCTCTCGGACCTGTCCGGCGGCCAACGGCAACGGATCGCGCTGGCCGGGGCGCTGGTCGCGCAGCCGAAGATGCTGATCCTCGACGAGCCGCTGGCGTCGCTGGACGTGCGCAACCAGCACGAGATCGTCGCGGTGCTGGGCCGGCTCAAGCGGGAACTGGGCGTCACCGTGCTGGTCGTCGCCCACGACCTGAACCCGCTGCTGGGCGTCCTCGACAGCGCGATCTACCTGCTCGACGGGCACGCCCACCACGCCGCGCTCGACAAGGTCGTCGACTCCGCGCTGCTCACGCACATGTACGGGACGAGGATCCAGGTGGCACACACCCTTCAGGGCGAGCTCTACATGCGGAGCGGAGGATGACACAGACGGTTCTCGCGGTGGGCTACCAGCAGAATTGGGTGGACATCGTCGGGTCGTCGTTCATGCGCAACGCGTGGCTGGGCGGCACGATCGTCGCGCTCGCCGCCGGGTTGATGGGCTACTTCATCGTGGTTCGCCACTCCTCGTTCGCCGCTCACGCGCTGGCCCACATCGGGCTGCCCGGGGCCACGGGGGCGGTGCTGATCGGCGTGCCCGCCGCCGTCGGCCTGGGGGTGTTCTGTGTGGGCGGGGCGCTGGTGATCGGCGCGCTCGGAAAGCGGGCCGCCGATCGCGAGGTCGCCACCGGAACCGTGCTCGCGTTCGCGACGGGGCTCGGGTTGTTCTTCAATTCGCTGGCCACCAAGAACTCCTCGACGCTGACCAACGTGTTGTTCGGCAACCTGCTGGCGATCAGCGGGCAACAGCTGCTGTCGTTCTTCGCGCTGCTGCTGTTGACCGCGGCCGGCATGGCGTTCATCTTCCGTCCGCTGCTGTTCACCTCGGTCAACAGCAGGGTGGCCGAGGCCAAAGGTGTTCCGGTGCGCGGCCTGTCGGTCGCGTTCATGGTGTTGCTGGGCCTGACCGTGACGATGGCGGTGCAGGCGGTCGGCACGCTGCTGTTGTTCGCGCTCGTCGTGACACCCGCCGCGACGGCGCTGATGCTGACGGCGCGGCCCGTGCTGGCGATGGGGTTGTCGGCGGCGATCGGGCTGGTCTCGGTGTGGGCGGGGCTGGTGCTCTCGGCGATGTTCAACCTTCCGCCCAGCTTCGTGATCGTCACGATCGCGTGCGCGGTGTGGTTGGTGGTCTGGGGCGGTTCGCGGATGCCGCGCCGGGGCAGGAAAGAGGCCGTCGCGCAGCCCATCGGCTAATCTCCGGATGCATGTCCAGGAGTCCGACGCCCAGGCGGCGCGCGACCCTGGCTTCTCTGGCCGCCGAGCTGAAGGTTTCGCGGACCACGGTCTCCAACGCCTACAACCGGCCCGACCAGCTGTCGGCGGAGCTGCGCGAGCGGGTGCTCTCCACGGCCAAGCGCCTCGGATACCCGGGCCCGGATCCGGTGGCCCGCTCGTTGCGCACCCGTCGGGCCGGTGCGGTCGGGCTGGTGATCACCGAACCGTTGAACTATTCGTTCAGCGACCCCGCCGCGCTCGATTTCGTTGCCGGACTTGCCGAATCGTGTGAGGCGGTGGGGCAGGGGCTGCTGCTGGTCGCGGTCGGGCCCAACCGCAGCGTCGCCGAGGGCTCGGCGGCGGTGCTGGCCGCCGGGGTGGACGGCTTCGTGGTGTACTCGGCGAGCGATGACGACCCGTATCTCCCGGCGGTGATGGAGCGTCACCTGCCGGTCGTGGTGGTGGACCAGCCCCGGGATGTGCCGGGCGCGTCCCAGGTGCGTATCGACGACCGGGCGGCGATGCGCAGCCTTGCCGAGCATGTCATAGACCTCGGGCACCGGGAGATCGGCCTGCTGACGATGCGGCTGGGCAGGGACTGGCCGCACGGCCCCGGGCCCGCCTTGGCCGATCCGGAACGGGTCCGGGCGCCGCATTTCCACGTTCAGTGTGAGCGCATCCACGGGGTGTACGACGCGATGACGGCCGCGGGCCTGGATCCTGCGTCGCTGACCCTGGTGGAGAGCTACGAGCATCTACCGACGTCCGGCGGGGCGGGCGCCGACATCGCGCTGGAGGCCAATCCGCGGATCACCGCGCTGATGTGCACCGCCGACGTGCTCGCGCTCTCGGCGATGGATCATCTGCGGGCGAAGGGCATCTACGTGCCGGGGCAGATGACGGTCACCGGGTTCGACGGCGTGCCGGAGGCGCGGCAGCGCGGACTGACCACGGTGGCGCAACCCGGTGTCGAGAAGGGACGTCGCGCGGGCGAACTGCTGCACAACCCGCCCCGATCCGGTCTCCCGGTGGTCGAGGTCCTCGATACCGAGGTGATCCGGGGACGGACGTCGGGGCCGCCGGCCTAGGGCGCCGGTTGCGGGGACTGGGCCGCGCGTGTGTCGACGAGGTGGCGCAGCGCCGTCGCGACGTCGGCGGGGGACTCGACCCGGTAGGCGGCCGCCGTGTCACCGGGACCCACCTTCACGCCGACGTCGGATTCACCAAGGCGCACAAAGGCTTTCTCGTCGGTGACGTCGTCGCCGAGGAACACCACTGTCGTGGCCTGGAGGCGCTCGCGCAGGATGTCGACCGCTTCGCCCTTGTCGGTGCTGATCACGGCGAACTCGAGGACGGCCTTACCGGTCGTGATGTGGGCGTCCCAGTCGCGAGCCGCATCCCATGCGGCGGCCAGGGCGGCGTCGCCGTCGGCGGGTGACGCGTTGCGGACGTGCAGCGCGACGGACGCGGGTTTCGTCTCGACGGCGACCCCCGGCCTGCCGGCGGCGATGGCGTCGAGGCCGTCGGTGATCGTCTGCAGGAGTTCGCGGTCGATGTCGCGGGAGAACCCGGACTCGAACTCTGCGCCGTGGCTGCCCACCAGGTGCACCGAGTCGGGCATCGACGAGAGTTCGCGCAGTGTCGCCAGGGCCCGGCCGGAGATGAGCGCCGCGGCAGTCGACGGCAGTGTGGCGAGGGTGATCAGCGCCTCGGCGGCCCCGGGGAGCGGACGCGCATCGGCGGGGTTGTTGACGATCGGTGCGAGGGTGCCGTCGAAGTCGGAGGCGACGAGCAGTCGAGGCGTGCGCGCGGCGGCGGAGAGCGCGGACTCGAGCTCGGGCAGCAGGGCGCTCACGGCCTAGATCTTAGGTTGGTCGCCGTCTCCGATGAGCAGGCGCACCGCGAGGTCGAGGCGCTTGGCGACGTCGGTGGCCGACGCGCGGCGGGTGAGCCAGGCCAGCAGGTTCGACAGCCACACATCGGAGATGACCCGTGCGATGTGGTACTGGTCCTCGGTGGGTTCCCCGTCGCTCATCGCCCGGGCGAACATCGAGTCCATGAGCTTCCCGACGTGGTCCACCTCGCCGGCGGCCGACGCGTCGGCGAACACGAACGCGCGGGTCATGGCCTCGGTGAGCAGCGGGTTGCGCTGCATCGCCCGGTTGAGCTTTCCGACCATGATGTTGAGGCGCTGGTAGGCGGTGGCCCCGGCGGCCAGGGCGGCGCGGTCGGTTTTGGCGTCGATCCGTTCGAACTCCCGGCCCAGGGCCGAGACCAGCAGGTGCACTTTCGACGGGAAGTACCGGTACAGCGTGCCGACCGCGACGTCGGCGCGCTCGGCCACCGCGCGCATCTGAACGGCTTCGTAGCCACCCTTGGACGCGATCGCCAGGGTGGCGTCGAGGATGCGTTTGCGGCGTTCGCGCTGGGCTTCGGAGCCGAGTTCGGATTCGGCCAGCACCGCGACGTTCATGACCTGGCGAGGGCGGGAATCGGATCCTGCGGTAGCAGACTCAGACGACCCAGACATGCGACCAGTGGCTCCTTTGTCGGCGTTCTCCGGTGAAAACGATACGCATGTCGGCCACGGATCTCTCACCTCCGTGTCGTGTCGACACCGGTGTGCGCTGCGGTGATGGCGGTCGACTTGACGGTCGCACGCTGGCACTATTAGAACACGTTCTAGTGGGAAGCACTGTCTTCCTGCCCAAACGCTAGGAGTCCCGGTGCCCGTACCTACCTCGGCGACCATCACCGACGAACAGGCCGACGCTCGTGAACTGGTCCGGAGCTGGGCCACAGCGTCCGGCTCGGTCGAGGCGGCACGCGAGGTCGAGCAGGGTGACGCCGCCGCGTGGCAGGCCCCGTACGGGCGTCTCGCCGAACTAGGGATCTTCGGTGTCGCGCTGCCCGAGGCGCACGGCGGAGCCGACGGGACGGTCGCGGATCTCGCGGCGATGGTCGACGAGGCGGCCGCCGCGCTGGTGCCGGGGCCGGTGGCCACGACGGCGTTGGCGACGCTGGTCCTCCCGGATGGGCAGGCCGACCTCCTGGAGTCGCTCGCCACCGGACAGCGCTGGGCGGGGGTCGCCCTGAACGCCGATCTCTCCTATGCCGACGGGCGGGTGTCCGGCACCGCCGCGTACGTCCTCGGCGCCGACGAGTCGGCGGTGCTGCTCCTGCCCGTCGGCGAGACCTGGCTGCTGGTGGACGCCGGCGCCGACGGGGTGACGGTCGAACCGTTGCAGGCCACCGACTTCTCCCGCCCGCTGGCGCGGGTGAGCTTCGACGGCGCGCCGGCGGAGGCGCTACCGGTGTCGGGGCAACGCGTCGTCGATCTCGCCGCGACGGTGATGGCCGCCGAGTCGGCGGGTCTGGCCCGCTGGCTGCTGCACACGGCCACCGAGTACGCGAAGGTGCGCGAACAGTTCGGCAAGCCGATCGGCAGTTTCCAGGCCATCAAACACATGTGCGCCGAAATGCTGCTGCGCTCGGAGCAGGCTTCGGTCGCCGCGGCCGATGCCGCGCGCGCCGCGTCCGATCCGGCCGCCGACGGCGCCCAGTTGTCGATCGCGGCGGCGCTGGCCGCGTCGGTGGGCATCGAGGCGGCCAAGGCGAATGCGAAGGACTGCATTCAGGTCCTCGGCGGTATCGGCATCACCTGGGAACACGACGCCCACTTGTATCTGCGCCGCGCCTACGGCATCGCGCAGTTCCTCGGCGGCCGTTCACACTGGTTGCGCCGCGTCGCGGCGCTGACCCAGCAGGGGGTGCGCCGGGAACTGCACATCGATCTGGAGTCGGTGGCCGACCTTCGGCCCGAGATCGCTTCTGCCGTCGCCGAAGTCGCCGCCGCCCCCGAGGATGGGCGGCAGGTCGCGCTCGCCGAGACGGGTCTGCTGGCGCCGCACTGGCCCAAGCCCTACGGTCGTGCCGCGGGTCCGGCCGAGCAGCTGCTCATCGACCAGGAGCTCGCGTCGGCGGGTGTGGTGCGCCCCGATCTGGTGATCGGCTGGTGGGCGGTGCCGACGATCCTGGAACACGGCAGCCCCGAGCTGATCGAGCAGTTCGTGCCGCCGACCCTGCGCGGCGAGCTGACGTGGTGCCAGCTGTTCAGCGAGCCGGGTGCGGGGTCGGATCTGGCGGCGCTGAGGATGAAAGCGGTTCGGGCAGAGGGCGCATCCGCGAGCGGTGCAAAAGTCTCGGGCTGGAAGCTCACCGGGCAGAAGGTGTGGACCTCGGCCGCGCAGAAGGCGCACTGGGGCGTCTGCCTCGCCAGGACGGACCCCGAGGCTGCGAAACACAAGGGCATCACGTACTTCCTGATCGACATGAAGAGCCCCGGCATCGTGATCCGGCCGCTGCGTGAGATCACCGGCGACGAGTTGTTCAACGAGGTCTTCTTCGACGACGTCTTCGTCCCCGACGAGATGGTGGTCGGCGAGGTGAACCAGGGGTGGCGGCTCGCGCGGACCACGCTGGCCAACGAGCGGGTCGCGATGGCGCAGGGCACCGCGCTGGGCAACCCGATGGAGGAGCTGCTGCGGGTCATCGCCGAACTGGACGTCGATGGGGCGCAACAGGATCGGCTGGGGCACCTGATCGGGACGGCGCAGGTCGGCACGTTGCTCGATCAGCGGATCGCGCAGCTTGCCGTCGAGGGCCAGGACCCCGGTCCTCAGGCCAGCGCGCGCAAGCTGATCGGGGTGCGCTACCGGCAGGCGCTCGCCGAGTTCCGCATGGAGCTCTCCGAGGGCGCGGGTGCGATCGTCAACCAGCAGGTGCACGACTTCCTGAACACGCGGTGCCTGACGATCGCCGGCGGCACCGAGCAGATCCTGCTGACGATGGCGGGGGAGCGGTTGCTCGGTCTTCCGCGTTGAGCTGCTAGTCGAAGATCGGTTGCGCGCACGCGGTCGGGGTCGTCAGGTTCACGCCGGGGTAGACCACCTGGATCTGCGAGCACACGATGAATCGCGACCCTTTCGCCGGCAGGCCCGTCGTCCAGGCGGTGGGGACCGAATCCCCGTCGGTGGTGAACCGCTCGATGGGTCCGCCGCCGAAGTAGGTGACCGACACCTCGACCTCGCGCAACGACTTCAGCATCCGCGACAGCACGTTGTTGTGGTTGGCGCCCTTGAGTTCCCGGGGCACCCCGGCCGGTGCGCTGTACCACGCCTCCTGCCACACGTCCTGCGAGTCGCTCCGCAACGTGATGGTCTGCCGGGCCCAGGTGTCCTGCGGGAATCCGGTCGGACCACCGGGCGTCAGCAGGTTTGCCGACGTCCGGTAGAAGCACCTGTTCTGCGCCGGGACGCAGTCGGCGGAGACGTGCATCTCGATCCGGTCGGGACCGACCGGGATCGACGAGACGCCGGCGTCCGAGGCGGCTCCCGCCCCGGGGGCGCCGGTGAGCGCCATTGCCATCGATGCCAGTGCCGTCACACTCGCCGCTGCTAGCCGCTTCATCGTGATGAAGGTAATCCTCCCGCTACTCGTCGAAGGTGACTTCGACTGAATCCGATGTGGGGTGCGCCTGGCAGGCCAGGATGAGCCCTTCGTCGAGATCCTGCTGCTCGAGCACATCGTTGACCTCCATCTCGATGTCCCCCGACTTCTTGAGCACCGCGCACGCGCCGCAATGCCCTTCGCGACAGGAGAACGGAGCGTCGAGGCCTTTGTTGAGCAGCACATCGAGCAGCTTCGCCTTGCGGGGCCAGCTGACTTCGTGCGTCTCGCCGTCCAGCGTCACCACGACGGTGGCCGGGCCAGAGTCGCCCTCGTCGTCGGCGTCGTCGATCGTGACCGCCGCGAACGGGTCGGAATCCAGGGACTTGAACACCTCGATGTGGATCTTGTCGGCGGCCGCGCCGGACGCGGTCAGGGCCTCCTCGGCGGCGGCCATGAACGGACCGGGACCGCAGATGAAGGCCTCCCGCGAGGTGAACGGAGCGAACAGCGCCGTCAGCGCGGAGACGCTGGGCAGGCCCTGCACCGATTCCAGCCAGTGGATCGTGGTGAGCCGGTCGGGATATTTGTTCGCCAGGTCGCGCAACGTCTCGGCGAAGATCACCGACTTCTCGTCGCGATTGGCGTACACGAGCGTGACGTGGCCGCTGCCCTCGCTGAGCGCGGACTTCAGAATGGCCAGCATCGGGGTGATGCCGCTGCCGGCGGCCAGCAGCAGGAAGTCGGTGTCGAGGTTCTTGGGGACGAACGTGCCCGACGGGGCCAGGACGTGCATCTTCATCCCTGCGTGCGCGTTGTCGCACAGCCAGTTCGACGCGTATCCGTCGGCGGTGCGCTTGATCGTCACGGTCAGCGGGTCGCCGGTGAACGGTGAGCTGCACAGCGAGTAGCAGCGCGCCACCGATCCCGTCTTTTCGCTCGGGACCCGCAACGTCAGGAATTGCCCCGGGGAGTACCGCAGTTTCTCGGGCGCCACCGGGGCGTCGGCGGGAGACCTGAAGACCAGGGACCGCGCGTCGGACGTCTCGTCGATGACGTCGGCGATCTCCAATTCGAGAACATGGGCGCCCAGCGGCTCGTCGGCGGCAACGTCCGTCACAGGATGGGCCCTTTCTCGGCACTCACAGCGGTCATAACTAGAACAGGTTACAGAAATGCATGTGTGCAGGTCCAGCTGCCACAGGACGCCGCTACTCGACACAAATCGTAACGTGTTCTAATCTCTTGTAGGTTACTTCGCACGCCTTTGGAGGCAAACCAGTGACGTCCATTGAACAGCGCGACGCGCAGACGGTTCTCGCCGGTGTCAACGATCTTCTGCCGCGCATCGCCAAGCGCTCCGCGGCCGCCGAGGAATTGCGGCGCCTGCCGGATGAGACCGTGGCCGAACTCGACGAGGTCGGTTTCTTCAAGCTGCTCCAGCCCGAGCAGTGGGGTGGTCTCCAGTGCGATCCCACCCTCTTCTACGAAGCCGTGCGGCGCATCGCCAGCGCATGCGGTTCCACCGGGTGGGTCTCGTCGATCATCGGCGTGCACAACTGGCACCTGGCGCTGTTCGACCAGAAGGCCCAGGAGGACGTCTGGGGTGACGATCCGACGGTGCGGGTGTCGTCCTCGTACGCGCCCATGGGCGCGGGAACCGTCGTCGACGGCGGCTACCTGGTCAGCGGCGCCTGGCAGTGGTCGTCCGGGTGTGATCACGCGACGTGGGCGTTCCTCGGCGGCCCGGTGATCAAGGACGGCAAGCCGGTCGACTTCGGCAGCTTCCTGATCCCGCGCACGGACTACCGCATCGACGACGTGTGGAACGTCGTCGGCCTGAAGGCCACCGGAAGCAACACCGTCGTGGTCAAGGACGTCTTCGTGCCCCGGCACCGGTTCCTGTCCTACAAGGCGATGAACGACGGCACCGCCGGCGGCTACGAGAACAACACCGCGCCGGTGTACAAGATGCCTTGGGGCACCATGCATCCCACGACGATCAGCGCTCCGATCATGGGGATGGCCTACGGCGCGTACGAGGCGCACGTCGAACATCAGGGCAAGCGGGTGCGGGCGGCATTCGCCGGCGAGAAGTCCAAGGACGATCCGTTCGCCAAGATCCGTATCGCCGAGGCGGCCTCCGACATCGACGCCGGGTGGCGACAGCTGATCGGCAACGTCCGCGACGAATACGAGCTGCTGCAGGCCGGCAAGGAGATCCCGTTCTCGTTGCGCGCCAGCGCACGTCGCGACCAGGTCCGTGCCACCGCGCGGGCGATCGCGTCGATCGACCTGCTGTTCGAGGCATCCGGTGCGACGGCCCTGCAGCTCGACCAGCCCGTGCAGCGATTCTGGCGGGACGCGCACGCCGGCCGGGTCCACGCGGCCAACGAGCCCGAGCGCGCCTACCTGATCTTCGGCAACGACGCGTTCGGTCTGCCGCCGCAGGACACGATGGTCTAGTGACGTCCTTCGCCGCGGAAGCTGCTCAGCAGCAGGAGATCACGTTCGAGTCGACGTCCCGCTACGCCCAGGTCCGCGAGGACATGCGGTTGCACTATCACGAAGCGGGAGTGGGTAATCCCGAGACGGTGGTGCTGCTGCACGGGGGCGGCCCGGGCGCGTCGAGCTGGTCGAACTTCGGACGCAACATCCCGGTGCTGGCCAAGCACTTTCATGTGCTGGCCGTGGATCAGCCGGGCTACGGGCACTCCGACAAGCACACCGAGCACGAGCAGTACAACCGCTACAGCGCCACTGCGCTGCTGAACCTGTTCGACCACCTGGGAATCGAAAAGGCCGCGCTGGTGGGCAATTCGCTCGGTGGCGGTACGGCGGTGCGGTTCGCGCTGGACAACGGCAAGCGCGCGGGAAAGCTCGTGCTGATGGGGCCGGGCGGACTGAGCGTCAACCTGTTCTCGCCGGATCCGACCGAGGGTGTCAAGCTGCTCGGCAGGTTCGCCGCCGAGCCCACCCGCGAGAACATCGAGAAGTTCCTGCGCATCATGGTTTTCGACCAGGCCATGATCACCCCGGAGTTGGTCGAGGAGCGGTTCCAGATCGCCAGCACCCCCGAGTCGTTGGCCGCCACCAAGGCGATGGGTAAGTCGTTCGCCGGTGCGGACTTCGAGCTCGGGATGATGTGGCGCGACGTGTACAAGCTGCGTCAACGGGTACTGCTCATCTGGGGCCGCGAGGACCGGGTGAACCCGCTCGACGGAGCCTTGGTGGCGCTGAAGCAGATTCCCCGGGTGCAGCTGCATGTTTTCGGGCAGTGCGGGCACTGGGCGCAGCTGGAGAAGTTCGACGAGTTCAACAAGCTCACCATCGATTTCCTCACGAACTAGAGCGGGATCAGAGAGGAAGAGGCCATGACGATCAAGTCGCTGGGATACCTGCGCATCGAGTCCACCGACGTCGCGGCGTGGCGCGAGTACGGGCTGAAGGTCCTCGGCATGGTCGAGGGTTCGGGCCCGACCGAGGGCGCGCTCTATCTGCGGATGGACGAGTTCCCGGCGCGTCTGATCATCGTGCCCGGCGAGAACGACCGTCTGCTCGAATCCGGCTGGGAGACCGCGAACGCCGCGGCGCTGCAGGACATCCGCGCGCGCCTCGACATCCACGGCACGCCGTACAAGGAGGCCACTGCCAGCCAGCTCGCCGACCGCCGCGTCGACGAGATGATCATCTTCGACGACCCCTCGGGCAACACGCTGGAGGTCTTCCACGGCGTGGCCCTGGAGCACCGTCGCGTCGTCAGCCCGTACGGCCACAAGTTCGTCACCGAGGAGCAGGGCCTGGGCCACGTCGTGCTGACCACCCGGGACGACGCGGAGACGCTGCATTTCTACCGCGACGTGCTCGGGTTCTTCCTGCGTGATTCGATGAAGCTGCCCCCGCAGTTGGTGGGCCGCCCCGCCGACGGTGCGCCCGCATGGCTGCGCTTCCTCGGTGTGAACCCGCGCCACCACAGTCTGGCCTTCATGCCGGGCGAGACCCCGAGCGGTATCGTGCACCTGATGGTGGAGGTCGAGAACTCCGACGATGTGGGTCTGTGCCTGGACCGCGCGCTGCGCCGCAAGGTCAAGATGTCGGCCACCCTCGGCAGGCACGTCAACGACAAGATGCTGTCGTTCTACATGAAGACCCCCGGCGGCTTCGACGTCGAGTTCGGTTGTGAGGGACTCGAAGTCGACGATCAGAACTGGGTGGCGCGCGAGAGCACCGCGGTCTCGCTGTGGGGGCACGACTTCAGCGTCGGCTTCAAGTAGCCGTGGGCAGTCCGCCGATCGATCCCCGCACATTCCGCAATGTGCTCGGGCAGTTCTGCACCGGGATCACGGTGATCACCACCGTTCATGACGACGCCCCAGTGGGCTTCGCCTGCCAGTCGTTCGCTGCGCTGTCGCTGGATCCGCCACTGGTGCTGTTCTGTCCGACGAAGGCGTCGCGGTCCTGGGCGGCGATCGAGGCGAGCGGCACGTTCTGTGTCAACATCCTGCACGAGAATCAGCAGCACGTGTCCGCGCGGTTCGGTTCCAGAGAGCCCGACAAGTTCGCCGGTATCGACTGGGCGCCTTCGAAACTGGGGTCGCCGGTCATCGAGGGCTCCCTGGCGCACATCGACTGCACGGTGCACTCGGTGCACGACGGGGGAGACCACTTCGTGGTGTTCGGCGCGGTGCACTCGCTCTCGGATGTGCCGAAGAAGAAGCCGCGGCCGCTGCTCTTCTATCACGGGCAGTACACCGGTATCGAGCCGGACAAGAACACCCCGGCCGATTGGCGCAACGACCTCGAGGCGTTCCTGACCGCGACGACCGACGACACCTGGCTCTAGCAGGTCCGGGCGGCCGCTCCTTCCAGTAGTGACCGTACGACGGTCAGGTGAGTGGGAAGAACTCTGGCCCACAGCAATCGGGCTGCGGGGTTGCCCAGCCGGACGAGGGTCGCGAACACCACGTGGTCGTCGGTGACCCGGGTGACGAGTTCCCCGGTCAATCCTATGGCTGAACTCGCTTGCAGCCGAAGGTATTCCGTATCCCGATGGGTGATCCGCCAGCCGGCGATGACGTCGGCGTCCCCGCGGTGCAGCCTGAGGCCGAGCATCGTCCAGCCGGCGCGTAGCCGTAGGCGCGTGGCCGCAGGGGGACCCTCGAGGATGATCCGCGCCCACGCCTCGGGTGTCTGGAGCGCACTGGTAGGCGAGAGGGTGTGCACGTCGACGTGGTCGACGCGGGACAGCGTGGTGCACGCCAGCAGGGCCTCGTCGGCGTCGACCCGTTGAACCGTACTGGTTGTCGTCATGGCCACCTCCCACTTTGATACAGAACAGTACTGTATCTATCCTAGGATGGCCAGATGCCGCCCCCCGTCCGCACGCCCCGCCGATCATGGATCGACGCCGGTCTCGCGTTGCTGGCGCAAGAGGGGCCCGATGCGGTCCGGGTGGAGGTCCTCGCACAGCGCCTCGGCGTCACCCGCGGCGGGTTCTACCGGCAGTTCGAAGGCCGGTCGGATCTCGTCACCGCGATGCTCGACGAGTGGGAGCAGCGCAGCATCGACGAGGTCCGGGCACGGGTCGAGGCCGAAGGCGGCGATGTGCAGAGCCGGGTGACGCGGGCCGGGGCGCTGACGTTCTCCGACGAGCTCGTCCCGCTGGACCTTGCGGTGCGGGACTGGGCGCGACGCGATTCCGACGTCGCGGCCCGGCTGCGGCGCGTCGACAATCGGCGGATCGGGTTCCTCCGCGAGCTGCTGGGCGCGGTCTGCGAAGATGCCGACGAGGTGGAAGCGCGAGCGTTGCTCGCGTTCTCGCTGGCCATCGGGACCCATGTGATCGCCGCCGACCACCCCGGTCCGCGGCAGCGGGTCGTTCGTGATGCGACCCGGCTGATCCTCGCCGGAGTTACACCGGTGTGATTCATCCACACTGGGGACAACCCCTGTGGATAACCTGCATCAGCGCAGGTGGGACTCGATGAACCCGATGATCGCGGCGGCGACGTCGCCGTGTTGCGACTCATTGAGGACGTCGTGTCGGGCGCCGTCGAACGCGGCGAGCTCCAACGCATCGATCTGCTCGGCGTAGGCCCGGACCGCCCCGATCGGCGCGATCGGGTCGTTGACTCCGTGGACGGCCAGCGTCGGCACGGACAGCGCCGGCAGATCGGAACCGAATCGGTCCCAACCCCGGTCGAGCTCGCGCGTCAGCGCAGTGCTGTCGGATTCGACGAACGCGAGGGGGTCGTTCTCCAGCGCGTCGAGGTAAAACGGGTCCGAGGACAGCCATCCGGGGTCGAGGTCGATCGAGGTGTCGGCATCCACCAATTCGGGCACCGGGATCAACGGTGAACCGGAGATGACAGCCGCCCGGTAGCGGTTCGGACCGTCGAGGAGACGGAACAGCGTGACGATCGATCCGAAGGAGTGCCCCTGAGCGATCAGCGGCACGCTGCGTGTGCTCGCACGCTCGGTCAACGCGTCCGCGAGGGCCGAGGAGTCCTCGATCGAGCCGAAGTCACCCCGCGTGCCCGGGCTCAGCCCGTGGCCGAACTGGTCGACGGCCCACACGTCGATACCCGCGGCGTTGAGCGCGAACGCGTATCGGTGGTACAGCCCGGTGTGCTCACCGAAACCGTGCAGGAAGACAACCGCCGCGCGGGGGTCTTCGGCCGCCCAGTGACGGTAGTAGGCGGGTCCCCGGTCGTGGTCAAGGAATGGCATGACCGACGCTAACCCGCGCCGAGCAGCATGTGGTGCCGGTCGCGCACCCGATCGCGGATCGCATCGACCACCGCGGCCACCTCGGGTCTGCGCAAGGTCTCGGCACGCGTCACCAACCAGTACGTGAGCGTGATCGAAACCTGCCCGGGGAGAACGCGTACCAGGTCGTCGTGGCGATCGGCCATGAAGCAGGGCAGCAGACCGATGCCGGCGGCGGCCCGGGTGGCCTCGACGTGGACGAAGACGTTGGTCGATGTCACCGACTCCCGCATCGCGGGTGTGAAACTCGTGGCGAGGTCCAGGTCGTCGACCTGGAGCATGGAGTCGATGAAGTAGACGAGGGGGTGTTTCTGCAGTTCGGCGATGGTCGCAGGGGTGCCGTGCGTGGCGAGATAGTCGCGAGAGCCGTAGAGGCCGAGGCAGTAGTCGCTCAACCGTAACGCCCTGGCGCGCCGCACCTTCGGCTCCCCGACCACGACCTCGACGTCCATCCCCGATCGCTGCTGCGTGGCGCGGCGGGTGGTCGCGACGATCTCCACCGCGACCCCGGGATGCCGGCGCTGCACCGCCGCCGCTGCCGGAGCGGCGATGTAGGCCGAGAAGCCGTCGGTGGCCGAGATGCGCACCACCCCCTCCAGGGCGCGTTGTCCCGCGGGGTCGGTGGCCAGCGAGCGGACCGCGGTCTCCACGACCTCGGCCGCGGCCAGCGCATCGCGTCCTAGGTCGGTGAGCTCCCACCCACCGGCGACCCGGGCGAGCACGCGTCCGCCCATCGCCTGCTCCAGCGCGGCGATGCGGCGGCTGATCGTGGTGTGGTTGAGGCCGAGTTCGTCGGCGGCGGAGGTGTATTTGCCCGTTCGGCCGACAGCCAGCAGAACCAGCAGGTCGTCGGCGCTGGGGCGGCGGCCGAGGGGACTCATCTCTGCATTTTCGCAGAACCATCCTGCAGTTTTGACCATTGCTGGACTGGGGAGCTGCATGAATACTCACGGGTCATGTGGTGGGCATCACAACGAAGGGGTGTGCTGTGAGTTCTACGGAGAGTGCTTCGCGGTCGAAGGGTCTCAAACGCGTCGTGGTCGCGTCGATGGCGGGCACCGTCGTCGAGTGGTACGAGTTCTTCCTCTACGCGACCGCGGCCACGCTGGTGTTCAACAAGGTCTTCTTCGCAGAAGGCACGAGCGAGGCCGCCGGGCTCATCGCAGCGCTGCTGACCTACGCGGTCGGCTTCGTCGCGCGCCCGCTCGGCGGCATCGTCTTCGGCCACTTCGGCGACAAATACGGCCGCAAGAAACTGCTGCAGTTCGCGATCCTGCTCGTCGGTGTCGTGACGTTCCTGATGGGATGCCTGCCCACCTATCACCAGATCGGAGTGTGGGCCCCGATCCTGCTGGTGGCGCTGCGATTCATCCAGGGCTTCGCGGTGGGCGGCGAATGGGGCGGAGCGGTGCTGCTCGTCGCCGAGCACAGCCCGGCCAAGGACCGAGGCTTCTGGGCGAGCTGGCCGCAGGCCGCCGTGCCGGTCGGCAACATGCTCGCCACCGTCGTCCTGCTGGTACTGACCGGGGTGCTGCCCGAGGCCGCCTTCATGTCCTGGGGCTGGCGCGTCGCGTTCTGGTTGTCGGCCGTCGTGGTGCTGATCGGCTACTACATCCGGACCAAGGTCACCGACGCACCCATCTTCGTCAAGGCCCAGGAAGAGGTCGACCGCGTCAAGGCGGTGTCCTTCGGCGTGGCCGAGGTGCTGAAGCGCTACCCGCGCGGCGTCTTCACCGCGATGGGGCTGCGCTTCGCGGAGAACATCATGTACTACCTGGTGGTCACCTTCTCGATCGTCTACCTCAAGACCCACGTCGGTGCCGACACCAGCGACATCCTGTGGTGGCTGCTCGCGGCGCACGCGGTGCACTTCCTGGTGGTGCCGCAGGTGGGCCGGCTCTCGGACCGGTTCGGCCGCCGGCCCGTCTACATCGTCGGCGCGATCCTGGCGGCCACCTGGGGCTTCTTCGCGTTCCCGATGATGAACACCGGCAGCTACCTACTCATCATGGCCGCGGTCATCCTGGGCCTGATGATCCACGCGCTGATGTACGCGCCGCAGCCGGCGATCATGGCCGAGATGTTCCCCACCCGGATGCGCTATTCCGGTGTGTCGCTGGGCTATCAGGTGACCTCGATCGTGGCGGGGTCATTGGCGCCCGCCATCGCGACGTGGCTGCTCGACAAGTTCGGCACCTGGGTGCCCATCGCGCTGTACCTGGCCGGCGCGGCGGCCGTGACCCTGGTCGCGGCGTGGTTCACCCGTGAGACCAAGGGCATCGACCTGCACACGTTGGACGCGGCCGACCGCGAACAGTTGGAGAAGGCCGGCATCGTATGAGCGAGTCGGGTGTCAACGACCTCCGCAGCCGCACCGCAGTGGTCACCGGCGGCGCCGGTGGCATCGGGGCGGCGTGCGCGAAGGCCCTCGCCGAACGCGGTGTCACGGTCACCGTCGCCGACATCGACGAGGTGGGCGCCAAGACGGTGGCCGAGGAGATCGGCGGAAAGGCTTGGGCGCTGGACCTTCTCGACGTCGCTGCCCTCGAGAGTCTGCAGTTGGAGACCGACATCCTGGTCAACAACGCCGGAGTCCAGAACATCAGCGAGATCGCGGAGTTCCCACCCGAGAAGTTCCGCTCGATGATGGCGCTGATGGTCGAGGCGCCGTTTCTGCTGATCCGTGCCGCACTACCGCACATGTACCGCAACGAGTTCGGCCGCGTCATCAACATCTCGTCGATCCACGGCCTGCGTGCGTCGCCGTTCAAGGTCGCCTATGTGACGGCCAAGCACGCGCTGGAAGGGCTGTCCAAGGTGACGGCGCTCGAAGGCGGACCGCACGGCGTCACGAGCAACTGCGTCAACCCCGGATACGTCCGTACCCCGCTGGTGACCAAGCAGATCGCGGATCAGGCCAGGACGCACGGCATCCCGGAGGACCAGGTGGTCTCCGACATCCTGCTCAAGGAGAGCGCGGTCAAGCGGCTCGTCGGGCCGGAGGAGGTCGGCTCACTGGTGGCGTGGCTGGCCTCGCCCGCGGCCGGGATGGTCACCGGCGCGTCGTACACCATGGACGGCGGATGGAGCGCTCGGTGACCGAACCTCAGTGGACCCCCGCTGAGCGCGACATCGCCGAGGCCGAGATCACCGCCTTCACGCGGTTCGTCGAGCAACGCACCGGAAGGGACTTTCCGGACTACCACGCGCTGTGGGCCTGGTCCGTGGAGGACGTCGAGGAGTTCTGGGCGGCGCTCTGGGACTACTTCGACCTCGGTGAGCGGGCGCAGCCGGTTCTGCAGAGCGCGGAAATGCCCGGGGCGCAGTGGTTTCCCGGCACGGAGATCAATTACGTCGATCAGGTGATGCGCCACGTCCGGACCGATCGGCCGGCGATCCTTCACGTCAGTGAAGACGCGCCCGATCGCGAGGTGTCCTGGGCCGAACTTCTCGGGCGCACCGCCGCGTTCGCCGACAGGCTGCGTGCCGCGGGGGTCGAGTCCGGCGACCGGGTGGTCGGGTACCTGCCCAACATTCCCGAGGCGGTCGTCGCGTTCCTGGCGACCGCGAGCATCGGTGCGGTCTGGAGCGCGTGCGGACAGGACTATTCGGCCAAGGCGGCCCTCGACCGTCTGGGGCAGCTGGAGCCGAAAGCCCTCGTCGCAGCGGACGGGTACACCTATGCGGGCAGGTACCACGACAAGAGGGCCGATGTCGCGGCCCTGAGGTCCGAGATTCCTTCGCTGACAGCTATTTTCACACTCGACGATCTCGCGGCGCGTGTCGAGACACCTCTCACGCCCGCCCGGGTGCCGTTCGACCATCCGCTGTGGGTTCTGTTCTCGTCGGGGACGACGGGGCTGCCGAAGGGTATCGTGCACGGCCACGGCGGCGTCGTGGTGGAGCATCTCAAGGCTGTTGCGCTGCAGTCGGATATCGGCAGGGACGACGTCTTCTTCTGGTACACGAGCCCCAGCTGGATGATGTGGAACTTCCAGGTGGCCGGCCTGCTGGTGGGCGCGACCATCGTCTGCTATGACGGGAGCCCCACCGCGCGGCACCCGGAGACGTTGTGGGAGATCGCATCCCGGGTGGGCGCCACGGTGCTCGGAACCAGCCCGGGATACGTGCTGGGCTGCATGAAGGCGGAGGCGACGCCGGCGTCGACCTACGATCTGTCGGCTCTGCGGTCGGTGGGCATCACCGGTTCGGCGCTGCCGGCGGCGTCGTCGCTGTGGTTGCAGGACCAGGTGGGAGTTCAGGTCGCGTCCATCAGCGGCGGCACCGACGTGGTGTCGGCCTTCCTCGGTGGCGTGCGGACGGTGCCGGTGTGGCCGGGCGAGCTGTCCGCCCCATATCTCGGGGTGGCGCTGGACGCCTGGGATGAGGACGGCCAGCCGGTGCGTGGCGAGGTCGGCGAGCTGGTCATCACGAAACCGATGCCGTCGATGCCCGTCGGATTCTGGAACGACCGCGACGGAAGTCGTTATCGCTGCGCCTATTTCGACACGTACCCGGGGGTGTGGCGGCACGGGGACTGGATCACCCTCACTGATCGCGGCAGTGTGGTCGTCCACGGTCGTTCGGATTCGACGCTCAACCGGCACGGTATCCGGATGGGCAGTGCCGACATCTATCAGGCGGTCGAAAGTCTTCCCGAGGTGGCCGAAGCGCTGGTGATCGGCGCCGAGCTACCCGACGGCGGGTACTGGATGCCGTTGTTCGTGGTGCCCGCCGACGGGGTGAAACTCGACGACGGGTTACGGGACAAGATCAACGAGCGCATTCGCACCGAGCTCTCGCCCCGGCATGTGCCCGACGAGATCATCGCCGCACCGGCGATCCCGCACACCCGCACAGGTAAGAAGCTCGAAGTCCCCATCAAGAAGCTTCTCCAGGGCGGCGATCCCGCGAAGATCGTCGAGCGCAGCGCCGTCGACGACCCCGCGCTGCTCGATTGGTATGCCGGGCAGTGCCGCGCCGTCACCTCGACGTGAGTCAGGCGGCGTCGGGTTTGTCGAAGGTGATGAGGTCGATGCTGAGTCGGCCTTCGGTGTCGCTGATGCGGCGGCGCACGGGTGGGCCGGGCAGGGTCGGGGCGATCGAGTAGTGCACCGCCCCGGTCGGGGTCACCCATCGCGCGGTGTGTGACCCGTCCTGTGTTCCGGCGCTGACCTGCCAGCCGGGCGCCTCTTTGGCGTAGTTGCACGCCGCGCACTCACCGAGCCCGTTTTCCGCACTGGTCTTGCCACCGGCACGATCGGGCGTCGCATGATCGTGATGGCGTATCGGGGCGTCACAGTAGGGCGTGCGGCAGGTCTGATCACGCCGATCGATCAACGTGGCCAACCCCTTCGGAAACAGCCGCGCCCGCGACTCCATCGCCACCAACTGCCCCGACCGCGGATGCCGATACAACCGCCGCAACGTGGCCCTGGCTCCCTTGTCAGCGACCGCGTCGCCGGTCAGCGCGCGGCAGAACCCGGCCGGGACCGGCCCGTACCCGTCGAGCCACCCCGGGCAGTCGTCATCACCGGCCAGCGTGGTGTCGGCCATCACCAGGTTCACCTCGACCGGCACCGCGGTCCCCGCTGAGCGTCCGGTGATCCGCTCGAACGCGGTATCGGTCATGACCTGACCGCGGGAGCGCCCATCGAAGGTCGTGTCGGCGTGGTGTTTGAGCGCGGCATACATTCCGATGCCCTGGGCCAGCGGCAAAAGCACGGTGAAATACACCATCCCGTTCGGTGCGGGGCGACAGCTGACCCGCGCCTGAGCCGCCGCCTTGTCGGCGCGCTCGACCACCGCTGCGACATCCAACCGTGCGGCGATCTTCTTGGCCTCGGCCTCCACCCGCTTGTTGCCCCACCCCTCAAAACGCGACACGTCGGCGCACATCTCGGCGTCGAGGCGCCGACGGTCCTCGACGCTCAGACAGGCCGATTCCCGCACGATCAGCGTCGCCCGCCATTCCGAGAGCGCGCCGCACTCCAACGCCGCCCACGTATGCGGCATCTCGCCCATCAACGCCTTGGCAAACCCCAGATGCTGACCACCCTTGACCGGGGCATCCCGGCGGGCCAACGCGACCTCCGAGGCCAACCCCTTACCCCGCCGACGCGCCGGCACCCCCGCAGCCTCCTCGGCAGCAGCACGCTTGGCCGCCCACAACGCGGTCGCGCGCGCCTGGGCCGCCGCAGCCGCCGACTTCAACCGCTCACACCGCTCGACGACCGCCCGCAGCTCGGCCTGCGACGCCCCCTCATCAATATCGAACAAACTTTCGAACATGCCACCGAAGCTACCCCACCCCACCGACACGTCCGCGTCCTCGGCGGACACCGACTCCGGAGGCCGCCACCACCGCCGCGAGCCCGAGGAAACCGAACGGCACGGTCGAGGCTGCGGCGATCGCAGCGACGACGAGAGGCCCTGCGGCATCGCCGCACTCGCGCCCGATCTCGGCGGCCCCCATGGTCTGGCCCAACCGCTCCTCCGGCGTGGACCGCGCCAGCATCGTGAAGGCCAGCGGCGTGATGAGCCCGCATCCGACGCCGATGACGACCGCTCCACCGAGTAACCCCACCAGTCCCGGCAGGGCCGCCGCGGCGACCCCGGCCGCGGTCACCACGACGCCGGTGAAGAGCCCGGACGTCAACGAGATCCTGCCCGAATCCGCGGCGCGCCCGGCCAGTGGTTGCACCACGGCGGTGGTCAGTGCGAGCACCGACACGACGGCACCGGTGACGACCGGGGACAGGCCGAAGTCGGTGCCCAGCACCGGCAGGAAGCCGACCCCGGCCGACAGCGCCGCGGTCGCCGCGGCGAGCGCCAGTGTCGGTGTCACGAACGAAGACTCGGAGAACCGTCGCACCGTGTCGAGAAGTGTCTGACGGGTTCTCGGCAGCACGGCGAGGCGGGGGACCGCCACGGCGGCCCACACAGCGACGGCGGCTGCGAGTGCGGCCATCACCGCGAACAGGGCCTGAAGGCCGCCGAACGTCACGATCGCACCGCCGATCAGCGGTCCCAGGGTGTAGCCGACCGACTTGTACGAGCCGTATGTCCCGAACGCCCGGCCCTGTCCCGACGCGGGTGCCAGCCGCGCGACCAGAGCGGACGCGGCGGGGGAGAAGGCGGCGGCGCCGATGCCCTGTCCCAGCCGTGCGGCCCACAGCCACGCGGTCTCGTCGGCGACGGCGAAGCTCAGCGACGCGACGGCGAAGACGGCCAATCCGGCGATCAGGACCGTGCGCGCGCCGATGCGGTCGGCAAGCGTCCCGAACAGCGGTTTGAGGATCACCTCGGCGCCGTCGTAGATCGCCAGCATTGCACCCAGGGTCAGCAGCGACGCCGCCGTCCCGGTGGTCGTGGTGCCCAACGTGCCAGCCACGGCGTGGGCGCCGAACGCGGTGGTAAAGCCGGCCGCCAGCAGCGGCGCCCGCTGCGCGGTGGGACTCAGGGGAGCCATGCGCCGAACCGGCGCAGCGCCTCCTCGATGTCGGAGGACGGCCCCGCGAAGGACAGCCGGACGAAGGCGCCGCCGCGGACGGTGTCGAAGTCGACGCCAGGCGCGATCGCAACACCGGTGTCGGCCAACAACTTCGAGCAGAACGACAGCGAATCGGTGGTCAGGTGCGAGACGTCGGCGTAGACGTAGAACGCGCCGTCGGTCGGCGCGAGGCGGTCGATGCCGAGGGCCCGCAGCCCGTCGAGCAGCATCGTCCGGTTGGCCCCGTAGCCCTCGAGCAGCGATTCGGCCTCGGCGACCGACTCGGGGGTGAACGCGGCGACGGCGGCCAGCTGAGGCAGGACGGGTGGGCAGATCGTGAAGTTCCCCGTCAACCGGTCGACGGCGCGCTTGAGCTCGTCGGGCACCAGCAGCCAGCCCAGCCGCCAGCCGGTCATCGCGAAGTACTTCGAAAAGCTGTTCACCACAATGGATTCACGCGATGTCTCCCATGCGCAGCTGGTGGCCGGCGCGCCCGGGTACACCAGGCCGTGGTAGACCTCGTCGCTGATCAACCGGACGCCCGAGGTTTCGCACCACGCCGCGATCGCGGCCAGTTCCTCAGGCGCGATGACGGTACCGGTCGGGTTCGCAGGGCTCGCGACGATCACACCCGACACGGGGGGATCGAGCTCGGTGAGCATCTGCAGCGTCGGCTGGAAACGCGTGTCGGGTCCGCACGGCAACTCCACCACCTCGCATCCCAGCGCGGACAGGATGTTGCGGTAACAGGGGTAACCCGGGCTGGCGATCGCGACGCGGTCCCCGACGTCGAAGCAGGCCAGAAACGCCAACAGGAACCCACCCGACGACCCGGTGGTGATGACGACGTCGCCTGGATCGACCTCGAGTCCGTGGCGGTCCTGGTAGGAACCGGCAATCGCGGTGCGTAACTCGGGGATGCCGAGCGCGACGGTGTATCCGAGCTGGTTGCGGTGCAACGCCGCGACCGCGGCATCCCGAACGGCAGTGGGAGCGCCGGCACTGGGCTGACCGGCGGACAGATTCACCAGATCCCCGTGCGTTCGTTGGCGCTCGGCGGCGGCGAGCCACACATCCATCACGTAGAACGGCGGGATGCCCGAACGCTGCGAGGGGGTCACCGTCTCAGGCTAGAACACCTCGGATTCGAGCCGGCGGAGCTGTTCGCGCGGCGGCGGGAGCAACTGTGCGCTGCCGTGGGCGCGCTTGAAGTAGAGCTGGATGTCGCTCTCCCAGGTGATGGCGATACCGCCGTGCATCTGCACGGCCTCGGCGGCTGTCTTCGAGAAGGCCTCGGTGGCGGCCAGCCGTGCCAGCGCCGCCGACGTCGACGACGGTTCGGCGACCGCCTCGTCGACGACGGCCTTCGCGGACTGGACCGCGACATACAGGTCGGCCATCCGGTGCTTGAGCGCCTGGAAACTGCCGATCGGCCTGCCGAACTGCACTCTGTCCTTGGTGTACTGCACGGTCAGGTCGAGGCACTTCGACGCGGCGCCGACCTGTTCGGCGGCCAGCAGGATCGCGGCGATGTCGGCCAGCCCCGGATCGGTGCCGAGCGGGGAGGTCTCGGTCACCTCCAGTGACGCCAACGGACGGGTGATGTCCATGGCCACCGACGGTGTGGCGGTGAAAGACGTCCACCGGCTGAGGGTTTCGCCGTCGGTGCCGATCACGACGTCGGCCACGTTGCCGTTGACCACGTGCTCGGGGTCGAAGACGACGGTCCCGATGGAGGTGCCCTCCGCCAGTGCCTCCAGAAGCGCGGCATCGGGTGCGTCGACCGACAGCAGCGCCAGTTCGGCGAGCGTCGTACCCAGCAGCGGGGTCGGCACCAGCCGCTTGCCCAGCTCTTCGAGTACCACTGCGGCGTCGGCCAGTTCGCCGCCGGCGCCACCGAGTTCCTCGGGCACGACCAGCGCCGCGGCGCCGACCTGCTCGCAGAGCATCGTCCACAGCGCCTCGTCGTAGCCCCGTTCGGACGCGGCTGCCGTGCGCACCGCCTCCGGGGAGGCGTGCTTCTCGACGAGCGCGGCGACGGTGTCGCGCAACAACTCCCGTTCTTCGCTCATTTGGTCAGCGCCTCCAGTACTCGATGCCGATGCCACGTCGGATCACCCCAGGCGGGCCGCAACGCCTGCACCCGCAACAACAGCAGCGAAAGGTCGTGTTCCTGCGTGAACCCGATCGCCCCGTGCGTCTGCAGTGAGGAGCGCGCGGCGAGCAGTGCGGCATCGGCGGCGGCCACCTTCGCCGCGCTGACGTCGCGGGCGGTGTCCTGCGAACCGTCGGCCAGGGACAGGGCCGCTCCGTACACCAGTGGCCTGGCCAGCTCGACGGCGATCAACACGTCGGCGAGCTTGTGCTTGATCGCCTGGTACGTGCCGATGATCGTGCCGAACTGGCTGCGCTGCTTGGCGTATTCGACCGAGGCGTCCAGCATGGCCTGCGCGGCGCCGACCAGCTGCGCCGCTGTGGCGAGGGCGCCGAACTCGAAGGCGCGCTCGACGTCGGCGGCCCGGGCCTCACCGGATGCGGTGACCTCGAACAGCTTTCGCGCCGGATCGACGGACTCGTGCTGTGTGCCCATCTCGGCGTCGGCGACGGCGCCCTCGGTGGCGAGCAGGATCAGACCTGCGGTGTCGGCGTCGACGGCCCGTGAGACCAGCGGCGGCGCGGCGACGGTGGCGATCAGCTCGCCGGATGCCAGGGCGCCGACCCTGTCGTCGTCGCCGAGCAGTATCGGTGCCACCGCGATGGACTCGGTGACCGGTCCCGGGACGTTCCACCGGCCGAGCCGCTCGAGGGCGACCACGAGGTCGACGGGATGTGCCTCGATACCGTCGAACTTCTCCGGCACCATCAGTGCCGTCACACCCAGGTCGGTCAGCTGGGACCAGACCTTGCGGCCGGGAGCGGTATCGCCTTCCCCCCATGCCCGCACAGCGGCGGGCAGGTCGGCCGCGCCCAGCGCGGCGTCGATGCTGGCAGCGAAATCCCGCTGCTGGTCGTCGATCTCAAAGTTCACAGTCGTCTACTTTCGGGGCAGGCCCAGAAGCCGCTCGGCGATGATGTTGCGCTGGATCTCGTTGGTGCCGGCATAGATCGGTCCGCCGAGGGCGAACAGCAGACCTTCGGTGACCGGATCCATCAGTTCTCCGTCGGCCCCCCGCAGATCGAGCGCGGTCTGGTGCAGTGCCACGTCCAGGTCGGACCAGAACACCTTGGTGATGGACGACTCCGCCCCCAGCTCGCCACCGCCCGCGACGCGGGTGACGGTGCCGAACGTGTGCAGCCGGTAGGCCTGCGCCTTGATCCAGGCGTCGGCGACGCGGTCGGTGAAGACCGGATCGGGATTGTCCTTCCACTGCGCCACAAGCCGTTCCGCAGGCGCCAAGAAGCGTGCCGGGCTGCGCAGCGACATACCGCGCTCGTTGCTCGAGGTGCTCATCGCGGCGCGCCAGCCGTCGTGCACCTCGCCGATCACGTCGTCGTCGGGGACGAACACGTCGTCGAGGAAGATCTCGCCGAAGCCGGTGTCACCGCCCAACTGCGCGATCGGACGGACGGTGACGCCGTCGGCCTTCAGGTCGAACATGAAGTAGGTGAGGCCCTTGTGGCGCTGCGCGGCCGGATCGGAGCGGAACAGGCCGAAGGCGCGCTCACCGAACACCGCCCGCGAACTCCAGATCTTCTGGCCGTTGAGCAACCAGCCGCCCTCGGTCCGAGTCGCCGTGGAACGCAACGACGCGAGGTCGCTGCCGGATTCCGGCTCCGACCACGCCTGCGCCCAGATCTCCTCGCCGCTGGCCATTTTCGGCAGAATCCGGTCCCGCTGCTCCTCGGTGCCGTGCGCGAACAGGGTCGGTGCGAGCATCGACGTGCCGTTCGCGCTGGCCCGCCCGGGTGCCCCCGCACGGAAGTACTCCTCCTCGTAGACGATCCACTGCAGCAGCGACGCGTCGCGGCCGCCGTACTTCTCGGGCCACGTGATCACCGACAACCCGGCGTCGAAGAGCACCTTGTCCCACCGGCGGTGCTGTTCGAATCCGTCGGCGGTGTCATAGGACTTGGTCGGGAACGAGCCCTTGTTGGCGGCGAGGAACTCCCGCACCTCGGCCTGGAAATCCAGGGTGGCGTCGTCGAATGTCAGGTCCAACTCAGGCCCTCTCACTTCGTTGGCGGAGTAGCGGTTTGACCACCTTGCCGCCGGGGTTGCGGGGCAGCGCATCGAGGAACTCGACCGAGCGCGGCGTCTTGAAGTTGGCGAGATGCTCTCGCGCGTGGTCGATCACGGTCTTCTCGTCGAGTTCCGCGCCGGGAAGGGTGACCACGAAGGCCTTCCCGACCTCGCCGAGGCGATCGTCGGGGACCCCGATCACGGCGGCCTCGGCGACGCCGTCGAGGCGTGCGAGGACCTGCTCGATCTCGGCCGGGTAGACGTTGAACCCGCCGCAGATGTACATGTCCTTGAGACGGTCGGTGATCTTCAGGTTTCCGGCGGGGTCGAGTTCGCCGACATCGCCGGTGTGCAACCATCCGTCGCCGTCGATCGCCGCGGCGGTCGCCTCCGGGTCGTCGAGGTATCCGAGCATCACGTTCGGTCCGCGCAACAGCACCTCTCCTGACTCACCGATGCGCAGTTCGAAGTCGGCGATCGGACGTCCGGACGTGGTCGCGACGGTGACGGCGTCGTCGTCGGCGCGACACATGGTGCCGAAGCCGGCGGCCTCGGTCAGTCCGTAGGCGGTCAGCACGATGTCGATGTCGAGCTCGCTCTGCATCCGCTCGATCAGCACCACCGGGATGGTCGCCGCCCCCGTCACCGCGAAACGCAGTGAGCTCAGATCGAATTCGGAGCGCCTCGGATGGTCGAGCAGGGTCTGGTAGATCGTCGGCGGGCCGGGTAGCACGGTGATGCGATGCTCCTGCACCGCCTGCATCGTCTCCCCGGGGTCGAAGGTCAGCTCGGGATACAGCGTCGCCCCCGTCTGCAGGCAGGCCAGGATGCCGGCCTTGTACCCGAAGTTGTGGAAGAACGGGTTGATGCACAGGTAGCGGTCGTCCCGGGTGAGCTGACCGCATGCTGCCCACGCCGCGGACGCGTCGAGCGACTGGCGCTGGGCGCACCTGACGCCCTTGCTGCGTCCGGTGGTGCCGGAGGTGAACAGGATGTCCGACACGTCGTCGGCGGTGACGGCGGCCGCGCGGGCGCCGACGGCGGCCAGAGCTTCTTCCTTTGCGCCGCGTGCTATGTATTCGTCCCAGGTCCCGTCGTCGGTGTCGACGGGGATGCGCACGATGTGCCGCAGGGCGGGCAGCGAGTCCCGGTCGACGCTCGCGGCCTTGTCGGCGCCCAGGAACGCCCCGGACGCGAACAGCAGCGGTGCTCCGGTGCGCGCCAGGATGTCTTCCGCCTCGCTCGCGGTGTAGCGGGTGTTGAGCGGGACGAGCACGCCGCCGGCGTGGTGGATGGCCAGCGACGCCACCACCCAGTGCCAGGTGTTGGGCGACCAGATCGCCACCCGGTCACCGGGTTCGATGCCCAGGTCGATCATGGCGGCCGCGGCGTGGAGAACCTCGGAGCGCAGGCCGAAGTAGGTGAGCGTGCGCTGGGCCGTCACCACCGCGGGCTGGTCGGGAAGCTCTCGCGCGATCCGTTCGAGAACCGCGGGAGTGGTCCTCGGGGAGGTCGTCATCGAAGCTCCTGTAGCAGTCCGGGGTACCCAAGCAAGTGCTTGGTAGGCTACCCTACAGGGGTGATAGAGGTCCAGAAGTTCAGGGCTGAGGTCCGCGACTGGCTCGCCGAAAACCTGGTCGGCGACTTCGCGGCGTTGAAGGGTCTGGGCGGTCCCGGACGCGAGCACGAGGCGTTCGAGGAGCGGCTGGCGTGGAACCAGCACCTCGCGGCGGCGGGGCTCACCTGCCTCGGCTGGCCGGAGGAGCACGGCGGCCGCGGCCTGTCGGTGGCTCACCGCGTCGCGTTCTACGAGGAGTACGCCAAGGCCAACGCGCCCGACAAGGTCAACCACCTCGGTGAGGAACTGCTCGGCCCGACGCTGATCGCGTACGGGACACCGGAGCAGCAGCAGCGCTTTCTGCCCAGGATCCTCGACGTCACCGAGCTGTGGTCGCAGGGCTACTCCGAGCCGGGCGCCGGCAGCGATCTGGCCAATGTGTCGACCACCGCGACCCTCGACGGGGACGAGTGGGTCATCAACGGCCAGAAGGTGTGGACGTCGCTGGCGCACTGGGCCCAGTGGTGCTTCGTGGTGGCGCGCACCGAGAAGGGCTCCAAGCGTCATGCCGGCCTGTCCTACCTGCTGGTGCCGCTGCAGCAGCCCGGCGTCGAGATCCGGCCCATCATCCAGCTGACCGGAGACTCCGAGTTCAACGAGGTCTTCTTCGACGACGCGCGCACCGCCGCCGATCTCGTCGTCGGTGAACCCGGAGACGGCTGGCGCGTCGCGATGGGAACGCTGACGTTCGAGCGCGGCGTGTCCACGCTGGGGCAGCAGATCCGTTACGCGCGTGAGCATTCCAACCTGGTCGAGCTGGCCGAGAAGACCGGTGCCGCCGACGATCCCCTGATCCGGGAACGGCTGGTCCGCTCGTGGGCCGGACTGAAGGCGATGCGGTCCTACGCGCTGGCGACGATGGACGTCGAGAAACCGGGCCAGGACAACATCTCGAAGCTGTTGTGGGCCAACTGGCATCGCGAGCTCGGCGAGATCGCCATGGACATCGAGGGCGCGGCGGGATTGACACTGCCCGACGGCGAGTTCAGCGAATGGCAGCGGCTGTACCTGTTCTCCCGCTCCGACACCATCTACGGCGGATCCAACGAGATCCAACGCAACATCATCGCCGAGCGCGTGCTCGGCCTGCCCAGGGAGGCACGCCACTGATGAGCGCTCGCGCGAAGAGGAGACAACCATGACCGACCTTTCCCAAGCCCCGGCCGAGATCGACGGCCACGGTCTGCTGAAGGGCAAGGTCGTTCTGGTGACCGCCGCGGCAGGCACCGGAATCGGCTCCACCACCGCGCGCCGGGCACTCCTGGAGGGTGCCGACGTCGTCGTCTCCGACTACCACGAGCGGCGTCTCGGGGAGACCCGCGACGAACTCGCCGCGCTCGGGCTCGGCAAGGTCGACGCGGTCGTCTGCGATGTGACCTCGACCGAGGCCGTCGACGCGTTGATCACCTCGACGGTCGAGAAGGCGGGCCGGCTGGACGTCCTGGTCAACAACGCCGGGCTGGGCGGCCAGACTCCCGTCATCGACATGACCGACGACGAGTGGGACCGCGTCCTGAACGTGACGCTGACGTCGGTGATGCGCGCAACGCGCGCCGCGCTGCGGTACTTCCGCGACGCCCCCCACGGTGGCGTGATCGTCAACAACGCCAGCGTGCTGGGTTGGCGGGCACAGCACTCCCAGTCGCACTACGCCGCGGCCAAGGCCGGCGTGATGGCGCTGACCCGGTGCAGCGCAATCGAAGCCGTCGACTACGGGGTTCGGATCAACGCGGTGTCGCCGAGCATCGCCCGGCACAAGTTCCTGGAGAAGACGAGTAGCTCCGAGCTGCTCGACCGTCTCGCCGAAGGTGAGGCGTTCGGTCGCGCGGCCGAACCGTGGGAGGTGGCGGCCACCATCGCGTTCCTGGCCAGCGACTACTCCAGTTATCTGACGGGCGAGGTCATCTCGGTGTCCAGTCAGCGGGCGTGAGACGCGGGTGGACAGGGCGCTTCCGAGTCGGCGCGACGAGTTGCTGCAGCTCGCCGCGACGATGTTCGCCGACCGCGGGCTGCGGGCGACGACGGTCCGCGACATCGCGGACTCCGCCGGGATCCTGTCGGGCAGCCTCTATCACCACTTCAAATCCAAGGAGCAAATGGTCGAAGAGGTTTTGAAGGACTTTCTCGATTGGCTCTTCACCCGCTACGACGAGATCGTTGCCGCGACCACGGATCCGCTGGAGCGGGTCAGCGGGTTGTTCATGGTTTCCTTCGAAGCCATCGAACACCGGCACGCCCAGGTCGTCATCTATCAGGACGAGGCCAAGCGGCTGAACTCGCTGCCGCAGTTCGGTTTCCTCGACGACCGCAACCGTCAGCAACGCCGGATGTGGGTCGAGGTCCTCAAACAGGGCATCGCCGAGGGCAGCTTCCGCCCCGACATCGACGTCGACCTGGTGTACCGCTTCATCCGTGACACCACCTGGGTCTCGGTGCGCTGGTATCAGCCCGGCGGACCGCTCACGGCCGAACAGGTCGGCAGACAGTACCTCGCCATCGTCCTTGGTGGCATAACGGAAGGATCGAAATAATGGCTGTGGCTTCAGAGGCGTACGTCATCGATGCTGTGCGCACCGCTGTCGGCAAGCGCAACGGATCACTCGCCGGTGTGCATCCCGTGGATCTCGGTGCTGCGGCGTGGCGGGGCCTGTTCGAGCGCAACGACGTCGATCCGGGCGCCGTGGACGACGTCATCGCCGGTTGTGTCGACGCGATCGGCCCGCAGGCCGGCAACATCGCCAGGTTGTCCTGGCTGGCAGCGGGTTTCCCGGAGGAAGTCCCCGGCGTCACCGTCGACCGGCAGTGCGGCTCCAGCCAGCAGGCCATCTCCTTCGGCGCTCAGGCCATCATGTCCGGCACGGCCGATCTGATCGTCGCCGGCGGCATGCAGAACATGAGCCAGATCCCGATCAGCTCCGCGATGACGGTCGCCGAGCAGTTCGGATTCACCTCTCCGACAAACGAATCGAAGAGTTGGCTGCACCGCTACGGTGATCAGGAGATCTCGCAGTTCCGCGGGTCGGAGTTGATCGCCGAGAAGTGGAACCTGTCCCGCGAGGAGATGGAGCAGTACGCGCTGATGAGTCATCATCGCGCGCAGGCCGCGATCCGTGCCGGGCACTTCGAGAACGAGATCATCCCCGTGCAGACCGACGGCGCCGGCTTCGCCACCGATGAGGGCCCGCGCGACACCTCGCTGGAGAAGATGGCCGGCCTCAAGACGCTCGTCGAGGGCGGACGCCTGACCGCGGCGATGGCCAGCCAGATCTCCGACGGGGCCAGCGCGGTGTTGCTGGCCTCGGAGGATGCGGTCAAGACCCATGGGCTGAAGCCGCGCGCACGTATCCACCACATCAGCGCTCGCGGCGCCGATCCGGTGTTCATGTTGACCGGGCCGATCCCGGCGACCCGCTACGCGCTGGACAAGACCGGCCTGACGATCGACGACATCGACACCGTCGAGATCAACGAGGCCTTCGCGCCGGTGGTGCAGGCCTGGCTGAAGGAGACCAAGGCCGACCCCGAGAAGGTCAACCCCAGTGGTGGCGCGATCGCCCTCGGTCACCCGCTCGGCGCTACGGGCGCAAAGCTTTTCGCGACGATGTTGAACACCCTGGAGCGCACCGGCGGCCGCTACGGCCTGCAGACGATGTGCGAGGGTGGCGGCACCGCCAACGTCACGATCATCGAGCGGCTGTCGTAGCGGCGTCCGCGAAAACAGACCGGCCGATCGCACGCTGTGGCATCCTCCATCTGACATTTAGCGTTGTCAGGTGGAGGATGCCGTGCTTGCGCAGGAACGTCGGAATACCAGACCGTTCGGTTATGGTTTTGCGGCGATAGCACTCTCGGTGGGCCTCGTGCTCGCACCGATGCACGGCGTGGCGTACGCCGAGCCTGCCGATGCCGGTTCTGCCTCCGCACAGCAGGCGGCGGACGGGCCGGAGGATGGCGCCGAGTCCAGGAAGCCGCCCTCGCGCAGATCGGGGCCGGCCGACACCGAGACGCCGACGACCGGCTCCGGGGAGTCCGCCCCGTCGCGAGCAGACGAGGACGCGGACCCGGTAGATTCGGCGCCCGAAGACTCCGGACTTCCCGACGGCGACACCGCGGAGATCGACGAGACCGCGGGGACCGGCGAACTTCCGGGTCCGGGTCCGGCATCGGAACCGGTCGCAGCACGCGAGGGCGTCGCCCCCGTCCCCACCACGCCCACCGACGCCCGGGAGCCGGCCGCAGTCGCACTGGCAACGGTCGAGCCCGCCACCCCACTGCCAGTGCTCGACAGGTCGCCGGCGCGGGCCGAGGTCGTGTCGGTTACATCGCCGACCGCCGCCGATGTCGCCCCGATCGAGATCACGAGACCCGCTCCGCCGCAGCCTCTCTCACCCGTCGCGCAACTCCTGGAGCTGCCGGGCCGACTGATCAACGCCGTGCTGCAGGCGCTGGGCTTCACCGCGTCGGCGAACCATCCGCCGGTCCCCAACGGCCTCGGACCGATCAACGACCTGATCTTCGGCGCGTTCCGCGAACTCGAACGACTGATCGGTCTGCACCGCACACCGCCGCCGCTGCCGGAAGTTCCGACGCTGACCTACACCGGCCCCGTCACCCGCCCGACGCCGACGGTCGCCCAGTTCCTCAACGCGTCCGCGGCCGGCTATGTGCTCGGTGGGACGCCGGGCGGGCTGGTTCCGTTCACCGTCAACGGGTTTCAGCTGTCACGGACCAACATCTTCACCGGCATGGTGGGCAGGACCTGGGTGACTCCCGAGGGCCAGGTGATCATCGCCTACCAGGGCACGACGGGCGGATCGCATCTGCTGTTCAACCCGCTGATCACGATCACCCAGGTACTCGCCGATCTGCAGGTGGTGTTCACCCGCACGACGCCGCTCGCGTTCTACGACGCCCTCGATTTCGCCGAGCGGGTGCTCGCCGAGGCCGCGGTGCAGGGGTACGCCACCGACGACATCTTCGTCACCGGTCACTCGCTGGGCGGATGGGAGGCCCAGTTCGTCGCCCAGCAGATCGGCCTGGCCGGCATCGGTTTCGAGGCCCCCGGCATGAACACCCGCACGCCGGGCAACGGCGCCGACTCGATGTTCGTCAACATCGGCACGTACGGGAGCTCAGCGCCGTACATGGCGACCGATCTGCCGGGCCTGCAACCGTTCATGCCGCCCTACGTGCCAGGGGGTGGAACGAAACCGCACTACGGCCCGATCGTGATGATCGGCGACCCCGCGGCGATGACGCCGCTGTACAACGCATCGGCGCTGTGGGGCAGGGGTCTGATCGGCACCACGATCTTCCTGGTGGACTACCTGATCAACTTCTTCCAGTACCACCTGCCGGGCGTACAGGCCTACCACCTCGACGTGGTCCCGGACCCCGGCATGGTGTTGTTCCTCGGCACGTCGCGGGGGCCGGTCCACACCGGCTACGGGACGTTGACCATCCCGCAGCTGATGAGGGCGGCCTCCGACGACGGAATCCTGTTCCGGCCGTGACGGTCCGGCGCGGCCCCAGTGGTCAGTGGTCGTGCAGGATCACGCCGCGGATGTTGCGGCCCTCCCGCATGTCCTCGTAGCCCTCGTTGACCTCGGCGAGCTTGTACTCGTGGGTGACGGTCTCGTCGAGCAGTAGCTTGCCCTCGCGGTAGAGCGACAGCAGTCGCGGGATGTCGGCGCGCGGGTTCGCCTCGCCGTAGAGGCTGCCCAGCAGGCGCTTCTGGAACAGCGTGAACATCATCATGCCCAGTGTCGGCTGATTGTCGGCCATCGTGGACAGGGCCGTCATCACCACCGCGCCGCCCTTGCGGATGATGTTGGCGGCCTCCTCCAGCATCGACCCGGCCAGCAGGCCGACGGTCAGGATCGCCGAGTCGGCCATCACGCCGCGGGTGAGGTCGGCGACGAGTGCGGTCGCCTCTTCCATCGAGGTGACGAAGTGGGTGGCGCCGAACCGGAATGCCAAGTCCCGCTTCGCCTCCACCGGCTCGACGACGACGATCTTCTCGGCGCCGGCCAGCCTCGCGCCCTGGATGGCGCCGCTGCCGATGCCGCCGAGGCCGATGACCACGACGGTGTCCCCGGGTGACACGTCGGCGGTGTTGACCGCCGAACCCCATCCGGTGGTGACGCCGCAGCCGAGCAGGCACGCCCGCGACAGCGGGATGTCGTCGTCGATCTTGACGATGGACGCTTCGGGCACCGTGCCGTACTGCGAGAACGTGCCGACCAGCGCCATCACGCCGACGTCCTGGCCGTTGATGTGCCGGCGATAGGTGCCGTCGAGTTGGGTGCCGGCCATGATCATGGCTCCGAGGTCGCACAGGTTCTGATGTCCGGTCGAACAGAACCGGCAGCGCCCACAGGCCGGCAGGAACGATGCCACGACGTGGTCACCGGGAGCGAGCCCGACGACCCCGGCGCCGACCTCCCGCACGATCCCGGCACCTTCGTGTCCACCGATCAGTGGCAGCGGTGCGGGCAGATCGCCGGTGCGGATGTGCTCGTCGGAGTGGCACAGACCGGTGGCCTCCCAGCTCACCAGCACCTCGCCGTCGCCCGGCGGATCGAGATCGATCTCCTCGACCGTCCAGTCGCCGCCGTACTCCCACAGAATCGCCGCGTTGGTCTTCATGCCGCCGAGTCTAGGAACGTCGGCGCGACGGCACGGCAGAATGGCTGGACGCGTGTCGAGAACCTGCTCAGCGGATGTGCTGCGAAGCCTTCTGCAGGTGTTCGACCGCCTCGGCCACGATCGCCGGGACGAGCTCCGCGCAGGACGGCAGGTCATCGATGATGCCCGCGACCTGCCCGGATGCCAGCACGCCGGCCTCGGTGTTGCCCTCGACGAGACCGGCCTTGAGCAGCATCGGGGTGTTGGCCGCCATCACGACCTGCGACCACGTCAGGTCCTTGCCGTGCCGCATCGCCAGGCCATCGGTGATCATGGACTTCCACGTCATGCCCGACATCTTCTTGAACTTCTGGGCGTTGAGGACCGCGGCAGACAGGCCGCGCACCGGGGAGCCGCTCTCCAGTTTCTCGACCAGTCCGGTGCGCAGCACGCGATGCGGCATACCGTCGACCTTCGTCGACACCACGGTGCCGTCCAGCGCCGCGTCCAGGTAACGCTGCTTGACGGCGTCGGGCACCGTCGAATCCTTGGTCAACAGGAACCGGGTTCCCATCGCCACGCCGGCGGCGCCGTATGTCAGGGCGGCCGCGAGACCGCGCCCGTCGAAGAAGCCGCCTGCGGCGACGACCGGCATCCCGGTGTCGGCGACGGCGTCGAGGACGGAGGGGAGCAGCAGCGTGGTGGCGATCGGTCCGGTGTGGCCGCCGCCCTCGCCGCCCTGCACGATGACGGCGTCGGCACCCCAGCCGGCGACCTTCTTCGCGTGCTTGGCCAGTCCGACGGACGGGATGACGACCACGCCGGCTTCTTTGAGCCGTGCGATCAGGTCGGGTTTGGGCGCCAGCGCGAACGACGCGACCTTGACGCCCTCACGGATCAGCAGTTCCACCCGCTCGTTGGCGTCGCCGGCATCGGCGCGGATGTTGATGCCGAAGGGTTTGTCGGTCGCAGCCTTGACCTTCCCGACCGCGGTGGTGAGTTCGGCCAGCGTCATCGTCGCCGACGCGAGGATGCCCAGGCCGCCCGCGTTGGACGTGGCGGCGACCAGGCGTGCGCCCGCGACCCAGCCCATGCCGGTCTGGACGACGGGATGCTCGATGCCGACCAGTTCGGTCAGCGGGGTGACGAGGCGCGTCACGACTTGACTTCTTTGTCCCGCAACGACTTCGGGTCCACCACCTCGCGCAGCAGCCTCTGTTCCTCGGCGGAGGGGAGCCGGGTGGTCTCGGCCCCGTCGAGTCCGTGCACCTCGAACGAGGTGTTCTCGGCAACCTGGTCGGCCTCCACGCCGGGATGCAGTGAGAGCGCCCGCATCTGGTGGTCCGGGCCGTTGAAGTCGAACACGCCGAGGTTGGTCACGACGCGGTAGACATTGACGAAACGGTATGCGGGGTTATCGGGATCGATCTTGTCCCAGCCGATTCCGGAGACGATGTCGACGGAATCACCGAACACGCGCGTGGAATGGTTGCCCACCCAGTAGCTCGTCGCGTGGTTGATGGTGTTGCCGGGGGCGCCTCGCACCCCGAACATCTGCCGGGTCGGGTGTTGCAGCGGCCCGAACGCGGACAGGTTCTGATTGCCGTACCGGTCGATCTGGTTGGCGCCCATCACCACATGCCTGCGGCCCCAGCTCAGCGTCTCGAAGACCCGGCCGAACGGCATCCAGCCCTCGATCGCGGCGGCCGCGCCGATCGCAGGCGTGTCCGCGATGAGGCGGGCTTCGCCGTCGCTCAGCACGATATCGGGGGAGAAGGTCAGCCGGGCCAGCCGCGCACCGATCGACACGATCGTCGTCATCGGGCTGACCATGATTTCGCCTGCGTCGCGGAACAATTCGGCGCATGCGACGGCGCATACCTCGGCGCGGGTTGCGGAGATCACTTCGACGCCTCCTGGGCTTGCTGGAATTCACGGACCGCGGCCTGGTAGTCCTCTTCGCTGCCGGACAGGTAGGTCTTGACGAACTCTGCCCATGTCTCGTCGGATGCGGCGGCCTCGGCGTAATGGCGCTGGAACTTCTCGTCGCGGCGGTAATCCGGTTCGGCGGTGGTGAAGTGAGCCCCGTTGGGGGCCTCCACCACGGAGTCGACCATCATCCGGTTGATCAGCAATGCTTGCGGGGGAACCGATTTCACCAGTTCTTCGGTGGAGACCACCTTCTCCACCGACAGCAAGCGCTTTTCGGCGGACATCAGGAACAGGTCGTCGAAGTAGGGGTCGATGCCGGTGTATGCGGCATTGCCCTTCGCGTCACCGAGGTTCAGGTGCACCAGTGCCGCGTCGAGGTTCAGCGCCGGCATCGCGACGAGCTCCTCGTAGCCCGAACCCGTGGGGTACGGGGACTTCACGGTCTTGAGCTCGTCGCCCCAGAACGCGCGCACGTCGCTGCCCAGCCCGGCCCGGATCGGCAAGAACGGCAGCCGCTGGGCCGCGGCCTGCAGACCACACCGCAGCATGCCCTCGTCCATCTCCCGCGACTCGATCGCTCCGGTGGTGCGCGCCTTGGCGAACCACGGGTCGTAGAACGGCGGTGAATCCAGCGACACGAAGCCGTAGTAGACGCGCGTGACCTTGCCCGCCGAGCACAGCAGGCCCAGGTCCGGTCCGCCGTAGGTGACGACGGTCAGGTCGGTGACCTCGGTGCGCAGCAGTGCGCGCACGAGTGCCATCGGTTTGCGCCGAGATCCCCAGCCTCCGATGCCGATGGTCATGCCGCTCTCGATCGAGGAGACCGCCTCGTCGAGAGTTGTTCTCTTGTCTGTCATGTTATTTCGACCCTTTGTCCGTACCGGCGAACGCGTCCCGATGCTCGTCGGACACTCCTGCCAGGTTCAGTTCGAACGTGAACCCCTGCTCCATGCGGTATCTGGCGTTGACCGGTTGGATGTCGATGAAGTTCAGCGCTTCCTTGGCGGCCCGGATGACGCGGGTGTCCTTCGAGGCGATGTCACGGGCGACGCGCAGGGCGGCCTCGTCCAGGTCCGCGCGCGGCACCACCTCGTGCACCGAGCCGAAGTGGTGCAGGGTGTCGGCGCCGACGGTCGCCGCGGTGAAGAACAACCGGCGCATCAGATGCTGTGGCACCAGCCGGGACAGGTGGGTGGCGGCACCGAGTGCGCCGCGCTCCACTTCAGGGAGCCCGAACTTCGCGTCGTCGGAGGCGACGATCACATCGGCGTTGCCGACGAGGCCGATTCCCCCGCCGACGCAGAACCCGTTGACCGCGGCGACGACGGGCACCGCGCATTCGTACACCGCTCGGAAGGCCTCGTAGCAACCGCGATTCGCGTCGATGAGCGCGGTGAAGCCCTCGGTGTTCTGCATCTCTTTGATGTCCACGCCGGCGTTGAAGCCGCGGCCCTCGGCGCGAAGGATCACCACGTGGGTGTTCTGATCGCGGCCCGCGGCGGTGATGGTGTCGGCGAGTTCGAACCAGCCGCGCGACGGGATGGCGTTGACCGGTGGGTAGTCGACGGTCACCGTGACGATGCCCGGTTCCACGGTCTTTGTGGTGATTGGCATGCAAACTCCTGGGTCGCTACCTAAGCAAGCACTTGCTTGGTACGCTAGCACAGTGACTGACGCCGTCGACAGGGCCGCTTCCGGCCGCAGCGCCATTGCACTAGGCCTCACCGGATGCGTCGTCCTCGTCACCGGCGGGGTACGGGGCGTGGGAGCGGGCATCAGCACGGTGTTCGCCGATCAGGGCGCCACCGTGATCACCTGTGCGCGCCGCCCGGTCGACAGTTCCCCGTATGAATTCAGGGCCTGCGACATCCGCGACGACGACGCGGTGAAGGCTCTGGTCGACGGTATCGCCGCCGATCACGGCCGGCTCGACGTCGTGGTCAACAACGCGGGCGGGTCACCCTACGTACTCGCCGCCGAGGCGTCGGCGAAGTTCAGCATGAAGATCCTTCAGCTGAATTTACTTGGTGCTCTGTCGGTTTCGACTCACGCCAACGCCGTCATGCAGAAGCAGGACGGAGGCGGCTCGATTGTCAACATCTCCAGCGTCAGCGGTCACCGTCCCACGCCGGGCACCGCCGCATACGGAGCGGCCAAGGCGGGGATCGACAACCTCACCCGCACATTGGCGGTCGAGTGGGCGCCCAGGGTCAGGGTCAACTCGGTGGTCGTCGGGATGGTCGAGACCGAGCAATCCGAACTGTTCTACGGTGACGCGGACTCGATCGCCGCGATATCGAAGAACGTGCCGCTGGGCCGATTGGCCCGGCCCGAGGACATCGGTTGGGCGACGGCGTTCCTCGCCTCCGATGCGGCTTCCTACATCAGCGGTGCGTCGCTGGAGGTGCACGGAGGCGGAGAGCCGCCGCACTACCTGTCGACCACCACTGCCGACATCAAATAAGGAGACACAGATATGGGACTGCTGGACGGCCGCGTGGTCATCGTGACGGGTGCGGGTGGCGGGATCGGACGGGCGCACGCGCTGGCGTTCGCCGCCGAAGGGGCCCGCGTCGTGGTCAACGACATCGGCGTCGGTCTGGACGGCTCGCCCGCCGGCGGCGGGAGCGCCGCCCAGACGGTCGTCGACGAGATCGTCGCCGCCGGAGGCGAAGCGGTCACCAGCGGCGCCAACGTCGCGGACTGGGGGCAGGCCGAGGGATTGATCCAGACCGCCGTCGATACCTTCGGCGGACTCGACGTGCTGGTGAACAACGCCGGGATCGTGCGGGACCGGATGTTCGCCAACACCTCCGAGGAGGAGTTCGACGCGGTCACCGCGGTGCACCTCAAGGGGCACTTCGCGACGATGAAACATGCCGCCGCGTACTGGCGTGCGAGGTCCAAGGCCGGCGACACGGTCGACGCCCGCATCATCAACACGAGCTCCGGTGCAGGACTGCAGGGCAGCGTGGGGCAGGCCAACTACAGCGCAGCCAAGGCGGGCATCGCCGCGCTGACGCTCGTGGCCGCCGCCGAGATGGGTCGCTACGGTGTCAGCGTCAACGCGATCGCGCCGTCGGCCCGGACGCGGATGACCGAGACCGTCTTCGCCGACATGATGGCGACCCAGGACAAAGAGTTCGACGCGATGGCGCCGGAGAACATCTCGCCGCTGGTGGTGTGGCTCGGCAGCGTCGAATCACGAGACGTCACGGGCCGGATGTTCGAGGTCGAGGGCGGCAAGATCCGGGTGGCCGAGGGATGGGCGCACGGGCCCGAGATCGACAAGGGCGCGCGCTGGGATCCCGCCGAACTCGGCCCGGTCGTCGGCGATCTGCTCGCCAAAGCGCGTACACCGGTCCCGGTCTACGGAGCCTGATCCGGTTCGTCGCGCGCTATTCGTCGAAGATGCGGGCAGACGCCAGATGCGCGAGATCCCGCAGGGTGGTCACGTGCCCCGAGGTCCAGTCCCGAGGGATGGTGTCCCAGACGCACAGTGTGCCGATCGCGTGCTGGCCGCTGTCCATCAGCGGGATGCCGAGGTACGAGACCACGGTCCCGTCGGTGACGGCCGGGTTGTACTTCAAGACCGGGTCGGTGCGCGCGTCGGTGACGACCAGAGGTTGCCCTGCAGCGACGGCGTACTGACACACCGATCGCGCCAGCGGTGTCTCCCGGGCGTCGGGTGCGTCCGTCGCAGCACCGTGCATCGCGACGAAGAACTGCCGGTCGATGTCGACGAGGGTGATCGCCGCGCCCGGGGCGCCCAGCGCGGTGGCCGCCATGTCGGCGATGCGGTCGAACGCGACATCCCGGGGAGCGTCCAGCAGCCCGGTCGCGCGCAGCGCCTCCAACCGCTCGGGGTCGACGACGACCGGGTTGGGGCCGCTGGTCTCCTGGGGAAGAACGATGCCGACCTCGGAGAGATGCTCGAAGAAGACGGCCATCTCCTCGTCGCGGCGCTTGATGTCACCCATCAGTCGGGTGGCCACCGCCTGGGCGACGTAGTCGGGCACCGTCTGACCGGCGAGGGCCGCCTGCTCGTCCACCAAGCGGTTGAGCCAGTCGTCGAAGCCCGATAGGGAGGTCACCTTCGCAACGATAATCGAGCATGTCTGGCCACGTACCTGGTTGAAGTCGAATGCCGGGGAGCGTGCACTCGTGACACCTCACGGGCGGTGGGTGATGACGACACTCAGCAAACGTCTTCCGGATTCGATGTGCCCGGGTAGCATCGGGCTTCGATTCGGGGCGAGGGGGACTGGACTGATGCCAGTGGCGCGGGCGAGTGATCGCCCATGAAGTTCGCTTTCCTCACCGAGCTGTACTTTCCTCATGTCGGCGGTCAGGAAGTGTTCTTCCAGGAGCTCGCCGAGGCGATGGTGCGGCGTGGCCACCAGGTCGACGTCCACTGCATCGGCCATGAACCAGGGCTGCCTTCTGACGAGATGATCAACGGCGTGCGGGTGTTGCGGCACACCAACAGAGGCCGGTACATGTCGCCCAAGATCGCCGCGCTGCGCCGGGACTGGACGGACATCACGAAGTTCAGCGCCGATGTGCGCAGGATGGCGGCCCGTGGGGAGCACGACTTCATCCTGATGAACCAGTGGCCCTTGATGCACATCCCGGCGCTGCCCGGAAAGATTCGCGCTCGCAGTGCTGTGCACTGGTGCGAGATTCGCGAGGACCGCCTGTTCAGATTGCTGCAATCGCAGCTGCCCAAGTGGGTCGGGATGAACTTCGCCGTCAGCGAGGCGGTCGCCATCGCTATCCGCTCACAGTCCGGTCGGGATTGCGGTGTCCTACCGAGCGGTATCGTTGCCGCGCGATACCGGTCCACTCCCCGTGCTGAGCGCTCCGGGATTCTGTACGTCGGGAGGCTCGCGCCACACAAGAATTTGACGCTGCTGGTCGATGCGTTCGCACTCGCGGCCGATCGTGGCTTCCCCGGTGATCTGGTGATCGCCGGTAACGGCCCGGCGCGGGAGGAGATCGTGAGCTATGCCGCGCAGTCGCCCGTCGCCTCGCGCATCAGGGTCCTCGGCTCGGTCGACGAGGCAGAGAAGATCGAACTTCTGGCCCACTCGGCGCTACTCGGGATGCCCAGTCGCCGTGAGGGTTTCCCGAGAGTCATCGCCGAGGCGATGGCAAGCGGGACACCGGTGGTGACCGCGGACTTTTCCGAGAACGGCGGCCGGGACGTGGTCAGGCAGTACGGGTCCGGCATTGTTTGCGGCACCGAACCGGCCGATTTCGCAGATGCCATGGTGGCGGCCACAGCGAAGGACGATTGGGAAGGCTTCTCGGAAGCCGGCCTGCGCGGTGCGACATCGCTCGATTGGAACCAGGTTGCGGAAACGCTGGAGAAGCACGCCTGCTCTGTAGCGGGCCACCGCTAGCTGGCTGTAGGGCGAGTCAAGGGTGTTGAAGGTCGTAGTGGGCCTACGTCCCGAGGCGGGGCGTGATTTCGTGCGGTCGGTGGTGCTGCTGGGTTGGGGGCGGGTGCCTGGCGCCCACGCTGACGTATGCAACCTCGGTGGGTTATCTGGCGTGGTTCGGGCTGCCGTAAAGGCGAAGGGCCGGGTGCCAAGCTAGCCTCGGCGTGACCCGGTGGGTCCGCCATAGCGGATACGGCATCTGATCCGGCCCTTCGTCCCGTCCTCTTAGCGTGGCACTTACCGACAGGGGTTGTGAAGGGTCTGATTCGGTCCTTTCGCGGTGGGTGTCAGGGGTTCAGGCCCAGCGGGTCGGTTCGTAGGTGGCGTGGTCGCGAACCAGTGCATGAGCGATGCGGTTGGCACGATGAGCCAACGCGCAGGCGACGACGCCGCCGGGCTTGCCGCGGTCCTTTAGCCCGTGGGCGTAGGTCTTGGCTGCCGGTTCACTGAGCCACAGGCCCATGCCGAGGTCGATCAGGGCGCGGCGCAGCGCCACGCTGCCTTCACGGCTGATGCCGCCATCGCGGCGCTTGTGCGCCGATTCGTACTGCATCGGAGACAGCCCCGACGCACGATAGATTTGCCGCGGTCCCGGCCACCGCTTCGGGTCACCAAGGGCAGCAGCGTAATTGGATACCCGCACCACGCCCCAGCCCGGCACCGAGGTCAACGTCGCGTAGGGGCTGCGCGGTAGCAGCTCTCCCAGTGCGGCCTCCGCGGATTGGATTTGGTCGTCGAGGTCGGCCAGCAAGTTCATGTCGGCGGCCAGGATCTGGCGGGCGATCATCGCGTCGCGGGTCGGCAGTGCATCGCGGGCCGCAGCGACCAAACGCTCCGCGACCGGACGACGCAGCTGCAGATCCCGGGTCGCGGCGAACCGGATCAGCCGGCTGACTCCGAGCCCTGCCAGACGGGCCGGGTCGGAGAATTCGGCGGCGACCAGCCGGCCGATCCTGGTGGCCAGCACGTCGGGCAGCGCCAGGGTCAGTCCGGGAAACGCCCGATCCAATTGACCGAGCAACTGGTTCTTCGTCGCACTGCGCGTGGCCACTCGTCGGCTCCGATGCGCAGCCCAAGCACTGAGTTCGCCGATCACGACATCACGGTCGACGACCGAGCAACCGTGTCCACTCAGCACGAGTTCGGTGATCGCCTCCAAGTCGATGACGTCGGTCTTGATCCGTCGCCGGCCCTGCACTCGGCGTTGCTCGGCGACATGAGCGGGATTGAGTTCCACCACTTCCCACCCCTCGGGCCACCGATGGTCGAGCACTGGTCGGTGATAATGGCCGGCAGCCTCCACGGCGACCTTGACCTGCCCCGACGCAGGCACCGCGGCCATCACGCGAGTCGTCGCAGCGATCAAACCCGACCGGTTCATCGCGAACTCCGACGGCGTGAGCAATCGATGTCGAGCCGCGTCGGTCACCGAAAACACTGCAGAAGTCTTGCCGACATCGACGGCAACGACGATGGTGGACGACGTGACTGGAGCTCCATGCACAGACACAACAAACACCTCCGGGGTGTGTCAGGAGGTCCACGTGCGTCAACACACGGACCCCGAAAGGAATCAGTTACAGATCCCTTCCTGACACCTCCGGAGGCATTTGAGAAGGACCAACTCGATCTATATCAGCGGATTAAGGAGAGTTCATGCGGGTAATGATCACCGGCGGCGCCGGATTCGTCGGCAAGCAACTGGTCCGCTCGCTCAAGGACCGTGCGGAAGTGCTCGTCGCCGACCTGCTCCGGTACGGCACGCCCGACTGGCTGGAAGGGGAACCGGACGGATTCGCGTTTCGCAGGGTCGACATTCGCGATGCGGCGGCGACGCGCGCGTTGATCGACGATTTCGCACCAGAGGTGATCGTCCACCTCGCGGCGATCCACTACATCCCCGAGTGCGACAGCGACCCGGCCAACGCCGTGGCCACCAACGTCACAGGCACGGTGAACCTCTTGGCCGCCTGCGCGCCGGGAACCCGCTTTGTGTTCGCCAGCAGTGGTGCCGTATACCGACCGGACGAAGCCGCCCATCGTGAACTCGAATCTGTGGTGGAGCCGGTCGACATCTATGGCTACACGAAGCAGCAGGGTGAGGTCTACCTGCGGGCACTCGCCGAGAGCAGGAATCTCTCCGGCGTCATCGTCCGCTTGTTCAACGTCATCGGTCCTGGCGAGACGAACCCGCATCTTCTACCTGCCATCGTCGTCCAGCTGCGGGACAACCCGGAGGCGATCTATCTCGGCAACACGTGGCCCAAGCGCGACTACATCGACGTGCTGGACGCCGCGAGCGGGTTCGCCGCTGCCGCGTTGGGCACCGCCCCAGAGCCGGGTCATTGCGAGGTTGTCAATCTCGGTAGCGGACAGCAGTATTCGGTCGACGAGATCGTCGACCGGATGCGTTCGGTCCTCGGTCTGAACTTCGAAGTGCGGCAGGACGAGCGACGCATGCGTGCGGTCGACCGTCCGTTCCTCGGTGCCGACATCACCCGGATACGCGACACCTTCGGATGGAGCCCGCAGCACGAGCTGGACGAGACACTCAAACGGATGTGGGGCAACCCGGATTTCCTTCCCGATCTGGAAGGGCGCCTGACCTAGCCGATGGACCTGCTCTTCGACGCCCGACATATTCGGCAGAGCGGAATCGGGACCTACATCGGGCTGCTACTTCCGGAGCTGGAGCAGACGTTCGCCGAGCGTCGGCTCTCGCTCGGCGTGCTGGTCGGCCGGCAGACCGCGCCGGCCCTTCGCGACACGACTACTGTGCTTGTCGAGCAGGCCACGGCACCGATGTATTCCATGGCAGAGCAACGGGTTTGGGATCAGACCGTGCGCTCCGCGCGGCCGAGGGGCCTGTGGGTTCCGCATTATCCGTTCCCGCTGACCGCACTGCGGCCGGCGCACCGGAAGATGCAGTTGTTCGTCACCGTGCACGACACCCTGCACGTGATGGACAAGACGATCAGCGGAATGAGTACGGCCCGGAAGTACTACGCCAGGACGATGCTCACGCTCGATGCACGGCGGAGCCGTCTCATCTTCACACCGTCGCAGGCGACGGTGGACACACTCAAAGCGTTCGCGCCTGCGGCGCGTACCTGTGTGACGCCGATCCCGGTCGGTGAGGAGTGGTTCGACGCTGCCGAGCCCGGACTTTCGCCTGTGACCGCCCCCTACGTGCTCTACGTCGGCAACGCCAAGTGGCACAAGAACCTACCGTTTCTGATGGAAGCGTTCGGAGATGTAAGCGGCGATGTCCCTCACAAACTGGTGATCGCCGGAAGCGGCGAGGCGCTGCGCGGTGGCGACGAGCGCGTGACCCGGCTCGCCGAGACAATGGGCGACCGGGTCGTCGTCATGGGACGCCTCGACTTCGACGTCCTTCGCTCGCTGGTGGCGCAAGCCGACCTGCTCGTCATGCCGTCGCTGCACGAAGGTGCGGGGTTGCCACCGATCGAGGCGATGGCGTCCCGTACCGCGGTCCTTGCCTCGGACATCGCCGCGCTGAGGGAGACGTGTGGTGATGGCGCTGCATACTTCGACCCGTACGACCGCCGTGCGTTGGCTGAGTTGCTTCGGCGCTACTGTCGCGACGCAGACGCAACCGCTGAGCTGGCTTCCCGCGGAAGGGCTTACGTGGAATCACGACAGGCAGGGCTGTCATTGCGGTCAGCTGCTGAGGCGGTGGCCTCCGACCTCAGTGGGCACCCTCCGCGCGGCCGAGACTAACTCCGGCCCTCGAGGGCGTCGGAAGTTTCACTGCCGTTCGCATTCACGGTTGCGGCCCTACGCCTTCGCGACCATAGGTACGCGGCGATTGCGGCGACTGAGACGGCGATGAGAACGGCAACGCCGACGGGAGCCCACCTGCCCACAAAGTCCGTGTGGGTGCCCTGCTCAACAGCTGATCCTTGCGAGGGGTCGGCGGCGTCGCGGATCGCGACGTTGGTGGGGTCGCCCCCTGTCCCTGCGGCGAGAACGTCGCCGGTCAGGGCGGACCAGCCGCCTTCGAGTTGCCCTAGGTAGTTGAAGAGCGGATCCACGAGTGGCCACGCATCTGTCGTCGTGATCAGAACAACTGAGCGGTCGCGGGGTCGGTCGGCGAAAGCCTGAATAGATCCGAGACCATCCTCGAAATCCGCGCGGAGTTCTACGGGCAGGCCGACTTCGACCGAACTGCCCTCACCGCTGAGCGGTGGACTCAGCGAGCTTTCTTTCAGTGCTCCGGTTCGGGCGACGATGAGCGCGCCTGCCTTCGCGTCGACCGCTGTTTTGAGGTCGACTACCCGGGGAAGCAACGGCGCGCCGGTGAGTCGCGAGATGGAGACGACGACTGCTGCGGCATAGGCCAGTTGATTTGGGCTGCTCCCGTCGAAAGCGACAAGGAAGCGTGGGCTGAACTCTGAAGGCACTGCCCCGAAACCGTGGAGGGGCGGCCCGCCGCGGCTGATCGTCAGCGTCGACTGCGGATCGACCTGGAAGGTGATGGGCGCAATGAAGGGCCCGCACGATTCCTGCGGCGTATACGTGAGGGCGAAGTCGAGATTGAGCCACTGGCCGAAAGTCTGGCTGCTCATGTCGAACGTCGCGTCGAGACGTCCGGAGTTGTCGAGCGCAGTCCGGTACACCACGACATCGTCGGAACGGATCACGACACTTGCGGAATCGTCGGTCGGCACCGGGGTGTAATCGGCCTTCAAGTTCACCGTGACCTTGTCGATCCGGCCACCAAGGGTTGAGCGGTCTGTCGCCACCCTCAAACTCCCGGTGCGAAGAACATCGGTTCTGCCGGTCATACCCAACTGACCGAAGGTCGGACTGTCCAACCGGGCGGGCTCTACGGATCCGGCCGCGTCGATCCTGGACGACGCGGTCTGAACGAGGGACTGGAGCTGGTTGACCAGAAGTGACACCTGCGTCGAGAGTTCGTCCCCCTGACCAGCGACCCGTAGGTAGGCTCCCGGACTTCCGGGTGCCCTGACGTCGAGGCCGGCTTGTCCACCGGTCTCGACCACCACGGCACGCCCGAGTTGTCCGGCCGGGGGCGGGGTCGCGCCGCGCGGATGATTGACCACCCGGACCTCCACCGGTTGCGGGCGATAGAGCTGCGTAACCGTCGACGCCAGTGTCAGAGCCGCCTGCTGTTCCGCTGAGTCGGCGTCGTCAGGCGCGTAGATGACCGCCCGCTCGAGGACAGGCGGAAAGAAGTTCGCAATGGTGGCCGCTGAGGACTCGGCGCCGGTGAAGACCGTCGCGAGGTCACTGATGTGCACCTGCTGCAACGGTCCGCAGAACTGATCGGCATTGTCGAGCGGCCTCACCGTCAAAGTGAGATCAGCCGCCTCGGCGCGGACCTGCGCTGCGGAGATATCGACGTCCAGCGGGGTGACCGCTTGCGCCGAACTCGCCCGGGGGAGATCGACGGCCGCAAGGAACCTTCCGTCCCCGTCTTTGACCTCCAGGAAGCTCGACTCGATGTTCATGGGCGCGTGCACGAGTCCCTGAAGACGTGTCGGCGTCAGACCCGGGGGGACCGGTATCACGAAACTCGTACTGCTGTCCGCGCCGAGGAAGGTCTCCGGTTCCAGCCCGAGAGCTCGCCAGGGAAGGCGAAGGCCTGGAGCTGCGGCGGCTTCTGCGGCGACGTCTGGCTGCGCGTGCGCCACCCCGGAGTGCAATCCCGCGGACAGGGACGGAGCGACGAGGATCAACATCGCTGACAGGACCCGAATGCCACGGCGCTTCATGCGCTGACCTCGCCCGAATCAGGCCCGCGTGAATCGTGTAGGTCGGCGGCGGATCTCTCGCTGACTTGCATCGGCGGCTGTCGGGAAAACGTCAACATGACTGAACTGACCGGATGCACGCGGTTCCACTTTCGGTGTTCGAGCTTCGTAATCCCAACAGGGAAAGGACTATACCGGCGGGTACATGCCCTCGACAGGCAATTACCGTCGAGCGGGCTGCCACAGGCGGACAGCGGCGCGGGGCTCTATGAGTATCGCCGCCGGGCGAACCATTGTGGGATAGCGTTACACGTCTGTGCGCGCCTTCGATGCGGACGCCAGGCGGTGAGAATAAAGGGAGTGTATCGGCGATGAAGAGTCGCAGTTGACTGTCAAGGACTTCGCGCAGATCTTGCGTTCGCGGTGGAAGTTGATTTGCGGCGCAACCGTCCTTGCCGTGTTGGCCGCGTTCGCTTACTCGTTCGTGGTCACGCCGCAGTACCAGGCCACAACGCGAATGTTCGTGGCGACCACGTCCGATGGCACCAATACCCAGACGTATGACGGCGGCCTGTTTGCGGAACGTCGCGTGCTCTCCTACACCGAGTTGGTGATGGGCGAGCTACTCGCCCAGCGCACTGTCGACAAACTGGGGCTCGATATGACTGCGGCCGACCTGCAGGCGAAGATCGAAGCCACCGTGCCGGCGGACACGGTCCTCATCGATGTCGCGGTGACGGATTCGTCGGCGTCCCGCGCCCGCGACATCGCGAACACGCTGGCCGACGAATTCGTTGTGATGGCTGCAGCGCTGGAGACACCAGAGCTGGGTGCTCCGCCCAATGCCCGCGTGGTCATCCAGCAGCGAGCCGAGTTGCCCGACAGCCCGATGAGTGCCAAGACGACGCGGATGCTCGCCATTGCTGCGGTGACAGGCGCACTGCTGGGGATCTGCATCGCGTTGGTCCGAGACCGGATGGACGACACGGTCAAGAGCGCAGATGTCCTGGAGAAGGTGACGGGGGTCGGACTGCTGGCCGATGTTCCGTTCGAAGAACAGCGGGCAAAGGGTCCGCTACCGTCGTTCGACACGGATCGGTCGAAGGTCGCCAATGCCTACCGCGAGCTCCGGATCAACCTGCGGTTTCTCCAGGTGGCCGATGGGCCACGTGTGCTTCTGATCGCCAGCTGTGGACCCGATGACGGCAGGACGACCACCGCTGTCAATCTGGCGCTGGCACTTGCCGAGGCGAACCACTCGGTGGTCATCGTGGATGCCGACCTTCGGCGGCCGGTGGTCGCTGCGTATCTCGAGCTCCCCGGGCAGGTGGGCTTCAGCAGTGTGTTGAATGGAGAGGCGAGCATCCGAGAAGCGCTGCAGGACACGAGCGTTCCCCGGTTGAAGGCGTTGACATCCGGGCCTGTTCCGCCGAATCCCACCGAGCTTCTCGAATCGCCGGTGACCGGTGAGGTTCTGGGAGAGCTCAGTAGGGAGTTCGACTACGTGATCGTCGATTCCCCGTCGCTGCTTGTCACGGATGCAGCCCTGCTGGCTTCGAGGTCTCAGGGCGTGCTCGTGGTCGCACGATTCGGAAAGACCACGCGCAAACAGCTCACCGAGGCAGTTCATCGACTGACACGAGCCGGCGGGCCCCTGCTCGGCGCGGTTCTGACGATGACGCCCCCCACGAAGCGCGACTCCGGAGACACTTACGACGTTTCCGCGGGCGAGGCCCGAGCAGGCTCCCGCGCTCAGCGTGCGAGCTGGCGCCGCGGCGCCCACGGCAAGTGAACGGTCCGCGCAGCCATGAATCCGCACGAATTGGAACAGGGTAGACACCAAACCACATTCGTAGCAGCGGTGCCGAAGGACGGCGAAGCGCATGCCACAAGGACGACAGACCGTGTCCGTTCCTTCGGAGTCTATGTAGCGGCGCTCCCGCGTGTCTGCCGCTCGACGGCAACGGATTTCCGGAAGAATGACCGCGCATTCGCCCTGTTGACAGTGGGTGCGATCGCACTTGTGGTCATCCCCGATCTGATCACCTATCTGATGGTCGAACACTCGCCGGTATTACCGCCGGGAGAGGCTCAGACATCCTCGGATCTGCCGCTGGCCCAACTGGCCAGCCTTGGCGGCTCGGCGGTGCTGCTCGCATTGACTGCCGTCGTCGCAGCGATGCGCGGCCATCCTGACCGGGATGTCACCGGTCTGTTTGTGCTGTTGCTCGCTGTCAACGTCCCTTTTCTGGTCAGCCCCCAAGTGCCTCCGCCGGCGGATCTGCCGAAGATTCTTCTCGCAAACTTGTTCGTCCTGGCGATCTGGAATGTCGGCGCTCCGATCTCCGGCCTGAAATGGGTGCCGTACACAGTCGCAGCAATCTCGGTGTACTCGCTCATCGGCGGGCTGATCATCCCAGAGTTCATGATGTACAACACGGCCTCGGAGAAGGCGATCGTCGCGGGCTGGGAGTTGGCCGGGCCGTTCGGGCACGCCAACGTTCTGGGCATGTACTGCGCACTCGCGTTCGCGCTGGTGCCGCTCATTCCCGAACGGAGATTGCGCCTGGCCGTCGGTGTCATCCTCGCCGCAACCATGATCGCGGCAGCTTCCAGGACCGCCCTCATCGCCGCTGCTCTGGTGGCCATGTGGTGGTTGTTCTGCTGGTTCCGATCGATCGCGCGTATTTCGGTTCGGGCGGCCGGTACCGCCCTCGTCGGGGTGAGCGCGGCCTTGATGTTCGCGGTTCCGTTCGCAGACTGGGACCCTTCGGCATTCACCGAACGTGCCCTGGTGTGGGCGGAGAGCTTGAAGGTCTGGCAGCAATCACCCGCGGTGGGAATGGGCGTCAATTGGTTTCTCAATGATGCTCAGCAGGCTGCGAACATCGCCAAATGGGCCTATGTGGGTACCGGTCACAACATGGTCGTCGACACGTTGGTGAAGTCAGGGCTCCTGGGGTTGGCGGTGCTGACACTGTTGCTGGTGGCAGCGATCAAGTCGACCCGTGCCCTCCGGATTCCCAGTCAGCAGATCGCGTGCTTCGGCTATCTGATCGCGTTTTTCGTCGCTGCGACGACCGAAGCGGTGTGGGCGCTACTTCCCAACCTGCAGCTCTTCCCGATAAGTGGGTTGATCTTCGCGGTGATGATCGTGACTCGACATGAAGATGTCCGCGGGAGCCGGCTTGATGCGCCCATCTGAGAGATCGGTCAGCGTGGTCATACCCACCATCTGCCGAGCGAGTGTGAGATCTGCAGTCGAATCGGCATTGCGCCAGTCGTATCCGCCGCTCGAGATCATCGTGGTGGTGGACTCCGACGGTGAGCCGGATCTACCGGAGTCGCCTGCGGTACGCGTAGTGCGGACGTCGGGGCGGGTGGGACCCAGCTTGGCCAAACATGTCGGAGTCGAATCCGCAGTGGGCACTGTGATCGCGTTTCTCGACGACGACGACGTCTGGCGCCAGGACAAGCTGGCCGTTCAGTTGGCTGCGGCACCGGATGGCGACAAATGGATTCTCGCATCACGCTTCTCGGTCCACATCGACGGCCGGGAACCGATCATCGGTCCGCGCACCCTGATCACCCCGCACGAACCCGTCGCTCCTTTCTTGTTCGAGTTCCGCGCGCAGCGCGCCTTCAACATGGTGCAGACCTCGACCTTGGTTTTTCCGCGCTCGGTGGCCGAGGCGGTCCCGCTCTCGGTGGCAGCCGGCTCCATTCACGACGATCCGAAGTGGCTGATCGAAGTCCGGCGTGCTTTCCCCGACATACCCGTGATACAGGTGGCCGAGCCCCTCGTGGACATCATGTGGACCCCGGCGTCGCTGTCCAGGTCGGGCGTGGACCGAAGCGCGGAGCTGATCGCCTGGGGCATCAGTGAACTCGCCGACGAGTCGAAGCGCGTTCGCGGCGACTACATGCTGACCTCTCCAGTCGGCTCAGCGCTGGGCGCGGGGTCCTACCGAGGCGTTGCCAGGTCCGTCGCGGCGGGCATCCGTTACGGACGTCCGGGCGTCCTCGCGTGGGCAAGCGTCGTGAAATCACTGTTGAAGCTCTCAGCGGGACGTATCCGCGCAGGCGCGACTCGGCGACGCGGCCCGGAATGAGCTCCGCAGGCCGGTGGTACTGATGCCGCCATCGTTCATCAGAAACACCATGCTCGGGTTCGGGTCCGGTGCTGCGGTCGCGCTTGCCGGATTCATCGGCAACGCGATCACAGCCCGCCTACTCGGTCCGGACGACTTGGGAGTCCTTGCCTACGTGGTCTTCTGCGTGACAATCGGGTCGATGGTCGCCGGATTGGGTATCGGTATCGTGCAACAACGGTTCATACCGAAGCTGCGTGCCGCGGGAGACGACGACGAAGCCGACGGGCTGATCGGAGCCACCACCAGACTGTCGATACTTGCCGCGGTCGTCGGGACTCTCTTACTCTTCGCCTACCTCTACTGGCCGGGCCGCGAGGCGACCGATGCGGGTTCGGAGTCTTCTCGCGACATCGTGATCGCAGTGGCGTTGATCTGGTTCATCCTCTGGCGCATGGCGGAGGTCTATCAGTTCTACCTGAGAGGCGAGCAGCGCTTCGGAGAGCTGGCGCGCTTGTCGGCAGTGTCGGCCTTGATAAAACTGGTGGTGATCACGGCGGGTGCCTGGTTCTTCGGAATCCCGGGTGCTCTGGCCGGTTACGTCGCCGGAAACCTGCTGCCGGCAGCCAGGATTGGTCGTCTGCTGCGTATCAAGCCGAAGGTGAGTCCATCGCTGCGGCAGGAGGTCACCCGTTTTGCGCTCACGAGTTGGGCCACGGCTGTGCTGGGTGGCCTCGTGTTCGGCCGCACCGAGGTTCTCTTCCTGGAGCATTACACGGGGCTCGAGGCAGTCGGGTTCTTCGCGGCCGCGGTGACCGTGGCCGAAATGGCGGTACAGCTACCGCCCCTTCTACTTTCAGCGTTGCTGCCCCGGTTCAGCGAGCAGCACGGCCTCGGCGCCCGGGAGGATATGCACCGCCTGTACCGCACGATGACGGCGCTCATTGCGATGGTCATCGTTCCGCTGTGTCTCGGTTTGGCGGCGCTTGCCCCCGTGCTGGTGCCGCTTCTGTTCGGTAGCGCATTCGAGAACTCGGTTCCCGTCGCATCGGTTCTGCTGATCGCCGCAGCCATCAGCAGCCTGGGCGTCACGACTTTCTACCTCCTGCAGAGCATCGGCAAGACCGGCTTCCTGTTGATGTCGAACGGGATTGGTCTGCTCGGCACCCTCGCGCTCGGCTTCCTTCTCGTCCCCCGGTTCGGGCTGATGGGCGCCGCATGGTCCCGGGGCATAGTGCAGGTAACCGTCGTTCTCATCGAGACCTTCTACGTGACACGACGTCTGAACGTTTCGCCGCCCTATCGGGCGCTCGCAGCGATCGCCTTGGCTGCTGTCGCGCAGGCCGGAGTCGCCTACGGCATCGTGCTCGGTTGGGGCGGCATCGCCTCGTTGTGGATCGCGATCCCCGCCGCTGTTCTGACCTTCCTGGTGGCAATTCGACTGCTCGCGGTGATCCCGATGGTCGCCCCGGGTATTCCGGCACGACTGATCGACAGGGCGCCCTCACGACTGAGGCCTTTGGTGTCGGGATTGATGATGCTGCTGGTGCCGGCCGACAGGCGCGGTCCGTGACGGCGATGGGTCTTCCTCAACCAGAAGCGCCGTCCAGCAGTGCCTCTGCTGCCGGTTTCAGGGACAGATCCTCGCGAAGTACCCCGAAGTTCTGTTCGGTGTCGCTGAGATCAGGGCCGCCGTCGACCAGTTCGTAGTAGATGAGAGGGCCCGACCAATCCCAAGATTCGAGCCGTTCACGTGCTTCGAGCAGTGCAACGGCCTGGTCCTGGTCTGACACTGCGTGCGGGCCGGTACCCGTCGGCGCGCCGAACTCGGTGATCCAGATCTTCTTTTGCCCGTCGCCGTTGCGGTCCATCACGGCGTGTAACTCCGGAAGATCCCTGAAACCTCCGAGCATGCGTTGATCGACGTCTGTGGGGAGCGAAGGGAAGCTGTACGGGTGGGCGGCGATGCCGTCCGCGTACTTGGCAGCTCCGTTGGCATAGAGAAGTTGCAGATACTCCGTCGGCGGGACCTCGGCGTCGGGCTCTTCGAACTTCGGTCCCAGGCCGCCGATGAGGAGCGTGGCTTCGGGATCGACGGCGCGCACGGCGTCCGCCGCGACCCAGAACAGGTGGCCGTATTCGTTGACATCGGGCCGCGGCGGCCAGAACTTGCTGGTGTTCGGTTCATTCCAGATCTCCCAGGTGCGGATCCCCCGCGGGACATAACGTTCGGCTGCCGTCTGGACAAAGACTGCCCAGTCGCTCAACTTCTCGGGCCGGGAGTAGTGCGCTGTCTCGGTGGCGGGGGTACTCGACGCCCGTGCCCACTGTGGTGTGAAGCCGAGCACGGCAAGGACGTTCATTCCGTGCGCAGCGGCCAGCTCGACAACCTTGTCGGAAAAGCTCCAGTCGAAACGTCCACGTTCCCGTTCCACAACTGACCAGTCGATGTCGACCCTGACCCACTGCACGTCCATTGCAGACATCAGTTCGAATTGCCGATCAAGGGCCGCCGCGTCGCTGTCGCGCAGATGCAGTGTCATGCCGATCTCGACAGGGGGATCGACCGCTCGGCAAGAGGTGACGCCGGCGCATATCAGAAGTAGTGCCGATAGCCAGATTCTGGTTTTGCGCCCTCCGGTCATCGCAAGATGGCGCGGTGGTCATCACTGCGGGTGAACGGCCGCCCGAGCACACCTTCGGCCCGGCCGACCAGCAGAGCGAACGCCTCACCCGGGCCGAACTTCTCGGGCTTGCGCAGAGGCATCAGTGCGGCGGCCACGAGATTGGCTGCTTTGTACCAGAGCGGGTACCGCCAGGTACGTAGCACATACCCGTGCCCACGCCCGTAACTGCGTTGCTTGCGTCGCCGTTCGTGAACGGGTAGATGGGCGAACTCTGTCTGAGCCTGAATCGCGACGTCGGGAACCCAGTCGATGGCGAAGCCTTTGCGTTCTGCCATCCGAAGCAGGAGATCAGGCCCTTCGCCGGACTGCCACGGGGTGTCCGCCCCCGACCCGAGTGCGAGATTCCATCCGCCCGCGGCCTCGAATGCGGTGCGTTCGAACAGGGTCGCCGGCTCCATCGCACCCCACACGTTGCGGCGGGTCAGGGCCGAACCTGGGACCGGCAGGGGGTTTCTGGGGCCCTCACGATCCACCAGCTGTGCGGCAACGGCCGTTGACGGTGGGACACAGTGGTGGGAGAGGAGCTCGAGGGTTTGAGCATCGATACGGGTGGTGTCGTTCGGGAACCACAGCCAGTCGACCTCGTCTCCCAGCGCAGCTGCGGCCGCATTGCGCCCGTTGGAGATGCCGCGAGGACTGACCACTGTGCGGATCTCCAAAGAGTCGGCGAAGGCCTTCACGATGTCGTCCAACTCCGCTGTCGCAGTGACATCGTGATGCGCGACCGCGATCAGACTCGGGGGATACGTCTGCTCCGCAAGATCACCCAGCAGTTCACGAAGAGAATCCCAGCGACCGACAGTGGTGACTGCGACGCCGATGCGTACCTTGTGCTCGTCCGAACCGCCGGCGCCGGTCATAAGCCGAAGCCTAGTAGACGGTTTGCTGAGCGAGGGTGGATCTCCCGGGCCGTCAGGCCGGATCGCAGATCAGGATCGGGATCTTGCGGTCGGTGTAGGTCCGGTAATTCACGAAATCCGGATAGATCGCGTCGAGCTTCGGCCAGTACTCGTCGCGCTCGGCGTCGGTCGCGTCGCGGGCGACGAGGGTGAGCTTCTCGTTCTTGACCTGGAACGTGACCTGTGGATTGGCCTGGATGTTCAGGTACCACATCGGGTTCGTCGCGCGTCCACCCTGAGAGGCGACCAGGACGATGCGATCGCCCTCGCGCAGGAACAGCAGGGGGCTCTCCCGCGGCTCACCCGACTTGCGGCCGATCGTGGTCAGGATTCCGACCGGCGGCGGCGCCGAGAACCGGTTCGACCCGCCGCGCCACTTCGCGCCGAGGCGTCCGCCGGTGGCCTTGTACGCCCAGGTGTTGAACTTCGACATCCACTTGATGCCGGTGCCGACCGCGTTCGAGTTGAGGCTCTCGACCTGCTTGGGGGTGAGTGGCTTGGGAGCTTTGGTCATGGCGGGTTCCTAACGACTCAGGAAGGGGCGGATCGAGGCGTTGATGTGGTGGATCTGCGCCCGGCCGGACGGGTCGTCGGCCGGGATCAGGAACGTCTCATCGATGCGCGCGCCGACGCTGCGGCCCGCCAACGCCGGTGTGGTCGACAGTTCGAACCGGGCACGCACGGTGTCGCCGTCGACGGTGAACTCGGGAGCAGTGACCGCCTTGATGACCTTGTACTGCAAGCCCCGGTTGAGGCTGCGGCGCAGGTGATCACCCGAGAAGCCGGTCTTCACGCCGACCTCCACGCGGGTGCAACCCGGTGCGAACGGCACGTCGTCGGCGCGGTGGCTGGCGAGCGCGCTGATGTAGGCCTGTGCCGCGGCGATGCGGTCCTCGTCCGATACAGGCACTAGATGCGTTCGATGATCGTGCCGGTGGACAGCGCACCGCCGGCGCACATGGTGACCAGTGCGGTGGACCGGTCGGTCCGCTCCAGTTCGTGCAACGCGGTGGTGATCAACCGGGCGCCGGTGGAGCCCACCGGATGTCCGAGCGCGATCGCGCCGCCGTTGACGTTGACCTTGTCCATGTCGGCGCCGTGCACCTGCGCCCAGGACAGCACGACCGACGCGAACGCCTCGTTGATCTCGACGAGGTCGATGTCGCCGAGCTTCATGCCGGCCTTCTCCAGCACCTTGGCGGTCGACTGCACGGGGCCGTCGAGGTGGTAGTAGGTCTCGGCGCCGACATTGGCCTGGGCGACGATCCGCGCGCGCGGCTTGAGCCCCACGGCCTTCGCCTTCTCCTCGTCCATCCACAGGACCGCGGCGGCCCCGTCGGAGATCTGCGACGAGGTGCCCGCGGTGTGGATCGCCCCTTCCATCACGGGCTTCAGCGATGCCAGTCCCTCGGCGGTGGTGTCGCGCAGACCCTGGTCGCGCGTGACAGGCGCCCACTCGTCGGTGGGACGCTTGTTCTCGTCGAGCACCGGCGCCGAGATCGGCGAGATCTCGCGGTCGAAGCGGCCCTCCGCCCAGGCCTGCTTGGCCTTGGTCTGTGAGGCCAGCCCGAACGCGTCGAGATCGGCGCGGGTGATCCCGCGCCGCTTGGCGATCCGCTCGGCGGCCTCGAACTGGTTGGGCATGTCGATGTCCCACGACGACGCGCGGATCAGGCCGCGGTCCGGTCCGGCGTTGGCTCCGAGGCCGACCCGGCTCATCGCCTCGATGCCGCAGGCGATGCCGATGTCGATGGCGCCGGTGGCGATCAGGCCGGCGACGAGATGGTTGGCCTGCTGGGCGCTTCCGCACTGGCAGTCGATGGTGGTGGCGCCGACGTGCTCGGGCAGTCCCGCCGTCAGCCAGCCGACGCGCGTGATGTTGTTGGACTGCTCGCCGTACTGCGTGACGCAGCCGCCGATGACCTGCTCCACGTCACCCGCATCGATGCCGGCCTTCTCGACGAGTGCTTTCTGTACCGCTCCGAGGAGCTCGGTCGCGTGCAGACCGGACAGCCAGCCGTTGCGCTTACCGATGGGGCTGCGGGTGGCTTCGACGATGACAGGGGTACCCATTCCGTCAGGCTAGAACACGTTTCATTAGTCTGACAAGCAGCGATGCCTGCGTGCCTTTTATCTGCGGTAGAGGCATGTTTTACTGGAACTAGAACACGTTGCATTTGAGGAGCCCACAACTATGCCAGGCACGAATTCCTGCCCGATCTCGCCCGACTTCGACTTCCTCGACGCGACCCTCAATCTGGAGCGGCTCCCCGTTGAAGAACTGGCGGAGCTTCGTCACTCCGAGCCCGTCCACTGGGTCGATGTGCCCGGCGGCACGGGTGGCTTCGGTGACAAAGGGTACTGGCTCGTCACCAAGCACGCGGATGTCAAAGAAGTGTCCAAGCGCAACGACATCTTCGGCAGCTCCCCGGACGGTGCCATTCCGGTGTGGCCGCAGGACATGACGCGCGACGCGATCGACCTGCAGAAGGCCGTGCTGCTCAACATGGACGCCCCGCAGCACACGCGACTGCGCAAGATCATCTCGCGCGGGTTCACCCCGCGCGCCGTCGGTCGCCTCGAGGACGAACTGCGCTCCCGCGCGCAGAAGATCGCCGAGACTGCCGCGGCAGCGGGCTCGGGCGACTTCGTCGAGCAGGTGTCCTGCGAACTGCCGCTGCAGGCGATCGCCGAGCTGCTCGGCGTACCCCAGGACGACCGCGACAAGCTGTTCCGCTGGTCCAACGAGATGACCGCCGGTGAGGATCCCGAGTACGCCGACGTCGACCCGGCGATGTCATCGTTCGAGCTGATCACCTACGCCATGAAGATGGCCGAGGAGCGGGCGAAGAACCCCACCGAGGACATCGTCACCAAGCTCATCGAAGCCGACATCGAGGGCGAGAAGCTCTCCGACGACGAGTTCGGCTTCTTCGTCGTGATGCTCGCGGTGGCGGGCAACGAGACCACCCGCAACTCGATCACCCACGGCATGATCGCGTTCTCGCAGAACCCCGAGCAGTGGGAGCTCTACAAGAAGGAACGCCCGGAGACCGCCGCCGACGAGATCGTCCGCTGGGCCACCCCGGTTTCGGCGTTCCAGCGCACCGCGCTGGAGGACACCGAACTGGGAGGCGTGCAGATCAAGAAGGGTCAGCGCGTCGTGATGTCCTACCGCTCAGCCAATTTCGACGAAGAGGTGTTCGAGAATCCGCACAGCTTCAACATCATGCGGAACCCCAACCCGCACGTCGGGTTCGGCGGAACGGGTGCGCACTACTGCATCGGCGCGAACCTCGCCAAGATGACGATCAACCTGATCTTCAACGCGATCGCCGACGCGATGCCCGACATGAAGCCGATCGGCGATCCCGAGCGGCTGAAGTCCGGATGGCTCAACGGCATCAAGCACTGGCAGGTCGATTACACCGGCAAAGGCTGTCCGGTCAGCCACTGACGCGTCTGCGAATCAAGGAGGATTCGGGTGGATTTCAGTCCGGACGAGGGGCAGCAGGCTGTCGCCGATGTGGTGACGTCGGTCCTCGAACGCGAGAACACGTGGGAAGCACTGGTTTCCGGCGGGGTCACGGCACTGGCGGTGCCGGAGCGCCTCGGTGGTGACGGTGTCGGTCTCGCCGAAATCGCGACCGCGCTCACCGAGATCGGCAGGCGCGGCACGGTCAGCCCCGCGCTGGTCACGCTCGGCGCGACGGCCGTGCTGCTCGATCTTGCCACCGAGGATCAGCAGGACCGGTATCTCGCAGCCGTCGGGAAGGGCTCCGTGGTGACTCTGGCTCTCAATGAGCCGGGCGCGTCCCTGCCCGACCACCCCGCCGTCACCCTCGCCGCGGGAAGACTCAACGGCACCAAGATCGCCGTCGGCTATGCCGCACAGGCGGATTGGCTGATCGTGACGACCGACAGTGGCGTCGTCGTGGTGCCCGGGGACGCCGACGGGCTCACCGTGACCGTGACACCGACCGCCAACGGAGGTGAGGAGGCGGCAGTGACGTTCGACGACGTCGCGGTTGCCGACGACGACGTCCTCGCCGGCGCGGAAGTCTCCCGGGTGAACCAGCTGTCGCTGGCCGCGATCGGGGCGTTCGCGGCAGGACTCGTCGCCGGAGCGCTGCGTCTGACGGCGGACTACGTCGCCAATCGCGAGCAGTTCGGTCGCCCGCTGTCGACGTTCCAGACGGTGGCGGCGCAGCTATCCGAGGTCTACATCGCTTCGCGCACCATCGATCTGGTGTCCAACTCGGTGGTGTGGCGGCTCTCGGAGGGTCTCGACGCCGAGGATGATCTCGCGATCCTGGGTTACTGGCTGACCTCGCAGGCCCCGCCGGCGATGCGGCTCTGTCATCACCTGCACGGCGGTATGGGGATGGACATCACCTACCCCATGGACCGCTACTACTCCTCGATCAAGGACCTGACCCGGCTGCTGGGCGGTCCCGCGCATCGCCTCGACCTGGTGGGAGCGTAAAGATGTATATCGAACTGACGCCCGAACAGCGGGCGTTGCAAGCGGAGCTGCGCGAGTACTTCACGACGCTCATCACGCCTGAAGAGGCGGCGGCGATGAAATCCGATCGTCACAACGAGGCCTACCGTGCGGTCATCAAGAGGATGGGCAGCGACGGCAAGCTCGGCGTCGGGTGGCCGAAGGAGTACGGAGGCCTGGGATTCGGGCCGATCGAGCAGCAGATCTTCGTCAACGAGGCCAACCGTGCCGACGTGCCGCTGCCGATGGTCACGCTGCAGACGGTCGGACCCACGCTGCAGGTGCACGGCACGGAGGAACAGAAGAAGAAGTTCCTTCCCGGAATCCTCTCCGGTGAGGTGCATTTCGCGATCGGCTACTCCGAGCCCGAAGCGGGAACCGATCTGGCGTCGCTGCGGACGACAGCGGTGCGCCACGGCGACGAGTATGTCGTCAACGGGCAGAAGATGTGGACGACCGGTGCCCACGACGCCGACTACATCTGGCTGGCGTGCCGTACAGACCCGGAAGCAGCCAAACACAAAGGCATTTCGATCCTGATCGTCGACACCAAGGATCCCGGCTACTCGTGGACCCCGATCATCCTGTCCGACGGTGCCCATCACACCAACGCGTCGTACTACAACGACGTGCGGGTGCCCGCCGACATGCTCGTCGGCGAGGAGAACGGCGGCTGGAAGCTGATCACCACCCAGCTCAACCACGAGCGCGTGGGACTCGGGCCGGCAGGGCGGGTCGCAGGTATTTACGACGAGGTGCACGAGTGGGCGACCACGCCGGGGTCGGACGGCGTCGTGCCGATCAAAGAGGAGGGCGCGAGGCGTCTGCTCGGCCAGATCAAGGCGATCTGGCGCATCAACGAGCTGCTCAACTGGCAGGTTGCGGCCTCAGGTGAGACCATCGCCGTGGCCGATGCCGCTGCGACCAAGGTGTTCTCGACCGAGCGCATCCAGGAAGTGGGCCGCCTCGCCGAGGAACTGGTGGGCCGCTACGGCAACCCCGCCGACGCGCACACCGCCGAGTTGCTCGACTGGCTGGACAAGATGACCAAGCGCAACCTGGTGATCACATTCGGGGCGGGGTCAACGAGGTGATGCGGGAGATGATCGCGGCATCCGGGCTGAAGGTCCCGAGGGTGCCGCGGTGAGCGATCTGAAAGCCGGTATCGAGAAGATCACCGCGGCGGGCAAGAGTGATCCGCGAGTGGCTCGGGATCCGGTGAACCAGCCGATGATCCACCACTGGGTGGACGCGATCGGCGACAGGAATCCGATCTACGTCGACGACGAGGCCGCAAAGGCCGCGGGCCATCCCGGTGTCGTCGCGCCACCGGCGATGATCCAGGTCTGGACGATGGGCGGACTCGGGCAGGGCCGCTCCGACGACGATCCGCTGTCGAAGATCATGGAGCTCTTCGACGAGGCCGGCTACGTCGGCGTGGTGGCCACCAACTGCGAGCAGACCTACCACCGCTATCTGCAACCCGGTGAGGAGCTCACCATCCACGCCGACATCACCGATGTCGTCGGCCCCAAGCAGACCGCGTTGGGCGAGGGCTTCTTCATCAACCAGCTCATCACCTGGACGGTCGGTGACGGCGAGACTGTCGCCGAAATGAACTGGCGCATCATGAAGTTCAAGCCGCGTGCGGAGGACAAACCGCCCGTTCCCGAGGACCTCGACCCGGACAAGCTGATGCGGCCGGCGTCCTCGAGGGACACCCGGTTCTTCTGGGACGGCGTGAACGCCCACGAGCTGCGCATCCAGCGCAGACCCGACGGTACTCTGCAACACCCACCGGTGCCGGCGGTGTGGGCCGACAAGGACGCGCCGACCGACTATGTCGTCGCGTCCGGCAATGGCACGGTGTTCAGCTTCGTGGTGCATCACGCACCCCAGGTGCCCGGGCGCAGCCTGCCGTTCGTGATCGCGCTCGTCGAACTCGACGAAGGCGTTCGCATGCTCGGCGAGCTGCGTGACGTCGACCCCACCGATGTGAAGATCGGAATGCCCGTGCGTGCAACGTATCTCGACTTCCCCGACAGTGATGTCAGTCCGGCGTGGACCCTGTACGCATGGGAGCCCGCCCGGTGAGCGCACCCAGCGTCGAGGTCGGGACCACGCTTCCCGAACTCAAGATCTACGGAGACCCGACCTTCATCGTGTCGACGGCCATTGCGACCCGTGACTATCAGGACGTCCACCACGACCGGGACAAGGCGCAGGCGAAGGGGTCCAAGGACATCTTCGTCAACATCCTGACCGACACCGGACTGGTGCAGCGCTATCTCACCGACTGGGCCGGGCCCGCTGCCCGGATCAGGTCGATCGGCCTGCGTCTCGGCGTGCCGTGGTACGCCTACGACACGATCACCTTCACCGGCGAGGTGACCGCCGTCGACGACGGTGTCGTCACCGTGAAGGTGGTCGGTGCGAACAGTCTGGGAAATCACGTCATCGCCACGGCGACACTTGCGTTGGGGGACCACTGATGCTCTCCGGAAAAGCCGCGATCGCCGGTATCGGCGCCACCGACTTCTCGAAGAACTCCGGCCGCAGCGAGCTCCGACTGGCCGCCGAGGCGGTTCTGGACGCACTCGACGACGCCGGGCTGACGACCGCCGATGTCGACGGTCTGGTCACCTTCAGCATGGACTCGAACCTGGAGACGGCGGTCGCCCGGTCGACCGGTATAGGGGAGCTGAAGTTCTTCAGCCAGATCGGCTACGGCGGTGGCGCGGCCGCGGCGACCGTGCAGCAGGCGGCGATCGCGGTGGCGACCGGCGTTGCCGAGGTCGTGGTGGCCTACCGCGCGTTCAACGAACGCTCCGAGCACCGGTTCGGCCAGGTGATGACGGGGCTGACGGTGAACGCGGATTCCCGCGGCGTCGAGTACAGCTGGTCCTATCCTCACGGGTTGAGTACGCCCGCGGCGTCGGTGGCGATGATCGCGCAGCGATACATGCACGAATTCGGCGCCACCAGCGCGGATTTCGGTGTGATCTCGGTGGCAGATCGTAAGCACGCCGCAAACAATCCGAAGGCGCACTTCTACGGCAAGCCGATCACCATCGAGGACCATCAGAATTCGCGCTGGATCGCCGAACCGCTCCGCTTGCTCGACTGCTGTCAGGAAACCGACGGCGGGGTGGCCATCGTGGTCACCACCCCGGAGCGGGCCAGGGATCTCAAGTATCGACCGGCGATCATCGAGGCGGCTGCCCAGGGCGCGGGTGCCGATCAGTTCACGATGTACTCGTACTACCGGGAGGAGCTCGGTCTGCCGGAGATGGGCCTTGTGGGTCGCCAGCTCTGGGCGCAGAGCGGCCTGACGCCGACGGACATCCAGACCGCGATCCTGTACGACCATTTCACGCCGTACACGCTGATCCAGCTCGAGGAGCTCGGGTTCTGCGGCAAGGGTGAGGCGAAGGATTTCATCGCCGGCGGTGCTATCGAGATCGGCGGACGGCTGCCGATCAACACTCATGGCGGACAGCTCGGCGAGGCCTACATCCATGGGATGAACGGCATCGCCGAAGGAGTACGTCAGTTGCGGGGGACGTCGGTCAACCAGGTTCCCGATGTCGAACACGTGCTCGTCACGGCGGGCACCGGTGTGCCGACATCGGGTCTCATCCTGGGATGACGTTCGTCGGCCGCACAGGGCGCACTAGTCTGGCCGAATGAGCTCCTACGAGCCGCATCCCGACGATGACGACACAGGGCCGCTGAACGTCAGCAGGAGCGACCCACCCTCTGAGGACCCCCGGCCCCGCTACGACGCCCCGATGGCGGTGAATCCCCGCCCGGTGCAGCGGAATCGGGCTCCGGTCGCGCCGATCGCCGCGGCGGCCGCCGCGGTCCTGGGGCTCGGAGCGCTCGCATGGTTCTTCTGGCCGAAAGCCGAAGGCGGGCAGGACACGTCCGCGGACACCGCGACCGTCGGCGAGACGGAATCTCGGCAGGCTGCGGACGCACGGCTGCAGAGCCTGCTGCCCAAGGGGTACGCCACCGGCGCATGCCGACCCGTGGAACCGTCGAAAGACGCACTGTCGCAGATCGATTGCACCAAGAACGACGATGTCGGCGGCCCGCTCACCGCGACCTACACGCTGGTCGGGAGCGAGTCGGCACGCAACGCGTTCTTCGACGACGTGATCACGGGGCTCTCGGTGGTGGACTGCCCGGGCAACATTCAGTCACCCGGTCCGTGGCGGCGCAACGCGGCGCCTGACCAGCCTGTCGGAACCCTGGTGTGCGGCTTTCAGGAGAGCAGGCCCACGGTGGCGTGGACCACCGACGCCGATCTGCTGATCAGTGAGGTGCAGTCCGGCCCACAGGGGCCGAACATGGTTCAGCTCTACACCTGGTGGGCGTCGCACTCCTGAGAACGGGTGGAGCGAATCGTCGGCGTCAGGCCGGCGGTGCCGGCACGACGACCGTCGTGGTCGGCGCGGCCGGAGCCGGCGTGGCGGCTGCGGGCACGGGTGCCGGCGCGGCTTCGGCGGGAGGCGCCGCGTTCGCGGGCAACGGGGTCCCGGCGCTGCCCTCCGGCAACGGGGTCCCGGCGCTGCCCTCCGGCAACGGGGTTCCCGCGCTGCCTGCAGGAAGCGGGGTGCCGCTGCTGCCCGAGGGCACCGAGGCCGGTGTGGCCGATCCGACGGCTGCGGGCTCCGCAGTCGCGGTCGAGGCGGGCGATTCCGGTGCGGCGGTCTCAGCGGTGGCCGACGCCGGCGGCGCGGCGGAGGTGCCCGAAGACGACGAGCCACTCGTGCTTCCGCCGGTGCCGGAGCCCGAGCCGGTGGCGGGCGGCGGCGCCTGCAGCCACAACAGTTCCTCGGCGTCGCCGGTGCTGTAGAAGACGCTGTCGGGTGCCTCGCCGGTGACGTCGAAGTAGATCTTGCCGGACGTCTTCTGGCCCTGGGCCAGCGGCGCGGGATTCACACCCTGCGTGGTGGCGACACCGAACAGCACACGATAGGTGTCACCGTTCTTCGCGCGGGCGTTGAGATTGGAGATGATCGGCGTGACCGTTCCGGCCACGGCCTCATCGCTGGCAGTCGCCTCCCACAGGGTGCCGACGGGCCGATAGGGGATGGTGTCCGTGCTGGGCTTGAGATGGCTGACCGTCCAATGCTGGACGACGGCGCCGTTGACCAGTTCGCCCGGTTGCCCGAGCCATTTCACCTCGGTGTCCGCCGAAGCCGAAGCGGCGCCCCCGAGGGTCACGGCAGTGGCGGCGGCGGCCGTCGCCGCGGCAACCAGAGCAGGCTTGAAGTTCACGTTCTCCTCCTGTGTTCGTTGAGCGAGCAGCGAGGTATTCCCCACCGGGCAACGTAACAGGTCGTCTGTATTGCCTTTCGGCGGACCTTGTCGGAGTGGGGAGGGCCCGATTTGCCGGAGGAATCCCGGCAGCAGTGGCATGCGCGCTGCGCCCGATGTTGTCCGTACGTGCGCGCACACGTCCGGGCGCCTTGTCGGTGCGCGGGTCCGAAGGGCGCACCGATTGGTGGACCCACGGGACATGCCGATCGTTGCCGAACGACGGTCGGTAGTTGCCGGAAGGGGTTCCGGCGCTGACCGGGAGGCTTTCGCAACAAAGAATCGGTTTGCCGGACCCGCACGTCCTCGACGGTCCTCAGCTTCCTCTCAGCAAAGTGTGCCGCGCTCGCGCGGCGCACTGTACGGGTCGGCCTGGCGCTCGACCGTGGTGAACCGCAGCCGCCGGACTTCATGCGAACGATAGATCGCAGAGCCCCTGACCAGTAGTTTCTGCGTCGTCCGTTCACCGTGGGCTGCACATAATCGCCGCGGAGCCGGCCACTCCGAGCCGTCCGACGGGTGAACGTTTTGATTGTGGCCAGCAAAAGGAGCCAAATGTGGCTGCGGCTCTGGTAAGACTGACAGGGCGTTGCCTGGCGCATGGCTGTGGCGACCCCTTTTGAGCCCACGATCTCAGGGAGCAGGACCATGGCAAGGCACGCCAATACGAGCGATCGCTCGGCGGCAATTCGCAGGTATCTCGGCGCCGGTATCACGGCGGGCATGGCCAGCGCGGCCCTTGCCGGTGTCGGCACGGCGCTGCTGACCGATGTCGATGCATCCACCTCCACCGACCCCCGCGTGCAGCTCGTGTCGAACGAGGAAGAGTTGCTGTGGCTGACGCTCGACGCGGGCAGCGATCGTGCCAAGACCGACTCCTCGTCGGCACTGGCACAGGCCAGTGCGACCCCGGCGTTACGGCCGATCATCGGGCCGGGCGGCTGGTTGATCGGCGATGGCCTCGACGCGGCTGCCGACTGCACAGGTGAGGCCTGCAACGGCGGCAACGGCGGGCTGCTGGGCGGCAACGGCGGCGACGGTCGCTACGGCGGAGCCGGTGGCAAGGCGGGTCTGTACTTCGGCGACGGCGGCAATGGCGGTGACGGCGTCAACGCCGTGTACGGCGCGAACGGTGCACTCGTGTCCGCGGCGGGCCAGGGTGGCCGGGGTGGCGACGGCAGCCTGTTCGGTCGTGGCGGCGACGGCGGCGCGGGCGGCAATGACGACAACACCAGCAATTTCACCGGAACGGACGCGGCGAAGAACAACGCGACCGGTGGCCGCGGCGGTAACGGCGGCAGGAGCCAGCTGGGCCAGGCCGGCGACGGAGGGGCCGGCGGCCAGGCGTGGTCGGAGTCCGGCAGCGCGACCGGAGGTGCCGGAGGCACCGGCGGCGGCACCAATTACGGCAAGGCCGGCAGCGGCGGCGACGGCGGGAGCGGCTCCGCGTGGGCTGACGGCAAGGTCGGCAAGGGCGGCGTCGGAGGCAACGGGGGTGGCTCCCGTGCCGACAGCGGCTCCGGTGGCGCCGGCGGCACGGGCGGTGACGGCTGGGGTTACGAAGAGGCCGACGCGCAGGGCGGTAACGGCGGTGCCGGCGGCCTGACAGGCGGACGTGGCGGCCACGGCGGTGCCGCGGAAAGCCTGAACGGTGACGCGACCGGCGGCAACGGCGGCAACGGCGGCGGGGCCAGGGTCGTGGGCGACGGCGGTGACGGCGGCGACGGCGGCTACGGCTGGGGCGGTGTGCCCGACGAAGAAGGCGATCCGGTGGGCACCGGCAACGGCAAGGGCGGAAACGGCGGTGCCGGCGGCAACGGCGGAGCCGCCGTGGGCAACGGCGGCAACGGCGGTATCGGCGGCGACGGGTACAACGAGACCGGCGGCACCAAGACGCCGGTGGCCGGTAAGGGCGGCCCGGGCGGAGCGGGTGGTGCGATCGGCTCCGACGGTGACGCAGGTGCGGACGGCGAGACCGAGACGAGCTCGGGTTCCTCGGGTTCGGCGGACTCCGACGACTAGAAGTCATTCAGCGAGACAGCAGGCCCATCGGTATCCCCGGTGGGCCTGCTGTTGTTTGCCGCGACGTGCAAAAGCTGTGGCGCGTCGGCATTTTCGCCGGCGATGACCGGGCTATGATCGCCCGGTGTATGAATCTGCAGCTGCTTCGCGACGTACCGGACAACTCGTCATTGCTGCCCTGGTGGTCGCGCTCGCAGCGCTCGCGGTCGCTGTGTATGCGTTGGTGAGCGCCCCGTCGGGTGATACCTCGGCGTCGACCGCCGACCAGACCACCGACCCCAAGACCAGGGTGTGCAATGCGTTTGCGCTGGTCCGCAATGCGGTGTCGTTGCAAACGAATGCAAATCTCGGACCCGAACCCGTTGCGACGCAGGCCGTCGCGGCCAATGCGCGCCTGGCCACCCTCGGCGGCGGTCAGTTCCTGCTGTCCCGTCTCGACGGCGAGGTGCCCGACGATTTGGCCGAGGCGGTGCGGACCTTCGCGAACAACCTTGAGTACATCGGGATGGGTCAGCTTGCGGGCACGCCCGCCGACGATGCCAATCAGGTCACGAGGATGAACGACGCGCAGACGGCGGCGACACAGATCTCCGAGCTCTGCCAGTAGCAGGTGTCGCGTCAGGCCGGGACGAACTCGACCCCGGCCAGCGCCACCGCATTGTCGCGTTCGGGTGCGGTGACGGTGGCGGTATAGCTGCCGCCGTCCTTCCACACGCTGACGCGCAACGTCTCCCCCGGGAACACCACCCCGGCCATCCGGGCGCCGTAGGACTTCAGGCCCCGGACATCGCCGTCGAGCAGGTTGTCCACCAGTGCCTTGCAGGTCATGCCGTACGTGCACAGGCCGTGCAGGATGGGCCGCGGAAAGCCGGCGGCGGCGGCGAACTCGGGGTCCGAATGCAGCGGGTTGCGGTCGCCGCACATCCGGTAGAGCAGCGCCTGCTGAGGTGAGGTTGGCACCGTCAACTCCAGATCGGGTGCGCGGTCGGGGGCCGCGGTCGAGGTGGACGGTCCGCGGTCGCCGCCGAAGCCGCCCTCACCGCGGGCGAAGATCGACCGCTTCTGCGTCCACAACAGCGTTCCGTCGGGATCCTTGACCTCGGTCTCCGACCAGATGACGGCAGCCTTGCCCTTGTCCCAGATCTCGGTGAACCGGGTGACCGCGATCCCGGTCCCCGCGGCCGGGACCGGTCCGGGCACGGTGACGGCTTCGCTGGCGTGCAGCACCTTGCTCAACTCGATGTCGATGCCGGGGAACTTCACCGCGGGCGGCTCGGTCATGTGGAAGCTCTGCGCCACGTTGCCGAAGGTGGGAAGAACCTGCGGGGTGTCGTCGACCAGGTAGCGCAGCTCACGCGGGTCCATCGGATCGGCGCCCGCGCCCAGCCCGAGGTGGTACAGCTGGACATCGCTGCTGGTCCACGAGAATTCGACCGGTGGCAGCTCGGCGCCTATGGCCTCGTCGAGATTGATGGGCACGTCATCCCTTTCCGGGGCTGTATGTCGCCGCCGAAGCGGCTCCGGCGATGTGGAGCGCTGCAAGATAACCGAAGGTCATCGCGGGACCGATGGTCCCTCCGGGGCCGGGATAGGTGTGGCCCATCACCGGCGAGCTGACATTACCGGCGGCGTAGAGCCCTTCGATCACGGAGCCGTCGTCGCGAAGCGCCCGCCCGTGCACGTCGGTGCGGATTCCGCCCTTGGTGCCGAGATCACCGGGCACCATCTTGGCCGCGTAGAACGGGCCCTGCTTGATCTCGCCCAGGTTCGGATTCGGCTTGTTCGTGGGATCGCCGTAGTAGCGGTCGTACGCGCTCTCGCCTCGCTTGAAGTCCTCGTCACGCCCCGACCGGGCGAACCCGTTGAAGCGGTCGACCGTCGCCTTGAACGCGTCTGCGGGCAGTCCGGTCTTCGCGGCCAACTCGTCGAGGGTGTCGGCCTTGACGATGACGCCGGACTCCAGCCACTTCGACGGAATGCGTTGTCCCGGTTGCAGGCCCGCGAAGATGTAGCGGTCACGATACTGCTGGTCGAAGATCAGCCAGGCCGGGATGTTCTCGCCCGGTCCCGGTCCCTGGCCGTACTGGCCGCCGTACATGTGGTGGCAGGCCTCTACGTAGGGCATCGACTCGTTCATGAACCGCTTGCCCGCCATGTTGACGATGATCGAGCCGGGGGAGTTGCGCTCGGACAGCGCGAACCACGGTGCGCCCTCCAGCGGCACCGTCGGTCCCCACCAGGCGTCCTCCATGATCTCCAGTGCGGCGCCGAGTTTTTCGGCGGCCACGATGCCGTCGCCGGTGTTGGCCACCGCGCCCACCGTCCATTCGGTGGTGATGGGCGCCCGCTGGTACTTCACCCGCATCTGCTCGTTGTGCTCGAAGCCGCCGCTGCCGAGGATGACTGCGCGCCGCGCGCGGATCAGTTGCGGCTCAGCGTTGACGGAGTCCCCGGTGGCGACGACATAGATGCCGGTGACGACGCCGTCCTCGACGTGGAGGTCGGTCAGGGCGGTGTTCAGCAGCACCGGCACGCCTGCCTTCTGCAGACCGATGCGCAGTGGCGCGATCAGGGCGCGGCCCATGCCGACGAGGTTCTTGCCGGTGGCGTTGGCCCACACCGAACGCACGCCCACCTTCAGGCTGCGCAGCACACCGCGCGGATGGCGCTTGAGCTGATTGAGCCGCACGTAGTCCTGCTGCATCACCACCATGTTCAGCGGCACCTTGCCGTACGGCGGTTCCAGACCCTTCTCGTCGGGCCCGAGCTTCTTGGCGTTGAACGGTTTGGGTTCCACAGATCGGCCGGTGGGCTTGCCGCCCGGCGTCTCGGGGTAGTAGTCGGAGTATCCCGGCACCCAGCACAGCTTCAGCGGGGAGTGCTTCAGCACGAACGACAGCATCTCCGGACCGCGGTCGAGGTAGGTGTCGATCTTCTCGGCCGGCACGGCATCGCCGACGATCGAGTGCAGGTAGGTGCGGGCCGCCTCGGCGGTGTCTTTGACCCCGTCTCGTTTCAGCACTTCGTTGTTCGGGATCCAGACTCCGCCACCTGACCGCGCAGTGGAACCACCGTAGTGCGGCGCCTTCTCAACGACTATCGTCGAGAGGCCCTGGTGAGCTGCGGTGAGGGCGGCCACCATGCCGGCGGCGCCGCTGCCCACCACGACGACGTCATACTCCTGCTGCGTCATGTAGAACACGTTATAGAATTGCCCGGCCCACTAACAACTGTGCCGGTCGAAGACACGAGGGGACTTCACGAAATGCTGCCCGCTGAGGTGCGTGAGAAGTTGGCCGCCGACCTGGCCGAGGCCGAACAGAGCCGCAAACCCATCAGCCCGCTGACCGACGCCCATCCCGACATCGACGTCGTCGACGCCTACGAGATCCAGCTGATCAACATCCGCCGACGCGTCGCCGACGGCGCGCGCATCATCGGCCACAAGGTCGGCCTCTCCTCGGAGGCCATGCAGAAGATGATGGGCGTCGACGAACCCGACTACGGCCACCTGCTCGAAGAGATGCAGGTCTTCGAAGATGTTCCAGTCGGTTCCGGTCGATATCTCTATCCCCGGGTGGAGGTCGAGGTCGGCTTCATCCTGTCCGACGACCTGCCCGGCGCCGGCTGTACCGAGGACGACGTGCTCGCCGCGACGGCGGCGTTCGCGCCGGCGATCGAGCTGATCGACACTCGCATCACCAACTGGCAGATCAAGTTGTGCGACACCATCGCCGACAACGCGAGCTCCGCGGGCTGGGTGCTCGGTGAGGCCCGGGTGTCGCCGAAGGACGTCGATATCCGTGCCATCGACGCCGTGCTGACCAACAACGGCGAGGTGGTGGCCGAGGGGCGCAGTGACGCGGTGCTGGGAAACCCCGTCACCGCCGTCGCCTGGCTGGCCCGCAAGGTCGAGGCTTTCGGTGTCCGGCTCAAGGCCGGTGACATCGTGCTCCCGGGATCGTGCACGCGTGCGATAGATGCACCTCCCGGCAGCCGTTTCGTCGCCGACTTCACCGGGTTAGGTTCAGTACGACTGGATTTCGAATAGGAGCCTGACAATGGCTGAGAAAATGAGCGTCGCGATCGTGGGTTCGGGCAACATCAGTACCGACCTGCTCTACAAGCTTCTGCGTTCGGATGTGCTTGAGCCGCGCTGGATGATCGGCATCGACCCCGAGAGCGAGGGTTTGGCGCGGGCCCGCAAGCTCGGTCTGGAGACCTCGCACGAGGGGGTCGACTGGCTGCTGGCCCAGAGCGAGTTGCCGGACATGGTGTTCGAGGCGACCAGTGCCTATGTGCACCGCGACGCCGCGCCGCGCTACGCCGAGGCGGGTATCCGCGCCATCGACCTGACGCCGGCGGCCGTCGGCCCCGGTGTGATCCCGCCGGCCAACCTGCGTGAACATCTCGACGCCCCGAACGTCAACATGGTGACCTGCGGTGGACAGGCGACCATTCCGATGGTGTACGCAGTAAGTCGCGCGGTCGCCGACACGGGCGGCGTGCCGTACGCCGAGATCGTCGCGTCGGTGTCGTCGGCCTCGGCCGGTCCGGGCACCCGCGCCAACATCGACGAGTTCACCAAGACCACCAGCGCCGGCGTCGAGGTGATCGGTGGTGCGCGTCGGGGCAAGGCCATCATCATCCTCAACCCGGCCGATCCGCCGATGATCATGCGCGACACCATCTTCTGCGCGATCCCGGAGGACGCAGACCACGCTGCGATCACCCAGTCGGTCAAGGACGTGGTCGCCGAGGTGCAGACCTACGTCCCCGGCTACCGGTTGCTCAACGAACCGCAGTTCGACGAACCGTCGGTGGTCAACGGCGGAAACCATCTGGTCACGATCTTCGTCGAAGTGGAGGGTGCGGGAGACTATCTGCCGCCCTACGCTGGAAACCTGGACATCATGACCGCGGCCGCGGCCAAGGTGGGCGAAGAAATCGCCCGGGAACGCGTCGCTACGTCCACGACTGGAGCGCAGGCATGAGCACCGAGGACATCTACTTCAACCCGATCTGGGACGTCCGCATGACGGACACGTCGCTGCGCGACGGTTCGCACCACAAACGCCATCAGTTCACCAAAGACGAGGTCGGCTCTATCGTCGCGGCCCTCGACGCGGCGGGCGTCCCCGTCATCGAGGTCACCCACGGCGACGGGCTCGGCGGGTCGAGCTTCAACTACGGGTTCTCCAAGACCCCGGAGCAGGAGCTGATCAAGCTGGCCGCCGAGACGGCCAAAGAATCGAAGATCGCTTTCCTGATGCTGCCCGGGGTGGGCACCAAGGAAGACATCAAAGAGGCCCAGAACAACGGTGGCTCGATCTGCCGCATCGCGACCCACTGCACCGAGGCCGACGTGTCCATTCAGCATTTCGGGCTGGCGCGCGAACTGGGTCTGGAGACCGTCGGCTTCCTGATGATGAGCCACACCATCTCGCCGGAGAAGCTCGCCAAACAGGCCCGCATCATGGCCGATGCGGGCTGCCAGTGCGTCTATGTCGTCGACTCGGCGGGCGCGCTCGTTCTCGAAGGGGTCGCCGATCGCGTATCGGCTTTGGTCGCAGAACTCGGCGACGACGCTCAGGTCGGCTTTCACGGCCACGAGAACCTGGGCCTCGGGGTCGCCAATTCGATCGAGGCCGTGCGCGCGGGCGCCAAGCAGATCGACGGCTCGTGCCGCCGGTTCGGCGCGGGCGCCGGCAACGCGCCGGTCGAGGCGCTCATCGGCGTGTTCGACAAGATCGGCGTCAAGACGGGCATCGACTTCTTCGACATCGCCGATGCGGCCGAGGAGGTCGTCGCCCCTGCGATGCCGGCCGAATGCCTGCTGGACCGCAACGCGCTGATCATGGGTTACTCGGGTGTGTACTCCAGCTTCCTCAAGCACGCGATCCGTCAGTCGGAGCGCTACGGTGTGCCTGCGCACCAGCTTCTGCACCGCGCGGGTCAGCGCAAGCTGATCGGCGGCCAGGAGGACCAGCTGATCGACATCGCGCTGGAGATCAAGCGCGAACAGGAAGCCGAGGCGACGCGCGCCTGATCGCGCCGGCACATCGCCGGGCGCTACCATTCGCCTGCGCCGGTGCGACACGCCCCGGTTTCGCGGTGACGACCCGCGGCTCGCCCACACATCGGAGATGTCCTGATCAACGGCGATGCACTGACTGGGCCCATCCCCTTGGACCCGGTTGTCGACGGCATCGCCCGGCGGCCCCGCGCGCGCGGGTGGATACATCTGGTGTCGGCCGTCGTGGCCGTCTTCGCGGGTGTCGCGTTGGTCCAGGGCGCCTGGATGTCGCCGTCGGAGCGCGCTGGGTGGGCGGCCTCGGTGTACGTCGCCGGTGTCGTGGCGATGTTCACCGTCAGTGCCACCTACCACCGCGTCGAGTGGGGATCACCGCAGGCCGAGAAGTGGATGATGCGACTCGACCACTCGGTGATCTTCCTGTTCATCGCGGCGAGTTACACGCCGTTGGCCGTACTCGCCCTTCCGCCCGGGGTCGGCGCCGAGGTGCTGACGATGGTCTGGGCGGGCGCGCTGGCCGGCGTGGCCCTGAAGATGTGCTGGCCGTCGGCGCCGCGGTGGGTGGGCATCCCGTTGTATCTGATGCTGGGGTACGTCGCGATCTGGTTTGCCGACGCTTTGCTTCACGGTGCGGGCGCCACGGTGGTCGCGCTCCTGATCGCCGGCGGTGTGCTCTACAACCTGGGTGCGATCCTCTACGGCGTGCAATGGCCGAATCCGTGGCCTGCGACTTTCGGCCACCACGAGTTCTTTCATGCGTTCACCGTCGCAGCAGCGGCGTGCCATTTCGCAGCGATCTGGCTCATCGTCCACTGACGGCGCGTGCCGCCGTCAGACCCAGCAGGCACGATGGGCCTCATGAACGATTCCCCTGCAGTCGCGAAGGCGACGGCGACCAGAGCTGACGCGCAGGCGATCCTCGAACAATTGGCGGGTCCGGACGCGGTCCTGCGCGACGACCAGTGGACGGCGATCGAGGCGCTGGTGGTGCACCGGCGCCGCGCGCTGGTGGTGCAGCGCACCGGTTGGGGCAAGTCGGCGGTCTACTTCATCTCGGCGAAACTCCTGCGTGCCGCGGGCCACGGTCCGACGGTGATCGTGTCGCCGCTGCTGGCTCTGATGCGCAACCAGGTCGCCGCAGCCGAGCGGGCGGGAGTGCACGCCGCGACCATCAACTCCAGCAACGTGACGGACTGGTCCGACATTCACGACAGGGTGCGACGCGGCGAGCTCGACGTGCTGCTGGTGAGCCCGGAACGGTTGAACAATCCCGACTTTCGTGACGAGGTGCTGCCGGCGCTCGCCGATGACGCAGGTCTGGTCGTCGTCGACGAGGCGCACTGCGTATCCGACTGGGGACATGATTTCCGCCCCGATTACCGGCGCATCCGCACGCTGATCGCCGACCTCGGTGCCGACGTGCCGGTGCTGGCGACGACCGCGACGGCCAACGACCGGGTGGTCGCCGACGTCGCCGCGCAGCTCGGCGTGGGTGGACCCGAAAGCGAGCACGACACGCTGGTGTTGCGCGGTGGGCTCGACCGGGAGTCGCTGCGGCTGTCGGTGGTGAAGGCGGGCAACCCGGCTCAGCGTGCGGCATGGCTTGTCTCGCAATTGGGTTCGTTGCCCGGGTCGGGAATCGTCTACACGCTGACGGTCGCCCAGGCCAACGATGTGGCAGCGCTGCTCGCCGAACACGGACACAAGGTCGCGTCCTACACGGGGGCGACGGAAGCCGCCGAGCGTGAACAGCTGGAGGGCGATCTGCTCGCCAACCGCGTCAAGGCGCTGATCGCCACGTCTGCGCTGGGAATGGGTTTCGACAAACCCGACCTGGGGTTCGTCGTCCACCTCGGTGCGCCGTCGTCGCCGATCGCGTACTACCAGCAGGTCGGACGCGCCGGCCGCTCGACGGACAGCGCCGAGGTGGTTCTGTTGCCCGGCCACGAGGACCAGGATGTGTGGCGGTACTTCGCGTCGGTGGCGTTCCCCTCGGAAGCCATGGTGCGCAACGTGATTGACGCGTTGGAGTCCGATCGGGCACAGTCCACTGCGGCACTCGAACCCCTGGTGGATCTCGGGCGCTCCCGGCTGGAGATGGTGCTCAAGGTGCTCGACGTCGACGGTGCGGTGCGCCGGGTGAAAGGCGGGTGGATCAGCACGGGTCAGCCCTGGAGCTACGACGAGCCGCGGTACCGGACCCTCGACGAGGCGCGCCGCCGCGAGCAGCAGGCGATGCTCGACTACCAGAGCACCGCCGAGTGTCGAATGGTGTTTCTGCGGCGCCAGCTCGATGATCCCGGTCTGCGCGACGGGGAGCGGTGCGGGCGGTGTGACAACTGCGTCGGCAGTCGTTACGAGTCCGGGGTCGATGCGGCGGTCGCCGAGGACTCCCGGCAACGGCTGATGCGCCCCGGTGTGGTGTTGGCTCCGCGTAAGCAGTGGCCGACGGGGCTGGCGAAGCTGGGCATCGATCTCAGCGGAAAGATCACCGACGGTCCGGCGCCGGGACGTGTCATCGGTCGGCTCACCGACCTCGGCTGGGGCGCCCGACTGCGCCGACTTCTGGACGCCGAGGACGCCGAGGCGCCCGAGGAGGTGGTGCAGGCGGCGGTCAAGGTGCTTGCCTCCTGGGATTGGGAGACCCGACCGTCCGCGGTGATGGCCGTCGACTCCGACACCCATCCGCAGCTCATCTCGTCGCTCGCGCGCAGATTGTCCGAGCTGGGTCGGCTCACCGATCTCGGAGTGCTGCGGTATGCGCCGGATCGGAGGCCGGTGACGGCGTCGAATTCCGCGTATCGGGTGGCGGCTCTGCACGGGGCGTTCTCTGCCCCGGACCCGGCGCTGATGGCTCAGGTCGGAGGGCCCGTGCTGTTGGTCGACGACCTGGCCGACAGCGGCTGGACGATCACGATGGCGGCGCGGGTGGTGCGCGCAGCCGGAGCGGTGCAGGTTCTGCCGTTCGCTGTGGCAGCGACGGCGTGAGGGAGCAATTTTTCGCGGGCCCCAGCCACTAGTTTTGACCTGTGATGATGCCGGTCGCCACGGCGGGTGTGGGGTCGCCGACGGGTTTGGTCACGCGCCGGACGGGTTAGCCCTGCACGGACCGTCTGACCGCAGACTTCAAGGAGTGATTCGATGAACGCGTCCGTGACCACTGTGCGCCGCGGCCTGTTCGGAATGTTCGCCGGCGGCCTGCTCGCTTTCGGTACCGCGGCGATCGTCGCCCCGGTGGCCGGTGCTCAACCGGCTCCCGAGTGTTCCGCGAGCAACGTCGCCGGAACCGTCAGCACCGTCGCCGCCTCCGAGGGTGCCTACCTGGCGGCCAACCCTCAGACCAACGAGGCGCTCACCGCGATCTCGGTTCAGCCGCAACCGGAGGCGCAGACCGCCTACGCGGCGTACTTCGAGCAGAACCCGCAGGTGGAGAAGCAGTTGAAGGCGATTCACCAGCCCGCCAGTGCCCTGGAGACCCTGTGCGGACTGAAGGTGGAGCCGACGCCGATCGCCCAGGCGGTGTCGACCCTGGGCGTTTCCGAGGTTCCGGCAGCACCGCAGGCCCCTGAGGTGATCCCTCCGGCCACGGCCCCGGGCGTCACGCCCGAGACGCCGGCCGCGCCGACCCCCTGATAGCGGCCATCTGATGCACCCGCGTGCCGTGCCTGCGATGACCGCGCAGGCACGGCACGTGTTGCTTCGTCAGCCGTCGAGCCGGTGGCGTGCCACCTCCGCGGCACCGTTTCCGGTGATGAGCCACAGCGTGGTCAGGGCGGTGACGAGGCTGTCGAGAGACATCCTTGCGCGACCGTCCAGGTAGGCGAGGATCGCGTCGGCGGTGCCGCCGACGATGAACGCCGGAGCGACCTCGGCCAGGGGGTCCTTCTCCAGCTCGACGCCGTGCACGCTGCGGGCATGCGACACCAGCACGGCGGTCAGCCCGCGCATCACCGCGCCTCGGTGCTCGTGCAGCGCAACCGAACCCGCGAGACCGCCGAGCAGGATGCGCCCGCGCCGGGGGTCCTCGACCAGCGCCCGCACCAACGCGTCGACGACGGCCCGGGCCTGTTGATCCAGTGGTTCGTCGGCCCGATGGGCTGCCACGTTGACCGTCGCGGTGCGGACGTCGTCGGCGATGTCGTCGACGGCGGCGGCGGCGACGTCGTCGAGGGTCGCGAAGCTCTCGTAGAAGTACCTCTTGTTCAGCCCGGCATCGGCGCAGAGGCGGTCGACGGTGACCGTGCGCCACGCGTCGTCGGCGATCACCTCGATCGCTGCGTCGAGCAGACGCACACGCCGGGCCAGGCGGCGTGCATCAGCGCTCTGGCCGCCGTAGGTGCGTCGCGGTGCGTCAGTCACCCGACGATGCTCGCATTCGCGCAGGCGGCGAGGAGCCTTGACATCATCGGATCAGTCTGGCACGTTCTCGTACCAGAAGTACGGAAACGCCGGATCAGGAGCTGTGCCATGAGTGCCTTGCCGCAGTCGTTGCCCGGCTTGCCGGCGGCGTCGGCCACATTGCGTTTCCAGTCCGCGGCGGCCTCGGTGACATCGCGCTATCCCAGTCGGGTGCGGCCGTTGAGCCGTCCACCGGCGGGGTCGGAGTTGAAGCCGGTGCTGGGCAATTACGGATTCCCCGTGCTCGGGCACCTCCTCAGCACGTTCGTCGAGCCCCTGGAGTTCGCCCGCGAACGTTATGAGCGTTTCGGACCGGTCTCCTGGGCGGGCGGAATCGGCTTCCGCGTCGTGCAGTTGATGGGTCCCGAGGCGCTGGAGACGGCGTGGATCAACAGGGACAAGGCGTTCTCCAGCACGCGGGGATGGGCGCCGGTGATCGGTCCGTTCTTCCACCGCGGCATCATGCTGCTGGACTTCGAGGAACATCGCGACCATCGCCGCATCATGCAGCAGGCCTTCACCCGGAGCGCGCTGGACGGGTATCTGACGCTGATGCGACCCGGTATCTCCCGTACGGTCACGAGTTGGCCTACAGCTGCGGGGTTTCCGTTCTATACCGCCGTGAAGAAGCTGCTTCTCGACCAGGCGGCCGAGGTCTTCGTCGGTGCTGTCCTGGGTGCGGAGGCCGACCGCCTCTCGTCGGACTTCCACGACACCGTCTGCGGCGGGCAGGCGATGATCCGCGCCGACGTCCCCGGTGGGACGTGGGCGCGCGGCCTGCGCGCCCGGGAACGTCTGGAACGGTACTTCGCCGCGCAGATCCCCGAGCGGCGAGCCGGAACCGGTGCCGACCTGTTCTCGATGATGTGCCGTAGTCGCAGTGAGGACGGAGACAGCTTCAGCGACGCGGACATCGTGAACCACATGATCTTCCTGCTCATGGCCGCTCATGACACCAGCGCCATCGCGATCTCCATGCTGGTATACGAACTCGGCCGAAATCTACGCTGGCAGGACGCGTTACGGGACGAGGCCGACGCCGGCGACGGACTGGGCCTGGCGGATCTGGACGGCGCCTATCCGCTGCTGGATGTCGCGTTCAAGGAGATCCTGCGCATGTATGCCCCGGCGGGCACGCTGTTCCGGCAGACGGTCACCGACACCGAGGTATGCGGGCACTACATCCCCCGCAAGACCCAGGTCGCGATCAACGTCTACGCGTCGATGCGCCTGGCCGACTGGTGGCCGGATCCGGACCGGTTCGACCCGGGTCGATTCCTCGGGGGTGGCGACGTCGCGGCCGTGCACCGCTATGCGTTCGCCCCGTTCGGGGGCGGTGTGCACAAATGCATCGGTCAGCAGTTCGCCGACATGAACGTCAAGCTGGTGATGCACCAACTGCTGCGCCATTTTCGCTGGCGCGTGGCGCCCGGATACCGGCCGCTGATGACCTGGGGTACGGGCCCCACGCCCGCCGACGGCCTGCCCATCTCCCTACAGCGGCTCTCCGGAGGCTGAGGGTTCAGGCCGGGTCGCGCGGCCTCATGCCGCCGAGTTGAGCGGTCACCGCGTCGGCGGCCGCCACGACCGCGCGAGCGCGCTCACTGATCTCGTTGTCCGTCAGAGCTTTTCCGATGTGCATCGAGGTGACCATGACCTGTCGCTGGTAGTGATCGAACACCGGGGCGGAGATCACGCTGATGTCGTGCTTTCGGCGCCCGGAACTCTCCTCCCGCAGATACACCCGCTCCCCGATGTCGGAGACCAGTTCACCCAGCAGGGCCCGCAACTCGTCGGGCAGTTCGGTGGGCATACCGGCCATCAGTGCATAGAGCCGCCGCCCGCCCGGGGTCTGCCTCTCGACGAGGTATCCGTCTGCGCGGCACGACGCGACCACCCTCTTCAGACGTTCGGTGTCGGTGCGTAGTGGGATCGTGGGTTGCCTTCTGAGCCAGTCCTGTTCGGCCTCGTCATCCCACAGCACGAACATCAGGCCTACCGGCGGCGCGAACGGATAGCTCTGGCCCACCTCGACACCGGGCCTGGCGCCCGTCGGGGCGACGAGGTCCAGCAGCGTGATCCGATCGTCGACCACGGCCGACAACGCGGCGGTGGCACCGTACCGCGCCGACAGCCGGCGCAGGTGGTCCCGCGCGGCGGGGCTGACCCGCATCGACTCCTGGGCCCGGTGACCGAGCGTGATCAACGACGGACCGAGTCGGTAGGTCTTGTCGGCGGGATCGCGGACGAGGTAGCCCGCCTCGGTCAGCGAGGTGACGATGCCCAGGCAGGTCGGTTTGCTCAGCCCGACACGTCTGGCCAGATCCGAAACTCCGTACCGCTCGGTCGGTCTGGATGCCAGGAAGTCCAGGATCTGGACCACACGGTCGGTGGGCGGCGACGCCCGACCGGGTTGAACCGGCACGCTCATGCCGGAACTATAGCCTCACCGTTCCAAATATGAACCAGCACGGTCGATATATTGACTCTCGGTAGAACAGGTTCTAGTTTCAGACTGTGTTCGCACAGCCACTCGCCGACGCCATCGCCGAAGCCGAGGAACTCGTCTCGGCCGCTCCGTTCATCGAATCCGAGGCAGATCTCCTCGAGGGCCTGCAGTACCTCGCGGGCTGCATCGCCGCGTGTACGCACGTCGCGTTCGACTACGACCGCGATCACCCGTTCCTGCACAGTGGCACGGGTCCGTTCACCAAGATGGGTCTCGACAACCCCGACACCATGTACTTCGGCACCCGGGTGCAGCCCGGCCACGAGTACGTCGTCACCGGGCGGCGCGGTACCACCACAGATGTGAGCTTCCAGCTGCTCGGCGGTGAGTACACCGACGAGGTCGTACCCGACAGCGACACCGCGTTCGACGACCGCAAGCTCGACATCGCCGCCGACGGAACGTTCGAATGGCGGTTCACCCCTGCGGTGCCCTCGCAGTTGGTGATCCGCGAGGTATACAACGACTGGTCGGCCCAGCGCGGCACGTTCGCCATCGCGCGCACCGACACCGCGGGCACGGCTCCGCCGCCGTTGACCCGCGAGCTCATCGAGAAGCGCTACACGGTCGCCGGCAAGCAACTCGTGCAGCGGGTCAAGACCTGGCTGCAGTTTCCGCAGTGGTTCTACAACGACAGCCCGCCCAACACGATGGTGGCGCCCCGGCTCACACCCGGTGGCCTCGCGACGCAGTACTCGTCGGCCGGCCAGTTCGATCTGGCGGAGGACCAGGCGCTGATCGTCACGCTGCCGGTCACCGACGCGCCGTATCTCGGCTTCCAGTTGGGCAGCCTGTGGTACATCTCGCTCGACTACATCAACCACCAGACGTCGCTGAACGGCACTCAGGCGCAGGCGGATCCGGACGACAAGATCCGCATCGTGGTCTCCGACCGCAATCCCGGGGTGACGAACTGGGTCGAGACCCTGGGGCATCGCAAGGGTTTTCTGCAGTTCCGCTGGCAGCGGGTGTCGCGCGAGATGACGGCGGCCGACGGGCCGACCGTCGAGCTGGTGCACGTCGACGACGTCGCGTCGGCGCTGCCGTACCACGACTCGAACACAATCTCGGAGGAGGACTGGCGCACGCGGATCGCTCTGCGCCAGAAGCAGATCGGCGAAAGAATGGTGGGCTGACATGTCGGGAGCGCTTCCGCTGCTGGAGAACAAGGTCGTCGTGATCAGTGGGGTCGGACCCGCGCTGGGCACCACGCTGGCCCGCCGGTGCGCGGAGGCCGGCGCTGACCTGGTGCTGGCCGCGCGCACGGTCGAGCGGCTGGAGGATGTCGCCACACAGATCACTGATCTGGGCCGGCGCGCCGTGTCCGTGGGTACCGACATCACCGACGAGGCGCAGGTGGCCAATCTCGTGGAGGAGTCGCTGAAGGCGTACGGCAAGGTCGATGTGCTGATCAACAACGCCTTCCGGGTGCCGTCGATGAAGCCGTTCGCCAACACCACCTTCGAGCACATGCGGGACGCGATCGAGCTGACGGTGTTCGGTGCGCTGCGCATGGTGCAGGCCTTCACACCCGCGCTCGCCGAGGCCAACGGCGCGGTGGTGAACGTGAACTCGATGGTCGTGCGCCACTCGCAGGCCAAGTACGGCGCGTACAAGATGGCCAAGTCGGCGCTCCTGGCGATGTCGCAGACGCTGGCCACGGAACTGGGCGATCAGGGGATCCGGGTGAACTCCGTGCTGCCCGGCTACATCTGGGGCGGAACGCTGGAGTCCTATTTCTCCCATCAGGCCGGCAAGTACGGCACCACCGTCGACGAGATCTACAAGGCGACCGCGGCGGCCTCGGACCTCAAGCGGCTGCCCACCGAGGACGAGGTGGCGTCGGCGATCCTGTTCATGGCCAGCGACCTGTCCAGCGGTATCACCGGTCAGGCTCTGGACGTCAACTGTGGGGAATTCAAGGCATGATGAGCGCGCACACCCCGAGAACCGACGTGGGTACCGTCGAGGATCTGCACGCTTCTGCCGTGAAGGCCTGCGGTCTCGACGATTTCGGTTCCGATGACGACAACTACCGCGAGGCGCTCGCCGTGTTGCTGGAGTCCTACCAGCGCGACGCCGACCTGACCGAACTCGGCAGCAAGATGCAACGGTTCTTCGCCAGGAACGCACTGGTGGCCAGGCTCGTGTCGGAGGCGGCCTTCAAGCAGTATCCGGAGCACGCCGACGTGGCGATCGAGCGCCCGATCTTCGTGACCGGCCTGCCGCGCACGGGAACGACTGCGGTGCATCGCCTGCTGGCCGCCGACCCCCGTAACCAGGGCCTCGAACTGTGGCTGGCGGAGTTCCCGCAGCCGCGCCCGCCCCGCGAAACCTGGTCCGAGAACCCGGTTTTCCAGCAGCTCGACGCACAGTTCACCAAGGCGCACGAAGAGAATCCGGATTACACCGGCCTGCACTTCATGACCGCCGACGAGGTCGAGGAGTGCTGGCAGCTCCTGCGACAGTCGCTGCATTCGGTGTCCTACGAGACGCTCGCGCACGTGCCGACGTACTCACGGTGGTTGGCGCAGCAGGACTGGACGAAGCCGTATCAGCGGCACCGGCGCAACCTTCAGCTGATCGGGCTCAACGACCGCGAAAAGCGTTGGGTGCTCAAGAATCCCAGCCACCTGTTCGCGCTCGACGCATTGTTCGCCACCTACCCCGACGCGTTGGTCGTGCAGTGCCACCGGCCTGCCGAGACCATCATGGCGTCGATGTGCTCGCTGGCGCAGCACACCACCGAGGGGTGGTCGAACACCTTCACCGGCGAGGTCATCGGCGCCGACTCCATGGAGACATGGTCGCGGGGTCTCGAACTGTTCAATGCCGAACGCGCCAAACATGATCCGGCGCAGTTCTACGACCTGGACTACTTCGCGTTGATCAACGACCCGGTCGGCGCGGTCGACGACATCTACCGTGCCTTCGGCATCGAGTTCACCGACGCCGCCCGGGACGCGGTGGTGAACACCCACGAACAGAGCAAGAAGGGCCCCCGCGCCCCGAAACACACGTACTCGCTGGCGGACTACGGTCTGACCGCCGAGCAAGTTCAGGAACGGTTCAGGGGCTTGTAGACGGCTCGCCGTCGCCGGGCGATGGAGCGCTGGAGTATTCCTCCAGGCAGCCCTCGGCCACCGCGTGCCTGATGCTGTCGGCCAGCCGCGGGCAGGATGGTGAGCGGGCGGGATCGCCGCCGGCATCCCGGATCTCGGTGAAATGCGCGCAGCGCTGCGTCGCGTCCCGTGTCCACTGCACGGACGTGTGTGCGGGACCGAGCTTTTTCACCTTGACAGAGACGTGACAGAACCGGCAGTCCACCGACGCGAGTCCAGAGTTGAGGTAGCGCTCGCGGTCGGCTTGACTGCTTGCGCGCACGGCCGCGGCCCGATCCGGGTCTGACGTGAAATCCGGTGCCTTGCGCCAGGATCCGGGCCTGCTCTCGGTCGGAGCCGGAGTGTGGCCGTGTTCATGACCCTCGTCGTCGTGACCGTGCAGCAGGAGCATCGATCTGGCGAGGCGGTCCACATCCGGTGGGCGGCTCATGTCGCCGGCTGCTCCGTCTTCTCGGCCTCGCGCGCCTTGAGATTCTCCTCGACCTCGACGTTCCACTTCTGGTTCGCCACCGTGGTGTCGACTTCCATCTCGAAGCGGTCGGTCATCTCCGGCGTCACGTCGGCGACGTCGACGTAGAACTGCTGGTACCAACGGCGCATCTGGTAGACGGCGCCGTCTTCTTCGACCAGCAGGGGGTTGTCGATACGCGTCTTGTGCTTCCAGATCTCGACGTCCTGCAGGAAGCCCTTGCTGACACCGTCGGTGAACGCATCGGCGAGTTTCTCGGTGGTCTTGTCGTCGAGGCCCTGGGGCTTCTCCACGATCACACCCCACTGCAGGACGAACGAGTCCTGCGACACCGGATAGTGACAGTTGATCAGGATCGACTCGGCCTTGAAGTCGCCGTAGGTGTTGTGCAGCCAGTTGATCATGAACGACGGGCCGAAGTAGCTGGCCTCGGAGTCCAGGGACGCGTCACCGTAGGCGGTGCCCATGTCGTTGATGTCGGGGCGGCCGACGTTGTGCAGATACTGGCTGGCGACATGCCCTTCGAAGACGTTCTTGAAGTACGTCGGCAAGCCGAAATGGATGTAGAAGAAGTGCGCCATGTCGGTGACGTTGTCGATGATCTCGCGGCAGTTGGAGCCCTCGATCAGCATCGTGTTCCACTTCCAGTCGGTCCACTCGCCGCTCGACCACTGCGGGATCTCCGGGATGCGGACCTCCGGCTGCGGAGGATTGCCCTCGTGGTCGTGCCAGACGAAGAGCAAACCGCCGCGGACGTCGGTGTGCCAGGCACGCGTACGGGCCAGGCGGGGGGTGCGTTTGGCATAGGGGACGAGCTTGCATTTGCCGTCGCCGCCCCAGCGCCAGTCGTGAAACGGGCAGGCGACCTCGTCGCCCTTGATGGTGCCCTGGGCGAGGTTGCCGCCCATGTGGCGGCAGTAGCCGTCGAGGACCTTCAATTCGCCCTGCGAGTCGGCGAAGACCACCAGCATGGTCCCGAAGATCTCGATGCCGTGTGGTTCGCCGTCGGTGAAGTTCTTGACCGGACCGAGGCAGTGCCAGCCTCTGGCGTACCGGTCGGGCAGCGCTCCGGTGTCGATCTCGCGAATGCCAGCCGTGTCGGTGCTCACCTTGGGCCTCCCCAGTTGTTGGCTTCTAACTAGAACACGTTACAGTTTTGCCCCGCCGGGGCGCAATCCAATACGCGTTCACCTGCGAAGAATGTTGCCGATGCCACTCCCGTCGAGACGGGTACCCACTTGCGCTCGCTTATATAGTGGACAAAGTGTCCACTTATTCTGGCGGAGGCGCCGCGACGGCCGGGCTCGACCGACCGGCCACGATCGGGGCAGGTCGCAGGGCCCGCGGGTGGATCGCTGTCGCGCTCGCGACCTTCGCGATCGCGTGGGGTGGAAACGAGTTCACCCCGCTCCTGGTCATGTATCGCCTCGACGACGGTTTCTCGGCGCTGACGGTCGACCTGCTGCTGTTCGCCTATGTGCTGGGGATCGTGCCCGCGCTGCTGATCGGCGGGCCGCTGTCGGATCGCTTCGGTCGACGGCCGCTGATGCTGCCCGCCCCGCTGCTCGCGGCCATCGGTTCGCTCATCCTCGCGGTGGGTGCCGACTCGGCCTGGTTGCTCGGCGTCGGCCGGGTGTTCAGCGGTCTGGCCCTCGGGCTCGCGATGGCCGTCGGTGGCAGCTGGATCAAGGAACTGTCCAGCCCGCCGTGGGGCGTGGGTGACGCCGGCGCGCGTCGTGCCGCGATGAGCCTGACCGCCGGCTTCGGGTTGGGCGCGGCGGTCGCCGGAGTGCTCGCGCAGTGGGGCCCCGCTCCCACGGTGCTGCCCTACGCGATCAACGTCGCCATGGCAGTCGCCGCGGCGGTGCTGTTGCTCTCCGCTCCCGAGACCCGCGCGCGCTCGGTCTCGGTGCGGCCGGCGGCGAACTCGTGGTGGACCGACCTCGCGATCCCCGGCGCGTCGCACCGACGGTTCCTGCTCGTGGTGGTCCCCCTCGCGCCGTGGGTGTTCGGGGCGGGCGCGTCCGCCTACGCCGTGCTGCCCGCACTGATGACCGAACACGTGGCCGCCGCCCCCATCGCGTTCTCGGCGCTGCTGTGCGCCGTGACCCTGGGCGTCGCCTTCGGCGTGCAGCACCTCGGCCGCAGCCTGCTGTCCAGGGGAGCGCTCGGTGTGGTCGTCGCGCTGGGGCTGGTCGCGGCCGGCATGGCGTTGGCGGCATGGGCCTCCGCATCGTTGACGATCTGGGCCACCGTGGTGGCTGCCGCCGTCCTCGGGGCCGGCTACGGAATGGCGTTGGTCGCCGGCCTGCTGGAGATTCAGCGGATCGCGACGCCCGACGATCTCGCGGGTTTGACCGCGGTGTTCTACAGCCTGTGCTACCTGGGCTTCGGGGTGCCCGCGGCGATGGTGTTCCTGTCCGACTACGCGAGCTATCCGTCGATGTTCGGCTTCGGCGCCGTCGCCGCCGTCGGCTGCCTCGCGGTGGCGGTCACCGGCTTGAGACGGACTCCGGCAATAAGCTGACCCCGTGGCCAGTCGCCGTGGACGACCCCGCAGTGAGGCGGTGCGCAGCGCCGTGCTGACCGCCGCGGCCGAACTGGCGCTGGCCGGCGGGCCCGCGGCGGCGAGCGTCGAGGCGATCGCGCGACGTGCCGAGGTCAGTCGCACGACGATCTACAAGTGGTGGCCTTCGGCACCGGCGATCGTCCTGGAGGGACTTCTCGACTCGGTCCGGGACTCGATCACCCGCCCGCCCGGGAGCACGTCGGTGGAAGCCGTCGTCCACCACGTCTGCGCGCTGAACGCGATACTGGTCGATCCGACTGTCGGCCCGTTGCTGCGCAACGTGATTGCGGCGTCGGCGTCGGATCCCGCCATCCAGCAGGCGCTCTGCGACCAGTGGATCGCTCCCCGGAGGGCAGCGGTGGCCGCGACCGTTCGGGATGCGGTCGAGGGCGGCGAGTTGCGCGACGACGTCGACGTCGAGGTGGTGGTCGACGCGGTGGTGTCCCCGCCGTACTACCGGCTGGTGCTCGGGATGCCCCCGCTCGACGACCGCGCGATCGACGGGTTGGTCCGCGCGGTCTGGCGCGGCTACCGACACTGACGCCGACATTGCATTCCAGCAGGACTTTCGCGAGTGCGGTCCTGCCGGAGCGCAATGTCGGCGGGTGCGTTACGCGGGCTTGTCCCCTGGTTTGTCTGAGCCGACCACCCACATCGAGAAGTACTGCGCGCCACCGCCGTACGCATGGCCCAGGGCCTTGCGTGCGTTCGGGACCTGGTGTTCGCCGGCCTTGTTCATCACCTGGATCGCCGACTCGGCGAACCGGATCATGCCCGAGGCGCCGATCGGATTAGACGACAGCACACCGCCCGACGGGTTGAACGGGATACGCCCGCCGATGGCGGTTTCACCCGCCTCGGTGAGCTTCCAGCCTTCACCCTCGGGGGCGAACCCGAGGCTCTCCAGCCACATCGGCTCGTACCACGAGAACGGCACGTATACCTCGGCCACGTCGATCTCGTCGATCGGGCTGCTGATGCCCGCCGACTTCCACAGTGCGGCCGCCGCGTCGCGGCTGGCCTGCGGGTTCACCTGATCGCGTCCGGCGTAGGCCAGCGGTTCGGTACGCAGTGCGGTGGCGTGGATCCAGGCGACGGGATGTCCCTCCGCCACCCGGGCATCCGCGCTGGCCTCGTCACCGATCACCAACGCCGCGGCACCGTCGGAGGACGGACAGGTCTCGTCGTAGCGGATGGGATCCCACAGCATCGGAGACTCCATCACCTTTTCCAGGGTGATGTCGGGCTGATGCAGATGGGCCAGCGGGTTCTTGGCGCCGTTGAGGCGGTCCTTGACCGCGACCATCGCGCCGATGTGGGTCGGTGCGCCGGAACGGCGGATGTAGGCGCGCACGTGCGGAGCGAAGTAGCCGCCGGCGCCCGCGCCGACCGGCTTGGTGAACGGCACCGGAATGCTCAGCGCCCACATGGCATTGGACTCGGACTGCTTCTCCCACGCCATCGTCAGCACGCGCCGGTACTTGCCGGACTGCACCAGGCTGGCGGCGACGATCGCCGTCGAACCGCCGACCGAGCCTGCGGTGTGGACACGGATCAGCGGCTTGCCGGTGGCGCCGGTCGCATCGGCCATGAACAGCTCGGGCATCATGACGCCCTCGAAGAAGTCCGGAGCCTTGCCCACGACCACGGCGTCGATGTCGGCCAGCGTCACGCCGGCATCGTCGAGTGCGCGGTCGATCGCCTCGCGCACGAGTCCGTTCATCGACACGTCTTTGCGCTTGGCGACGTACTTCGTCTGTCCGGTCCCCAGAACGGCGGCGAGTTTCTTGGCCATGGCTACTTACCTTCCAAGACGGCGACCAGATTCTGTTGCAGCGCAGGCCCGCTCGTCGCGTGGGCCAGCACACGGGAGGCGTTGCCCTCGAAGATGTGGCGCGCCGCCAGGCCGATCCGCTCCAGGCCGGCCGAGAACATCGGGTTCGCGGCCAAGGCGCCACCGGAGGGGTTGATCGTCGTGTTCTCGCCCAGACCGATCGCCTCGGTGAGGATGAGCTGCTGATGGCTGAACGGTGCGTACAGCTCGGCGATCTCAATCGAGCCCGGGTCGCCGTTGGTCGCCGCGGCCGCCGAGGCCGCCGTCGACGGCGACGTCGTCAGGTCGCGGGCGCCGAGAACCGGTGTCTCGATGCGGTGCTCGATGCCGGTGATCCAGGCCGGGCGCTCGCGAAGCTCGCGGGCGCGGTCTCCCGCGGCGAGGACGATCGCCGACGCGCCGTCGGTGATCGGCGCGATGTCGTGGCGGCGCAACGGTTCTGCGAAGTACGGCTGGTCCAGCAGCTCCTCGACATTGTTGCCGGGTTCCAGACGATCCACCCGCGGAGAGGCGGCCAGCGCGTCGAGCGCCACCCGCGCCATCTGCTCGGCGGTCCACTTGCCGGAGTCGAGACCGAAGCGGGCCTGCAGACCGGCCATGCTCACCGAGTCGGGCCACAGCGGCGCGACCGTGTAGGGGTCGGTCTGTAGCGCCAGGACCCGGCGCAGTGTGCCGGCCGACGACTTCCCGAACCCGTACACCAGAGCGGTCTCGACCTCGCCGGTCAGGATCTTGATGTAGGCCTCGTACAGTGCCCAGGCGGCGTCCATCTCGACGTGCGATTCGTTGATCGGTGGGACCGCACCGATCGAATCGATCGCCGAGATGAACGAGAAGGCCCGCCCGGCAAGGTAATCCGACGATCCCGAACACCAGAAGCCGATGTCGGTCTGCTCCAGGCCGAGTTCGCTGTAGAGCTCGCGGAAACACGGCATCAGCATCTCGACGCCGTTGGTGGTGCCGTTGGTGCGGCGGACGTGGGGTGCATGGGCGAACCCGACCACTGCGACGTCTGTCATGCGCGATCTCGCTTCGCTTCTCGCTGATTGGTCATGAGTGAGGTTCCTGTCTACAGGTGGTGCTTGTAGGTGTCGTAGTCGGCGTCGGGTTCGCCTGTCGGCCGGAAGTAATCGATGTTGTCGATGCCGAGGCCCCACTCCTCCTCGGGTTTCCAAACGGCCTGCACCCGCATGCCCATCCGGACTTCGGACGGATCGATCTCGGTGACCAGGTGCAGGAATGGGATGTCGGCGCCGTCGAGCAGGACGTAGGCGGCCACATACGGCGGCTTGATCCGCTGACCGGCGAAGGGGATGTTGATGATCGCGAACGTCGTCACGGTGCCCTTGTCGGGCAGCTCGACGAAGTTGTTGAGTTCCAGGCCCGTGGCGGGGTCCGCTTCCTTCGGGGGGAAGTACACCTTACCCGTTTCGCCGCTGCGGGCGCCGAGCAGCGTGCCCTGCTCCAGTGCACGCAGAAACGTGCTCTCGGGAAGCGAAGCGGTGTGCTGGATCTCGATGGCGGACGGTGATACGACCATCGTCACGGGATCGAGGCCCTCCGGGGCGGGCGGGACGTCCTCCGCCTCGTCGCCGAGGGCGAAGTAGGCGATGTCGGTGATCGCACCGACCGGCTCGTCGATCCAGTGCGCGTGCACCCGGGCGCCGGTGCTGATGGATTCCGAACCCGCGTCTCCCACATCTACGGCGTGCAGCAGCGGGGTGTCCGCGCCGTCGAGCTTGATCAGCGCCCAGGCGAACGGACGGTCCAGCGGCTGCCCCGGCAGCGGCTGGGGCTGCCACGTCCAGGACAGCACCGTCCCGACACTGGCCACCGGTACGATCTCGGTCAATTGCTCCCAGGTGACGGGGTCGTATTCGGCCGGCGGGACGAGCACCTTGCCGTCCGATCCGCGAACCCCGACGATGCGCCGCTCACGCAGCGCGGTGAAGAAGTCACCGAGGAGCGGTCCTACTGAACGGGTGTAGTCGAATGCGAGCTTCAACGGCGCAGAAAGCGGCGGCTCATGCGGGTCGATCTGCACCGGGCTGCTTTGGCTGGTGGTCACGGCATCGAGTAGAACAGGTTCTAAGAATGGTTTCAAGAAGCGGGCCCGGTGGCCCGGAAGGACGGCTGGCATGAAGTTGGGTTTGCAGCTCGGATATTGGGGCGCTCAGCCACCGGAGAACCACGCCGAGCTCGTCGCAGCCGCCGAGGGGGCGGGCTTCGACACCGTCTTCACGGCCGAGGCGTGGGGCTCGGACGCCTACACCCCGCTGGCGTGGTGGGGGCGCGAGACCACCCGGATGCGCCTGGGCACCTCGGTGATCCAGCTGTCGGCGCGCACGCCGACCGCGTGCGCGATGGCCGCGCTGACGCTCGACCACCTGTCCGGAGGACGGCACATCCTCGGGCTCGGGGTGTCCGGTCCGCAGGTCGTCGAGGGCTGGTACGGAGCGAAGTTCCCGAAGCCGTTGGCCCGCACGCGGGAGTACGTCGACATCCTGCGGCAGGTCTGGGCGCGGGAGGCCCCGGTCCACAGCGACGGGCCGCACTACCCGCTGCCGCTGACCGGCGAGGGCACCACGGGTCTGGGCAAGAACCTCAAGCCGATCACCCACCCGCTGCGCTCGGACATCCCGGTGATGCTCGGCGCGGAGGGACCCAAGAACGTCGCGCTGGCCGCCGAGATCTGCGACGGGTGGCTGCCGATCTTCTATTCGCCGCGCATCGCGGGCATGTACAACGAGTGGCTCGACGAGGGATTCGCCCGTCCCGGCGCGCGTCGTACCCGGGAGACGTTCGAGATCTGCGCGACGGCACAGGTCGTCGTCACCGACGACCGGCCGGCGATCATGGAGCTGATGAAGCCGCACCTGGCGCTCTACATGGGCGGAATGGGCGCCGAAGACACCAACTTCCACGCCGACGTGTATCGCCGGATGGGCTATGCCGAGGTCGTCGACGACGTGACCCGGTTGTTCCGCAGTGACCGCAAGGACGAAGCGGCCACGGTGATTCCCGACGAGCTGGTCGACGACTCGGCGATTGTCGGCGATCTGGCGTACGTCAAGGAGCAGATCACGGCGTGGGAAGCCGCCGGCGTCACGATGATGGTCGTCGGCGCACGATCCCCCGAGCAGATCCGCGACCTCGCCGACCTCGTGTAGGACATCCGACTAGACACTTCCTTGCCGAGTGTCTAGCGCACGCTCTAGATTGTGCGGTGTGACACAACACACCATCGCCGGAACCGTCCTCACCATGCCGGTGCGGGTGCGCCGTGCCCACCAGCACACCGCGATGTTCGTCGTGGACGCCGCCGCAGCGCAGCGGATGATCGACTACAGCGGACTGCGGGTATGCCGATTCGGCCGCGGCAACCGTCGCGCCCTGGCCGTGCTGATGCTGATGCGCTACGAGGACACCGATCTCGGCCAGTACTACGAGTACGGCACCAACATCATGGTGAACCCGCCGGGCACATCTCCTTCTCAAGCAACGGGGTTACGGGCGTTGCAGTCGGCCGGCGCGTTCGTGCACCACCTACCGGTCGACCAGTCGTTCACCCTGGAGGCCGGCCGGACGATCTGGGGCTACCCGAAGGTGATGGCGGATTTCACCATTCGCCACGGACGGCAGTTCGGGTTCGACGTCAGCATCGACGGCCGCCACGCGGTGAGCATGGACTTCGCGCCCGGGATCCCGATGCCTTCGGCGTTCGGATCACGTCCGCAGGTGCATTCGACGTACTCGCATCTCGACGGTGTCACCCGCGAAACGGAAGGGCAGATGGTGCTCTCGGGGGTGCGCTACCGGCCCGGAGGTGTCTCGCTCCGACTCGGCGAACATCCCTACGCGGCCGAGCTTTCGTCCCTAGGCTTGCCCAAACGCGCGCTGGTGTCGAGTTCGGCAGCCAACGTCGACATGACCTTCGCTGACGCCAAAATCGTAGGAGCATAATGACATCCACTGTTGAGACCGGGCTGGACGTCGATCTGGCTGACGGCAACTTCTACGCCGACGGCACCGCCGCGCGGGCCGCCTACGCGTGGATGCGCGCGAATCAGCCGGTGTTCCGGGATCGCAACGGACTGGCTGCGGCGACGACGTATCAGGCCGTGCTCGACGCCGAGCGCAACCCGGAGTTGTTCTCCAGTACCGGTGGAATCCGGCCCGACCAGCCGGGCATGCCGTACATGATCGACATGGACGATCCCGCGCATCTGCTGCGCCGCAAGCTGGTCAACTCCGGCTTCACCCGCAAACGCGTGATGGACAAGGTGCCGTCGATCGAAAAGCTCTGCGACACACTGATCGACGCGGTCTGCGAGCGCGGTGAGTGTGACTTCGTCGGCGACATCGCCGCACCGCTGCCGATGGCGGTGATCGGGGACATGCTGGGTGTGCTCCCCGAGGAACGCGACATGTTGTTGACGTGGTCCGACGACCTGGTGTGCGGGCTGTCGTCCACCGTGGACGAGCAGACCATCCAGAAGTTGATGGACACGTTCGCCGCCTACACCGCGTTCACCATGGAGGTGATCGCGGACCGGCGGTCCAACCCCCGTGACGACCTGTTCTCGATCCTGGTCAACGCCGAGGTCGAGGGCTCACGGATGTCCGACGACGAGATCGTGTTCGAAACGCTGCTGATCCTCATCGGTGGCGACGAGACCACCCGGCACACGCTGTCGGGAGGCACCGAACAGCTTCTGCGACACCAGGATCAGTGGCGCCAGGTAGTAGCCCAGCCGGACCTGCTTCCCGGCGCCATCGAGGAGATGCTGCGCTGGACGTCGCCGGTGAAGAACATGTGCCGGACCCTGACCGCCGACACCGACTTCCACGGCACCGCCCTGAAATCGGGCGAGAAGATCATGTTGATGTTCGAATCGGCGAACTTTGACGAGAGTGTTTTCGAGAACCCGGAGTCTTTCGACATCCACCGGGACCCGAACAGTCACGTGGCGTTCGGTTTCGGCACGCACTTCTGCCTGGGCAATCAGCTGGCCCGCCTCGAGCTCAAACTCATGCTCGGCAAGATCGTGCAGCGTCTGCCCGACCTGAGGCTCGCCGACGAGAACATGCTGCCGCTGCGGCCGGCCAACTTCGTCAGCGGTCTGGAGTCGATGCCGGTGGTGTTCACGCCCACAGCGAAGGTGCTGAGCTAACAGCGCCGAACTTGCATTCCAGCAGGCGTCTTCTCGAACTTCCGCTGCTGGAATGCAAGTTCGGCGGAGTGCCTACTTCAGCTTCCAGACCGGCTTGCGCTTCTCCAGGAACGCCTTCGGACCCTCCTTGGAGTCCTCGGAGAGAAACACCGGGATGCCGTTGGCGGTGTCGGGCCCAAAGGCCTCTTCTTCGTGCATGCCCTCGGTCTCACGGATGGTCTTGAGGATGGCCTGCACCGCGAGGGGGCCGTTGCCGTTGATGACCTCGGCGATCTCCAGCGCCTTGGTCAGCGCCTGCCCGTCGGGAACCACGTGCCCGATCAGTCCGAACTCCTTGGCCTCGGCCGCGCTGATGTGGCGTCCTGTGAGGAGGATGTCGCAGGCGACGGTGTAAGGAATCTGGCGGACCAGACGGACGGCCGAACCTCCCATCGGGTAGAGGCTCCACTTGGCCTCCGAAACGCCGAACTTCGCGCTCTCGCCGGCGACCCGGATGTCGGTGCCCTGCAGGATCTCGGTGCCGCCGGCGATCGCGGCGCCCTCGACCGCGGCGATCAGCGGCTTGGTCAGGCGGCGGCCCTTGAGTAGCGCGGGAATCTTGGACGGGTCGTAGCTGCCGTCCTTGAACGAGTCCCCGGGTGCCTGGCTGTCCGCTTTCTTGAGGTCCATGCCCGCGCAAAACGCCCCGCCGGCGCCGGTCAGGATGCAGCTGCGGATCTCGGGATCGGAGTCGACGCGGTCCCAGGCCTCGACCATGATCTGCATCATTTCGGCGGAGAGCGCATTGCGTTTTTCCGGCCGGTTCATCGTGACGATCAGGGTGTGGCCCCGCTGTTCGACGAGGGCGTCGGGACCCTTTTCTGAGTTTTGTTCGTCGCTCACGAATTGATCCGCCTTCCAGCGTCGATGCCACAGACTTGTCTGGAAATGTAACACGTTCTAGTTTAGAGCCGTGGCCCTGAACATCGCCGATCTTGCCGAGCACGCCATCGACGCCGTGCCTGACCGTGTCGCCATCATCACCGGTGACGAACAGCTGACCTACGCGCAGTTGGAGGAGAAGGCCAACCGCCTTGCCCACTACCTCCTCGACCAGGGCGTCAAGAAGGACGACAAGGTCGGCCTGTACTGCCGCAACCGCAACGAGATCGTCATCGCGATGCTCGGCATCGTGAAGGCCGGCGCGATCCTGGTCAACGTCAACTTCCGCTATGTCGAGGGTGAGCTGAAGTACCTCTTCGACAATTCGGACATGGTCGCGCTGGTGCACGAACGCCGCTACGCCGACCGCGTGGCCAACGTGCTTCCTGAGACGCCGAAGGTGAAGACGATCCTGGTGATCGAAGACGGCAGCGACGACGACTACGAGCGCTACGGTGGCGTCGAGTTCAACGCGGCGCTGGAGCAGGGTTCGCCCGAGCGGGACTTCGGTCCCCGCAGCGAGGACGACATCTACCTGCTCTACACCGGCGGCACCACCGGGTTCCCCAAGGGCGTGATGTGGCGCCACGAGGACATCTACCGGGTGTTGTTCGGCGGCACCGACTTCGCGACCGGTGAACCGATCGCCGACGAGTACGACCTGTCCAAGGCCGCGGTCGACAACCCCCCGATGGTCCGGCTGCCGATCCCGCCGATGATCCACGGTGCGACGCAGTCGGCCACGTGGATGGCGCTGTTCTCCGGCCACACCGTCGTGCTGACACCGGAGTTCGACGCCGACCAGATCTGGCGGATGATCCACGAGCACAAGGTGAACCTGCTGTTCTTCACCGGTGACGCGATGGCCCGCCCGCTGCTGGACGCACTGCTGGCGCATCAGGAGGAAGGCAACACCTACGACCTGTCGTCGCTGTTCCTGTTGGCCAGCACCGCGGCGCTGTTCTCCACCAGCATCAAGGAGAAGTTCCTCGAGCTGCTGCCCAACCGGATCATCACCGACTCCATCGGGTCGTCGGAGACCGGCTTCGGTGGCACCAGCATCGTCGCGAAAGGGCAGTCGCACACCGGCGGTCCGCGCGTGACGATCGACAAGAACACCAAGGTGCTCGACGAGGACGGCAACGAGGTCGAGCCCGGCTCGGGCAAGCGGGGTGTCATCGCCAAGTGCGGACACATCCCGGTCGGGTACTTCAAGGATGAGAAGAAGACCGCCGAGACCTTCCGGACCTACAACGGCGTGCGGTACGCGATCCCGGGCGACTACGCCGAGGTGGAGGCGGACGGCACCGTGACGATGCTCGGCCGTGGCTCGGTGTCGATCAACTCCGGTGGCGAGAAGATCTACCCCGAAGAGGTCGAGGCCGCCCTGAAGGGGCACCCCGATGTGTTCGACGCGCTGGTGGTCGGTGTCCCGGATCCGCGCTTCGGTCAGCACGTCGCCGCCGTCGTGCATCCCCGCGACGGCGCGCGTCCGTCCCTGGCGGATCTCGATGCGTTCGTGCGCAAGGAGATCGCCGGATACAAAGTGCCGCGCAGTCTCTGGCTGGTCGACGAGATAAAGCGGTCGCCGGCGGGCAAGCCGGACTACCGCTGGGCCAAGGACACCACCGAGGAACGTCCGGCCGATGAGGTGCACGCCAAACACGTGGGAGCCAACTGATGCGTACCGAACTCTGCGATCGCTTCGGCATCGAGTACCCGATCTTCGTCTTCACCCCGTCGGAGAAGGTCGCCGCGGCGGTGACCAAGGCCGGTGGGCTCGGTGTGCTCGGGTGTGTGCGATTCAATGATGCCGACGACCTGGAGAACGTCCTGCAGTGGATGGACGCCAACACCGACGGCAAGCCGTACGGTGTCGACATCGTGATGCCCGCGAAGGTTCCGACCGAGGGCACGTCGGTCGACATCAACAAGCTGATCCCGGCCGAACACCGCGAGTTCGTCGACAAGACCCTCGCCGATCTCGGCGTCCCGCCGCTGCCCGAGGATGAGGAACGCTCCGAAGGTGTTCTGGGATGGCTGCATTCGGTCGCCCGCAGCCACGTCGAGGTTGCGCTCAAGCATCCGATCAAGCTGATCGCCAACGCGCTGGGATCACCGCCCAAGGACGTCATCGACCAGGTGCATGAGGCGGGCGTACCCGTGGCGGCCCTGGCGGGTTCGCCGAAACACGCTCTGCGCCATGTGGAGAACGGTGTCGACATCGTCGTCGCCCAGGGGCATGAGGCGGGCGGGCACACCGGTGAGATCGGGTCGATGGTGTTGTGGCCGGAGATCGTCGATGCTCTTGACGGCAGGGCGCCGGTGCTGGCCGCCGGCGGCATCGGGACCGGCCGGCAGGTCGCGGCGGCCCTGGCCCTTGGCGCACAGGGTGTCTGGATGGGCTCGGCGTTTCTGACCTCGGCGGAGTACGACCTCGGTGTTCGGCTGGAATCTGGTCGCTCGGTGATCCAGGAAGCCATGTTGAAGGCCACCTCGGCCGACACCGTGCGCCGTCGCATCTACACCGGTAAGCCCGCGCGGCTGCTCAAGAGCCGGTGGACCGACGCCTGGGACGCCGAGGGCGCGCCCGAGCCGTTGCCGATGCCGCTGCAGAACATCCTTGTCAGCGAGGCCCATCAGCGGATGAGCGAATCCAGCGACCCGACCACCGTCGCGATGCCGGTGGGCCAGATCGTCGGCCGGATGAACGAGATCCGGCCCGTTGCCGACATCATCGCCGAGCTGGTGAGCGGATTCGACGAGGCCTCCACGCGGCTGGACGCTATTCGCGACAACTGATCGGGCGTATAACGACAGGTGTGAACGGCGCCTACTCTCTGCTGACCACCCTCGTCGACCACGGCGTCGAGGTGTGCTTCGCCAATCCGGGCACCTCGGAGATGCATTTCGTGGCCGCACTCGATGCGGTGCCGCGGATGCGCGGTGTCCTGACGTTGTTCGAAGGCGTGGCCACCGGTGCCGCTGACGGCTACGCACGGATGACCGGCACCCCGGCGGCCGTGCTTCTGCATCTCGGGCCGGGGCTGGGCAACGGGTTGGCGAATCTGCACAACGCCCGGCGGGCCCATGTGCCGATGGTGGTGGTCGTCGGAGACCACGCGACGTATCACAAGCAGTACGACGCACCGCTGGAATCCGACATCGACGCCCTCGCGCGGACCGTGTCCGGCTGGACGCGCCGGACCCTCGACTGCGGGGACATCGCCGTGGACGCGGTGGATGCGGTGACCGCCAGCCGGGCGGGCATCGTCTCCACGCTGATCCTGCCCGCCGACGTCTCCTGGAGCGACGGGGAACCGGCGGAGCGGAGCTTGCGGAGCGACCATGTTCCCGATCCGTTCCCGCCCGAGGTCGAGCCGGTCGCTTCCGACGAGGACGCGGTCCGCGATGCGGTCGATGTGCTGAACTCCGGCGCGCCGACGATCTTGCTGATCGGTGGTGACGCCACCCGCATGCCGGGACTCTCGGCCGCCGCGCGGATCGCCGAGGCGACCGGTGCCCGGGTGCTGTGCGAGACGTTTCCGGCCCGGCTGCAGCGCGGTGCGGGTGTCCCGGCGGTCGAGAGGCTCGCGTACTTCGCCGAGGCCGCCGAGGAGCAACTCCGCGGCGCCGAGCATCTGATCCTGGCCGGTGCGGCCGCTCCGGTGTCCTTCTTCGCCTACCCGGGCCGCGCGAGCAGCCTGGTACCGCCCGGATGTGAAGTGCACACGCTGGCACAACATCTCGGCGCGACCGCCGCGCTGGAGGCACTCGCCGACGAACTGACCTCCGACACCCGCGTGCAGGTGGCGCCGTCGGCGCGCCCGGACATGCCGACGGGACACCTCACCGCGTTCTCCGCGGCCGCGGTGATCGGTGCGCTTCTCCCCGAAGGTGCGGTCGTTGTCGACGAATCCAACACCGCGGGAATAGGGGTGGCGTCGGCGACCGCGGGAGCCCCGGCCCACGATGTGCTGACGCTGACCGGGGGTGCGATCGGCTACGGAATGCCGGCCGCGATCGGGGCGGCGATCGCGGCGCCGGGCCGTCCGGTGGTGTCGCTGCAGGCGGACGGTTCGGCGATGTACACCGTGTCCGCCCTGTGGACCCAGGCCCGCGAGAACCTCGATGTGACCACGGTGATCTTCGCCAACGGCGCCTACGACATCCTGCGGCTCGAGCTGCTCCGCGTCGGTGCGGCCAACGCCGAGGCTCCCGGTCCCCGTGCCTCGCAGCTTCTCGACCTCGGCAGTCCGACCATCGATTTCGTGAAGATCGCCGAGGGGATGGGGGTTCCGGGCCGCCGCGTCACGACGGCCGAGGACCTGGCGGCCGCATTGAGCGCCGCCTTCGCCGAACCCGGCCCGCATCTGATCGAGGCCGTGGTGCCGTCGCTGGCGTCCCCCTTGTGATTTCGGTGGTTTACCCCCGCGCGGCCATGTTCTCGTCGACCTCCCGCTGCCACAACACGTTGGCGTGGGTGGTGTCGACCTCCTGCTCGTAGCGGTCGGTCATGTCCGCGGTGACGTCGGCGGCATCGACGTAGAACTGGTGGTACCAGCGGCGGTGCTGGTACACCGGCCCGTCCTCCTCGGTCAGCAACGGGTTCTCGATCGGTGACTTGTTCTTCCAGATCTCCACGTCTTCGAGGAAGCCCTCACCGAACGAGCGACTCATCGCCGACGCCAGCTTCTCGGCCTTGTCGGCGGGAAGGCCCGGCATCTCCTGGACGGCCACGCCCCACTGCAGCATGAACGACGAATGGGTCACCGGGTAGTGGCAGTTGATCAGCGCGACCTCGACGGTGAACTCCGGCGCGAGGTCGTTGTGCAGCCAGTTGATCATGTACGCCGGTCCGAAGTAGGTTGCCTCCGACCGCAGATACGTTCCTTCCCAGAGCTTTTCCGGGTTGGGCGTGAAGTCCGGCCGCGGCTTGGACTCCATGAACTGGCTGGCGGTGTGTCCTTCGATGACGTTCTTGAAGTACGTCGGGTACGCGTGGTGGATGTAGAAGAAGTGCGCCATGTCGACGTTGTTGTCGACGATCTCGCGGCAGTGCGCGCCCTCGATGAGCACCGAACTCCACTGCCACGGCGACCAGCGTCCCTCGTCGTAACCCTCGATCGTCGGCGGAATCAGTTCGGTGGCAGGGGCGGAGCCCTCCGGGTCGTGCCACACCAGAAGCTGGCCGTTGACCTCGGTGGTGTGCCAGGCGCGGGTGCGGGCCAGGCGGGGGGTGCGTTTGGCATAGGGGACGAGCGTGCATCTGCCGTCGCCGCCCCAGCGCCAGTCGTGGAACGGGCAGGCGACCTCGTCGCCCTTGATGGTGCCCTGGGCGAGGTTGCCGCCCATGTGGCGGCAGTAGCCGTCCAGTACCGCGAGGTTGCCGCGGGAGTCGGCGAAGACGACCAGCATGGTGCCGAACGCGTTGATGCCGTGGGGCGCTCCGTCACGGAACGAATCCGCGAGCCCGAGGCAGTGCCATCCGCGGGCGAATCGCGTCATGGCCTGACCCGTGTCGATATGGCGGACGTCTGTCGCTGCACCGCTCACGGTGTGGTTCCTTTCACCATGTCCAGCACGGCCAGGTGACTGAAGACCATGCTGGTACCGATCGGGTTGCCGCCGCCCGGATAGACGGTGCCGCTGGGCGCGGCCATCGTGTTGCCGGCCGCGTACAGCCCCGGGATCACATTGTCCGCCCGGTCGAGGACGCGCGCAGCGGTATCGGTACGCAATCCGCCTTTGGTGCCCAGATCGGAGACCCCGAACGCGGCGGCGTGGAAAGGCCCCTTCTCGATCGCGTACAGCGGCGGTACACCGCCGGAGAACGCGCGGTCGTAGGGTTCGTCGCCGCGACCGAAATCCTCGTCGACACCACGGCGGACGAAGTCGTTGAAGCGAGCCACCGAATCGACGAGATTGTCCGGCGGCACACCGATCTGGACTGCAAGCTCCTCGAGGGTGTCCGCGCTGCGCCACAACCCCGCAGCGATGTACTTCTCGGGCTCCACCATCGACACGTTGGTGGCCTTGACGGGAGGTACGACCCCGTCTCTGTCCCCCGCGGAGTCGTAGATCATCCAGAACGGCAGGGTGACCCGACCGTCGTCCACGGCCGCCAGGACGGCACGACCGAGCCGGTCGTAGGCCGCCGACTCGTTGACGAACCGCCTGCCGTGGTCGTCGACGAAGATGCCGCCGGTGAACCACAACGCGAATGCCGACGTCCCGTCCGGGTGTGTCAGTCCGGGGGACCACCACGCCTGGTCCATCAGGTCGGTGTCGGCGCCGACCGCGATGCCGGCCTGGTGTGCGAGCCCGCGATTACCCCACGGCCCCATGGTGTCCCGGGAGCTGCCCGGCACTCCGTAGCGTGCTCGCATGTCGTCGTTGTGCTCGAAACCCCCTGCGGCGAGCAGGACTCCGCGCCGGGTCCGAATGGAGCGGCGCTCGCCGTCGGCGTCGACGACGGCCCCGACCACCGCACCGTCCTCCACGACCAGCTCGACCAGCGCGGTGTTCAGCCTCGCCGACGAGTTCGGATGGCGCTGCGCGGCGGCCAGCAGACGCGCGATCAGCGCGCGGCCGCCCACGAAGTAGTCGTCCGGCTGCGGGGCGCCGAGCCGGTCGGAGTCGAGAGGCCCGCGGACGAGTTCCCGCAGATGCGGCGCGGCGGCCACCTTCCACGGTTTGGCGGCGATGTGGCGCATGCCGTCGGCCCTCGCCTTGGGCGCCGCACCGAAGTAGTCGGGCCACGGCAACAGCGAGAAGTTGATCAGCTCATCGGCTTCCAGGTACTCGACCAGCGGTGCACCGCTGCGGACGTAGGTCTCCTGCAGCGCCCGCGGTGTGCGGTCCCCGACGACGGATGTGTAGTACTCCAGCGCATCCTCGATGGTGTCGTCGACGCCGGCGCGCATCAGAACCGGATTGCACGGGAACCACATCCCGCCGCCGCCCGAATAGGCCGTGGTGCCGCCGAACTTCTCGGTGGCCTCCACCAGGATCACGTCGAGTCCCTCGCGGGCCGCGGTGTACGCGCCGGTCACCCCGCCGGCGCCCGATCCGGCGACGAGGACGTCGGTGACCTCGTCCCAGGTGGTCGTAGGTTTCTCGCCTGGGCTCTCAAGTGGTGCCATGGTGGGCCCTTCCGTGTGTCACGAACTCCTCGTCGAGCGCGGCGCGGTCGTCGGCGGTCATCAAGCGGTACCGCGGACGTCCCCGGCCCGACCATCGGTACACGGCCTCGTCGGTGTGCCAGCGCTGCGTCTGCAGTTCCCGTTTGAGCACCTTGTTCGACCCGGTCGCGGGCAGGCGCGCCGACACCCGCAACAACCTGGGAAAACCCTTGGCGCCCAGATCGTCCTGGCCTACGAGAAAGTCCACGAACGCGTTGATGTCGAAGGATCCGGGTTCGGCGACCTCGACGGCGGCCATCACCTGATCGCCCGACCGCGGATCCGGCACACCGTAGACCGCCGCCGCGATCACCTCGGGGTGCCTGCGCAGCACCCGCTCGATCGTCAGCGCCGAGGTGTTCTCACCGTCCACCCGGATCCAGTCACCCCTGCGCCCCGCGAAGTACAGGAACCCGTCGCGGTCGACATAGCCCAGATCGCCCGACCAGTACCAGCCGTTGCGCACCCTGTCGGCGTCCGCGGCGTCGTTGCGGTAATAGCCCTCGAAGTCCCTGGCGCCGCGCCGATCGACGATCTCGCCGATGGCGTCGTCAGCATTCGTGACCCGGCCCCGGGGGTCGAGAACCGCTGGGGCACAGGGCTTCAGCGTCGCCGGATCGACGACCACCACGTCCTCGTGGGCCGGCCTGCCGAGCGCGGTCGCCGGTGCTGCAGGGTCCGGGGTGGCCAGCGCGCCGCCCTCGCTGGAGCCGTACCCTTCGTGAAGCTCCGCGCCGAACCGGCGGCGGAACTCGGCCTGGTCCTCGGGCGAGGCCTCGGTGCCGAATCCGCGGGTGAGGGTGTTGTCCGAGTCGTCGGCCTGCTCGGGGGTGGCCATCAGGTAGGCCAGTGCCTTGCCGACATAGGTGAAGAACGTCGCGCCGAAATACCTGATGTCGGACAGGAACCGGGATGCCGAGAAGGACGGCGTCAGGCACACCGTCGCACCGTTGGCCAGTGCCGGCGCCCACAACGCCATGAGCGCGTTGCCGTGGAACAGCGGCATGCAGCAGTAGTCGACATCGCCGCGGTGATGGCCGAACTTCTCGGTCGCGACATACGCGATCCTGGCCAGACGCCCCTGGCTGCACTTGACGGCCTTCGACGCCCCGGTGGTCCCCGAGGTGAACAGCAGCAGGAACAGCGAGGAGGCGCCGACACCCGCGGCCACGGCGGGTTCGGTGGCACACGCCTCAAGCGCCCGCCGATACTCGGGATCGTCCACGACCAGCACCCGGTCATCGGGCACGCCGTGACCGATGCCACGCAACCGTTGCGCGCCCACGGAGTCGGTGACGATGAGCCGGCAGTCCGCGTGCCGGATGTCGGCGGCGAGATCGGCTGTGCCCCGGGTGGGATTGAGCCCCACGACGGTGGCGCCGGCCAGTGCCGCACCACCGAGCCAGAAGACGAAGTCCGGCACGTTCGCAAGCAGGATCCCGACATGGAAGGGCCCGGGCACGCCGTCGAGGAGGCGGGTGGCCAGAGACGCCCGCGCGGCGGACTCCCGGACCACCTGGTCCCACGTCCAGTCCCGTTCGCGGGTGAGCACACCGAGATGCTGGTCGCCCGCCCGGTCCAGGAGCATCGTCGCCACATCGGTGCGGCGCAGGTCCCTCACGGCCGCACGATCGGGTGAACGGGGTCCGGGCAGTCGACCCCCTCGGCGGAGAGTCGGCGCTTGAGCACCTTGAACGTCTCGGTGCGGGGGAGTGCCGGTGCGACGCGGACGAATCGAGGCCACTGCTTCGGGCCGAGATCGGCTTGTGCGCTGAGGAACTCGGTGAACGCGGCAGCTTCGAACGGAGCGCCCTCGCACATCACGAGGGCGGCCATCACCTGATCGCCGACGGCGGGGTCCGGTATCGGATAGACCGCCGCCTCGGCCACTCCGGGAAAGCGCATCAGGATTCGCTCGATCGGCGCGGTGCCGATGTTCTCCCCGTCGACACGCATCCAGTCGCCCAGTCGCCCGGCGAAATACGCGTAACCGTCCTCGTCGCGGTAGGCGAGGTCACCGCTGTGGTAGATCCCGCCGCGCATCCGGTCGGCTTCGGCTTCGGGATCCTTGTAGTATCCGCGGAACTGGCCCGGGCCGTCGGTGTTGACCAACTCGCCGATCACGCCGGGCGGGCATTCGGCGCCGGTATCGACGTCGAGGATGGTGACGCCGCCGGTCAGCGGTCCCAGTGCGCCTTCGGGGGTGTCAGGGGTGCGTGCGATCGACACTCCGCCCTCGCTGGACCCGAAGCCGTCGACGACCCGGACCGCGAACCGTTCGGCGAACCTGCTGAGATCCCTTGGGGCGCCTTCATTTCCGTAGGCGATGCGCAACGGGTTGTCGGCGTCGTCGGGAAGCTGTGGCGTGGCCAAGATGTAGGACAGCGGTTTGCCGACGTAGTTGGCGTAGGTCGCGCCGAAGCGCCTGATGTCCGGAATGAACTGCGACGCCGAGAATTTGCGCCGCAACGCGATCGACGCCCCCGCGGCGACGGCAGGAGCCCACCCCGCCATGATCGCGTTGGAGTGGAACAGCGGCATCGACAGATAGCACGTGTCCGCCGGCCCCAGTCCGAAGCGTTCGGCGAGCATCAGCCCGGGGAGCGCGACCTTCTCGTGTGTGCACCGCACCGCCTTCGGGTCACCGCTGGTGCCCGAGGTGAAGATCAGCATGAACAGATCTTCGGGATCGGGCTCGATGAACCCGGCGTCCGCGCCGCGGTGGGCGGACAGCTCCTCGGCGAAGGCCTCCGACTCGACGTCGATGACGTCGAGTCCCGAAAGGCCGCCGCACTGTGCGACGTTCTCGGCGTCGGCCAGGACGAACTGGCAGTCGGCGTGGTCGGCGTCGCGCCTCAGCGCATCACCGCGGCGGGTCGGGTTCAGTCCGACCGGCACGATGCCCGACAGCGCCGCGGCGGCCAGCACCGTGCCGAAGAACGGGGTGTTGCCCAGCAGGACGCCGACATGGCCGGGTCGGTCGGGGTCCAGGCGAGACCGCAACGCCGACGCCAGCGTGGCGCCGTCGCGGATGTGGTTGCGCCAGCTGATGAACGACGTGACCGCGCTTCCGGGATCGATCGAGTGCACGCCCCGGTCGTCGACGTCGGACAGGGCCGACAGCAGCGCTGAGACGGTCGGTGCGGGTGCGGTCACCGTGCCGTCAGGCCGGGGTGTCGGCCAGCTCGCGGCCGATGCGCAGCAGCTGCCCGGTGGCCCCGCCGACCGCGAACTCGGTCTGCTTGGCGGCCAGGAAGTACCGGTGCACCGGATGGTCGATGTCGATACCGACACCCCCGTGCACATGCACCGCGGTGTGCGCCACCCGGTGGCCGGCTTCGGCGGCCCAGAACGCGGCGCTGGCGACGTCGACGTCGGCGGGCAGATCCTCCGACACCCGCCACGCGGCCTGCGTCACGGTCAGCCGCAGGCCCTTGATGTCGATGTAGCCGTCGGCCAGGCGCGACGACACCGCCTGGAAGCTGCCGATCGGCCGGTCGAACTGTTCGCGTTCGCGGGCGTACTGGGCGGTCAACTCGAGCGCCCGCTCCACCACACCGAGCTGATAGGCGCTGCGCGCCAGGGCATTGCGGGTGACCAGCCAGTCGAGCACCTCGGAGCCGCCGACGCGACGGTCGCCGGTGATGCCGACGCCCTGCAGGTCCAGCGCGGCGACGCTGCCGTGGCCGGTGGTGTCCAGCGGGGTCACCGTGACTCCGGCGTCGGCTGCGGCGACGAGGAACACCGCGACACCGGAATCGGTTTCGGCCGGCACCAGGAACGCGTCTGCGCCGACGGCGAACGGGACCTGGGTCCTGGTCCCGGTCAAGGTCACGCCGTCGGCGGTGGTGGTGGCGCGCACCGGGCCCTCGCCCATCTCGCCGTCGAGTGCGACGGTGAGCACCTTGTCGCCCGTGACGGCCGGTGCCGCCCACTGCTGCTGGAGTCCGTCGGCCCCGAACCGCGCGAGCGCACCCGCGCCCAGCACCACGGATTCGAGGTACGGGACCGCGGCGAGCTGGCGGCCGAGCGCCACCAGCACCGCGACCTCTTCGAGAACGCCGAAACCGCCGCCGCCCACCGACTCCGGAGCCGTCGTCGACAGCACATCGGCGTCGATCAGCTTGCTCCACAGCGTCTTGTCGAACCGGCCGCCGGCGTCGGGACCGAGCCCGTCGAGTTCGCGCTGATGCTCCGGCGTGCACACCGATTCGGTGATCGTCCGCACGAGGCCGCCGAGGTCCTCGCTGGCTTCGGTGGTGGTGAAGTCCATGGGGATTCCTTACCGGTTCACTCGGGGCAGGCCGAGGGCGACCATGCCGATGATGTCACGCTGAATCTCGTTGGTACCGCCGCCGAACGTCAGGATCAGGCACGACCTGTGCATCCGCTCGATGCGGCCCCGCAGCACCGCCCCCGGGGAGTTGGTGCGCAACGTGGCGGCGGTGCCCAGCACCTCCATCAGCAGGCGGTAGGCCTCGGTGGCCAGTTCGGTGCCGAACACCTTGGCCGCCGACGCGTCCGCCGGTGACGGGGCGGTGTCGGTCGAGGAGGCGAGTTCCCAGTTGATCAGCTTGAGGACTTCGGCTTTGGCGTGCACGCGGGCAAGGTTCAGCTGCACCCATTCGGAATCGATCACCCGATTGCCGTGCACGTCCTTGGTGTTCTGCGCCCACTCGCGGACGCCGTTGAGGGCGACGAAGATCGGCTGAGCGGACACCAGCGCGACGCGCTCGTGGTTGAGCTGGTTGGTGACGAGCTTCCAGCCGCCGTTCTCCTCGCCGACCAGTGCCGATTTCGGCACCCGGACGTCCTGGTAGTAGGTGGCGCTGGTGTCGACACCGGAGACGGTGTGCACCGGTGTCCAGGAGAAGCCCTCGGCGGTCGTCGGCACGATGAGCATCGAGATGCCGCGGTGCTTCTTGGCTTCCTGGTTGGTGCGCACGGCCAGCCACACGTAGTCGGCGTAGGCGATCAGGCTGGTCCACATCTTCTGGCCGTTGATCACGTAGTCGTCACCGTCGTGCACCGCGGTGGTGCGCAGGGACGCGAGGTCGGTGCCGGCGCCCGGTTCGGAGTACCCGATCGAGAAGTGCAGGTCTCCCTTGGCGATCCGCGGCAGGAAGAACTTCTTCTGCTCCTCGGTGCCGAAGTGCATGATCGTCGGCGCGACGCTGTTGATCGTCAGGAACGGAACGGGGACGTTGGCGATCGCGGCCTCGTCGTTGAAGATCAGCCCGTCCATCGGCGGGCGGGCCTGTCCGCCGAACTCCTCGGGCCACGACAGCGTCAGCCAGCCGTCCTTGCCCATCTGCGCGACGGTCTCGCGGTAGACGTTGCCGCGGCCCATCTCGCCGTCGCTGGCGGCCAGTGCCTCGGCGCGCTCGGGGGTCATGAGCTTGGTGAAGTACGACCGCAGTTCGCGACGCAACTCCTCCTGCTCGGGGGTGTAGCCGATCCGCATCGCGTCGTCCTCACTTGTCTTCAGAGCCTGGGTTCGGGGGCAGCCCCGGGTCGTGCAGGCGCACCTCGGGTGTTCCCCGGTTGTAACACGTTCTAGTGTTGGGGTCCAGAGTGGTGTCACACTGTGAGCCCGGCATGATCGGACCGGCAGCCCGGACGAAGGAGGATCTGATGCGAGTGGAAGTGGATCGCGACCGTTGCGAGGGCAACGCCGTCTGCGTCGGAATAGCCCCCGACCTGTTCGAGCTCGACGACGACGACTATGCCGTCGTCAAGGCCGACCCCGTGCCCGAGTCGGAGGAGGCGGTGGCCGACCAGGCCGTCGCCGAATGCCCTCGCGCCGCCCTGATCCGACACGACTAGAGGTAGTAGCAAGTTGACCCAGAATGATCTGTCCGGCCGCGTCGCCGTCGTCACCGGTGCAGCCGCGGGCCTCGGCCGCGCGGAGGCCATCGGCCTGGCCAAGGCGGGTGCCACCGTCGTCGTCAACGACATGGCTGCGGCACTCGACAAGTCCGATGTGCTCGACGAGATCTCGTCGGCCGGCTCCAAGGGCGTCGCGGTAGCCGGCGACATCAGCCAGCGATCCACCGCCGACGAGCTCGTCGAGACCGCCGACGGCCTCGGCGGTCTCGCGATCGTGGTGAACAACGCCGGGATCACGCGCGACCGCATCCTGTTCAACATGACCGACGAGGAGTGGGACGCCGTCATCGCGGTGCATCTGCGCGGGCACTTCCTGCTGACCCGCAACGCCGCCACCTACTGGCGGTCGAAAGCCAAGGAGGGGGATGGCACCATCTACGGGCGGATCATCAACACCTCCTCGGAGGCCGGTCTGTCCGGCCCCGTCGGCCAGCCCAACTACGGCGCGGCCAAGGCCGGTATCACGGCGCTGACGTTGTCGGCCGCCCGTGCGCTGGAGCGCTTCGGGGTACGGGCGAACGCGATCGCGCCGAGGGCGCGCACGGCGATGACCGCCGGGGTGTTCGGTGACGCTCCGGAGCTTGCCGACGGTGCGGTCGATCCGCTGTCGCCCGAGCATGTCGTGAACCTTGTCCGATTCTTAGCTTCTCCGGCGTCCGAAGGGGTCAACGGGCAGCTGTTCATCGTTTATGGTCCGACTGTCACCCTGATTGCGGCTCCGACGGCGGAGCGGCAGTTCAGCGCAGACGGCGATGCCTGGGACCCGTCAGCGTTGTCGGGGACTTTGCAGGGCTACTTTGCTGAGAGAGATCCCGGTCGGAGCTTTTCGGCGGCGATGGGGCTCGGGGACCCGGTCTGACGGTTTGTGCGTCCCGCACCCGAATCCAGCTAGAACACGTTCTAGAATGACCTGCGTCACAATGGCTGTGAGCAGCGTAAATTAAGAGTTCAGCCCGGAATACGGCGTCTTTGACACTGCGAACACGTTCTAGTTAGTATGATCCGGCTCACTAAGAGCCACGCTTAATCCATAGTAGGTAACGACGCGGGCGGTGCGTCGCCGGCACTTCGCCACACGTTCCGCCTGCCGAGTGCCACCTTCCCGTCCCGAGAACGGAGCCGAGGTTGATCGAACAGCTTGCGGCGCCTGCGCGGGCCGTGGGCGGGTTCGTGGAAATGTCCTTGGACACGTTCGTCAAGACGTTCCGCCGCCCGTTCCAGTTCCGGGAGTTCCTCGAACAGACCTGGATGATCGCCCGCGTCTCCCTGGTCCCGACGCTGTTGGTCGCGATTCCGTTCACGGTGCTGGTCGCCTTCACCCTCAACATCCTGTTGCGGGAGATCGGCGCCGCCGACCTCTCCGGTGCGGGTACCGCGTTCGGCACCATCACCCAGCTCGGCCCCGTCGTGACGGTGCTCGTCGTCGCCGGCGCGGGCGCGACCGCGATCTGTGCCGACCTCGGCGCGCGGACCATCCGCGAGGAGATCGACGCGATGCGCGTGCTCGGCATCGACCCGATCCAGCGGCTCGTCGTCCCGCGCGTGCTCGCCTCGACCTTCGTCGCGCTTCTGCTCAACGGTCTGGTCTGCCTGATCGGACTGTCGGGCGGTTACGTGTTCTCGGTGTTCCTTCAGGGGGTCAACCCCGGCTCGTTCATCAACGGGCTGACGGTGCTGACGGGCCTGCCCGAACTCATCCTCGCCGAGATCAAGGCGCTGCTGTTCGGTGTCGTCGCGGGTCTCGTCGGGTGCTACCGGGGTCTGACGGTCAAGGGCGGGCCCAAGGGCGTCGGCAACGCCGTCAACGAGACCGTCGTCTACGCGTTCATCTGCCTGTTCGTGATCAACGTGATCATGACGGCGATCGGCGTGAGAGTGCTGGTGAGGTAGCGGTGAGCGCAGGATCATGAGCTACGACGCGACAGTTCGATTCCGCCGCATGCTGCGGGTGTTCCCGCGTGCGGTGGACACCGTGGGAGAGCAGGCGCTGTTCTACGGCGAGACGTTCCGCTACGTCCCGAACGCGATCACCCGCTACCGCAAGGAGACGATCCGGCTCATCGCCGAGATGTCCATGGGCACCGGCGCGCTCGTGATGATCGGCGGCACCGTCGGTGTCGCGGCGTTCATGACGTTGGCATCGGGTGGCGTCATCGCCGTGCAGGGCTATTCCTCGCTCGGCAACATCGGCATCGAGGCGCTCACCGGCTTCCTGTCGGCGTTCCTCAACGTGCGCATCGTGGCTCCGGTGATCGCGGGTATCGCACTCGCGGCGACCATCGGCGCCGGTGCCACGGCACAGTTGGGTGCGATGCGGGTCGCCGAGGAGATCGACGCCGTGGAAGCGATGGCGGTGCATGCGGTTTCGTATCTGGTGTCGACGCGGCTCATCGCGGGGCTGATCGCGATCGTTCCGCTGTATGCGCTCTCGGTGCTGGCCGCGTTCTTCGCGGCCCGCTTCACGACCGTTTACATCAACGGCCAGTCCGCCGGTCTCTACGACCACTACTTCAACACGTTCCTGGTTCCGAGTGACCTGCTGTGGTCGTTCCTCCAGGCGATCGTGATGTCGATCGCGGTGATGCTCGTGCACACCTACTACGGCTACAACGCCTCCGGCGGTCCGGTCGGCGTCGGTATCGCGGTGGGTCAGGCGGTTCGGACCTCGCTCATCGTCGTGGTCACGATCGTGCTGATGATCTCGCTCGCCGTCTACGGCGCGTCCGGCAACTTCAACCTCTCCGGGTAAGGGAAGGAACACGATGAGCGACGGTGACGCCAAGCGCAGTCATGTGAGGATCGCTGCGGCGATCCTCGCTGCGCTGGTTCTTGCCGCTGTCGTGTTCACCTACCTTTCCTATACGGCGGCGTTCACCCCGACGGACAAGGTGACGGTGCTTTCGCCGCGCGCCGGCCTGGTCATGGACGTCGACGCCAAGGTCAAGTACCGCGGTATCCAGGTCGGCAAGGTCGAATCGATCGAATACGCCGGCAACGCCGCCAAACTCACGCTCGCGATCAACCGCGACGACATGCGTTACATCCCGGGCGATGCGCCGGTGCGGATCGGCGGCACCACGATCTTCGGTGCGAAGTCGGTAGAGTTCCTGGCCCCCGAGGACCCGAGCGGCCAGCCGCTGCGCCCGGGCACCGAGGTCAAGGCCGACGACGTGCAGCTCGAGGTCAACACGTTGTTCCAGACCTTGACCGACCTGCTGCAGAAGATCGATCCGATCAAGCTCAACGGCACGCTGTCGGCACTCGGTGAAGGTATGCGCGGCCACGGCGATGACGTCGGGGCGTTGCTGTCGGGCCTGAACTACTACACCAGCCAGCTCAACCCGAAACTGCCCGCGCTGCAGGAAGATCTGCGCCGCACCGCGGTGGTCGCCGACATCTACGGCGACGCCGGCCCGGATCTGGCCCGCATCCTGGACAACGCACCAGCCATCAGCCAGACCATCGTCGACGAGCAGGACAACCTGAATGCGGCGCTGCTGGCGGCGACGGGGTTGGCCAACAACGGCACCGCGACGTTCGAACCGGCGGCCGACGACTACATCGCCGCAGTGCAGCGGTTGCGCGCGCCGCTCAAGGTCGCCGGCGAGTACTCCCCGGTGATCGGATGCACGCTGCGGGGCACCGCGGCCGCGATCGACCGCTTCGCCCCGATCATCGGCGGCATCCGGCCGGGTCTGTTCGTGTCGTCGAACTTCCTGCCCGGCTCGCCGGCGTACACCTACCCCGAGAGCCTGCCGATCGTCAACGCGTCCGGCGGCCCGAATTGCCGTGGTCTGCCCGATGTTCCGAGCAAGCAGTACGGCGGTTCCTGGTACCGCACGCCGTTCCTGGTCACCGACAACGCCTATGTCCCGTACCAGCCGAACACCGAGCTGCAATTCGACGCGCCGTCGACGCTGCAGTTCCTGTTCAACGGCGCGTATGCGGAAAGGGACGACTTCTAGTGAATCGCGAAAGACGAACCCTGGTCAGCGTCAGCATTTTCACGGTGGTGATGCTGATGGTCGCCGCGTCGCTGATCGTGGTGTTCGGTGAGTTCCGGTTCGCCGCCGAGGACAAGTACCGGGCGACCTTCACCGACGCGTCGCGGCTGAAGACGGGACAGGACGTCCGCATCGCCGGCATCCCCGTGGGCACCGTCGAAGGGCTCAGCCTCAATCCCGACAACTCCGTCGAGGTCGAGTTCACCGTCAACGAGCGCTACCAGCTCTACACCTCGACCAAGGCCGTGATCCGCTACGAGAACCTCGTCGGCGATCGGTACCTCGAAATCACCTCGGGCCCTGGAGATCTCGTGAAGCTGCCGCCGGGCGGCACCGTCGTCAACACCGAGCCCGCGCTGGATCTCGACGCCCTGCTCGGCGGGCTCAAGCCGGTGGTGAAGGGTTTGGACGGCGCCAAGGTCAACGAGATCAGCAGCGCCGTCATCGAGCTCCTGCAGGGTGAGGGCGGGGCGCTCGCGGCGATGCTGTCGAGCACCAGCGCGTTCACCCAGAACCTCGCTGCGCGCGACCAGCTCATCGGCGACGTCATCACCAACCTCAACACCGTGCTGGGCACCGTCGACGAGAAGGGCGCCGAGTTCGACGCCAGCGTCGATCAGCTGCAGAAGCTCATCACGGGCTTGGCCGAGGGCCGCGATCCGATCGCCGGTGCCATCGGTCCGCTGGCGACCGCCGAGAACGACCTGACCGAGATGCTGGAGACGTCGCGCCGGCCCATCCAGGGCGTCATCGAGAACGTGCGGCCGTTCGCGCAGCGGATGGACGAGCGCAAGGCCGACGTCAACAAGGTCATCGAGCCGTTGGCCGAGAACTATCTGCGGCTCAACGCCCTCGGTGCCTACGGCTCGTTCTTCAACATCTTCTACTGCTCGACCCGCTTGAAGATCAACGGACCGGCGGGCAGCGACATTCTGGTTCCGTTCGGTGGTCCGCCGGATCCGAGCAAGGGGAGGTGTTCCGAAGATGGCTAGGCCCGATGATTCGAATCCGTTGCGCACCGGCATCTTCGGCATCGCGTTGGTCGCCTGCCTGGTACTGGTGTCCTTCGGGTATTCCAGCCTGCCGTTCTTCCCCCAGGGCAAGGCGTACGAGGCGTACTTCGCCGATGCCGGCGGCATCACCCCCGGCAACGATGTGAACGTCTCCGGGATCAACGTGGGCAAGGTCAACTCCGTCGAGCTCGCCGGCGACGCCGCCAAGATCACCTTCACCGTGAATCGCGAGGTCAAGGTCGGGGACCAGTCGCTGGTCGCGATCAAGACCGACACGGTGCTCGGTGAGAAGTCGCTGGCCGTCACGCCCAAGGGCAACGGCGAATCCACCGTCATCCCGCTGGGTCGGACCACCACGCCGTACACCTTGAACACCGCGCTGCAGGATCTCGGACAGAACGTCGGTGAACTCGACAAGCCGCAGTTCGAGATGGCTCTGCAGACGCTGACCGACTCGCTCAAAGACGCGACCCCGCATCTGCGCAGCGCGCTCGACGGCGTCACCAATCTGTCGCGCAGTCTGAACAAGCGCGACGAGGCTCTCGATCAGCTTCTCGCGCGTGCCAAGAACGTGTCCGACACGCTGGCACAGCGATCCGGTCAGGTGAATCAGCTGATCACCGACGGCAATCTGCTGTTCGCCGCGCTCGACGAGCGACGTCAGGCGCTGAGCAACCTGATCGCCGGCATCGACGACGTCGCCACCCAGATCTCGGGCTTCGTCGCCGACAACCGGCGCGAGTTCAAGCCGGCGCTGGAGAAGCTGAACCTGGTGCTGGACAACCTGTTGGAGCGTCGCGAGCACATCGGCGAAGCCCTCAAGCGACTGCCGGCCTACGCGACGGCGCTCGGCGAGGTCGTCGGATCGGGCCCCGGATTCCAGATCAACCTCTACGGTCTGCCGCCGGCGCCGATCGCCGAGGTGCTGCTCGACACCTACTTCCAGCCGGGCAAGCTGCCTGACAGCCTGTCCGACATGCTCCGTGGCTACATCTCGGAGCGGATGATCCTGAGGCCGAAGTCCCCATGACACAGGAGAACTCGGTGACACGCAGCCGCTGGTTACGGCCGGTGCTGATCTGTGTGCTCGTCGCCGTCCTGGCGATCGGCGCGTACCTGGTGTGGCCGAGCCGCACCGGGCAGAAGGTGACGGCGTACTTCACGTCCGCGGTGGGGCTGTACCCCGGCGACGACGTGCGCGTGGTCGGTGTGCCGGTCGGCACGATCGACGCGATCGATCCCCGCGCCAACGACGTGAAGATCACGATGACGATCGACAGCGACGTGAAGCTGCCCGCCGAGGCCGAGGCGCTGGTGATCTCGCCGAACCTGGTGTCGGCCAGGTTCATTCAGCTGACCCCCGCCTACACCGGTGGCGCCGTGTTGGCCGACGGTGCCGAGATCGGGCTCGACCGCACCGCCGTTCCGGTCGAGTGGGACGAGGTCAAAGAGCAACTGACGCAGCTGAGCACCCAACTCGGGCCGAACGAGGACTCGGTGCGGGGGCCGCTGACCGACGTCGTGAACCAGGCCGCCGACACTTTCGACGGCAACGGTGACACCTTCCGCAGCGCGGTGCGTGAACTCTCGCAGACCGCGGGGCGGCTCGGGGATTCCCGGGCCGACCTGTTCGGCACGATCCGTAACCTGCAGATCCTCGTCGACGCGCTGTCGCGCAGCAACGAGCAGATCGTGCAGTTCTCCAATCACGTCGCGTCGGTGTCCCAGGTCCTCGCCGATGCCACCACCGATCTCGACATCACACTGGGCACGCTGAACCAGGCGCTCACCGACGTGCGCGGCTTCCTCGGCGAGAGCAACGAGGCGCTGATCGGACAGGTCAACCGTCTCACCGACTTCACGAACCTGCTGACCGAGCACAGTGACGACATCGAACAGATCCTGCACATCACGCCCAATGGGCTGAGCAACTTCTACAACATCTACAACCCGGCGCAGGGCACCGTCGGCGGGCTGCTGACGCTGCCGAACTTCGCCAACCCCGTGCAGTTCATCTGCGGCGGTACGTTCGACGCCGCCGCCACCCCCGACAACTACAAGCGCGCCGAGATCTGCCGTCAGCGGATGGGCCCGGTGTTCAAGCGCATCACGATGAACTATCCGCCGCTGCTGTTCCATCCGATCAACAGCATCACGGCCTACAAGGGGCAGATCATCTACGACACCCCGGCCACCGAGGCCAAGGCCGAGACCCCGGTTCCGTACCTGCAGTGGCAGAACGCCCCGGGCGTGACGCCACCCAAGGTCGCACCCGATGCGGACCTGACGTCGCTGCTGGTTCCCGCCGAGGGCGCCGAGGCGTCCACCTCGCACGCGGGTGGCCCCGAGACGGGGCCGGCGCCCGCCGCACCCGCTGCGCCCGGACCGGCGGAGGCGGGCCGATGATCCGTCGCGTACTCGGGGTGTCGTCGGTCGCGCTGCTGCTGAGCGGCTGCCAGTTCGGTGGCCTGAACTCGCTGAACATGCCCGGCACCGCCGGACACGGCAGCGGCTCCTTCGATGTCAGCGTCCAGTTGCCCGACGTGTCCACGCTGCCGCAGAACTCGCCGGTGATGGTCGACGACGTCACCGTGGGCAGTGTGTCCGGTGTGGAGGCGGTGCAGCGCGAGGACGGCACCTTCTTCGCCGAGGTCCAGCTCTCCCTCGACGGAAACGTGAAGCTACCGGCCAACGCGACGGCCAAGGTCGCCCAGACCTCGTTGCTCGGCTCGCAGCACATCGAGTTGGCCCCGCCCGCAGACGGATCGGGAACGGGCGAGTTGGTGGAGGGTTCGCGGATCCCGATCGACAACACGGCCAACTACCCGACGACCGAGCAGGTGCTGTCCTCGCTCGGCGTGGTGGTCAACAAGGGCAATCTCGGTGCGCTGCAGGACATCACCGACGAGACCTACAACGCCGTGGTGGGGCGTTCCGGCACGTTCGAGGGCCTGATTCCCCGGCTTGCCGAGCTGACCGACTCGCTGGACCGGCAGACCGGTGACATCATCGCCGCGGCCGAGGGACTGAACAGGTTCGCCGGGATTCTGGCCGGCAGCAAGGACAGCCTGGGCCGCACGCTCGACACGCTGCCCGAGGCGCTGGAGGTGCTCAACGACAACCGGGCGCAACTCGTCGATGCGTTCACCGCGCTGCGCAGCTTCGCCGAGGTCGCATCGCGGGTCCTGCAGGAGACCAAGGACGACTTCGCCGCGGACTTCAAGGACCTGTTCCCGGTCATCAAGGCGCTCAACGACAACGCGGACTACTTCATCAAGGACCTCGAGTTCCTGCCGACGTTCCCGTTCCACTACAAGTACCTGCGCAACGCGGTGCGCGGTGACTACCTGAACGTGTACACGACGTTCGACCTGACTTTGCGCCGCGTCGGTGAATCGGTGTTCACGACGTCGCTGGGACTGGACCCGAACATGAAGCGGATGAACGAGATCGTCAATCCGCCCGACTTCCTCACCGGCGCGATGGCGAACCTGTCGGGTCAGGCGGCGGATCCGTTCAAGATTCCGCCGGGCACCGCGACGCAACACGAGGGGGCGCCGTAATGCTGGACCGCCTGACCCGCATACAGCTGTCGATCTTCGCGATCGTGACCGTCCTGAGCGTGGGCGCGGTGGCGCTGTTCTACCTGCACGTGCCGGCCGCGGTCGGGATCGGCGCCTACAACGTGACGGCCAATTTCGTGGCCGGCGGCGGGATCTACCAGAACGCGAACGTGACCTATCGCGGCGTCACCATCGGCCATGTCGAGTCGGTCGGCCTGTCCGACAACAGTGTGGTCGCACGCATGCAGCTCAACAGCGACACCCCGGTTCCGGAGAACGTGACGGCGACCGTCAAGAGCGTGTCGGCGATCGGCGAGCAGTACATCGACCTGGTTCCGCCGGAGGACGCGTCGCAGCAGATGCTGCGTGACGGCTCCGATATCGGCCTGGACCGCACGGCGATCGGGCAGGACATCGCCGGCCTGCTGGCCGAGGCCGACACCCTGGTGCAGAGCGTGAGCGACAGCAGGCTGCAGGAGTTGCTCGACGAGACCTTCAAGGCATTCAACGGATCCGGGCCCGAACTGGCCCGGCTGATCCAGTCGTCGCGGTTGCTCGTCGACGAGGCCAACGCGAACTACCCGCAGGTCGCCCAGCTCATCGACCAGGCCGGCCCCTTCCTGGACGCCCAGATCCGCAGCGGTGACGACATCCGTTCGCTCGCTGAGGGACTGGGGCGGCTGACCACGGAGGTCGCGGGCGCCGACCCGCAGCTGCGCACGACGCTGCAGACGGTGCCGGGCGCGGCCGAGGTGGCCAACGAGACGTTCGACGGAATCCGGCCGTCCTTCCCGATGCTGGCGGCCAACCTGGCCAACTTCGGCCGCATCGGCGTGATCTACAACAAGTCGCTGGAGCACGCTCTGGTCGTCTTCCCCGCGCTGCTCGCGGCGCTGAACACCGTCGCCGGCGGCGTGCCCACCGACGAGGGCGGCAAGCTGGACTTCAAGATCCACCTGCAGGACCCACCGCCGTGTGCGACCGGCTTCATCCCGGCGACGCAGATCCGCTCACCGGCCGACACCACCCTGCGCGAGCTGCCGACGGACCTGTACTGCAAGGTGCCGCAGAACGATCCGAGCGTGGTGCGCGGCGCCCGTAACTACCCGTGCCAGGAGTTCCCCGGCAAACGTGCGCCCACCATCCAGCTCTGCCGCGATCCGCGCGGGTACGTGCCGCTCGGCAGCAACCCGTGGCGCGGGCCGCCCGTCCCCGTCGGCACCCCGGTCCAGGACGGCCGGAACATCTTGCCGCCGAACAAGTTCCCGATGATCCCGCCGCAGGTCGATCCCGATCCGGGTCCGCCGTCGGTGCAGTTGCCCCCCGGGGTCACACCGGGCCCCGGGCCCGCTCCGCACGCGCCGTTCCCGTTGCCCACGCCACCCAACGAGCAGGGCCCGCAGCCGGCGCCGTGGCCGTACTTCTCGCCGCCCGACCACGTGGTCCCGCCGTACGGCCGCCCACCGTTGGCGCCACCCCCGGCGCCCGGGCCGGCTCCGGCACCGGCTCCGGCACCGGGTGCCCCGCCGCTGCCCGCCGAGGCCCCCTTGGCCAGCTCCACCTCGGTGGCGACCTACGATCACAACGGCAAGTTCGTCGACCCGGCAGGCGGAGTCGGCGTCTACGCGCCCGGCTCCGACAAACTCGCGCCCGCGGAGAACTGGGTGGATCTGATGTTGGCGCCGAAGCAGGTATAGGTAGTGCAAGAGTCAGTAACCCCGCCGCAGCGGGTGCGCCGCCGTGCGTCGCGCGCCGCCGGTCCGGCCAGCGATGCGCCGCCCGCGGTGACCGGCGTCAGCGTCGAAGGGACCTCCCCGGCGCGACCGGTCCGGCCGGTCGGACCGCCACCGCGTCGCCGCGCGCACCGGCGCCTGGTCGCGGTCGTGTCGATCGCCGTCACGCTGGTGGCCGTGGCGGCCCTGACCGTGGCGACGGCGCTGATGGTCGATCGGCAGCGCGGCATCGAAGCCGAGCAGGCGCGCGAGCAGCGTTTCGTCGACACGGCCTCGCAGTCGGTGGTCAACATGTTCAGCTATACCCAGAACACGATCGACGAGAGCGTCGACCGGTTCGTCGACGGCACCAGCGGCCCGTTGCGCGCGATGATGACGCAGGAGGGCAACGTCGAGAACCTCAAGCTGCTCTTCCGCGACACCAACGCCACCTCCGAGGCGGTCATCAACGGCGCCGCACTGGAGCGGATCGACGAGATCGCCGATAACGCAGCGGTATTGGTCTCGGTGCGGGTGACGGTCACCGATCTCGACGGCAACAACGCGCCGTCGGAGCCCTACCGGATGCGGGTCATCGTCCACGAGGACGACAACGGTCACATGACCGCTTACGACCTCAAATACCCCGACGGGGGCAACTGATGCGCGAGGGGCTCGCCAAAGTGATCGGCGCCGTCGCCATCGTCTTGGCGACCGGCTTCGTCGCGCTCTCGGCAGTGGGCGGATGGCTTTACTGGAAGGGCGTGGAACTCGACGGCGAGCAGCAGGCCAGGGCGGAACTGCCGGCGCTGGCCGAAGAGCAGATTCCGCGGGTCTTCGGATTCGACTACCAGACCGTCGAGCGTTCCTTCGCCGAGGTCTACCCGATGTTGACCCCGGAGTACCGCCAGGAGTTCCAGGACCGCGTGACCAACGAGATCATTCCGCAGGCGCGCGACCGGGAACTGATCAGCCAGGCGCACACGGTCGGCACGGGAGTGCTCGACGCCCACCGCACCTCGGCGTCGGTGATGGTCTACATGAATCGCACCGTCACCGATAAGTCGAAGGAGTCGGTGTACGACGGAAGCCGGCTGCGGGTCGACTACAAGAAGGTCGACGGCAAGTGGCTGATCGCCTACATCACCCCGATCTGACTGGAGGGCACCATTCATATCGCGGTCACGGGTGGCATCGGCTACCTCGGCGCCCACACGGTGCGTGCGCTACTGGAAGCCGGGCACAGCGTCCGGTTGCTGGTCCTGCCCCAGGAGCAGGATGCGCCGGTGATCGGCCGGTTGCGCGCGCTCGGTGAGGTTTCGGTGGTGGTCGGCGACATCCGCTCGGAGTCCACGGTCACCGAACTGCTCAGCGGTGTGGACGCGGTGCTGCATGCCGCCGGTGTGGTCGGCACCGACGAGCGGCGATCGCAGCTGATGTGGGACATCAACGCCTACGCGACCGAACAGATCCTGACCCGGGCCGTCGACCTCGGCCTCGACCCGGTGGTGTCGGTGAGCAGCTACAGTGCCCTGTTCCCACCGAAAAACGGTGTGATCTCGGCGGATTCGCCGACCGCCGACGGTCGCAGCAGCTACGCCAAGACCAAGGGTTACGCCGACCGCGCGGCGCGCCGGTTGCAGGACGCCGGCGCCCCTGTGGTGGTGACCTATCCGTCGAGCGTGGTCGGCGCGGCATTCGGTGGCACGGCCTTAGGCGTGACGGAGCGCGGCTGGGCGCCGATCGTGCGGGCGCGGGTCGCACCGCGAGTCCGCGCCGGGATGCAGATGATCGATGTCCGCGACGTCGCCGACGTGCACACCCGCCTGATGAGCCCCGGCCGTGGACCGCACCGCTATGTGTGCGGCGGTGTGATGCTGACGTTCGACGAGATGATCGACGCGTTGGAGGAGGGCCTGGAACGGCCGGTCCGGCGGATCCCGATGTCGCCGAAAGCGCTTCTCGCGGTGGGACGGATCTCCGATGTCGCGGGACGCTACATCCCGCTCGGTGACGGGCTCAGCTATGAGGCGGCATTGCTGTTGACCTCGGCGACGCCGACCGACGACAGTCTGACGAGAGAGGATCTCGGGCTGTCCTGGCGTTCGCCGCGTGCCGCGATCGTCGAGTCCTTCGCGGCGGCGCGGATCAGCTCCGGCCGAGGAACCGCCTGACGTAGTGACCGATCCGGCGCACCGGAACCGGCCGCGGCCAGTCGTCGCCGCGGAACAGCGCGTCTGTGCCGCCGTCGACGAAGATGACACTGCCGCAGACGAAGTCGGCCGCATCGGAGAGCAGGAAGCACATCCACCGGGCGAGCAGATCGGGCTCGCCGTAGCCTCCGACGGGGACGGGGAACTTCTCGACGAACCTGGCCTGACGCTTGTTGTCGAGCTGCTCCTGCAGCAGCGGCGTCATCACGGCGCCGGGTGCGAGGACGTTGAGCCGGATCCCGGCACCCGCCCACTCCGGCAGCACCGCGGTGCGCCTGGCCCAGCGGGTGACGGCGATCTTGGACGCCGCATACATCATCGCGGGCTTACCGGGTCCGTAGAGCCGGACGGCGCGAAGGGCTCTGTCCACGTCGCCGGCCAACAGCGCACGCACCGCACGGTTGGGCACCGCCGGCGTGGTCGTTGTCGAATTGCTGCCGACCACAACGACTTTCGCGTTCTGTGCGACGGCGAGCGCGGGACGCCACCGGGTGAGCAGGTCGACGACACCGAGATAGTTGACGGCGCCGATGAGGCGCAACCGGTCGGCACCCTGACTCGGGCCCAGGCCGGCGGCCAGCACCGCTCCGTCGAGGCGGCCCGCGCAGGCCGCGAGAACCTGCGCCGCGGCGTCGGCCCGCCCGTCGGCGGTGGAGAGGTCGGCGACGACGTCGGCGTCCTTGATGTCGACGGTGATCACGGTGTGCCCGTCGGCGCGCAACCGGGCCACCGCCGCGGCGCCCATCCCCGACGCAGAGCCGGTGATCGCGTACGTCCCCATCTAGTGCGACTCCTCGTTGATCGGTTCTCTCGATGCCAGCGCGTCGAGGAAGGACCGCGCCCACCGGTCCACGTCGTGGGCCAGGACCTGGCGGCGCAGCGCCCGCATGCGCCGTCGGCCCTCTTCGGGTGACTGGTTCAGCGCCGCCTCGATCGCGTCCTTGACCCCTTCGAGGTGATGGGGATTGGTCAGGTAAGCCTGACGCAATTCTGCTGCCGCGCCGGTGAACTCGCTCAGGACGAGAGCGCCGCCGAGGTCATGGCGGCAGGCGACGTACTCCTTGGCGACCAGGTTCATACCGTCGCGCAGCGGCGTGACGAGCATGACGTCGGCGGCGACGAAGAACGCGACGAGATCCTCGCGGGGGATGGGGCGGTGCAGGTAGTGCAGCACCGGGTGGCCCACCTTCCCGAACTCGCCGTTGACGTGGCCGACCTGGCGCTCGATGTCCTCGCGCATCTCGATGTAGCTCTGGACCCGCTCGCGACTGGGGGTGGCGAGCTGCACCAGCACGGTGTCCTCGGGATCGATGCGGCCCTCTTCGAGCAGTTCGGAGAACGCCCGCAACCGCACGTCGATGCCCTTGGTGTAGTCGAGGCGGTCGACGCCGAGCAGCACCTTGCGCGGGTTGCCCAACTCGGCGCGAATCTCCTTGGCGCGCTGACGGGTTGCCCGGGTGCGGGCGTGCTGGTCGAGCTCGGCGGAGTCGATCGAGATCGGGAACGCGCCGACCTTGACCTTCCGGAAACCGAACTGGACCTCGCCGAACCGGGAGCGCACGCCCACGTTGCCGCGTGAGGTGACCGCGCCGAGGAGTCTGCGGGCCAGGATCAGGAAGTTCTGTGCGCCGCCGGGCAGGTGGAAACCGACGAGGTCGGCGCCGAGCAGACCTTCGATGATCTCGGTGCGCCACGGCATCTGGAGGAACAACTCGACCGGGGGGAACGGGATGTGCAGGAAGAAACCGATCGTCAGATCAGGGCGCAGCATCCGCAGCATCTTGGGCACCAGTTGGAGCTGGTAGTCCTGCACCCACACGGTCGCGCCCTCGGCTGCGGTGCGGGCGGCGGCTTCGGCGAACCGGCGGTTCACGTCGACGTAGCGTTCCCACCACTCTCGGTGGTAGGTCGGCTTGACGATGACGTCGTGGTACAGCGGCCACAGGGTGGCGTTGGAGAAGCCCTCGTAGTATTTGGCGACGTCCGCGGCGCTGAGCCGCACCGGGACGAGCGTCATCCCGTCCTGCTCGATCGGCTCGGTGGACGCGTCGGGGTCGTCGGCGTCCTCGGGGACGCCGGGCCAGCCGATCCACGCGCCGTGGCGGCGTCGGAGTAGGGGTTCGAGTGCGGTGACCAGACCGCCGGGGCTGCGCTTCCACTCGGTGCTGCCGTCCGGCAGATTGACCTGGTCGATGGGAAGCCGGTTGGCCACCACGACGAAGTCGGCCTTCGCCGACGGAGGCGCTTCGGATGCCGAGCCGGAGCGGACGCCGTTACCGCTCTGGTCCGTCATTACGCGTCGGCGAGCTTCGCCGGTCCGATTCCCAGCATCGACAGGAAGACACGGCATTCGTCGGCGTCGGTGGCGTAGGCGGCGACCACGCGGCGCGCCTGACGCTCGGTGCTGTCGGCGATGGGCTCGACGTCGCCGATCTCGGTGGGATCAGGTTTGGCTGGCATACGCCAACCTTAGCCAACCGGTCCAAACCGCGGTGTGCGCAGAGCTGGGGCCCGGTGCCGGGACGTAACACTTCAGCCGTAATGTGCAACGTGTGGCGGACCAAGATCAGGTGACATACGAGACCCTCGACGAGGGCAGGATCGCGCGGATATGGCTGAACCGGCCCGACGCCCAGAATGCCCAGTCCCGGACGTTGCTGGTGCAACTCGACGAGGCATTCGGACGGGCCGAGGCCGACGATGTCGTCCGGGTCGTGATCCTGGCCGCGCGCGGCAAGAACTTCTCGGCGGGCCACGACCTCGGCTCCGAGGCGGCGTTGGCCGAACGGGCGCCCGGTCCCGATCAGCACCCCACGTTCACGTGCAACGGCGCGACCCGCGACGCCGTCATCGAACGCACCTACCTGCAGGAATGGCACTACTTCTTCAACAACACCAGTCGGTGGCGGGATCTGCGGAAGATCACGATCGCGCAGGTGCAGGGCAATGCGATCTCCGCGGCGCTGATGCTGATCTGGGCGTGCGACCTGATCGTCGCGTCCGACGACGCCAAGTTCAGCGACGTGGTCGCGGTGCGGATGGGCATGCCGGGTGTCGAGTACTACGCGCATCCGTGGGAGTTCGGCGCGCGCAAGGCCAAGGAGCTGCTGCTCACCGGGGATGCGATCGACGCCGACGAGGCGCACCGGCTCGGCATGGTCTCGAAGGTGTTCCCGCGGGCCGAGCTGGAGGACAAGACCCTGGAATTCGCCCGCCGCATCGCCGAGCGCCCGACGATGGCCGCGCTGCTGGTGAAGGACTCGGTCAACGCGGCCAGCGACGCGATGGGCTTCACGGAGGCGTTGCGGCACGCGTTCCACATCCACGAACTCGGCCACGCGCACTGGGCGGCGTACAACGAGAACCGCTATCCGGTCGGTCTCCCGCCGAACGTCCCGGACTGGCGCACACTCGGCGCGCCAAAGCTGTCCCGCCGCGACGAGCCGTGACGTATAACTGGAACCTGTTCTAGTTATATGGCCTAGATACCGGAGGTTTCCGTGCTGCTCTCGTTGGTGGATCGCACCGTGCTGGTCACCGGTGGCGGAAGTGGGATCGGCAAGGGGGTGGCCGCCGCGGTGGTCGCCTCCGGCGGCAACGTGGTCCTGGCCGGGCGCAACGCGGACAAGCTCGCCGCCGCGGCGGAGGAGATCACCGCCCAGTCGGGCGACGGCGCCGGCGAGGTGATGTACGAACCGGCCGACGTGACCGACGAGGACGCGGTGACCCGCCTGGTGCAGGCCGCGACCGGCTGGCGTGGCCGCCTCGACGCGGTCGTGCACAGCGCCGGCGGCTCGGAGACCATCGGTCCGCTCACCCAGGTCGACTCCGCCGCCTGGCGCAACACCGTCGACCTGAACGTCAACGGCACCATGTACGTCCTCAAGCACGCGGCGCGCGAGATGGTCCGCGGTGGCGGCGGAGCGTTCATCGGCATCTCGTCGATCGCCTCGAGCAACACCCACCGGTGGTTCGGAGCCTACGGACCGTCCAAGGCGGCACTCGATCACCTGATGATGGTGGCGGCCGACGAGTTGGGCCCGTCGTCGGTGCGGGTCAACGGGATCCGGCCGGGACTGACGAAGACCGACATGGTCGCCCCGATCCTCGACACACCTGCGGTCAGCGACGACTACGCCGCGTGCACGCCGCTGCCCCGCGTCGGGGAGGTCGAGGACATCGCGAACCTGGCGGTGTTCCTGCTCAGTGACGCAGCGAGTTTCATCACCGGCCAGGTCATCAACGTCGACGGCGGGCACGGCCTGCGTCGTGGGCCGGACCTGTCCGGGATGCTGGAGCCGCTCTTCGGCGCGGACGGTCTGCGCGGCGTCGTCGCGGAATAACGCCGAATAATCAGCGCGCCGAGATTGCGTCCGCGCAGCAGAAGTGCGAGTGCGGGCCTGCTGGAATGCAAGTTCGGCGGGGTGTGTTACCCGGTGGTCTCGGCGGCACGTTTGACGGCGTTGACGATGCCCTGGTAGCCGGTGCACCGGCAGAAGTTCCCGGACAGCCCTTCGCGGATCTCGGTGTCCGTCGGCGTCGGGTTGTCGCGCAGCAACGCGGTGATGCTGGTGACGAAACCCGGTGTGCAGAAACCACACTGGAGCCCGTGGCACTCCTTCATCGCGGCCTGCACGGGGGAGAGCTCACCGTTCTCGCCGGCGATGCCCTCGACCGTGGTCACCTCCTGGCCGTCGACCTGCACCGCGAACACCAGGCATGCGCGCACCGCCTGACCGTCGAGCAGCACCGTGCACGCACCGCACGCTCCGTGCTCGCACCCCAGGTGGGTACCGGTGAGGCCGCACTTCTCGCGCAGGTAGTCGGCCAGCGTCAGCCGCGGCTCGACGGTCGCGGCGTAGCGGCGCCCGTTGACCGAGACCTCGACAGGGATTTCATGCATGGAGAGCCTCCGTGGTGTGGCGCGCCGCAGTGGTTGCCTCCGACCATGCCCGCGCCACCATGGTGGCGCAGACCCTGGAGCGGTAGGCCGCCGAACCCTGCAGGTCGGCCGGGATGTCGTGGAGTGTCGAGACGGCCAGCCGGCCGAGCTCCTCGGCAGTGATGTCGGCGACGGGCCGGCCGAGCACCGCCGCCTCGGCCGCCGTGCCGCGTTCGGGAGTCGAACCCATGCCCAGCATGCCGATACCGCAGCGGGTGACCGTGTCGTCCTCGTCGAGCGCCACCGCGACCGTGGCGCCGGCGATCGCGAAATCGCCGTGACGGCGCGCGAACTCCTGCACCGCGAAACCGCACCGGCCCGACCAGACCGGGAACGACACCGCGGTCAGGATCTCGTCGGAGGCCAGCGCGGTCTCCCACAGGCCGGTGAAGAATTCCGCCGCCGGAATCCGACGGGTGCCGCGGCCGGAGGTCGCTTCGATCTCTGCGTCCAGTGCCAGCGCCACCGCCGCGTACTCCGCGGCGGGGTCGGCATGCGCGATCGCGCCGCCGAGGGTGCCGCGGGTCCGGATCTGGAAGTGGCCGATGTGCGGGGTGGCCAGTGTCAACAGCGGAACCGACTCGGCCACTTCGTCATCCATGCCCACCAGCGCATGTGGTGTCCCGGCGCCGATCCGCACGGAGCTGTCCGCGCCGTTGCGCAATTCGATGTTGCGCAGCTCCTCGATGCGGGAGATGTCGATCAGGTTCTCGAAGTGGGTGAGCCGCATCGCCAGCATCGGGACCAGACTCTGGCCGCCTGCAAGGATTTTCGCGTCGTCGCCGTACTCGCCGAGTAGCGACACCGCGTCGGCGACGGTGTCGGGGCGGTGATAGGCGAACGGGGCGGCTTTCATGACAGCAGCCGGGCCAGGACGGCCTGCAGGTCGTCGGCGAGCACCGCGGCGGGTGTCTTACGCCGCCGCCTGCTGCCGATCAGGAAACCGACCGCACCCGCGACGGTCGCGGCGACGAGGACCGGGGCGAAGCGCTTCGCCATCGGGACCGCGACCACCTTGAGCAGATCGACCGAGTCGCCTCCCGGTTGCGCTGCGGCCGCCGCGGTTTCGGCGCTAGGCGCCTGCGTCGTGTGTGTCGGTGCCGCGGCTGCTGAGCCTGCGGACGCCGGCGCCGCGCCGCCGAGCAGCTCGGCCTCCAGGCTGCGGGCGAACTGGGCGATCAGATTGCCGGAGACGTCGGCGAGAACACCGCGGCCGAACTGCGCGGCCTTCCCCGAGATCGCGAGGTCGGTGACGATCGCGACATGGGTGGAGTCACCCTCGTCCTTCAGCTGCGCGGTCACGGTCGCGGCAGCGGTCCCGCTGCCGCGGGTCTCCTTGCCCTCGGCGCGCAGCACGATCCGCTGTCCGGCGGCGTCCTTCTCCTTGTAGGTCGCAGTGCCCTTGTAGGACACGGTGATCGGACCCACCTTCACCTTCACCGATCCGTGGAAGGTGTCTCCTTCGGTGGACAGCAGCGTGGCCCCGGGCAGACACGGCGCGACCCGCTCGCCGTCGGTGAACATCTCCCAGACTTTCGCGGACGGCACCGCGACCCGGAATTCGTTGTTCAGTTCCACCGTCAGTGGTCCTTTCTCGAAGCGGCGTCGATGAGCTCGACGATCGTGGCGGGGGTGGCGGGCAACTGGGTCAGCGTCACCCCGAGCGGCGCCAGCGCGTCGTTGACCGCGTTGATGACCGCCGGCGGCGAGCCGATCGCGCCTCCCTCTCCGGCTCCCTTGTAACCGCCCACACCGGGCCCGGGAATCTCGACATGGCCGAATTCGATCGGCGGCACCTCGGTCGCGGTCGGCAGCAGGTAGTCGACGAACGTGGAGGCGACCGGGTTGCCGTCGTCGTCGTAGGCGAGCTTCTCCAGCAGCGCACCACCGATGCCCTGCACGGTGCCACCGGCGACCTGGCCCTCGACGATGTTCGGGTTGATCATCGGGCCGACGTCCTCGCTGACGATGTACCGCGTCAACGTCACGTGGCCGGTCTCGACGTCGACCTCGCAGGTGCACACGTGAGTTGCGTTGGCCCAGTGGATCATCGCCTGCGAATTGAAACGCGCGGTGGCCTCCAGCGTGGGGGAGACGCCACCGAGCTGGCCGGGGTCGTAGTACGAGCGGTACGCGATGTCGGCGAAGCTGACGCTCTTCTCGGGGTCGCTGCGCACACTCGCCCGCGAATTCGCCAACTCGATCTCGGCGGCCTCGACGCCGAGGATCTGCGCCGCGATCGCGATGATCTGCGTGCGCAGGATCGCCCCGGCCTCGTTGACCGCTCCCGCCGTCATCGGCGCGCTGCGGCTGCCCTGGGTGCCCGCGCCGTACGGGGTCACCGCGGTGTCACCCTGGATCGTCGCGACGTCGTCGATGTTGGCGCCCAGCGCGTCAGCGGTGAGCTGCACGACGGTGGTCTCGATGCTGTTGCCGGCCGAGCCGCCGTTGACGTAGACGTTGATCTTTCCGGTCGACTCCATCCGGACGGTCGCGCCCTCGGTGGCGAGATTGCCTGTCGCCGCGCCGGTGGGCTCGATGTAGGCCGAGAAGCCGAGGCCGATGTAGCGGCCCTCGGCCAGCGCCTCGGCCTGCTCCTTGCGGAAGCCCTCGTGGTCGAGGATCTTCACTGCCTGCTCGAAAGTGTCTGCGGGAGCGCAGTTGTCGTACGGCATGCCGTTCGGGTTGAAGAACGGCATCTCGTCGCCCCGCAGGATGTTGATGCGTCGCAGCTCGACGGGATCCATGCCGATCTTGCGGGCGGCGCAGTCGAGAAGCATCTCCCGCGTCAGGGTCTCGTACTGCCACGGCCCGCGATAGGCGTGCAGGCCGGGCGTGTTGGAGAAGACGGTCTTGTAGTTGAAGCTGGCCTTCGGGACGCGGTACGGGCCGGGAAAGAACATGCCGATGGCCGCGGTGGTCAGCACCGGGTACGGGGTCGGGTACGAGCCGACGTCCTGGATGAAATCGATGTCGGCGGCCAGGATCTTGCCGTCGTCGTCGAAGGCCATCCGTACTTTTCCGTCGACGTGGCGGGACTGGCCCGCCGACATCAGATTCTCGCGGCGGTCCTCGATCCATTTGAGCGCCGCGGGCACCCGGCGGGCCGCCAGCAGGATGCACATGTCCTCGCGCATCGGCACGACCTTCTGGCCGAACGCGCCCCCGGTGTCGCGCATGATGACGCGCACGCCCTGGGCCGGGATTCCGAGAAGCCGCGCGGCGAACGCACGGAGTTCATGGGGCGTCTGCGTGGAGGCCCAGATGGTGAGTTCGTCGGTCGACGACGTCCATTCGACGACCATGCCACGGGTCTCCATCGGGACCGGCACGTACATCTGCTGATAGATGTGTTGCTCGACGACATGCGGCGCGGTGGCGAACAGCTCCTCGTCGGGCGGCATGCCCCCCATGCCGCCCGCGACATTGTCCGGGTAGGCCTCGTGCACCACCGGGACTCCCGCGGACGCCCCGCCGACGGCCTTGCGGAAGTCGGCGACGGCGGGCAGCGGTTCGTAGTCGACCTCGACGAGATCCACCGCATCCTCGGCGAGGTAGCGGCTGTCGGCGACGACGAGTGCCACCGGATCCCCGACGAACTTGACCTCGCCCTCGGCCAGTGGCGGACGCGGGGTGTCCGGCACGTCCTTGCCGGCCACCGCATGCCATGCCTCGCGCACGTCCGGGTTCAGATCGGATGCGGTGAACACGGCGTGGACACCCGGCAGCGCGAGCGCGGCGGACGTGTCGATGCCGCGGATCGTCGCGCGCGCGAACGGGCTGCGCACGAAACAGGCATGCAGCATCCCGGGTCGGGAGATGTCGTCGACGAAACGACCCTGACCTGTGAGAAGTCGGCTGTCCTCCACCCGGGGGACGCGTTGTCCGGCGTAGCGCGGGGAAACAGCGTCGACGGCTTGAACATCGGCGTCGGTCACGTGCGATCACTCTCCTGGGGCTGTGAAGAGTGACGTTATCGCATCCGAGAGCGACATTTCCACCACTTGTGTCTCACGGCGGTGTTCAGGCCTCGTGGTGGATACGACCGTCGGTTTCGGTCAGCGGTCGGCCGCCTCCGCCCCAGCGGCGCGCGATGATCTCCGCCGCGATGGACACCGCGGTCTCCTCGGGTGTCCTGGCGCCCAGATCCAGCCCGATAGGGCTGGCGAGGCGGGCGAGTTCGGTCTCGGTGAGTCCGGCTTCCCGGAGCCGCGACATGCGGTCCTCGTGGGTGCGTCGTGACCCCATCACCCCGATGTAGCCGACATCGGGTAGGCGCAGCGCGACCTCGAGGACGGGGACGTCGAACTTCGGGTCGTGGGTCAGCACGCAGATCGCGGTGCGCGCGTCGATCAGTCCGAGGTCGGCCTGCGCGGCGAGATAGCGGTGCGGCCAGTCGACCACGACCTCTTCGGCGGCGGGGAAACGCGCCTCGGTCGCGAACACGGGGCGGGCGTCGCACACGGTGACGCGGTAGCCCAGGAAGGCGGCCTGGTGCGCGAGCGCGGCAGCGAAGTCGATGGCGCCGAACACCAGCATCCGAGGTCGCGGTGCGTAACTGGAGACGAAGACCTCCATGCCCGCATCCTGGCGCTGACCGTCGGGCCCGTAGGACAGCACAGCCGACCGGCCCGCGAGCAGCAGGCCCCGCGCGTCGTCGGCCACGGCGTCATCGGCACGCGGCGACCCCACCGATCCCTGCCGCGAATCCGTTCCGACGATGATGCGCCTCCCGACCCGGGCCGGATCGGGATGCGCGATGACCGTGGCCACCGCGACGGCGCGGTGTTCGGCGATGGCGGTGGCGACGTCTCTCAGTTGTGGAAAGGTGTTGCGCGACACCGGTTCGGTGAAGATGTCGATGATGCCGCCGCAGGTGAGGCCGACCGAGAACGCGTCGTCGTCGCTGACGCCGTAGCGCTGCAGATGTGGCGCACCGCCGGTGATCACCTCGTTGGCCGTCTCGTAGACGGCGCCCTCGACGCATCCGCCCGAGACCGACCCGGCGACCGTGCCGTCGGGGGAGACCACCATGGCTGCGCCGGGCGGCCGGGGTGCGGATTTCATGGTGCGCACGACGGTGGAGAGCCCGGCGGTGCCACCCGCTTCCCACACCGCCAGCAACTCCCCGAGTATGTCGCGCACGAGCGCAGTGTATGCCTAGGCTGAGTCGATGAGCGTTCTCACGCTGCGGTACTTGATCATTGGAGTGCTGGCCGCGGTGGCCACGATGGGCTCGTCGGCCACCGGATCGGCGGCGCCGATACCGCCGCTGTCGGATGCGGCCCGCGCCGCCGGGTTCGTCGACGTGCGCGCGGTGGTACCCGACGCGGTGATCGATCTGCGGTACGCCACCTCGAACAACTTCGTCGGGATCCCGCTCTACCCGCCTACGGCGCGGTGCCTGGTGTACGAGTCGCTCGCCGGGGGGTTGGCGACGGCGGCGCGCCTGCTGCGTGCCGGTGGCGAACGGTTGGTGTTCTGGGATTGTTACCGGCCGCACGCGGTCCAGGCGCGGATGTTCGAGGTGGTGCCGAATCCGGCGTGGGTGGCACGGCCGGGTCCCTACGCCCGCAGCCACGTCGCGGGCCGCTCGGTGGACGTGACGCTGGCGCGTGCCGACCGTCTCGTCGACATGGGCACCGGCTTCGACGATTTCACCGCGCGCAGCCTGGCCTATGCCACGGAGGGCGTCAGCGTTGCGGCACAGGCGAACCGGGCGCGGTTGCGGGACGCGATGACCGCGGGCGGCTTCACCGTCTACGACGGCGAATGGTGGCATTTCGACGGTCCCGGGGCGGGCGTGGATCGTCCGATCCCCGAGGTGCCCGTCACCTAGCTGCCCGGAATCAGATCTTCGACAGGTCGGTCTCCATCAGCATGATGTTGTACTCCGACCACAGCGACAGGTTCCAGTACAGCGTCGAGCCGGTGCCCTCCGTCGACGGCGACCACGGGTGCAGCATCGGCGCGTAGATGCCGCCGGTCTGCTGCCGCATCAGTACGGTCGCATCCGACCAACCCCCTTCGGGGGTGTCCGAGGTGCGCATGACGATGTTGTTGGACTGATCGCCGTACAACACGATGTACTTCTTCAGATATTCGTTGTACTGCACCGACATTTCGCTCACGGTGTAACCGGGCTTGGTGAACCCGAACAGGCCGCCGGACTTGCCGATGATCGCCGACGCCGAGGACGGACTGCCCACCCAGCGGGCCGGGCTGCCGCCGAACCAACCCGACGACGCCTTCTTGTAGTACTCGTACTTGGAGGCGTTGAGGATGTCCTCGGGCGCGACGCGGGCGAGGTAGGCCGCCCCCTGGCGTCCGTTGGGGGTTCCGTACATGTACACGTAGCCGTCGTCGCCCTTGACGAACGCCGACTGCTGGAAGTTGCGGTTACCGCTGAAGAACGAGTTGTACCGCACGCTCGACGGCGCCACGGTGAAGTTCTCGCCGTTGTCGGTGGAGTACGCGATTCCCGAGTAGTTCGTGCTCCAGCGGCCGGACTGCCCCCATCTCGTCACCGACATGAAGCTGACGTACTGGATGGTGCCGAACGGGGTGTCCTCGCTGACCTCGGTCGGCAGGGACACACCGGCGGTCGGGATCAGCGTCACCGAGCCGGGCAGCCATGCTGGGCGCTCGATGATCGGACGGGACTGATCGGGTTTATCGAGCGGGGCGCCGCCGAACATGTTGCCGTTGAACCACTCCCCATCAGGGATGGTCATGCCGTCGGCGAGGTCGCGGTCGGAGCTGCGGAACAGCGAGTTGTAGATGTGGCGGCCGGTCATACCCGGCCCGCCGAAGGTGTCGCCTACGGCGATGAGGACCTGCCGTTCGTCGATGTCGGGGGTGGACGGGTCGTCGACCATGCCGTTGTCCCACATCACGCCCACATCGGTGCCGTACACGTTGAAGCGTTTCAGCGTGTTGGCCAGCAGGGCGTAATCACCGTCGTAGAACGCGCCGGTGACCCAGCTGATGAACTTCGTCGACGCGCTGACCTGCGGGTTCAGCCACGGGGACCGGAACGGTTGCGGTGTCGTGGCCGCTGCGGTGGCTGCTGCGGTGGCCGCGTCGCCCAGCGCGAGGCTCGTCGATGCGGCCGTGCTGCTGCGCGGCGAGTTGGAGGTGCGTGCGGCGAACAAGGTGTCGAGCTCACGGCGCGCGATCGCCATCAGCGCCCACAGGAACGGCGGTTGCGGCGCATCGCCCGGGTCGGCCGCGGCCTTCTGCCGGGCCCAGTCGATCATGCTGTTGACGACGTTGACCACCGCGGTGATCAGGTTCGGCTTCGCGTCGGAAGTCTGCGGACCCTGCTCGGTGGTGGACAGATCGGCGAGCGTCGATGACGCCGTGCCCGTCGTGGCCTTGGCCGCGGTGGCGTCCACCGTGACCGTCGTCGAGGTCTGCGGTGCCGAAGTGTCCTCGGTGTCGCGGGGGGTCGCTGTCGTGTCCGACGGGTCGCGCTCAGAGGTCTGGGCGCTCTGCTGAGTACCCGTTTCGACCTCGGCCTCGGGTGCGGCCTCCGGTTCGGTGTCGCGCGGCGCCCTTCCTGCCGGCTTGGCCGGCGTCCTGTCGTCGGATTCGGCAGCGGGCTCGGGCTCGTCGTCGGGGCCGTCGACCTCGTCGTCGGGACTGTCGGTGTCGACCTGCGGACTGTCGATATCGGGTTCCTCGACGTCGGGGTCCTCGGCGTCGGGTTCCTCGGTGTCAGTGGCGGAGTCGTCGGTGGCCGTGTCGTCGGCGGTGTCGTCGTCGGTCTGGGTGGCGTCGTCCGGCTTCGTGGTAGTGCTCTGGGTGTCGGCGGTGTTGCCGCCCGAGGTTGCTGATGCCGAGGGTTTCGAGGCTGACGACGCACCGTCATCAGCCCAGGCCATGCCCTGTCCTGCAAATACCGCCGATCCGACGCCGAGCGCAACGGCCAGCGCACCGACCCGACCGACATACGATGCCGCCACCTTGGATTCCCTTCGATTCAACCTATGACCGCCCCGTCGTCGTGGACCATTCAATCGCATCGGCGGGAAGGCGGCGAGCAAAAGGTTAAATCGTCACGGGTTTCGTTTCGTTACTGTGACCATGAGGAATCAGCGTCACAACGCTCTCCGGATGCTGACGCAGCAAATGCGGATGACTCATGACGGACCGGTGTTGAGGTGCCCTTTCGCCGGTCTGGTTCCCTGCGGCAACGTCGACGACCTGCCCCGCGCCGGTCGGTGCGGGAGGTCGGTACAACACCTGGCGTGCCTGCGCGTCGGCGAACCTGACCGCCGTCGGTCAGATGGCCCGCGCGAACGTCACCCCCGCGCCTCTCGCGCTTTGCGGTCCTGTCCCGCGAAGGGGTCGGAGATCAGTCCGCGTCGGTGTCCTCGGCGGGCGCCTCGACGAGAAGAGACAGCCCTTGATGGGCGGTCAATTCGACGCTGAAGCTGTGCAGATCGTCGACCGTCGCCAGATGCCTGCCGGAGAACATGTCCGACACCTCGCTGCCCGGAGGCAGCTTCTTCGAGCGCACGGTGCCGGTGACGTCCTCGTTGGCGAAGTTCAGCACCGTGAGCTGGTACTGGTTGTCTGTGTCGAGGTGGTGCACCAGCACCAGCATGCCGCGCTGTGACACCTCGGGGATGTCGATCTGGCGGCTGGTCGCGATCCCGTAGTGCGAACGCACCTTCAGGATGGCCTGCAACTGGCGCAAGAAGCTGGTGTCATCGGCGAGCTGCTCCGGGATCGAGCCGTAAAGACTTCTGCCCCTGGGCATTCCGGCCGGAGATTGGGTGGCTTCCGGGTTGACGCCCATCAGGTCGTGGGCAGCCCGGTGGATCCAGCGGGTGTCCCCCTCGCGCAGCAGCTCGGGGATCGTCGACGACGGCAGGGTCAGCATGCCGCACACATCCCAGCCGGACAGCGCGAAGACGCCCGGCTGCAGCGCGTTGAACATCGCCAGCAGCAGATGCGCCCGCCGGATCCGGTCGATCTGCTCGGGCTCGGTGATGTCGTCGAGCGAGGTGATGCCGAGCGTCGCCGCGATGATCGTCGCCGACGTGCACGCGATGCCGTTGGTCGTGAAAACCAGGTTGTAGGGCGCATTGTCGCCGGACAGCTTCTCGCGCAGATCGGTGCGCACGATGTCGCCGAGAACCTCTCCGGTGACCTCTTCGCCCTTGTAGGGGAAGAGGTCGTCGCGGTGCCCGTTGGACCAGTGCACGAGTTCATAGGTGAGCTCGTCGTGATTTTGCAATGCGTGGACCAGCGACGCCGGGTCGACGCCGAGTTCGAGGGTCGTACGCAACGTCAGGCGCAGGAACTCGGTGTCGGCGGTGGCCAGTGCGTGCTGGACGCCCGGACGGGTGATGAAGTCATACGACAGGTCCGCCCCGGCCTCGCCGATCTCGCGGATGTCGTCGATCGTCAGGTTGAGCTCCTGGAAGGTGAAGCCGCCCACCTTGCGCACCATGCTCGCGATCAGATGGTTGGCGGCTTCCGAGAGCGGGTGCCCTTCCGACCACGCGGCGCTGTCCTCGGCGGCGGTCTTCTCGGCTCCGAGGAAGCCGTTGGCGTCCAGGCGCAGACCGCCGGTGCCGAGATCGGTCAGCGAGTGCAGTGCATCGCCGATGACCAGCCGCATCCCGGCGAATGACGGATCCAGCCAGTTGATCGACGGCTGTCCATCCTTGAAGTAGTGCAGATAGACCCAGCGACGCTCGACACCGTCGATGCCGACGACGGGCCGGGTGACGCTCCAGTTCGTCTCCTTGATCCCCTCGGCGTAGAAGATGACGCGCTGCAGCTTGCCGATGATGTAGCCGGCCTTGTCCAGCCAGTCCTCGGTGTCGGAGTCGATGTTGACCGAGTCGGCGCCCGCGGGGACCTCCGGAAGGTGCTCCCAGTCGCGGGGGTCGACCTCGACCATGTGGTAGATGCCGGGGTAGTCGGCGTACTTCATCTCGGCGAGGCGGAAGTCGGCGCCCTTGCCGGTGTGGCCGGGCACGATGTCGTCGATGATCGTGCCGCCGTACCAGTTGGCGGTGCCGCACATCTGCCGGAACTCGTCCTCGGTGCCGAATGCGGGATCGATCTGGGTGCTGATGCGGTCGAAGTGACCGTCCACGCTGGGCGTGAGTTCCCAGCCGGAGATGCCGCCGGCGCGTTTGACCGGTCCGGTGTGCACGGCCTCGATGCCGATCTCGGCGAACGCCTTCCACATGTCGGCGTCGGCCATCGCCTTCAGGAAGGACTCGTTGGACCTCGTGATCAGCGACAGCGGATACGCCGTGAACCACACGGACGCGGTCTCGACGGCCCCGCGCGCGCTCGGCGTCGCATAGGGGTTCTGCCACATCGAACCCTGCCCGGAGAACTGCTGGCTGATCTCGTTCGCGTCCGCGAGCATCGACTGGCTGATCAACCACGACACGTACGCCGGGTTGTCTCCGGTCGGCGATCCGTCCCTGGACAGTGACCTGCGGGTGAACGGCGTGCGCACACGCGGACGGAACCGCAGCGAGCGCGGGCGCGCAGGGTGCAGGTGTTCGTCGAAGTTGATCTCGGGCGGCTCGTTGCCCTGGTCTTCGGGGTCCGACTCCACGGCTTGGGACAAGAGTTCCGCCTTCGCAAGGTTGGTTTCGTATCGACCGGTATCGAGTATTGCCGCGATCGGGGAAGGTTGAAACTGCAGCGAGTGCCGTGGGCTCAGAAGGACTGGCCGTCGGCGTACCGCTGACGGCGGGAGTGTCGGCCGCTGCCGCGGTTGCGGCCCTTGTACGTCGAGAGCTGCGAGTCGCAATTGGGGCAGATGAGCCTGAGATTTTCCCGCCGATTGTTCGACGGGTTGCCGTCGATGTGATCGACGACGAAAGTCAGCGGAAGGTTGAGCCACACGCCGTCGCCCTCGCAGATCGCGCAACGTCCCGCTTGGGCCGCGGACAGATACTGGCGAATGTAGTGTCCGCTTCGGGTGTCGACCCACGCGTCCCCCGATTCCAGCCATCGCTTGACGGCAGCGTCGCGGCGGACCGCCGCCTGGCACGACGTGCTGCAGTAGATCTTCTGGCTGCGCTTCAGGAGTGGGCGACCGCAACCGCGACACTGACTCACGCTGGAGACGCTACGGTCAACAGCCGACAACCGGCTCTCGCCGGAAGGTGGAGCCTCCTATCGGGATTGAACCGATGACATTCCGCTTACAAGGCGAACGCTCTACCACTGAGCTAAGGAGGCGTGTCCGTGAGGACGCCCCGAATTCTATCGCCTGGCTCACCCGGGATGTGTCGGTGCTCAGGGCTAGCGTCGGGAGCGTGGCAAGGGCGTGTCGCGGTTGTGGGGCCGAACTTCAGAAGCGTCAGCAGAAAGTGTTCTGCGGCAACGCATGTCAGCAGGCGTATCAGCGCCGCCTGCTGTTGGGAGCCTGGCTTGAGACAGGCGTCTGCCGTGGAGGGATGTCGCATCAGCGGCATTACGTCCGCGTCTACCTGAACGACCAACAAGGCGGTTGCTGCGCCATTTGTGGTCTGAAGAACTTGTGGAACGGACTGACGTTAGGTCTGGTCATCGACCACATCGACGGGGACCCGAAAAACGACCGTCGCGAGAATCTGCGACTGATCTGTCCGAACTGCGATAGTCAGCTGCCGACATACAAAGCTAAAAACTGGGGGAAGGGTCGCTACAACCGCCGGCAACGCTATGCCGACGGCCAATCGTACTGAAGAGAGTCACTCCTCGGATTCGATGATCCGCTGCGTGGGCACCGGGCGGGTCGTCGGGCGGTTACGGATCCGGCGCCCGGGCAGCGGGATGCGATCGGCGATGTTGCTCAACGGGTTGACCACCTGGCTCAGCACGATCACCGCGTCGCGCAGCGCTTCGATGGTCGGCTCGAGGGCTTCCAGGCCCGGAGCGAGTCGGTTCAGCGTGTCCGCGACGGCCGCGAGCTGCTCGAGCGGGCCGTTGCGCGCGGTCAGCGTGTCGACGACCCCGCCTTCGGCGAACAGCCGGTCCGCGACGCCGTCCTCGGCGAGCAGCCGATCGACCAGACCGTCCTCGGCGAGGAGTTGGTCGACCAGACCGCCGGGCTCGATGGCACGCATCAACCCGCCGTCGTCCTGGGTCATCCTGTCCAGCGCGCCGCCCGGCGCCGTCAGCCGGTCGACGACCCCGCCGGGTTGCAGCAGTCGGTCGATCGGGCCGCCGGACGCCAGTGCGCGACCCAACGGCTGGTCCTCGTCCATGAGCTTGGCCAGCCGGTTGGCGCGCTCGACGGCGTCCTGAACACCCAGCATCGACGCGAACGACGTCGGGGTCTGGGTGGCGTTGGCGCTGTCGCCCATCGCGCGTGAGGCGATGTCGATGCCACTTCTGGCGACCCCGATACCCGCGTCGGCAACCGCCAGACCAGCGCGCATCGGTGCGAACGCCAGCTCTGTCAGGGACTTCGCGAGGTTCATTCGCCCAGTCTATGGAGCCCGCAACCGCAAACTCACAGGAAGTGCACAGCGATCGGGCAGCCTATTTCCAATCAGACCGAGAATTATGAACCTTCATGGCCATGCCCGTACCAGAGAACGTTCCCGAGGCTCGCGTCCTCGTGGTCGACGACGAGGCCAACATCGTCGAACTGCTTTCCGTGAGCCTGAAATTTCAGGGATTCGAGGTCCACACCGCCTCCAACGGCCCCGCCGCGCTGGACAAGGCCCGCGAAGTGCGCCCGGACGCGATCATTCTCGACGTCATGATGCCCGGCATGGACGGCTTCGGCCTGCTGCGCCGCCTACGTGCCGACGGTATCGACGCGCCCGCCCTGTTCCTGACCGCCCGGGACTCGCTGCAGGACAAGATTGCAGGCCTGACCCTTGGAGGCGACGACTACGTCACCAAACCGTTCAGCCTCGAAGAGGTGGTCGCGCGCCTGCGGGTGATCCTGCGCCGCTCGGGCGGCCGCGTCCAGGAACCCCGCACCTCCCGGCTGACGTTCGCCGACATCGAACTCGACGAGGACACCCACGAGGTGTGGAAGGCCGGCGAACCGGTGTCGCTGTCGCCGACGGAGTTCACGCTTCTGCGGTACTTCATCATCAACGCGGGCACGGTGTTGTCCAAGCCCAAGATCCTCGACCACGTCTGGCGGTACGACTTCGGAGGCGACGTGAACGTCGTCGAGTCCTACGTGTCCTACCTGCGCCGCAAGATCGACACCGGTGACAAGCGCCTGCTTCACACGCTGCGTGGGGTTGGTTATGTCCTCCGCGAGCCCCGATGAGCGCTTGCGCGAAGAGCCATGGGCCCCGATGATGTTTCGAACCTGAACAATGGTGATGTGGCGGGCCGGCGAAGGTATCTGAGACGGGGAGTGCCGCTGCGGGTCGCTCTCGTCGCGGCGACTCTGCTGCTGGTGGCCTGTGGCCTGCTCGCATCGGGGATCGCGGTCACCACGATCATGCAGCACAGCTTGATGAACCGTGTGGACGACACCCTGCTCGACGCGTCCCGTGGCTGGGCGCAGGTCCCCCGAAGGCTTCCGACCATCACCGTCGACGACCCGAACCCGGCACGTCCGCCGTCGGACTTCTACGTCCGCGGCATCGACCCGGACGGGCACGTCTGGATGCTTATCAACGACCGCGAGGCCGAACCGGAACTGCCCGCCGACAACAACGTGGGTCCCGAGCCGAGAACCGTCGGCTCGGTCGATCATTCGGACGTGCAGTGGCGCGCGATGACGGTGCGGGGGCTGCGCGGCGAGCTCACCACGGTCGCCATCGACCTGTCGGACGTGAAGTCGACGATGCGTTCGCTGGTGTACACCCAGGTCGGTATCGGCGCCGCCGTGTTGTTGGTGCTGGGCATCGCCGGTTACGCCGTCGTCCATCGAAGTCTGCGACCGCTGTCGGAGGTCGAACAGACCGCGGCCGCGATCGCGGCGGGGCAGCTCGATCGGCGCGTCCCCGAGCGTGATCCGCGCACCGAGGTGGGCCGACTGTCGTTGGCGCTCAACGGGATGCTCGCCCAGATTCAGCACGCGATGGCGCTCTCGGAGTCCTCGGCCGAGAAGGCGCGCAGCTCCGAGGACAGGATGCGGCGCTTCATCACCGACGCCAGTCACGAGCTGCGCACTCCGCTGACCACGATCCGCGGCTTCGCCGAGCTGTACCGCCAGGGCGCCGCCCGCGACGTCGAGATGCTGATGGGACGGATCGAGAGCGAATCCCGCCGCATGGGCCTGCTCGTCGAGGATCTGCTGCTGCTCGCACGACTCGACGCCCAACGGCCCCTCGAGCATCGCCGGGTCGACCTGCTGGCGCTCGCCAGCGACACGGTGCACGACGCGCAGTCGATCGCGCCGAAGCGCAGGGTCCGGATGGAGGTCTTCGACGGACCCGGCACCCCGGAGGTACTCGGGGACGAGGCACGTCTTCGTCAGGTGCTGTCGAACCTCGTGGCCAACGCGCTGCAGCACACCCCGGAGTCGGCGGGGGTCACCGTGCGGGTCGGCACCGCCGACGACACCGCGATCGTCGAGGTCTGCGACGAAGGGCCGGGCATGACCGGCGAGGACGCCCAGCGGGTGTTCGAGCGGTTCTATCGGGCCGATTCGTCACGGGCGCGGGCCAGCGGCGGCACCGGGCTGGGCCTGTCGATCGTCGATTCTCTGGTGTACGCGCACGGCGGCAGGGTCAGCGTCACGACGGCGCCGGGGTGCGGGTGCCGCTTCACGGTGCGTCTGCCCCGCATTACCGACGAGCGCTTGCGCGAGGAGCAGACAGGTACCGACGAGCGCTTGCGCGAGCAGCAGATGGCGGCCCCCGAGCACGCCGGCGAGGAATCGCGCGGGGAGCAGACCGACGTGCCGGTCAGCGCAACTGCGCCAACGCCTCCTTGATCTTGGACTGCGCCTCGTCCAGCGACTCGGGCGACGGGTTCCGGTCGACGTGGGCGAAGCCGAAGTCCGACAGCTCGCGCGCCGGGAAGACGTGCACGTGCAGGTGCGGCACCTCCAGCCCGGCGATGATGACCCCCGAACGTTCGGTGTCGAAGGCCTTGCAGACGGCCTTGCCGATCAGCTGGGCCACCTCCATCACCCGGCCGAACACCGCCGGTTCGATGTCCTGCCAGTTGTCGATCTCGGCGCGCGGGACGACCAGCGTGTGTCCCTGGGTCATCGGCTCGATCGTCAGGAACGCGACGATCTCGTCGTCGGAGTAGACGAATCTGCCGGGGATCTCGCCGTTGATGATCTTGGTGAAGATGGTCGCCATGGCGCTCACGCTAACTTGTGACGTGTCAGCCGTCGATGTGCATCGGAGGGTCGGCGAAGTTCGGGTCGGCAGGCGGCAGTGCGGGTCCCATGAGCATGCACCGTTTGACGGGGACGAGGTGTGAGCTGAAGCCGGACGGAACATACTGGGCGACGGTCACGCACCGCTCCCAGTTCCCGTCGGCCAGTACCGGGCCGTCGCACTTTCCCATGACGGGCCCGCCGTACAGGCAACCGGCCGCGGCCGTCGGGGCGGCGGCGATCAGGCCGAGCGGCAATGCCAGGGCAGTCACTGCGGCAGCGATGCAGCGCCTCATATTCGTCTCCTGTCGCTGCCCGCGACGGTACCGGGGCGGTGCGAGTCGGGCGTGGGAAACGACGGTAAGCGTCACCTTTCGCGCCGGATCCGCTCTAGCCTTGCCGCATGCTGGGTTTGATGCAGGACCGGCCGCTGATGATCTCGTCGCTGATCGAACACGCCGCCGCATTCCACGGTGACACCGAGATCGTCTCCCGACTACCCGAGGGGCCGGTGCGCCGCACCACCTGGCGTGAGATAGGCGAGCGCGCCAAACAGGTCGCCAACGCGCTCGCAGAACTCGGCGTCCGGCACGGCGACCGGGTCGCGACGCTGGCCTGGAACAGCGATCGGCACCTCGCGCTGTACTTCGGCGTCTCGGGGACGGGCGCGGTGATGCACACCGTGAATCCGCGACTGTTTCCCGAGCAGATCAGCTACATCGTCAACCACGCCGAAGACCGGGTGCTGTTCTTCGACATCACCTTCGCCCCCTTGGTCAGCGGCCTGGCCTCATCCTTCGACAGCGTCGAGTACTTCGTCGCGATGACCGACCGCGAGCACATGCCCGACGTCTCGGGCATTCCCGCTGACCGGCTGCTGTGCTGGGAGGACGTGATCGGCCGGCAGTCCACCCACTACGAGTGGCCCGAGTTCGACGAATGCAGCGCCTCGTCGCTGTGCTACACCTCCGGGACCACAGGCAACCCGAAAGGTGTTCTGTACTCCCACCGTTCGACGATGCTGCACACGCTGATGGCGGCGGCCAGGGACACCATCGACATCCACAGTGGCTCGGTGATCCTGTTGGTGGTGCCCATGTTCCACGCCAACGCGTGGGGCAGTCCGTACACCGCGGCGATGGTCGGCGCGAAGCTCGTGATGCCGGGCCCGCATCTCGACGGGGAATCGGTGTATCAGTTGATGAAGGCCGAAGGGGTCAACCAGTCCCAGGGTGTGCCGACGGTGTGGATGATGCTGTTCGCCTACCTCGACGAGCATCCCGAGATCGACGCTCACGAGCTGGGTCTGAGGTACGCGGGCACCGGCGGCGCCGCGCTGCCGCTGTCGATGATCGAGCGCTTCGAGAAGGACTTCGGTGCCGAGGCGTATCAGGGCTGGGGAATGACGGAGACGAGTCCGCTGTGCGTGGTGGGACGTCCGCTGCCCAAACACGACGCACTCGACCCCGCCGACCGGCGGTCTCTCAGACTCAAGCAGGGCCGCGGCATCTGGGGTGTCGAGATCAAGATCGTCGATGATGACGGCAATCGGTTACCCTGGGACGGTAAGGCTTTCGGCGAGGTCTGGGTGCGTGGGCCGTGGATCGCCAGCGGGTACTACCGCGGTGAGGGTGGCGACAAGCTCGACGGTGAGGGCTTCTTCCCGACCGGTGACGTCGCGACGATCGACCCGGACGGTTATCTGCAGCTGGTGGATCGCACCAAGGACGTCATCAAGTCCGGAGGGGAATGGGTCAGCTCCATCGACCTGGAGAACGCGGCGATGGGGCATCCCGCGATCGCCGAGGCCGCGGTGATCGGCGTACCGCACCCCAAGTGGCAGGAGCGGCCCCTCCTCGTGGCGGTACTACGCAAGGGGCACAGTGCAACTCGCGAGGACATCCTGGAGTTCCTGGCGGAGCGGGTCGTCAGGTGGTGGTTGCCCGACGACGTGGTCTTCGTCGACGAGCTCCCCCACACCGCGACCGGGAAGGTACTCAAGATCACGCTGCGCGAGCAGTACCGCGACCACGAGCTGTCACAGCCCGAATGAGTACCCGCCGTTGACGCAGATGGTCTGGCCGGTGATCCAGGACCCGTGCTCGCCCGCCAGCAGGAGCGCCAGCTCGGTGATGTCCTCGGGTACGCCGGGACGCCGGATGGCGTAGTTGCGCAGGATCTCTTTGGTCTGAGGGGAATTCGCCGGATCAGCCCACAGCGGCTCGGTCATCGGGGTGCGCATCGTCCCCAGCGAGATGTTGTTGGCAGTGATGTTGAACCGCCCGTTCTCCAGCGCCACGGACCTCGTCAGCCCGGCGGCTGCGGCCTTCGACGCGCCGTAGACAGCGCCGCCCGGGTCCCCGGTGCGTCCCGCGTCGGAGACGATCGTCAGGATGCGCCCCCACGTGTTGGTGATCATCGCGGGCAGCACCGCTCTGGTGCAGTGCAGTACGCCGTAGAGGTTGACGCGCAGGAACGGTTCCCAGTCCGCCGGTGCGGTGTCGGCGAACTTGGCCCGGTTGCCGAACCCGTCGGCACCGGCGTTGCCCGCATTGTTGACGAGCACATCGACCGGGCCGTGCTCGGTCACGGCCGCCACCACGGACTCGTAGTCGCAGACGTCGAACGGGGTGGGGACCGCTGTGCCGCCGGCGGCGCGGATCTCGTCGGCGACCTGCTGACAGCGCTCCAGATGAAGGTCGTTGACCAGCACCTCGGCGCCCGAGTCCGCGAACGCGGACGCCAGCCCGCGCCCGACCCCCTGGCCTGCACCGGTGATCAGTACCCGTCGGGATGTCATGAGGCGGCAGTGTATTCGATCCGAAGCTCCGAGAGCCCGCGTAACAAGAAGGTGGGGTCGTAGGAGAACCGGTGGTCGCCGGCGGGCCCGTGCACCGCCTCGTCGAGTCGGATCTCGCTGGTCCGGTCCAGCCACCGGCGCACGGTGATCTGTCCCTCGACCCGGGCGAGAGGGGCGCCGGCACAGGTGTGGATGCCGCGGCCGAACGCGATGTGCTCCCGGACGTTCTTGCGGTCCGGACGGAACTCGTGCGGATCGTCGAACTTGGCCGGATCCCGGTTGGCCGCACCGAGACACAGCATCACGATGGTGCCCGCCTTCAGGTGCATGCCGCCCAGGGTCGTCGTCTTGCGGACCAACCGGAAGTCGATCTTGGTCGGCGAGTGCATCCGCAGGGACTCCTCGATGAACGCCGGGATGCGGTCGGGGTGCTCGCGGAGAAGTTGCTGGTATTCGGGGTACTCGCCGAGAGTCTTGATCGCGGCGCTGAGCAGCTTGGTGACGGTCTCCTGCCCGGCGGCGAACAGGAACGTGGCCGGCTTGACGACCTCGATCAGCTCCGGTGTCGACCCGTCGGGGTACACCGCCGTGGCCATCCCCGAGAGGACATCGCCGCGGGGTTCGCGGCGGCGTTCGGTGAGGTAGCCGAGAAACTTGTCGTCGAGGTACTGCAGCGGGTCGAGCCCGACGGGTTCCCCGTCCAGGGCCCCGACCCTGGCGCCGTCCGGCTGTTCGGCACCGAGCGCCGCGAGGAACTCGGGCCGGTCCTCCTCGGGCACCCCGAGCAGATCGATGATGGCCGACGTGGCAAAGGGTTTGGCGTACTCGGTGAGGAACTCGCAGCGTCCCTTGTCGATGACCTGGTCGATCTGGCTGTCGACGAGCCGCCACATGTAGTCCTCGTTCTCCTTGAGGCGACGAGGTGTCAGCAGTTTGTTCAGCAGTGAGCGGGCCCGCTCGTGCGCGGGCGGATCCATCACCACCATGTGCTCGTATATCGGGAACAGGTGGCGGTGCGCCTCGATCTGTTCGGTGATGTCGTCTCCCTCCGGGGTGAACGGCAGCGGCGGGAACGGACCGCCGATGGCATTCACCGCCGAGAACGAGTCGTGGTCCTTGAACGCCGCGAGGACCTCCTTGTATCCGGTGACGGCGACGACGCCGTAGTGCGGTTCGCGGTACACCGGGCTCTGCTCGCGCAGGAAATCCCAGTACGCGTACGGATCCTGGCTGATCGCGTAGTCGGAGAAGAAGTCCACCGTGGCGAGGTCGGTCATCGGCGCAGCCATCCTTTCGCTTGCCTGATCGATCGATCAGACTGCTAGAATGCGCCATGCTTACCATGGCGCTCGAGGCACGGTCAAGCACTGCGCGCCCGGGTGGCCGCTGATGCCGGCGGCGGCGAAGTCGCGCCCTGCCGATGCCCGCGGCCGTCTGATCGAGGCGACCGCGAAAGTCATGCGCGACGAGGGATATGCGGCCGCGACGTCACGACGGGTCGCCGCCGAGGCCGGCGTCAAACAGGCTCTGGTTTACTACTACTTCCCGACCATGGACGACCTTTTCGTCGAGGTGTTGCGCGTCGGCGGCGAAAGCTCGCTGGAACACATGCGGGCGGCACTGACCAACGACGACCCGTTGCGCGCGCTCTGGCTGATCAACAGCGAGGCCGGTAGGACCGGCCTGAACGCCGAGTTCATGGCGCTGGCCAACCATCGCAAGGCGATCCGGGTGGAGTTGAAGGCGTACGCCGAGCGGGTGCGCGACATCGAGACGGCCGCCGTCACCGTCGCGCTGCGGGCCAACGGTGTTGATCTACAGGAACATCCGCCGGTGGTGGTCTCGATGCTGATCGCCCAGATCGCACGCAGTCTGTGCAACGAGGACGCCGTCGGTGTGACGCTCGGGCACGAGGAGATGCGGGCCTGGGTGGATCGGCAGCTCGCACTGCTGGCCGCGGAACCCGGTGGTTGACAGTTCGGGTGATCGGTGTCACGCTCCTGATCGATCGACAAAAGTTGACTATCGGGTTGGATTGAGGTGCCACATGGGCGGTCGGGTCGAAGGTAAAGTCGCGTTCATCACGGGCGCCGCGCGCGGGCAGGGCCGCAGTCACGCGGTGCGACTGGCCGAAGAGGGCGCCGACATCATCGCGATCGACGTCTGTGGGCCGATCAGTACCCACACCGACATCCCGCCTGCGACACCCGACGATCTGGCGCAGACGGTCGACCTCGTCAAGGGCACCGGGCGCCGCATCGTCTCTGAGCAGGTGGATGTCCGCGACTTCGCCGCCGTCAAGGCAGCTGTCGACTCGGGCGTCGAGCAGTTGGGCCGACTGGACATCGTCGTCGCGAACGCCGGAATCGGCAACGGCGGTCAGACGCTGGACCACACCAGCGAAGAAGACTGGAACGACATGATCGACGTCAACCTCTCCGGTGTCTGGAAGTCGGTGAAAGCCGCTGTGCCGCACCTGCTTGCCGGCGGCAACGGTGGATCGATCATCCTGACCAGTTCGGTGGGCGGGCTCAAGCCGTACCCGCACACCGGTCACTACATCGCCGCCAAGCACGGCGTGATCGGCCTGATGCGGACCTTCGCCGTCGAACTGGGGCAGCATTCGATCCGTGTCAACGCGGTGTGCCCGACCAACGTGAACACTCCGCTGTTCATGAACGAGGGGACCATGAAGCTGTTCCGGCCCGACCTGGAGAACCCGGGCCCCGACGATCTCGCCGTCGCCGCCCAGTTCATGCACGTGCTTCCTGTCGGCTGGGTCGAGCCGCGCGACATCAGCAACGCGGTGCTGTTCCTTGCCTCCGACGAGGCCCGGTACATCACCGGTCTGCCCGTCACCGTCGACGCCGGCAGCATGCTGAAGTAGCCCGCTGATGCAGTTCGTCTTCCCGCTGCCACACATGCTGCGCCTGCCGGCGATGTCCCAGCCGTGGGAGGCATCGGTGACGGGTGCCGACCAGACGCGGATGGCCAGGTGCGCGGACGCGTGGGGCTACGACATGATCGCCGTTCCAGAGCATTTCGTGATCCCGACCGAGCACCTCGAGTTGTCGGGCCCGCACTATCTTCAGTCCACGGTGGCGCAGGCGTATCTCGCCGGGGCCACCGACAGGATCCGGCTGAACTCGTGTATCACCGTGCTGCCGTTGCAGCATCCGATCGTGCTGGCCAAGGCCCTGGCGACCGCGGACTGGATGAGCGGCGGCCGCATGATGGTCACGTTCGGGGTCGGATGGCTGAAGGGCGAATTCGACGCACTCGGTGTGCCGTTCCGCGAGCGCGGCCGCATCGCCGACGAGTATCTCGCGGCCATCGTGGAGTTGTGGACCAGCGACTCGCCGAGCTTCGACGGCCGGTACGTGTCGTTCGACGAGATCGCGTTCGAGCCGAAACCCGTGCAGAGGCCGCACCTGCCGATCTGGATCGGCGGTGACGCCGATGCGGCGCTGCGTCGCGCGGCCAAGTACGCGTCCGGGTGGTGGTCGTTCCTGACACCACCGGAGAAGATCGCCGAGCGGGTGGAGTTCATCAAGTCGCAGGACGGGTATGACGGCCGGCCGTTCGACGTCGTGCACGGGCTGGGCACCAACCGGGTGGGTGAAGGCCATGTCGCACAGAAGGATCCGCACGCCCGCCCCGGGATGAGTGCCGCCGAGATCGTCGACAAGCTGAACTGGCTGGGGGAGCAGGGCGTCACGGTCAGCGCGGTGCCGATCCCGAAGGTCAGAGGCGTCGAGGAGTACCTCGACTACGCGCAGTGGGTGATCGAGGAGATCAGACCGCAGGTGCGCTGACTAGCGGACCTGCGCGGCGATCTCCTCGAAGGTCCACGGCGGCTCGTCGTCGTGCCCGCGGTAGGCCACGAGCGACGGCGTCTGCCGCTCGAAGCGGCCGACGAAACCGCCTGCGGCGATGAAGATCTGGCCCGTCACCTGCGTGGCGAGATCTGACGCCAGGTACGCATAGGTGGGTGCGACGTATTCCGGCGGCGCGGCGTCGAGAGCGCCCTGGAAGCTGACGTCGTCGAGCAGGCCCCGCCGGTTCAGTTCGGTGATGTGCGATTCGTACTCCGGCCCTGTCGACAGGCGTGTCTTCGCGCCCGGGCACACCACGTTCGCGCGCACTCCGTGCTCGGCGAGTTCGGCGGCGATCGCCAGTGTCAGCGAGTTGACCGCGCCTTTGCCGGCCGGGTAGCCGGTGCCGCCGTAGTCGCCGAGGAACGCGAACGAGCCGGTGTTCACGATGGCGCCGCCACCCTGGGCCACCATCACAGGCGCTGCGGCGCGGCAGGTCTCGAACGTGGTTCCCAGGTGCGCGTCCAGCAGCTCCCGGAACTGCGCGCTCGTGACGTTCAGAATCGACGATCCCTGGGGTTCGGCGGTGCCCGCACAGTTGATCAGGATGTCGATGCGGCCGAACTCGCGCACGCAGGTGTCGATCAGGGCGTCGGCGACCGCCGGGTCGGCGGGGGAACCCGGGTGCGCGAGGGCACCCGGAATGCGTTGTGCCGCTTCGTGTGCGGCATCAGGGTCGCGGCCGTTGACCACGACCCGCGCACCGAGAGTGGTGAGCAGTTCGGCGACCGCCAGGCCGACTCCGCGCGTACCGCCGACGACGACTGCGGCGCGGCCGGCAAGCGGACGGCTAATCCGCCTTCTCCGCCTCGGAGAATGTCATCGCATCCATGTTCCAGTAGCCGCGCAGGTTGGTGATCAGCCCGGCGTCGTCGACGCGGTAGGTGAACACACCGCGGACCGTGGCCACGAAACCGTTCGGGAAGGTGGTCTCCAGCACCAGGATGTAGGCGATCTCGGTCGGGCTGCTGGACGGGAACGTCTCCTCGCACGTGACGCGCAGCGTGTTGGGACCGATGTTGGTGTCGTAGAACGCGGCGAGGGCCGCCTTGCCGCGCACGCCGGTGCCGTCGGGGTTGGTGACGGCCTCTCCGATCGGATCCTCGACGACGATGTCGTCGGACATCAGGGCCAGCCAGCCCTCGCGGTCCCCGGTCTGCACGCAGCGCCACGAGTTGCGCGACGCCGCGACCACCGGTGACAGGTCTTCTGCCGTCTCGGTCATCTGACTCCTTCGGTCCGACCTCCGCCGAAATTGCATTCCAGCAGGGCTTTACTCGAACTTCGTCTGCTGGAATGCAATTTCGGCGGAAAGGGTCTGGGGTTACCGGTCGGCGTCGGTGTAGCGGATGACGCCGCGGATGTTCTTGCCTTCCAGCATGTCCTTGTAGCCGTCGTTGATCTGCTCCAGCTTGTACTGCCGGGTGACCATGTCGTCGAGGTTGAGGCGGCCGGCCTTGTACATCGACAGCAGCTGTGGGATGTCGTGGTGCGGGTTGCCGCCGCCGAAGATGGTGCCCTGCAGGTTCTTCTGCAGCAGGGTCAGCATCGACAGGTTCAGCGTCACATCGGATTTGGCCATGTTGGCGACCGCGGTCACCACGCACGTCCCACCCTTGGAGGTGATGTTGAGGTAGTTGTCGATCTCCTCGCCGTGCAGCTCACCGGTGGTGATGATGGTCTTGGCGGCCATCCGGCCCTGCGTGAGCTCGGCGACGCCGGCCATGGCGCTGAAGATGTCGGGGTAGGCGTGGGTGGCGCCGAACTTCAGGGCCTGGTCGCGCTTCCACTCGACGGGGTCGATCGCGAAGATGTTGCGGGCGCCTGCGTTGAGTGCACCCTGCAGCGCACCCATGCCGACACCGCCGATGCCGGCGATGACGACGTCGTCGCCGGGACGCACGTCGGCGCTGCGCACCGCCGAGCCGTAGCCGGTGGTCACACCGCAACCCACGAGGCAGGCCACCTCGAACGGGATGGACGGATCGATCTTCACGACCGAGCTCTTGTGCACGACCATGTACGGGCTGAAGGTACCCAGCAGGGTCATCGGGATGACCGGGGTGCCGTCGGCGGCGTGGATGCGGTGGGTGTTGTCGGAGACGGCGGTGCCCTGCAGCAGCATCGCGCCGAGGTCACACAGGTTGCGCAGACCAGCCTGGCAGGACGGGCACGCGCCACAGGACGGGATGAAGGACAGCACGACGTGATCGCCGGGTTCGAGCCCCTCGACTCCCGGGCCGACCTCGGTCACGATGCCGGCGCCCTCGTGGCCGCCGAGGACCGGGAAGCCGGCCATCGGGATGTCGCCGGTCACCAGGTGGTGGTCGGAATGGCACATGCCCGACGCTTCCATCTGGATCTTGACCTCGTCCTTGACGGGGTCGCCGATCTCGATCTCCTCGATCGACCATGGCTGATTGAATTCCCAGATCAGGGCGCCTTTGGTCTTCATCTCTCCTGCTTCCGTGCTTCATCCATAGAGCTACTGACTCAAGACTAGAGGCTCTAGTTAGCCACATCACAACGCCCCCAAGCAACCGCTTGGTGGTGAGCTCACCAAATGGGAGCGGGCGCCTCTCCGATCGGGTAGTAGCCGGGCAGCCGCTCACCCGACAGCGACCGCTCGATGCGCTTCTGCATGGTCGGGGTCAGGTCGCCCGACTCGATCAGCTTCGCGTAACCCTTCACGACGTGGCCGAAGTCGAAGAAGTCGCGCTGCCACTCGATCAACAGCTGATCGTTGAGGCGGAACCAGCTGCCGCCGATGCCGTAGATCTCGGTCTGTGTGCCGTCGGTCCGGTTGGCAACCTGCTTCCAGAAGCCGACGATCTCGTTCTGCTTCTCGTCGATCAGCGTGCGCTGGTATTCGTAGACCCAGTTCTCCAGGCCCTCCATCTCCAGCCCCAGGGCGATGTCGCGGATCTCGGTCTTGCCGACGCACATGACGTCTTCCTTGGGGCCGATGTTCCAGCCGTAGGTCGCATCGTCGGTGTAGAACTCCGCGAGCGGCTTCCAGTCGCCGGCCTTCTCGGCGTCCTGGTTGGCCTTCAGCCAGCGCTGCACCCAGTCTTCCAATTGCTCACGTGACGCCATGACTATTCCTTTTCTGTAATGGTCAGCGCCCGGGTCGGGCACATCTCGACGGCCATTTCGACGGCTTCGCGCAGTTCGTCAGGGGGTTCGGAATCGAGGATCTCGACGACACCACGCTTGGGCACCCGGAAGACGTCAGGGGCCTCCAGCTCGCACATGGCATGCCCCTGGCACAGATCCTCGTCGAGCTCCACGCGGTAACAACCCATTTCAGCGGTCCCCGTCAGTCCTTGACGCGCCTGCGGTAGCGCACCTTCGCCGGACGCGCCAGTTGCACGACCATCTTGGAGTGGTCGTTCTGATAGCTCTCCGCCGGTTGTGCCATCTCGAACTCGTACTCGCGCAACAGCACCGAGAAGATGGCCTTGATCTGCATCTGGGCGAACGCCGCACCGACGCACCGGTGCTTTCCCGCCCCGAACGGGATCCACGTCCACCGGTTGATCAGGTCTTCCTGACGCGGCTTCTCGTACCGGTCGGGGTCGAAGGCGTCGGGGTACGGGAAGTCCTCGGGGATGCGATTGGAGATCGCCGGCGATGCGGCGACCATCTGACCCTTGTGGATGGGGTAGCCGGCCACCTCGAACTCGTCCTGGGCGACCCGCATCAGGATGATCAGCGGCGGGTGCAGTCGCAAGGTCTCCTTGAGTGCGTTGTCGATCTTCGGGATCTGGCGCAGCGCATGGAAACTCACCTCCTGGCCGTCGGCGTAGAGGTCGTCGAGCTCCTGCTGCACCTGGGCGTAGTACTCGGGATGGCGCAGCAGTTCGATCAGCGTCCAGCTCGACGTGCCCGAGCTGGTGTGGTGGCCGGCGAACATCAGCGAGATGAACATGCCGGTGACCTCGTTGGCCGAGAACCGCGGGTTGCCGTCCTCGTCCTTGATCGAGACCAGCACGTCGAGCAGATCACGGTCACTCTTGTCGGTCGGCGGGTTGGCGATCCGTCCGTTCATCACCTCTTGCACGAGCTCGACGAGGTTGGCGCGGGCCTCGTCGCGAATGCGGAAGCTCTCGATGGGCAGGTAGGGGTCGACGTAGCAGAGCGGGTCGGTGCCGCGTTCCAACAGGTGGTAGTACTCGGCGAACCGGGAATCGAGTTGGTTGCGGAACTTCAACCCGATCAGACACGCCGTCGAGGTGTAGATGGTCAGCTCGGAGAAGAAGTCCAGCAGCTCGATCTCGCCCTGTTCACCCCAGTTCTCGATCATCCGGCGGACTTCGTTCTCGATGGTGGCGGCGTGCCCCTTCATCTGCTCACCCCGCAGGGCGGTGTTGTGCAGCATCTCGGCGCGACGTTCCGGGTCGGCGTCGAAGACCACGCCCTCGCCGAAGATCGGCGTCATGAACGGGTAGGCCTCGGCCTGGTTGAGCTCGCTGTCGGTGGAGCGGAAGAAGAACTCGTTGGCCTCCGCGCCCGACAGCATCACGACCTGCTTGTCGGCGAGCTGGAACCAGCCGACGTCCCCGCACTCCTCGCGGATTCGCTTCATCAGACCGATCGGGTCGGTGCGGAACTCTTCGAGGTGGCCGTGCTCGTCGTCCTCCCCGCCGGAGACCCTGGGCACGATCGCTGTCGTCATTTGCTCACTTCTCCTCGCCTGCTCGTTCCTCGCGGCGCATCGTCGTGTCGCGGCGTCATGACGGCATCCCTTCTTCACCGAGTGCGAGCTTCTGGCGGTCTTTGGCCTCCGACAGCGGCGCCTCGGGCTGCAACTCCATGTTCGCGATGAATCCGCCGCGCGGCGTCTCGGCGACGAAGGTGATGGCCCTGGCGAGGTCGTCGGCGCGCAGGAAGTAGTCGTGGCGAGCCTGACCCCATTTGGCCCAGTCCTCCAACGCCGGCCCGATCAAGTCCGCGGGCAGACTCCAACCCATCGAGGTCTTGGTGGGGCCGGGATGCACGATCGACGCGCGCACGCCGGTGCCTTCGAGCTCCATCTGGTAGTTGGTGACCATCGCGACCAGCGCCGCCTTGGCCGCCCCATACGCACCCATGTGCGGCCGTTGCCGCAGTGCCACGTCGGATCCGACGAAGATCAGATCGCCCCGGCGGCGCTCGATCATGCCGGGCAGCACCGCGGTCGCGACCCGGTTGGCCCCGATCAGATGGATCTGGATCTGCGATTCGAACTGCTCGGTGCTGATCGAGTCGAGCTTGCCGAAGTAGGTGTCGCCCGCACCGGCGACGAGCACCTCGATGTCACCGAGTTGCGAGGTGGTCTGTTCGACGGCGGCCTTGACGGAATCCGGGTCGGTCACGTCGAGGTGCACCGCGATCGCCTCACCACCGTCGGCGCGGATCTTGCCGACGATCTCCTCGAGCTTCTCGACCCGTCGGGCGCCGAGAGCCACAGGAAAACCGTTGGCGGCCAGTCTGATCGCGGTCGCCTCACCGATCCCGGAGGAGGCGCCGGCGACCAGTGCGGGGCGACGGTCGGGGAGAGGATCGAAACGTGGCATTCAGAGGGCCTTTCAGCGGTGGGACACCGACATTGGAAGATGAGCGAACCCGCGGACATTGCTCGAGTGGACGCGGACGGCGTTGTCCTCGTCGACCTCGTATCCGCGGATTCGCTTGAACAACTCGGCCAGAGCCACCCGGGCCTCCATGCGCGCCAGGTGGGCGCCGAGACAGAAGTGGGCACCACTACCGAAACTCATCAGCTTGGAACCGATCTCCCGACCGATGACGAAGTCGTCGGGATTCTGGAACACCCGCTCGTCGCGGTGCGCCGACCCGGGGAGCAGCAGCACCACATCCCCGTCGGGCAGCACGGTGTCGTAGAGCTCCAGTTCGCCGACGACCGTGCGGGCGAGGATCTGGCTGGACGTGTCATAGCGCAACGTCTCCTCGACCCACAGCGGAATCCGCTCGTGATCGTCGAAGACCGGTCCGAGCTGATCGGGGTTGCGATGGCCCCAGAACGCCGCGTTGGCAAGCAGTTTGGTGGTCGTCTCGTTCCCGGCGATCACCATCAGGAACATGAAGCCGATGATCTCGTCGTCGGTCAACCGGTCACCGTCGATCTCGGCTTCGAGCAGTGCCGACGTCAGGTCATCGGTCAGTGCTGTGCGTCGCTGCTTGACCATTTCCTGGTAGTAGACGATCAGGTTCAGCGATGCCTCGATGGCCGAGTCCGGCACGTCGGTGACGCCGTCCTCGCGGTGCATCACCGCATCGGCCCAGGCGCGTACCTGGGCGCGGTCGGCGTTCGGGACGCCCATCAGTTCGGAGATCACGTCCATGGGCAGCTTGCCGGCGAACTCGTCGACGTAGTCGACGGTGGCACCCGAGGCCGCCGCCTCCAGCATGGAATCGAGGTGCTGGTTGGCGATCTCGGTGACACGCGGCTCCAGCTCGCGGATGCGCCTGGGGGTGAACCCCTTCGACACCAGTGTGCGCAGCCGCAGATGATCGGGATCGTCCATCGCGAGGAACGACATCGTCTTGGACGCGTGCGGCCCGCGTGACGCCGGATCCAGCGAGACGCCGAACTTGTTCGACAGCGTGGTGCTGTTGCGGAAGCCCTTCAGCACATCGGCATGCCGCGACAGCGCCCAGAAGCCGAGTTCGTCGTTGCGGTACAGCGGCGCCTCATCGCGCAGGCGCTGGTAGTACGGATACGGGTCTTCGTGGAAGTCGTAGTTGTAGGGATCGAGCGTCACTGCGCTGATTGTCATTGATCGTCTCCGACGATGAGGCCGACGACATAGCTGAGCCGGTCGGCGATCTGGTGATAGGTGAAGGCGCCGCTGCCCGCGTTGACCAGCGCGCCGAAGAACGTCATCTCCAGGGCGGCCAGCGTCCGCGGATCGGGGTCGGGTCCCACGGCGGCCCGGATCCGCCGGTGGATCTCGCCGCCGATGCGCTCACGGACGGAGCGCACCGTCGCGTCGTTGCCGGACAGCAGCGCCGTCGTGCACGCGGCGGCCACCTCCGGTTCGTCGGCGACCATCAACGCCATGCTGCGCAGGGTCTTCTCCACGCGGGTCACGGTGCTGTCGTTGACGTCGGTGAAGTAGTCGACCTGCTGCATCAGGTTCAGGTAGATCTCGGCGATCAGATGGTTCTTCGACGAGAAGTACGTGTAGGCCGTCGCCGGAGCGACCTTGGCCCGTGCCGCGACCGCGCGCACGGTCAGATCGGCGTAGGACGATTCGCGCAGCATCTCCAGTCCGGCGGCGAGCACCTTGCGGAACGTCTCCTCCTGCCGCCGGTTTCGAGGCGGGTGCCCGGACTCGGGTGTGAGCGCGGCAACAGCATCACTGGACACATGTCCAAGTTATCGGACGGGATGCCGGATCGGCAAGTGCACCGACAATGTTGCTTCTTACGAGCAGTTTTGCCGATTTTCGATTCTGCATCCTTGCCTGTGCTCCGGTGGTGCGGCTAAGGTTCGTCAAGACTTCGCCGGACACGTGTCCACCACATGAACAGGAGGTCGGATGGCAATCCTGGCCGATCGCGACAGCAAGCTGCTCATCGACGGAAAACTGGTCGCCGGAAGCGCGGGAACATTCCCCACCGTCAATCCGGCGACCGAGGAGACGCTCGGGGTGGCCGCCGACGCCGGCGCGGACGACATGGATGCCGCGATCGGCGCGGCCCGGCGGGCGTTCGACGAGACGGGCTGGTCGACCGACACCGCGTTGCGGGTGCGTTGTATCCGCCAACTGCAGGACGCGATGCGCGCCCACGTCGAGGAGCTGCGGGAGCTGACCATCGCCGAGGTCGGCGCGCCGCGGATGCTGACCGCCGCCGCTCAGCTCGAAGGACCCGTCGACGATCTGAGCTTCTGCGCCGACACCGCCGAGTCCTACCGGTGGAGCACCGATCTGGGCATCGCCTCACCGATGGGGATCAAGACCCGACGCACCGTGGCTCGTGAAGCCATCGGCGTCGTCGGAGCGATCACCCCGTGGAACTTCCCGCACCAGATCAATCTCGCGAAGGTGGGTCCAGCGCTGGCGGCCGGAAACACGTTGGTGCTCAAGCCCGCTCCGGATACCCCGTGGGCGGCGGCGGTGCTCGGCGAGCTGATCACCGAGCACACGGATTTCCCGGCCGGCGTGATCAACATCGTCACCTCCAGCGATCACGGCGTCGGGGCGCTGCTGTCGAAAGACCCACGGGTGGACATGGTCTCGTTCACGGGTTCGACGAACACCGGGCGAGCGGTGATGGCCGACGGCGCCGCGACGCTGAAGAAGGTCTTCCTGGAACTGGGAGGAAAGTCCGCGTTCCTGGTGCTCGATGACGCTGATCTGGCCGGCGCCTGCTCGATGGCGGCGTTCACCGCGTCGATGCACGCCGGACAGGGCTGCGCGATCACCACCCGCCTGCTCGTTCCGCGGGCCCGCTACGACGAAGCCGTCGAGGCCGCCGCCGCGACGATGGGCGGCCTGAAGCCCGGGGATCCCGACAAGCCCGGGACGATCTGCGGCCCCGTCATCTCGGCGCGTCAGCGCGACCGGATCCAGAGCTATCTGGACTCGGCTGTCGCCGAGGGCGGCCGGTTCGCCTGTGGCGGTGGACGTCCCGCTGACCGCGACACCGGTTTCTTCATCGAGCCGACGGTCATCGCCGGTCTGGACAACAACGCCAAGGTCGCCCGCGAGGAGATCTTCGGCCCCGTGCTCACCGTCATTGCGCACGACGGCGACGACGACGCGGTGCGGATCGCCAACGACTCGCCCTACGGATTGTCGGGCACGGTCTTCTCCCCGGATCTCGAGCGCGCCAACGGGGTTGCGGCGCGGCTGCGGGTGGGCACGGTCAACATCAACGGCGGGGTCTGGTATTCGGCCGACATGCCGTTCGGGGGATACAAGCAGTCCGGCATCGGCCGGGAAATGGGCCTTGCCGGTTTCGAGGAGTACCTCGAGATCAAAGCGATCGCCACGGCCGTCAACTAACTCAGAAACGGAGGGTCTCTGCATGGGCCTTTATGGTGACCAGTTCAACGAGAAGGTGGCCATCGTCACCGGCGCCGGAGGCGGCATCGGTCAGGCGTACGCCGAGGCGCTGGCCCGCGAGGGCGCAGCCGTCGTCGTGGCCGACATCAACGTCGAGGGCGCACAGAAGGTCGCCGACGGAATCAAGGGCGAGGGCGGTAACGCGCTCGCGGTCCGCGTCGACGTGTCGGACCCGGACTCGGCCAAAGAAATGGCGGCTCAGGCACTGTCGGAGTTCGGCGGCATCGACTACCTGGTCAACAACGCGGCGATCTTCGGGGGGATGAAGCTCGACTTCCTGATCACCGTCGACTGGGACTACTACAAGAAGTTCATGAGCGTGAACCTCGACGGCGCGCTGGTGTGCACCCGGGCGGTGTACCGCAAGATGGCCAAGCGCGGCGGCGGGGCGATCGTGAACCAGTCGTCGACCGCGGCGTGGCTGTACTCGAACTTCTACGGCCTTGCCAAGGTCGGCATCAACGGTCTGACCCAGCAGCTGGCCACCGAGCTCGGCGGCCAGAACATCAGGGTCAACGCGATCGCACCCGGACCGATCGACACCGAGGCCAACCGGACGACGACGCCACAGGAGATGGTGGCCGACATCGTCAAGGGAATCCCGTTGTCGCGCATGGGTCAGCCCGACGACCTGGTCGGCATGCTGCTGTTCCTGCTCTCGGATCAGGCGAAGTGGGTCACAGGGCAGATCTTCAATGTCGACGGCGGGCAGATCATCAGGTGAGTACCGACGATCTGAAGCTCGGCTACATCGGGCTCGGCAATCAGGGCGCGCCGATGGCCAAGCGCCTGGTGGACTGGCCCGGCGGGCTGGTCGTGTTCGACGTCCGCACCGAGGCGATGACCCCGCTGGTCGAGTTGGGCGCCACACTCGCCGACAGCGTCGCCGACGTGGCTGCGGCCGACGTCATCAGCGTCACCGTGCTCAACGACGCACAGGTCCGGGACGTCGTCGCAGAACTGGCCGCGCACGCCGAACCCGGCACCGTCATCGCGATCCACTCGACCATCGAGCCCGCGACGGCGGGGGAGCTGGCCGAACAGCTGCGCCCCAAGGGCATCCACATCGTGGACGCGCCGGTGAGCGGTGGTGCCGGCGCGGCGGAGAAGGGCGAGCTGGCGGTCATGGTCGGCGCCGACGAGCACGCCTACGAGAGGGTCAAACCGGTCTTCAAGAAGTGGGCGTCGATGGTGGTCCGCGCGGGCGAACCCGGCGCGGGGACCCGGATGAAGCTGGCCCGCAACATGCTGACGTTCATCGGGTTCACCGCGGCGTGCGAGGCGATGCGGCTCGCCGAGGCGTCCGGCATCGATCTGCAGAAGCTCGGCCGGGTGGTTCGGCACAGCGACGCGCAGAGCGGCGGCCCGGGCGCGATCATGGTGCGCGACGACATGAAGGCGCTGACCCCCGACCACTTCCTGCACGACATGTTCGTCCACACCCGGGGACTGGCGGAGAAGGACCTCAAACTGGCACTCGCGCTCGGCGACGAAACCGGCGTGGATCTCCCGCTGGCGCGGATCGCGTTGCAGGACCTGGCAGCCGGTCTCGGTGTGCCCCACACGAAGGAGTGACGATGGACGAGCTGCGCCGTAAGGGCCTGGAGAAGATGAACGAGGTGTACGGCTGGGAGATGCCGAACATCGAGGGCGACCCGTACTTCGACCTGACCGTCGACCATCTCTTCGGCACCATCTGGACCCGTGAGGGACTGTCGATGCGGGACAAGCGCCTGCTCACGTTGGCGGCGGTGACTGCGGTCGGCAACTCGGATCTGGCTGAGATCCAGGTCAACGCCGCGCTGCACAACGAAGAGTTCACCGCAGAGGAGCTCAAGGAGGTCGCGCTCTTCTTGACCCACTACCTCGGGTTCCCGCTGGGTTCGAAACTGGATGGTGCGGTGAGCAAGGTGATACGCAATCGAAAGAAGGCCGCGGACAAGGGAAGTGGTGAGGACCGCAAAGCGAACGTCAACGCGGCGGTGAAGATGCATTCCGGGAAGACCCTCGATGATGAGTAGATATGCCGCGCTGTCGCGCGAGGAGCTGGCCACCCTGGTACCGGAACTGCTGCTGATCGGCCAGCTGATCGACCGGTCCGGAATGGCCTGGTGCATCAGCAATTTTGGTCGCGAGGAGATGCTCCAGATCGCGATCGAGGAGTGGGCGGCCGCCAGTCCGCTGTACACGAAGCGGATGCAGAAGGCGCTCAACTACGAGGGTGAGGACATCTTCACCCTCTTCAAGGGCCTGCAACTCGACATCGGTGCCCCGCCCCAGTTCATGGACTTCCGCTATGTCGTCCACGACCGCTGGCACGGGGAGTTCTACCTCGACCACTGCGGCGCACTGCTCGACGTCGAACCGATGGGCGAGGACTACGTCCGAGGTATGTGCCACGACATCGAAGACCCCACCTTCGACGCGACCGCGCTGGCGACCAACCGCAAGGCCCAGGTCCGCCCCATTCACCGGCCGCCCAGGGCGTCCTCCGACGAGCACCCGCACTGCCGGTGGACGGTCATCATCGACGAGTCCTACCCCGAGGTGCCGTTCATCCCGGCGATGGACATCGTCGGCGCCAGCCGTGCCCACCACACCGAGCTCGCGCCGATCGATCCGGACGACGAAGGGATGGCGGACTATTCGGGCCCGCTGCTGTCCGACGTGGACTTCGGCGCGTTCTCCCATTCGGCGCTGGTCCGGATCGCCGACGAGGTGTGCCTGCAGATGCATCTGCTGGTGCTGTCGTTCACGCTGGCGGTCGAGGCGCGGGCCAAGGGCGACGCGGCGCTGGCACGCACCATCCGCACCAAACAGCTGATCGGTATCGCAGGCGTCGCAGCCGAGCGGATCCACAAGGCGCTCAAACTGTCCCGAGATGCAAAGGGTGCCCTGCGGGTACTCGAACTGCACCCGCTGCTCAATCCGGCCGCCTATGTGTACGCCGACGTCGATCCCGACTTCATCCACGTGCGGACGTCCCCGGCCTACGAGGACGGATCCTGGATCTCCCTGGTGTCGTCCGTCGCGGACACCCCGTTGCAGGCGATCGTGGCCGCCGTCGATCCGTATCTGCGTGCCGAGGTGTCGGGCACCGAATCGGACTGGACCGTGCGGGTCATCGCGACGGACACCCCGGCGAAGAAGCTGTCCGAGGTCGAGGTGACCGAGTTCAGCGGTGGCGCGGCGTGGGTCTTCGAAGATCGGAAGTCGTTGCCTCTGACCGTGGTGTGACCGACGCGGCGTCGTCGAGCGCCGCGTACTCGACGCCGAGGCTGCGGATGCGTTCGGCGATCGTGGCCAGCTGACCGTTGGACGACATGACGATGTCGGCGATGTCGGTGCATCCCTTGCCCACGATGGGCAGCAGCATCCGTTCGCCGGCGGCGTTGTCCGGCACGGATGCCGCAGCGGACAACACCCAGTCCTTCACGGAGTCGAGATCCACGCGGCCGTCCCGGACGACCACCGCGGACCGGTCGACCTCCCGCCCCATGCGCTCGTCGAGCTCCGCCATCCGCGCCAGGGCCCGGGCGTGCTCGGCGTTGCCGGCGGCGTAGGTGTCGGCGGCGCCGCCGGTCCAGTCGGACCTCGGCGCGGCACTGCGGGTTTCGGCCTCCAGCCGTCGCAGCGTCGAACTGCCGTCGAAGGTGCTGCCGGGCAGCGGAACGCCGTCGCCGAAGGTGGCCCGGGCCTGTGACCACGTCGTCAGGAAGCTCCCCAGCACACTCACCCGTCCAGCTTAGATTCGGGCAGGGGGGCCGCCGCGCACGAATTCAGCGGCGCAGGAGCGCGTTGCCGACCCACCGTCTCAAATAGGAACGCAATTCGTCGCCGCGGCGGGGCGGGCGGCCGGGATCCAGGACGAACGACTGGATGATGCGCAACAGGTGTTCGGAGAGCTGGTCGAGTTCGGCCTCGTCGAAGCCCGCGGCTGTCCAGTCCACATCGAGGCGGCCGACCATGTCACGCGCGAAGCGCAGGGCGATGTCGGAGGTGACCGACTGCACGTGTGTCGACCCTCCGGGGGCCATGATCAGCCCGATGTACTTCTCCCTCGGAAGCCACTCCAGCGCAGTCGCGACCGCCTCGGTCACCGCCTCGGGCGGATCGGTCACACCGACCAGATGTGCGGCGAGCCGGTCGAGGAAGCCGTCCACGGCGTGCACCGCTGCGGCGACCAGCAGTGCCTCGGTGCTGGAGAAGTACCGGTAGACGGTCTGCCTGGTGACACCGACGGTGCGTGCCACGTCGGAGATGCTGAAATCCGCGCCGCGCTCCTCGATCGCCTTGCCCGCCGCTTCGAGAATGCGCGCGACAGCCTCGTCGTCGGAGGCCGGTTTCGCCCCGGACCAACCATGGGTGCGCACGAAGGCACTGTAGGCCACCCACCCGGTGGTCGCCGCCGTCCGCTACCGGTAGGCGACCTGCAGGTCCTTGACCCCGTTGATCCATCCCGACCGCAGGCGCTGCGGTTCGGCGCGCTTGGAGATGTCCGGAAGCCGGTCGGCGATCGCCTCGAACATCAGCTTGATCTCCATCCGGGCGAGGTTCGCGCCGATGCAGTAGTGCGCGCCGTTGCCGCCGAATGCCAGGTGAGGGTTCGGGTTTCGCAGGATATCAAACTCGAAGGGGTTGTCGAAGACGTCCTCGTCGAAGTTCGCCGAGCTGTAGAACAGGCCCACCCGCTGACCCCGGGCGACCGTCACCCCGCCGATCTCGACGTCGTCGAGCGCGGTGCGCTGGAAGCAGTGCACCGGTGTGGCCCAGCGGATGATCTCGTCGATCGCGGTCTCGGGACGTTCGCGTTTGTAGAGCTCCCACTGGTCGGGGTGGTCCAGAAACGCGTTCATGCCGTGGGTCATCGCGTTGCGGGTCGTTTCGTTGCCCGCCACGGCGAGCAGGATCACGAAGAAGGCGAACTCGACCTCACCGAGCGCATCGCCGTCCAGGTCGGCTTCGACGAGACGGGTGACGATGTCGTCGGCCGGGCACCGTCGCCGCTGCTCGGCCATGGTGTAGGCGTAGCCCATCAGCTCGGCGTTGGCGATCGTCGGGTCGGAGTCGAAATCCGGGTCGTCGGTGTTCATGATCGCGTTCGACCAGTGAAACAGCTTCTCGCGGTCCTCCTCGGGCACCCCGATCAGGTCGGCGATGGCCTGCAGCGGGAGCAGGGTGGCGACGTCGTCGACAAAGTTGCCGCCGTCCTTGTCCGCGGCCTCACCGACGATCTGGCGGGCCGAGTCGGCGAGCTTGGCCTCCATGCCGGCGATCGCCCGCGGGGTGAACAACCGCGAGACGATCTTGCGCAGCCGGGTGTGCTCGGGCGCGTCATGGTTGATCAGCAGCGCCTTGGTCAGATCCAGCTGTTCGGCGGTGACCCCGTCCGGGAGCCGCATCACCGCGCCCTTGGCGTTGGTCGACCACAGCGCGCTGTTGCGTGAGATCGACTTGATGTCCTCGTGCCGCGAGACCACCCAGTAGCCGCCGTCGTCGAAGATCGACTCCTGCTGCGCGTTCCACCACACCGGTGCGGTCCTGCGGAGCTGGGCGAACTCGGCGACCGGGACGCCCTCCAGCAGGACGTCGGGGTCGGTGAAGTCGTACCCGTCCGGAAGGAAAGGGCAGCTCTGGACCCGGGCGTCTTCGGCGGTCATCGGCGTTCACTCCTGTGTGACGTGCGGCACGTAGCGTCGACCATACACGCCTGCCGACATTTGTATGGCCGACTGGATGGGCGCCCCGCCCGGCGGTGCCACTAGGGTGGGCATCTGTGCACGTCCTGGTAGTTGGATCCGGAGCCCGTGAACACGCGCTGCTGCTCGCGCTGCGCCGAGATCCGGAGGTCGACGCGCTGTCTGTGGCGCCCGGCAACGCCGGCACCTCCGCCGTCGCCGACCAGTACGACCTCGACGTCACCTCCGGTGACGCCGTCGTGGCGCTCGCCCGACGCATCGGCGCCGACCTCGTCGTCATCGGACCGGAGGTCCCGTTGGTGCTCGGCGTCGCCGACGCCGTCCGCGCGGCGGGTATCGCGTGTTTCGGGCCGTCGAAGGACGCCGCGCGTATCGAGGGTTCCAAGGCCTTCGCCAAGGACGTGATGTCCGCGGCCGGTGTGCGCACGGCCGGCAGTGAGATCGTCGACAACCCGGCCCACCTCGACGCCGCGCTGGACCGCTTCGGTCCGCCCGCCGGTCAGGCCGCCTGGGTGGTCAAGGACGACGGTCTGGCCGCCGGCAAGGGCGTTGTGGTCACCACCGATCGCGACGCCGCCCGCGCGCATGCCGCCGGCCTGCTCGACGCCGGCCACCCGGTGCTCCTCGAATCCTTCCTCGATGGCCCCGAGGTGTCGCTGTTCTGTGTGGTCGACGGCGACACCGTGGTGCCCTTGCTTCCGGCGCAGGACTTCAAGCGCGTCGGTGACGGCGACACCGGTCCCAACACCGGCGGGATGGGCGCCTACGCGCCGCTGCCGTGGCTGCCCGACGAGGTGACGAAGCAGATCGTCGACGAGATCGTCAAACCCGTTGCCGCCGAGATGGTCCGGCGAGGAAGCTCGTTCTCCGGTCTGCTCTACGCGGGTCTGGCGATCACGTCCCGCGGGCCGGCGGTGGTCGAATTCAACTGCCGCTTCGGTGATCCCGAGACCCAGGCGGTGCTCGCGCTCCTCGAATCACCCCTGGGCCGGCTGCTGCACGCCGCCGCGACAGGCGAGCTGGCGGCTCAGCCTCCGCTGCACTGGCAGGACGGCTCCGCGGTGACGGTGGTGGTGGCCGCGGAGAACTATCCGGGCCGCCCGCGGGTGGGTGATGTCATCCACGGTGCGGACGCGCCGGCGGTGCTGCACGCGGGAACCGCGCGCCGCGACGACGGCAGCGTCGTCTCCTCCGGTGGCCGGGTGCTGTCGGTGGTCGGCACCGGAAAGGACCTCGCGGCCGCCCGCGAATCCGCGTACGCGGCGGTCGCCGCAATCCGGCTGCCGGGCAGCCACTTCCGCAGTGACATCGGCCAAGCTGCCGCCGAGGGACGGATCTCGCCGGTCGGCGGTTCCGGCTAAGCGGCGAGCAGCGGTGCCATCCAGGTCATCTCGGACGTCAGCTGTCCCGACCAGAACTGCGCGTTGTGTCCGCCGGGGGAGAAGCCGCCCGCGGGTGGGCTGGGCAGCTGCGCGATGAACTGTTCGGTCGCCGACGCGAACGGGTCGTCGTAGCCGCAGTCGATGCGCAGCGGGATGCCGTCCAGGCCGGCCGGACCCCAGACGCTGTGGGCTGCATAGTCCTCGGCGCCGTCGAACGCCCCCGGGGCGGCTGCGCCCGGAGACGTCCACAACGCCGGACTCACCGCGCAGATCGCCGCGGTCCGTCCGGCGCCCAGCCGCGACCCGAGAAGTAACGCTCCGTACCCGCCCATCGACCACCCCAGGAATCCGACCCGCGAGGTGTCCAGTCCCTGCGCGGCAAGCAGCGGCAGGAACTCGTCGAGCACCATCGCGCCCGCGTCGTCGCCGGACGCGCGCCGGTGCCAGTACCCGTTGCCGCCGTCGACGGCGGCCATCGCGAACGGCGGCAGGCCGGCCCGCACCGCGTCGGCGAGGAACTGCTCGACGCCCATCGACATCACGGTGGCCGCCGAAGAATCCTTGCCGTGCAGCAGGATCACCGGGCGCAGTGGCTCGGTCCGGCCGGGCGGTCGTGCGATCGCCCAGTTGGTCACGGCGCCACCCCGGGCCGCCGACGGGAACGATCCGGTGGTGTAGGTCGGCGCGGGCGGGGCGGCCGATGCCGGGGTGTCGAGCAACGACGCCGCAGCGGTGCCCGCGGTGGCGACCATCGCTGCGCGCAGCCCGAGCGACAACACGTCCCGGCGGTTGATCATCGGCATGGGCGCCATCCTGCCACCGGCGACCCGACGCCGATCGGGGTGCGGGCAGGGTCGAACCCCCGGGATTCGGCGAAAGCCCGATGCCGAAACCCCCTGGCTGGCAGCATGCTAAAAGTGACGGCAGCGGTCACTCCCAAGGGAGAACGTCGACGGTATGCGCTGGTCAGCGCTGCCGCCGACCTTCTCTGCGAAGGGGGCTTCGACGCGGTCCGCCACCGCGCGGTCGCACGGCGCGCCGGGCTGCCCCTGGCGTCCACGACGTACTACTTCTCCTCGCTGGACGACCTGATCGCCAACGCCGTCGAACATGTCGGCAGCCGGGAGACCGAACAACTGCGGCACCGCGTCGCGGCGTTGTCGCGACGGCGGCGCGGGGCCGAATCGACCGCCGACATCCTCGTGGACCTGCTCGTCGGCGACAACCCCGAGCGGGTGACCGAACAGATGATCTCGCGCTACGAGCGCTACATCGCGTGTGCCAGGCAGCCGGGACTGCGCGACATCCAGCGGCGCATCCTGCGCCAGCGCAGCGACGCCGTCGTCGAGGTGGTGGAGCGATCGGGCCGGTCCGTGCGGGCCGAACTGGTCACCGCCCTGGTCTGCGCGGTGGACGGAGCGGTCGTCGCGGCGCTGGTCGGGGACGGGGACGGCCCCCGGGCCACGGCCAGGGCCACCCTGATCGATGTCATCGACGTGCTCGCCCCGTTCAATTGAGCGTTTGTGTTTCGCGCCGTCCGGTTAAACCGTCCCGGTCGCATGAGTTGTCCCGTTGGCACTGCACGACGTGTCGCGCTGGTCGATGATGAATGATTCCAACGAGTCGGTGAGGAGGGCGTGATGTCGGAACACACGACCGGCACGGGCACTACCGAGAAGCAGCCCGAACTGCGGCGGGTGATGGGCCCCGGCCTGCTCCTGCTCTTCGTCGTCGGGGACATTCTCGGCACCGGCGTCTACGCTCTCGTCGGCGACGTCGCCGGTGAAGTCGGTGGCGCGGCCTGGCTTCCGTTCCTCGTCGCGTTCGCCATCGCGACCATCACCGCGTTCAGTTATCTGGAGCTGGTGACCAAGTATCCGCAGGCCGCTGGAGCTGCGCTTTACGCGCACAAGGCCTTTGGGATCCACTTCATCACCTTCCTGGTGGCTTTCGTCGTCATGTGTTCCGGGATCACCTCGGCATCAACGGCTTCGAGGGCGTTCGCGGCGAACTTCTTCACCGGTGTGGGTGTCGAGGATGCGCCGAAGGCCGGCGTGCTGATACTGGCCCTGGTGTTCATGGCCGCTCTCGCGGCGATCAACTTCCGCGGCGTCGGTGAGAGCGTGAAGCTCAACGTGATCCTGACGATCGTCGAGATCACCGGCCTGGTGCTGGTGATCCTGGTCGGGCTCTGGGCGTTCACCGGGGGCGGAGAGGTCGACTTCTCTCGCGTCGTGGCGTTCGAGACCGCCGAGGACAAGAACACCTTCCTGGCCATCACGGCCGCCACCTCGCTGGCCTTCTTCGCGATGGTGGGATTCGAGGATTCGGTCAACATGGCCGAGGAGACCAAGGATCCGGTGCGGACCTTCCCGAAGATCCTGCTCTCCGGTCTGTCGATCGCCGGCGTCGTCTACATCCTGGTCTCGATCGTGGCCGTGGCGCTCGTCCCGGTCGGCAAGCTCGAAGAGAGTGACACTCCGCTCGTCGAGGTGGTCAGAGCAGGCGCCCCCGGATTGCCGATCGACACCATCCTGCCGTTCATGACGATGTTCGCGGTGTCGAACACGGCGCTGATCAACATGCTCATGGCCAGCCGGCTGATCTACGGCATGGCCCGCCAGCACGTGCTGCCGCCCGCACTCGGCCTGGTGCATCCGACCCGGCGTTCCCCGTGGGTGGCCATCATCTTCACCACCGTGATCGCGTTCGGACTCATCGCCTACGTGTCGGCCTTCGCCAGCAGCAACGCGATCTCGATCCTCGGCGGCACGACCAGTCTGCTTCTGCTCTCGGTGTTCGCCGTCGTCAACGTGGCCGTGCTGGTGTTGCGACGCGACGTCGTGCGGGCGGGCGGGCATTTCACGACGCCGACCGCGCTTCCCGTCATCGGATTCCTCGCGTCGCTGTATCTGGTGCTGCCGTTCTCGGGGCGGCCGGTCCAGCAGTACATCGTCGCCGGCGGACTCGTCGTCATCGGCGTCGTGCTGTTCTTCATCACCCAGCTGATCAACAAGCAACTCGGTATCAAGTCCGGGCGCATCACCGACCCGACGCACCTCGGGTCGTCGCCCGACTAAACCGGCCGCAACCGCGCCAGCCTGGCTTCGAGCAGCTTGACGCGGTGCGAATTGTCCTGCAGCCGAATGTAATCGGTGCCGTAGAGGGCCAGGAGGGCGTCGTCGAGACGGCGGACCGCACCGGCTGGATAGCGGTAGTCCATCGCGGCGTTGACGGCATCGGTGTCGATACCGGCCAGCGCGGCGTCGACCTCGTCGATCGAGTCGATCCCGAGGTCGAGGAGCAGCCCGGCGATCCACGCGTAGTGGTCGGTGCGCGACCACCCGGCGTCGGGGAAGCGGTTGCCCAGGTAGGTGGCCAGCACCGGCGTCGGGAGGCGGGGGTCGCTGCCGATCTCGGGTTCGGCGGTCTCCGGCAGCGCCGTCCGCAGCCGTTCCCGCACCGCGGAGAACTCGCGGTCGGCGAGCTCGAGCAGGCCGGCGGCGAGCGTGAAGCGCCTGTCGAGGTCGGGCACGTAGGCCTCGGGAATCGAACCCTTGTAACGGATTTCGTGTTCGAACTCGGCCCACGCGTGCTGCAGGACGGTGCGCACCTGGATGGACGCGGGTTGCTGGACGCCCTCGACGCCCATCAGCAGGTGCCGGCTGGCATACCCCCAGCGGCCTTCGCGTGCGGTCTCCTGACCCATGTCGCGGTCGTCGAGCAGTCGCATCTCCTCGGCGAGCAGGTTGGCGACCGTGTCGACGTCCTCACGCAGGTAGGTGATGACACGCAGACCGATCAGATCGGTGACCTCGACCAGCGGCTCGCTGTAGAGCGGCTTCCCGTCCGCGCCGCGTCGCCGGGTCTTGGCCGCGAAGGACTCGACGGTCTTGGTCCGCGCGGCGACCGACAGATAGTTGATGCCCGCGTCGTCGAGAAGCCCGGTGACCAGCGCCAGATAGTGGTCGGTCGCCTCCACCAGTGCGGGGCGCCGCGAGGCGTACTCGGCGACCACGGCCGACGGGCGGGTGAGGTCCGGGTGCCGATCCGGACGCGACTTCTTCGTGGGCGCCGCCTCGGGTAGGCGGGACTTCGGCAGCGACGGCGTGAGGATGTAGCCGGACGCGTGATCGCCGTAGATCGTCACGTCGTCGGGCCGGTGATACCAGTACAGACCGACATAGGCGCAGATCACGGCGTCGACCGGATCCTCGTCGCGGTCGAGATGGCTGGGCTTGGTCGCCGCTTCGACCCGCTTGCGCAGCTCCACCCACGCCACGCTGCGGTTGACGCGCAGCCGGGGGGTCGCGTCGTCGAGCCCTTCGATGAGCGTCATCAGCCGCAGCAGTTCACGGTGGCGATCCTCGAACGGCCCGCGTTTGTACTTCAGTGTCCTGTCCAGGTCGAACAGCACCACCGTCGCCGGATGCGGATACACCTCGATGGCCCGGCGGGGGGCGGCCGACGACGGATCGGTGTCCAGGCCGAGCCGTTCGGCGATCCGGGCGGCGCGGGGGTGCTTGAACTCCGGCCGGTCGGTGAACGCCGGACGGGCGCCCGCCTCGAAGCGTGAAAAGTCCCGGTTGAACCGCGTCTCCGCCGGCCGGTGCCCGGTGGCGTTCTTGACGATCAGCGGGGCGTCGATCGCGACCAGGCATTCCTCGGCGGTGTAGGGCGCGATCGCCGCGGCGATGCTGTCGTCGTCGGTCGCCGCACCCACGTGCAGGAGCCGGCCGTCGGAGTCGACCACGGCGACGCCGGTCTGGTTCTTCTCGCCCCAGGCGAGGTCGAGCCCGACGAAGTTCATGGGCCTACTGTGCCCGATCGCCGGGTGCGGGGACTCGTAAGCTGTGTCTTCGTGAGCATCCCGAACGTTCTGGCCAACCGCTATGCCAGCGAGGAGATGGTGGCCATCTGGTCACCGGAGGCGAAGATCGTCGCCGAGCGACGGTTGTGGATCGCGGTGCTGAAAGCGCAGGCAGAGCTGGGTGTGCCGGTGCCCGACGGGGTCGTCGACGATTACGAGCGTGTCCTGGAGAACGTCGACCTGGCCTCGATCGCCGCGCGGGAGCGGGTCACCCGCCACGACGTGAAGGCCCGCATCGAGGAGTTCAACGCCCTGGCCGGCCACGAGCACGTGCACAAGGGCATGACCAGCCGCGACCTCACCGAGAACGTCGAGCAGCTGCAGATCCGGCGGTCGCTGGAACTGGTGCACGCCCACGGCGTCGCGGTCGTCGCGCGCCTCGCCGAACGCGCCGCGCTCTACCGGGACGTCGTGATGGCCGGCCGGTCCCACAACGTCGCCGCGCAGGCGACGACGCTCGGCAAGCGGTTCGCGTCGGCCGCCGAGGAGATGCTCGTCGCGCTCAAGCGGGTCGGCGAGCTGATCGACCGCTACCCGTTGCGCGGGATCAAGGGGCCGATGGGCACCGCGCAGGACATGCTCGACCTGTTCGACGGTGACACCGAGCGCTTGGCCGACCTTGAGCGCCGCGTCGCCGGATTCCTGGGCTTCACCGACATGTTCACCAGCGTCGGCCAGGTCTACCCGCGCTCACTGGACCACGACGTGGTCTCGGCGCTCGTGCAACTCGGGGCCGGGCCGTCGTCGCTGGCCCACACCATCCGGCTGATGGCCGGCCACGAACTGGTGACCGAGGGGTTCGCGCCGGGGCAGGTCGGTTCGTCGGCGATGCCGCACAAGATGAACAGCAGGTCGTGCGAACGCGTCAACGGCCTGCAGGTGGTGCTGCGCGGCTACGGCTCGATGGCCGCGGAACTCGCCGGCGCGCAGTGGAACGAGGGGGACGTGTTCTGCTCGGTGGTCCGTCGCGTCGCGCTGCCGGACGCGTTCTTCGCCCTCGACGGGCAGACCGAGACGTTCCTGACGGTGCTCGACGAGTTCGGCGCCTATCCCGCCGTGATCCAGCGTGAACTCGACCGCTACCTGCCCTTCCTGGCCACCACCCGGATCCTGATCGCTGCGGTGCGGGCCGGGGTCGGGCGCGAGACGGCGCACGAGGTCATCAAGGAGCATGCGGTCGCCGTCGCGCTCGCGATGCGCGAGCGCGGTGCCGAACCGGACCTGCTCGACCGCCTCGCCGCCGATCCGAGGCTGCCGCTGGACAGGCCCGCCCTCGATGCGGCGCTCGCCGACCGGCAGGCGTTCAGCGGGGCGGCGGGCGATCAGGTCGACCGCGTGGTCGCCGAGGTCGAGGACCTCGTCGCGCGGTATCCCGGTGCGGCCGAATACACCTCGGGCGCGATCCTCTGAGTCACTGAAGCCGAACGACACTGGTGGTCGGGCCACGCACGTCCGCCTAGTCTGGGTGCGGTGGACTCCGGACAACCCGACATCAGGGCATCGGACGCCGACCGCGCCGCGGTGACCCAGATCCTCGAACACGCCGTGGGACAGGGCATGCTCACGCTCGACGAGTACACCGAACGTATCGACGTCGTGCTCGGGGCGCGGACCCGCCGCGAACTGGACACCGTCATCGCGGATCTGCCGCACATTCGTCGCGCACCCGCCCCGGCCCCTCCGGAAGTGCTGAGGACCTGGATGTCCGGCATCTCGCGCAAGGGGCCGTGGACCGTACCGCCGCGGCTGCGTCTGGTCACCCGAATGTGCTCGACCACACTGGATTTCACCTCTGCGGTGCTGCACAACCCGGTGGTGCACATCGACATCGACGACTACTTCAGCGCCACCGAGCTGATCCTGCCCGACGGCGCCACAGCCGACCTGAACGGCGTCGTGCAGGTCGGGGCCTCCACGACGGTGAAAGTCACGTCGAGTCCGCCGTCGCGGGCCCTGCACGTCGTGGTCACCGGCAGGGTGCGTTTCGGCTCGGTGACCGCCAGGCATCCGTTCGGGACCGCGCTCAAGCGTCTGCTGAAGTAAGGCTGCCGAGATTGCGTCGACGCAGAAGAAGGTCGAGATGAGGCCTGCTGGAATGCAATTTCGGCGGGCTATTTGGCGCGTTTGAGGTTGGCGGCCCTGATCCCCGAGGCCCGCAGTTCCAGGGCCGCCAGCCCGCGGATCGCGACCGGGTCCTGCTCGCGCCACGCGCCCACGGGATCGGGGTTGATCGCGGCCAGTTTGGGCAGCGGCCGGTTGGCCAACGCCCGCAGAGCCAGCAACTGCTCGCCCGCCCAGGTCGACGACAGCGTCACTGCGGTCCACTTGCGGCGGAAGAATCGCACCCGCAGGAACAGCCACGGCATCATCAGCGCCAGGATCGGCGGCGCGGCCACGGCCAGCGCGAGCAGCCACGCCAGCCAGCCCGCCGTGACGCCCAGCGACTGCCCTGCGCCCGCGATCTCCCGTGCCGCGTCACCCGCTCCGCGCAGCGGGCCGGCCAGCGCACCGCCGATCAGCGGCACGTCGTCGGCGCTGTTGCCCGCGTTGTCGAGGTTTCCCGCGACACCGTTGGCGCCGCCCTCGAGTTGATAGCCGAACTCGGCGATCGTGGACACGGCCGCGTGCACGGCGGTCCCGACCCACACCCAGGCGGCCGTCCATGCGATCACGACGATGTCGCTGACCAGCTGCCACAGCAGTCGGACCGGGGTCGTGGCGTACGGAATCCAGCGGGATCTCATGTGACCGATCACAGCACGTTTCCCCGCCGCTTCGCTCGCCCCTTTCCCACGGGCCCCTTTTTGCGGCCGGATAGGCTGGCCCGATGCGTCCCGCTCTGTCCGACTACCAGCATCTGGCCAGCGGAAAGGTCCGTGAGCTCTACCGTGTCGATGACCGGCATCTGTTGTTCGTCGCGACCGACCGGATCTCGGCCTACGACTTCATCCTCGATTCCGAGATCCCCGACAAGGGGCGGGTGCTGACCGCGATGAGCGTGTTCTTCTTCGGGCTCCTCGACTCGCCGAACCACCTGGCGGGTCCGCCCGATGACGAGCGGATCCCCGAGGAGGTGCTCGGCCGGGCGCTGGTGGTCCGCCAACTCGACATGCTGCCGGTCGAGGCCGTCGCCCGTGGCTATCTGACCGGCTCCGGGCTGATCGACTATCAGAAGACCGGCTCGGTGTGCGGCATCCCGCTACCGTCCGGCCTCGTCGAAGCCAGCAAGTTCGACGAGCCCCTGTTCACGCCGGCGACCAAAGCCGACCTCGGCGAGCACGACGTCAACATCACCTACGACGACGTCGTCGAGCTCATCGGGGCCGAGCGTGCCGAGCAGTTGCGCGAGCGCACCCTCGCCGTCTACCAGCAGGGCGCCGACCATGCGTTGAGCAACGGCATCATCGTCGCCGACACCAAGTTCGAGTTCGGCATCGGCGCCGACGGGGAGCTCGCCCTGGCCGACGAGGTGTTCACTCCGGACTCCTCGCGCTACTGGCGCGCCGACGACTACGCGGAGGGGCAGGTGCAGAACAGCTTCGACAAGCAGTTCGTCCGTAACTGGTTGACCGGCACCGACTCCGGCTGGGACCGCAACGGCGACCAGGCTCCGCCGCCGCTGCCGCCCGACATCGTCGCAGCTACTCGGGCGCGCTATATCGAAGCCTACGAACGTATCTCGGGTCTGCGGTTCGACGACTGGATTGGAGGAGCCGCGTGAGCGGTGACGTCAGGGCGCCCATCGCGCAGCGAGTCGACTCCCAGCGCGTCCATCACGGGGACGTCTTCGTCGACCCGTACGAATGGCTGCGCGACAAGGAGAACTCCGACGTCGTCGACTACCTGAAAGCGGAGAACGCGTTCACCGAACACGTCACCGAATCGCTGGCGCCGCTGCGGCAGAAGATCTTCGACGAGATCAAAGCCCGCACCAAGGAGACCGACCTCTCGGTGCCCACCCGCCGCGGCGACTGGTGGTACTACGGACGCAGCTTCCAGGGCAAGCAGTACGGCGTTCAATGCCGTTGCCCCGTCGACGATCCCGAGGACTGGACGCCGCCCGAACTCGACGAGAACACCGAGATCCCCGGCGAGCAGGTGCTTCTCGACGAGAACGTCGAGGCCGAGGGCCACGACTTCTTCTCCCTCGGAGCCGCCAGCGTCAGCGTGGACGGTAACATCCTGGCGTACTCGGTCGACGTCAAGGGCGACGAGCGGTACACCCTGCGATTCAAGGATCTACGCACCGGGAAGCGCTACGACGACGAGATCACCGGCATCGGTGCGGGCGTGACCTGGGCCGCCGACAACGCCACCGTCTACTACGTCACCGTCGACGACGCCTGGCGTCCGGACACCGTGTGGCGGCACCGCCTCGGCTCCGGGCAGCCGGCGCAGCGCGTGTATCACGAACCTGACGAGCGCTACTGGATCGGCGTCGGCCGGACCCGGAGCAACAAGTACGTGATCATCGCCGCCGGCAGTGCCGTGACCTCCGAACTGCGCTACGGCGATGCCGAGGACGGGGACACCGACTTCACCGTCGTCTGGCCGCGACGCGACGGCGTGGAGTACTCGATCGAGCACGCTGTCGTCGGCGGGCAGGACCGGTTCCTGATCCTGCACAACGACGGTGCCGAGAACTTCACTCTCGTCGAGGCACCGGTCGCCGACCCGACCGACGTCACCACCCTGATCGAGCACCGTGAGGACGTGCGCCTCGACGCCGTCGACGCGTTCGACGGGCACCTGGTCCTCAGCTACCGCGAGGACGCGTTGCCGCGCATCCAGCTCTGGCCGGTCACGGACGCCGGATACGGGCGAGCACAGGACATCACCTTCGATTCGGAGCTGATGTCGGTGGGGCTGTCGGCGAACCCGAACTGGAGCGCGCCGAAGCTGCGCATCGGTGCGACGTCCTTCGTCACCCCCGTGCGCATCTACGACCTCGATCTGGCGACCGGAGAACGGACATTGCTGCGCGAGCAGCCCGTACTCGGTGACTACCGGCCCGAGGACTATGTCGAGCGGCGCGACTGGGCTGTCGCCGAAGACGGTGCCCGAGTGCCGATCTCGATCGTCCACCGCGCCGGTGTGCAGTTCCCGGCACCGGCGATGCTGTACGGATACGGCGCATACGAGTCCTGCGAGGATCCCCGCTTCTCGATCGCGCGTCTGTCGCTGCTTGACCGCGGAATGGTGTTCGCGGTCGCGCACGTGCGTGGGGGTGGCGAGCTCGGCAGACCCTGGTACGAACACGGCAAGATGCTGGAGAAGCGCAACACATTCACCGATTTCATCGCGGTGGCACGTCACCTCGACGAGAACGGGACCGTCCGTCCCGAGAACCTGGTGGCCTACGGAGGTAGCGCCGGCGGTCTGCTGGTGGGGGCCGTGGCCAACATGGCGCCCGAACGGTTCGCCGGGATCCTCGCCGCGGTGCCGTTCGTCGATCCGCTGACCACGATCCTGGACCCGTCGCTTCCGCTCACCGTCACCGAATGGGACGAATGGGGAAATCCGCTGGACGACCCCGAGGTCTACCGGTACATGAAGTCCTATTCGCCGTATGAGAACGTCTCGCCCGGGAACTACCCGTCGATCCTGGCGATGACCTCCCTCAACGACACCAGGGTGTTCTACGTCGAACCGGCAAAATGGGTTGCCGCACTGCGTCATGCGCAGAAAGATCCGGCCGCCGAGTCGGCCAGGGTGCTGCTCAAGACCGAGATGAACGCCGGACACGGAGGTATCAGCGGGCGCTACGAGCGGTGGAAGGAGACCGCGTTCCAGTACGCGTGGCTGCTGGACGTCGCGAAGGCCGAAACCGGCGGCTGACTCGAAGGACACAGCATGACCAGGGGTTCCTACCACCACGGCGACCTCAAGGCCGTGATCCTCGCGCAGGCGGCGACACTCGTCGCCGAACGCGGGGCCGACGGAGTCTCGTTGCGCGAATTGGCCCGCGCCGCAGGCGTATCGCACGCCGCCCCGGCACACCACTTCACCGACCGGCGGGGCGTGTTCACCGCGCTGGCGGCCCAGGGATGGCGGATGCTGGCCGCGGCGCTGGGGGAGTCGAGGCCCGAATTCCTCGACGCCGCACTGGCCTACGTGCGGTTCGCCGTCGACCATCCCGGCCATTACGAGGTGATGTTCGACCGGTCGCTGGTCGATCCGGACAACCCGGAGCTGGTCGCAGCCCAGACCGAGGCCGGCGCCGAGCTCGCAGCCGGCGTCGGGACGCTCGACGACGCACGTGCCCGGGAGGACCCGCAGGCGGCCGGCCTGGCCGCGTGGTCATTGGTGCACGGCTTTGCGATGCTGTGGCTCAACGAAGCGATCGACACCGATGCCGACGCCGTGTACACCGCGCGCCGGGTGGCCCGGATGTTGTTCACCCCTGGACCTGTCGGCGATGCCGACCGCGGGTAGCGTCGTGCCATGACTTCTGCGCTCACGGCAATCCCGCTCACGACGCTCGACGGCCGGTCGACCACGTTGGCCGAGTTGGCCGACGGCGCCGCGCTCGTCGTCAACGTCGCCTCCAAGTGCGGTCTGACACCGCAGTACACCGCACTCGAACAGCTCGCCAAGGACTACGGCCCGCGCGGGCTGACGGTGATCGGGGTGCCGTGCAACCAGTTCATGGGGCAGGAGCCGGGCAGCGCCGAGGAGATCCAGGAGTTCTGCTCCACCACCTACGGCGTGACGTTCCCCCTGCTGGCGAAAACCGACGTCAACGGCGCCGACCGCCATCCGCTGTACGCCGAGCTCACCAAGACCGCCGACGACGCCGGAGAGGCCGGCGACGTGCAGTGGAACTTCGAAAAGTTCCTGCTCGCCCCCGGCGGCGAGGTCGTCAAGCGGTTCCGACCCCGCACCACCCCCGACGATCCCGCCGTGATCGCGGCGATCGACGACGTGCTGGGAACGTAGCCGGACGCTCATCTGGCGGCGGGGTGTCGGCCACCGTCAGGACACCTGACGTTGCGACACTGCGGGTGTGGCAGGACAACTGATCGTCTCGATCTCCGGTGTCAGAGACCGCACCCTCGACGATGTCGCAGACTTCCGGGCCCAGCTCCGCGAGCGGGGGGTGCCCGCGTCGTTCCTGGTCGCCCCACGACTCAAGGGCGGCTATCGGCTCGACCACGACGCGCCCACCGTCGACTGGCTGACCGCCCGCCGCGCCGACGGAGATGCCATCGTGTTGCACGGATACGACGAGGCCGCCACCAGAGCGCGCCGTGACGAGTTCGCGACGCTGCAGGCCCACGAGGCGAACCTGCGCCTGATGGGCGCCGACCGCGTGCTCGAACACCTCGGCCTGCGTACCCGGCTGTTCGCCGCGCCGGGCTGGAACGTGTCACAGGGGACTCTGATCGCTCTGCCCCGCAACGGGTTCCGATTGGTCGCCGGGCTGGCGGGCATCACCGATCTGGTCCGGCGGGACATGGTGCGCGCCCGTGTCCTGGGTATCGGCGAAGGCTTCCTGACCGAACCCTGGTGGTGTCGCACTCTGGTTCTCGCCGCGGCCCGCACCGCGCGTCGGCACGGTGTCGTACGTGTCGCGGTGGCGGCCCGGCACCTGAGGAAACCCGGTCCGCGCCAGGCCATGCTCGACGCCGTCGACCTGTCGCTGATGCACGCGTGCACGCCGGCCGTCTACGAATGGTCACCTCTTCCTGCGCTGACCGACGCCGCATGACGGGTCCGGCTCGCTAGATTGGCCCAATGACTGCTGATGTCATCGTGGTGGGCGCCGGGCTGGCCGGGTTGGTGGCGGCGTGTGAGCTCGCCGAACGGGGCCGGTCCGTGCTGATCGTCGACCAGGAGAACTCGGCCAACGTCGGTGGCCAGGCGTACTGGTCGTTCGGCGGACTGTTCTTCGTCGACAGCCCCGAGCAACGGCGACTGGGCATCCGGGACAGCCACGAACTCGCGCTGCAGGACTGGCTGGGCACCGCCGGTTTCGACCGCGCCGAAGACCACTGGCCCCGTCAGTGGGCGCACGCGTACGTCGATTTCGCGGCCGGTGAGAAACGCAGCTGGCTGCGCGACCGCGGGCTGCAGATCTTCCCCCTGGTCGGATGGGCCGAACGCGGAGGCTACGACGCCAACGGCCACGGCAACTCGGTGCCGCGGTTCCACATCACCTGGGGCACCGGTCCTGCGCTCGTCGACATCTTCGCCCGTCGGCTGATCGGCAACCCTCGGGTGCGGTTCGTCCACCGCCACCGCGTCGACGAGCTGATCGTCGACGACGGCGCCGTCGTCGGGGTCCGCGGTGCGGTACTGGAGCCCTCGGATGCTGTGCGTGGCGCGCCGTCGTCACGAAATGTGTTCGGCGACTTCGAATTCCGTGCGCAAGCGGTGATCGTCGCCAGCGGCGGAATCGGCGGCAACCACGAACTGGTCCGCAAGTACTGGCCCGAGCGCATGGGCCGGGTGCCCGAACAGTTGCTCAGCGGGGTGCCCGCCCACGTGGACGGCCGCATGCTGGAGATCTCGGCGACTGCGGGCGCGAGCGTCATCAACAGCGACCGGATGTGGCATTACACCGAAGGAATCACCAACTACGACCCGATCTGGCCGCGCCACGGGATCCGGATCCTACCCGGACCGTCGTCGCTGTGGCTGGACGCCACCGGTAAACGGCTTCCGGTGCCGCTGTACCCCGGGTTCGACACGCTCGGCACGCTGGAGCACATCGCGCAGACCGGCCAGGACTACACCTGGTTCGTGCTGAATTCGCGCATCATCGACAAGGAGTTCGGCCTGTCCGGGCAGGAGCAGAATCCCGACCTCACGGGGCGCAGCATCCGCGCCGTCCTGGAACGCAGCCGCAAGGGCCCCGCGCCGGTGCACGCGTTCGTCGACAAGGGCGTCGACTTCGTCACCGCCACGTCGTTGCGCGAGCTGGTCACCAGGATGAACGCGATCCCCGGTGTCGTGCCGCTGGAGTTCGGTGTCGTGGAGGCCGAGGTCACCGCCCGCGACCGCGAGGTGACCAACCGGTTCACCAAGGACGGCCAGGTCACCGCGATTCGCGCCGCGCGTGCCTACCTGCCCGACCGGATCAGCCGCGTGGTGGCGCCGCATCGGTTGACCGACCCCAAGGCCGGTCCGCTGATCGCGGTCAAGCTGCACATCCTGACGCGAAAGTCGTTGGGCGGCTTGCAGACCGACCTCGACTCCCGGGTGTTGCGGGCCGACGGCACGGTGCTGCCGGGGTTGTACGCCGTCGGTGAGGCTGCCGGGTTCGGCGGCGGCGGCGTCCACGGCTACCGGTCGCTGGAGGGGACGTTCCTGGGCGGGTGCGTGTTCTCGGGTCGTGCGGCGGGGCGCCACGCGGCGGTCGCGGTGGGCTAAGGCCGGGCAGGCACTCGCGAGCACTCGCGAGCAGACGCGAACTCGCACGACACGCCGACGACACGCGCGAGTTTGTGAGTGCTCGCGGTCAGAAGGTGACCGCGTTCTCCTGCTCGAGGACCTGGAAGTCGGTGTCGGTCATCTCGGTCAGGCGGCCGTAGAAGATGGGCCGCCCGATCGGGTCGATGATCGCCTGGTGGATGGGCACGGCATGGGTGGGCGCCACCGCGCGCAGATAGTCGACGGCCTCGGAGATCCTCAACCACGGCGCGGCGGCCGGGGTGGCGAGCACGTCGACCGGCTCGTCGGGAACGAACAGCGCATCGCCGGGATGCATCAGGCGCGCCGGGTGCTCACCGTCGCCGACCAGATACGAAATGTTGTCGATCACAGGGATTTCCGGATGGATGACCGCGTGGGTGCCGCCCGCACCGCGCACCGTGAGGTGCCCGATGCTCAGCTCGTCGCCGACGTTGACGGCCTGCCACGGGCCGCCGAGTTGGGCCGCGGTCTGTGGGTCGGCGTACAGCGCAGCCTGTGGATTGGCCTCGATGAGGGCGGGCAGCCGCTCGACGTCGACATGATCGGGGTGCTGATGGGTGATCAGGATCGCCGCCAGACCCGTGATCCCCTCGAACCCGTGCGAGAAGGCGCCCGGATCGAACAGTACCGACGTCTGGGCGTCCTGCGGCCCGCTGAAGCTCGCGAGAAGGCATGAATGGCCGAAATGTGTGAGCTGCATCCCTATATTGTGACGCGCACCGGGCGTGTGGGGGTGGGGTGTACGTGCGATCGTTGTTCGCGCTGGCTGTCGCGATGTGGGGACTGATGGCGTCGCCGGGGGTCTCTGATGCCGCCCCGGAAATCTGCCCGCCCGCCTGCGACGGCATCCCGGGGTCGGCCTGGATCTACCCGGGCGCGATCCCGCTGGCCCCGGTCTATCGCTGGCCGGACCTCGCCGGTATCGCCATCGCCACGACGGCCCCGCGGTTCGCGTTCGAGTCGTGGTGCGCCAGCCCGCCCCGCGACGGCGACCCACGCGACTACGCCGTCGCAGCCCGCGCCGAGATCGTCAACAGCCCAGGTCAGTGGAGCCTTCAGGTGCAGGTCGTGCACTGGCGGGGCGACACCGTCACCGGCGGCCGCGACGCGCTGGAGACCCTCGAATGGGCCCGGATGGCGCTGTCGGCCTGCCAGCTGACCGCACCCACGGTGTCCCCGTCGCTGACGACCAGCGAGGCGATGCAGTTCGCGGCGGTGGTCAGCGGTGCCGGCCGTGTCATGCGCACCTACCTGGTCGTCGACCCGGCCAGCAGCACACTCGTGGAGATGACGCTGTGGTCGGCGACGCCGCCCGCGGTGCCGTGGCGCGGCGTGCCGGCCGACGCGGAGGTCTTCGACTCGATGGCGGTGCCGCTGTGCACCGCCTATCTGGGCTCATGCCGATGACGCGACGGCCCGGTCACCGCAGGTAGAGTGACCGCGTGGCAAAAGTGGTGGTGAACGTGATGCCGAAGACCGAGATCCTGGATCCGCAGGGGCAGGCGATCGTCGGCGCGCTGGGCCGGCTCGGGTTCGAGGGAATCTCAGATGTCCGGCAGGGCAAGCGATTCGAACTGGACATCGACGGCGACATCGACGACGCGAAGCTCGCCGAGATCGCCGAGGGTCTGCTCGCGAACACCGTGATCGAGGACTGGACCGTGACGCGGGAGGACGGCGAATGACCGCCCGCGTGGGCGTCATCACATTCCCCGGCACGCTCGACGACATCGATGCGGCGCGCGCGGTGCGTCTGGCCGGCGGCGAAGCGGTGAACCTGTGGCACGCCGATGCCGACCTCAAGGGTGTCGACGCGGTGATCGTGCCGGGCGGCTTCTCCTACGGCGACTACCTGCGCGCCGGCGCCATCGCCCGGTTCGCACCCGTGATGGGCGAGGTCGTCGCCGCCGCGGGCAGGGGCATGCCCGTGCTGGGCATCTGCAACGGCTTTCAGGTGCTGTGCGAGGCCGGGCTGCTGCCCGGGGCACTGACGCGCAACGAGAACCTGCACTTCATCTGCCGCGACACCTGGCTTGAGGTCGCGTCGAACTCGTCGGCGTGGACGTCGCGCTACGAGCAGGGCGCCGATCTGCTGGTGCCGTTGAAGTCCGGCGAGGGCCGCTATGTCGCGAGCACGGAGGTGCTCGACGAGCTCGAAGGGGAGGGCCGTGTGGTGTTCCGCTACCGCGAGAACCTCAACGGCTCGATGCGCGCTATCGCGGGCATCAGTTCCGCGAACGGGCGCGTGGTCGGTCTGATGCCGCACCCCGAGCACGCCACCGAGGCGCTGACCGGTCCGTCCGACGACGGGCTGGGCATCTTCTACTCGGCGCTGGACGCAGTTCTGGTCGCCTGACCCGCGGTGAGCGCGCGGTCCTGCACGCCCCGACACGGAGTGTCGGCGTGCAGACACGCGCTCTCGCGGTGCAGAGGTCAGGCGCTCAGGGCGACCGAGGCCTCCGCGGTGTAGCACAGGAATGTCATCGTCTCCTCGAGGTACAGCTGCACGGTCGCCGAGTCGTGCGACGAGTAGCCGATGCACACGTCGGTGCCCAGCTGCAGATCGAAATCGCCTCCGCGCGTGGACAACACGAATGCTCCGTCGATGGCGGGCGCCCAGATGATGTCCCCGTCGACGAGTCGGCTGAGGTGCTCGCGGATCGGATAGCCGTGCGCGGTGGTCTCGCTGACCTTGGTGTACACATCCGCCGACAGCAGCACGCTGTACGGGCCGTCGACGCCGGCCAGCCGAAGCTCCGAGAGCGCCTGGCTGATCACGTCCGGGATGTCGCAGGGGTCTTCGGGCAGCGCCAGGCTCGGACACGTGCTCGACTTGCGGATGCCGCCGATGTGCGCGGCCTCGTAGCCCTCGAAGATCGCCCGGTCCTCGGCGAACGCCAGCTTCATGGCGGCCTCCTTCACCGGGTCCCAGTCTGAATCCTGCGAACCACGCTCGACGTCGTCGACGTCGGTTCGGTTGACGGTGAACGGAACTCGCAGCCGCACCAGCGGGCGGGCGTCGCGCAGGTGGGCCACCACCCCGTCGCCGGGGGACGTCACGTCGACCAGATGACCCGTGCTCACCGCCGCCGTGACCGGCCCGCCGGGCTCGCTGACGTCGACGACACGGCGTCCGGCGATGTGCCGCTTGAACGTGCGGGTGGCCTCCTGCTCGATCTCGGCCCACGCCGCCGCGGTGATCGGGGCCAGGTCCCGGTACAGGTTGTTCATCGCTTCATCCTTTCAACCACGGCGGACTTTCAGGCTGCCGATCGCCAGAGAGCCGTGATAGCCGACCGGCGCCGAGCCGTCGGGGTCGTCGGTGTCGTCGGTGTCAGGGACCGCGCCGGGCAGAGGCGGCGGGTCGTCGAGGAAGTCGTTGATCGGGGTGAAGAACATCGACCCCGTCACCGCGGTCGAGAAGTCGAGCACGCGGTCGGTGTTGCCCGGCGGGTCACCGAGGAACATGTTGCGCAGCATCCGCTCGGTGACCGCCGCGGTGCGCGAGTAGCCGATGAAGTAGGTCCCGAACTCACCCTTGCCCACCTCGCCGAACGGCATGTTGTGCCGCACGATCTTGAGCTCCGTGCCGTCCTCGTCGGTGATGACGTTCAGCGCGACGTGGGAGTCGGCGGGTTTGACCGCATCGTCGAGCTCGATGTCGTCGAGTTTGGTCCGGCCGATCACCCGCTCCTGCTCCTCGGTCGACAGCGCGTTCCATGCGTCCATCCGGTGCACGTACTTCTGCACGTGCACGTAGCAGCCGCCGGCGAAGTCGGGGTCCTCGTCACCGATGCGGGTCGCGCTGTCGGCCAGCGGGCCGTCGGGATTCTCGGTGCCGTCGACGAACCCGAGCAGATCACGGTTGTCGAAGAAGCGGAAGCCGTGCGTCTCGTCGACGACGGTGATCGCCCCCATCGCCGCGACCAGCTTGGTCGCCAGCTCGAAGCAGACGTCCATCGTCTCGGCTCGGATGTGGAACAACAGATCGCCCGGCGTCGACGGCGCGCGGTGGCGGCCGCCGTCGAGCTCGACGAACGGGTGCAGTTCGGCCGGGCGCGGTCCGGAGAACAGCCTGTCCCACGCGTCGGAGCCGATCGACGTCACCACCGACAGCCGCTTGGCCGGGTCCCGGAACCCGACCGCGCGCACCAGCCCGGCGATGTCGGGCAGCGCGTCGTGCACCGCGCGCTCGCCGCCGTCGTCGATCGTGGCCACCAGGAAGATCGCCGCCGGTGTCAGCGGAGCCAGGACCGGCTGCGGCAGGGGAGCGGGCACGGGTCCGACCCTAAATCAAGATCGGCGGCGCTGATCGGCGAAGATGGAAAGATGCCTGCTAGCCCTCAGGGTCTGTGCGAGTTCATCGACGCGTCTCCGTCGCCGTTCCACGCGTGCCGCACCGCGGCGGACCGGCTGCTCGCGGCGGGCTTCACCGAGCTGGCCGAGAGCGACCCGTGGCCGGAAGCGGGCGACTTCTTCGCGGTGCGGGCCGGCTCGCTGATCGCGTGGCGGTCGAACACCGACAGTGCCGCTGCACCGTTCCGCGTCGTCGGCGCCCACACCGACAGCCCGAACCTGCGGGTCAAGCAGCATCCGGACCGGTTCCTGTCCGGCTGGCAGATCGTCGCGCTGGCTCCCTACGGCGGTGCCTGGCTGAACTCGTGGCTGGACCGTGACCTGGGTGTCAGCGGCCGCCTGTCGGTGCGCGACGGCAACACCGTCCGGCACCTCCTCGTGCGGGTCGACGACCCGATCCTGCGGGTGCCGCAGCTGGCGATCCACCTGTCCGAGGACCGCAAGGGTGTGGAGCTCAACCCGCAGCGGCATGTCAACGCGGTGTGGGGCGTCGGGGGCGGGGCCCGCTCGTTCCTCGGGTACATCGCCGGGCGGGCCGGGGTCACCGAGGACGACGTGCTCGGCTTCGACCTGATGACCCACGACCTCGCCCCGTCGCGGCTGGTCGGCGCCGACGGGGAGCTGGTCAGTGCGCCCCGGCTGGACAACCAGGCGACCTGCTACGCCGGTCTGGAGGCGTTCCTCGCCGCGGAACCCGACGGTGTGGTCCCGGTGCTGGTGCTCTTCGACCACGAGGAGGTCGGCTCGCAGTCCGACCACGGCGCTCAGTCCGACCTGCTGCTCACGACGCTGGAACGCGTCACGCTGGCCGCCGGCGGCAGCCGGGAGGACTTCCTGCGCCGGCTGCCTGACTCGGTGGTGGCGTCGGGGGACATGGCCCACGCCACCCACCCGAACTATCCCGAACGCCACGAACCGGGTCACCTGATCGAGGTCAACGCCGGTCCGGTGCTCAAGGTGCAGCCCAACCTGCGCTACGCGACCGACGGGCGCACTGCGGCGGCGTTCGCGCTGGCGTGCGCTCAGGCCGGGGTGAACCTGCAACGCTACGAGCACCGGGCCGACCTGCCGTGCGGATCGACCATCGGCCCGATGACCGCGGCGAACACCGGGATCCCCACCGTCGACGTCGGCGCCGCCCAGCTCGCGATGCACTCGGCGCGCGAGGTGATGGGCGCGACCGATGTCGCCGACTATTCGGCGGCATTGCAGGCGTTCTTGTCACCGGTCTGACCTACGGTCGAGCCATGGCACTCAAGATCGAGATGATCACGTTCGACTGTGTGGATCCCGACACGCTGGCGTCCTGGTGGGCCGAGGCTGCGGGTGGAGAGGTGAATGCCGTCGCGCCAGGGGAATTCGTGATGGTCGCCGCCGAAGGGCGCCCGGCGCTGGGCTTCCAGCGGGTGCCCGACCCGACACCGGGCAAGAACAAGGTGCATCTGGATTTCCACGCCGGGGACCGGGAAGCCGAGGTGGCCCGCCTCGTCGGGCTGGGCGCGACGGAGACCGGCCGGAACAATTTCGGTCCCGAGTTCGAATGGGTGGTGCTCGCGGACCCGGAGGGCAACGCGTTCTGTGTGTCCTGAGTCGCAGCGCCACGCTGGCTAGACTGTCGCGGTGACGTCTGGGTTGACCCAAGAGGTAGACACTGTCGAGCGGGCCGCCGCCACTCCCGGCCAGCCCCAGCCCTATCGGGAACTCGGGCTCAAGGACGACGAGTACGAGCGGATCCGCGAGATCCTCGGCCGTCGGCCCACCGATGCCGAGCTCGCGATGTACTCGGTCATGTGGAGCGAGCACTGCTCGTACAAGTCCTCGAAGGTGCATCTGCGCTACTTCGGGGAGACGACCACCGAGAAGATGCGCGAGACCATGCTCGCGGGCATCGGTGAGAACGCCGGAGTCGTGGACATCGGCGACGGCTGGGCCGCCACGTTCAAGGTCGAGTCCCACAATCACCCGTCCTACATCGAGCCCTACCAGGGTGCGGCGACCGGTGTCGGCGGCATCGTGCGCGACATCATGGCGATGGGTGCGCGCCCGGTGGCCGTGATGGACCAGCTGCGATTCGGCGCAGCCGACGCCCCGGACACCCGGCGCGTGCTCGACGGCGTGGTGCGCGGGGTCGGCGGCTACGGGAACTCGCTGGGCCTGCCGAACATCGGAGGCGAGACGATCTTCGACGCCAGCTACGCGGGCAACCCGCTGGTCAACGCGCTGTGCGTCGGCGTACTGCGCAAGGAGGACCTGAAGCTGGCGTTCGCGTCCGGCGCCGGCAACAAGATCATCCTGTTCGGCGCGCGGACCGGGCTCGACGGTATCGGCGGGGTGTCGGTGCTGGCGTCGGAGACCTTCGGCGGCGACGAGTCGGGCAGCGCGGGCGGACACGAAGCCGGAGGCGGAGCTGGACCATCCAGGTCACGCAAGAAGCTGCCGAGCGTGCAGGTCGGCGACCCGTTCACGGAGAAGGTGCTCATCGAGTGCTGCCTGGAGCTCTACGCCGCCGATCTGGTGGTCGGCATCCAGGATCTCGGCGGCGCCGGATTATCTTGTGCCACTTCGGAACTGGCTTCCGCCGGCGACGGCGGCATGCGGGTCGAGCTGGAGCAGGTGCCTCTGCGGGCGGCGAACATGACCCCCGCCGAGATCCTGTCGAGCGAGTCGCAGGAACGCATGTGCGCGGTCGTGACCCCCGAGAACGTGGACGCGTTCATGGCGGTCTGCCGTAAGTGGGATGTGCTGGCCACCGTCATCGGCGAGGTCACCGACAGCGGACGACTCGAGATCACCTGGCACGGTGAGACCGTCGTCGACGTGCCGCCCCGCACCGTCGCCCATGAGGGGCCCGTCTACGAGCGTCCGGTGCAACGTCCCGACAGCCAGGACGCACTGATCGCCGACACCTCGGCGTCGCTGACGCGTCCGGTGACCGGCGAGGAGTTGCGCGCGACGCTGCTGGCGATGGTCGGCAGCCCGCATCTGTGCAGCCGTGCGTTCATCACCGAGCAGTACGACCGCTACGTGCGCGGCAACACCGTGCTGGCCGAGTACGCCGACGGCGGGGTGCTGCGCGTCGACGAGCAGACCGGCCGGGGAATCGCGATCTCGACGGACGCATCCGGGCGCTACACGGCGCTCGATCCCTACACCGGGGCGCAACTCGCGCTGGCCGAGGCGTACCGCAACGTCGCGGTCACCGGGGCCACGCCCGTCGCGGTCACCAACTGCCTGAACTTCGGGTCGCCCGAAGACCCGGGTGTGATGTGGCAGTTCTCGCAGGCGGTCCGCGGACTGGCCGATGGTGCTGCGGCGCTGGGGATTCCGGTCACCGGTGGCAACGTCAGCTTCTACAACCAGACAGGGACGACGGCCATCCTGCCGACCCCGGTCGTGGGTGTGCTCGGCATCATCGACGATGTCAAGCGCCGCATCCCGACCGCCTTCGGAAGCGAACCCGGCGAGACGCTGCTCCTGCTCGGCGACACCCACGACGAGTTCGACGGGTCGATCTGGGCCGAGGTGACGGCCGGGCATCTCGGGGGCGTGCCGCCGAAGGTCGACCTCGAACGCGAACAGCTGCTGGCCGAGGTGCTCACCGCCGCGTCCCGCGACGGTCTGGTGTCCGCCGCGCACGACGTGTCCGAGGGTGGGCTGATCCAAGCCGTGGTCGAAGCCGCGCTGGCCGGCGAAACCGGTTGCCGCCTCGTCCTTCCCGAGGACTTCGACGATGACACTGGCGTGTTCGTCTTCTTGTTCTCGGAGTCGTCGGGCCGGGTGGTGGTCGCGGTACCGCGCACCGAGGAGAGCCGCTTCACCGCGATGTGCCAGGCCCGCGGATTGCCGGCGACCCGGATCGGCGTCGTGGATCAGGGACCTGAAGGCGGCGAACCGACCGTCGAGGTGCAGGGACAGTTCACCGTCGGCATTGAGGAGTTGCGGCGCACGTCGGAGGGCGTGCTGCCCGGGTTGTTCGGGTGACGGCGAGCGACACCGGGAAGAACCCCCGTTACGTCTGGGCGTGGCGACTGCTCCGCCTGGACTTCACCGGTGTCGCGCTGGGTGCGCTGTTCTTCTGCGTCTCACTGACGCCGTCGCTGCTGCCCCGGGACTGGTTGTTCCAGGGGCTGATCGGCGGGATCAATGCCGCGATCGGCTACGGCATCGGCGTTTTTCTCGAGCGGATGCTGCGTCGGTTCGTCCTGGCGAACCGGTTGTGGTGGCCGCTGTCGCCACGCCTGCGAAATGCGCTGAAGACGGTCACCGTCGCCGTGTCGGTGGGTGCGTGCGTCCTGATGGTGATCCCCGCCGCGGCCTGGCAACGGCAGGTGTCCGGTCTGATGGGCATGGAAGGGCCCGGTACCACAAGCTATCTGCGGCTTCTGCTCATCGCCGCCGCGGTAGCCGCCGTGTGCGTCGCGACGTCCCGGCTGTTGCTCGGCGCGATCAAAACCCTGGCCCGGTTGCTGATCCGCCGCTGGCGGCTCTCCGACGAGATGGCACTGTTCTTCGGCACCGCGGTGGTCGTCATCCTGGTCATCACCCTGGTCAACGGCGTGCTGATGCGAGGGTTCTTCGCCGGTGCCAACCAGGTGTTCCAGCCGCAGAACACGACCACCCGCGAGGGAGTCGTCCAGCCGGAGGAGCCCGAGAAATCCGGGAGCCCCGACTCGTTCGCCACGTGGGACACCCTCGGCTTCCAGGGCCGCAACTTCGTCGGTACCGGACCCCACGCAGAAGAACTGAGCCGGATCAACGGCAGGCCGGCCGAGGAACCGATCCGGGTGTACGTCGGGCTGCAGACCGCCGACACCGACGAGGCCCGGATGGCGGTGCTGCTCAGCGAACTCGAGCGCACCGGCGCTTTCGACCGCGAGGTGCTGGTGATCGTCCCGACCACCGGTACGGGCTGGGTGAATCCGATCGCGGCCCGATCGCTGGAGATGATGTACAACGGGGACACCGCGATCGTCGCGTCCCAGTATTCGTATCTGCCGAGCTGGATCTCCTTTCTCGGGGATCAGGAGAAGTCGATGGCGGCCGGGCGGCTGCTGATCGACGCCGTCCACGGACGCTGGGCGACGTTGCCGCCTGAGAGCCGACCGCGGTTGATCCTGTACGGCGAGAGCCTCGGATCGATGGCGGGACAGGGTGCTTTCGACTGGTTGCCCGACATCTCCCGGATGGGATTCTCGTCGGTGCTGTGGGTCGGTCCTCCCAACGCCAGCCCGCTGTGGCGGGCGATCACGATACGGCGCGACCCGCGGACCCCGGAGGTCGAGCCGCGTTACGACGACGGGCGGACCGTGCGGTTCTCGCAGGGCAACAACGCCGCACAGATCGCCGAGGACACCCGGTCGCCCTGGGATGAGCCGAGAGTGCTTTTCCTGCAACACTCCTCGGATCCGATCGTCTGGTGGTCCCCGGACCTGTTGTTCACCCGCCCCGACTGGCTGTCCGAGCCGCCCGGTCGTGACCGCACGACCGCGATGCGCTGGTATCCGATCGTCACGTTCTGGCAGGTCGCCGCCGACATGACGAATGCGTCCTCGGTGCCGGGTGGTCACGGGCACAACTACGGCGAGTACATCCTCGACGGCTGGGCCGGAGCGGCCCCGCCGGACGGCTGGACACCGGGGGACACCGAGCGCATCCGCGTGGCGCTGGCGCAGACCGGAAGTGAGGACGGCGACTTCTGATGCGCGACACGGTGCGCGCGGCCGGCCTCGCAGCGGTGCTGCTCGGCTGGAGCGCGACGGCGCCACGCCTTCCTCACAGGTGGAATCCGTTGCCGCACATGTTGTTCTGCTCAGCGGTGACGCTGCTGTCCCGGCCCTCGCCGGGGCTGCGTCCCGCCGAGTTGGGACGCGGCGTCCGCTGGGGGAGTGCGGCCGCGGGCGCGGTCGGTCTGGGTGTGGCCGCCGGGCTGATCGCCCCGCCCGTCCGCGCCGGCATGGCGGAACGCGAGCTGCCCGCCGCCCCCACGCGATGGCTGCTGCTGCGTATCCCGTTCGCGACGGTCGGGCCCGAGGAACTGACCTATCGCGCTGTGCTGGGGGACACCGCGGCCCGTGCTTTCGGACCGAGACCGGGGAGGCTTTTCACGGCAGCGGTTTTCGGGCTGTCACACATCCCCGATGCGCGCGCGACGGGCGACAGTGTGCCGGGCACAGTCCTCGTCACCGGCGCTGCGGGCTGGGTGTTCTCATGGCTCTACGAGAGGTCGGGGAGCCTGGCTGCCCCGATCCTGGCCCACCTGGCCGTCAACGAAGCCGGGGCAGTTGCGGCGCTGGCCGTTCAACGGCGACGTTGCGGACGTGGGCGACCAACTGGTGCGGTTCGGTCACCTGATCGTCGATCCCGAAGCTGATCACCCGCCGCGGGAACACGCGGATGATCGCGGCATCCAGGGGCTCACCGTCGGGTTCGCGCGGAACATCCACCGGCACAGCCTGTTCGGCGACTCCCCGGATCTCCAGGCATCGCACCCGCCACGGATCACGCGAGAAGATGTCGTCGACGACGAACGCCACCTTCGGGTTCACTGCGATGTTGCGGAACTTGCGGCTCCTCGACATGTCGTATCCGCTGATGTCGATGGTGCCCAGCTGCTCGTTGTAGGTGAATCCGACGGGGCTGTTCTGCGGGGTGCCGTCGGGCTGAATCGTCGCCAGCCTGCCCAGGTCGGTCTGCTGCATGAATTCGATCTCCAGCGGGGTGAACGTCATGCGGGGACGCTAGAACCTCAATCGTCATTGAGGTCAAGGGCGACATCAGTGGCCGGCGGCGTGGACCCGAACGGTGCTCTGAGAAGCTGGGCCATGGCCGCTCGACGAACCGTGGACCCGCAGAAGACGCGCGACGCCGTCGCCGCGGTGTCGGCGTGGCTCCGCGACGGGACGACGACCCCGCCCGAACGTCCGCAGCTCGCCGACGCGGTGCGCGCCACAGCGCGCACCCTCGCCGCCGTCGCACCCGGTTCCTCCGTCGAGGTGCGGGTGCCGCCGTTCGTGGCCGTGCAGTGCATCGCCGGGCCCACCCACACGCGCGGAAATCCGCCCAACGTCGTCGAGACCGACGCCCGCACCTGGCTGCTGCTGGCCACCGGGCTGCTGTCCGTGGACGACGCAGCGGCGGCCGGCGCACTGCAGTTGTCCGGATCCCGGGCCCGGGAGATCGCCGCGAGGCTTCCGCTGGTGCCACTGACCTGATCAGCTTCGCCGTCCGTACACCGTGATTCGGGTGCCGAATTGCCGTCCCCGAGCGGGAATTCCGGTCACCGGGCGAAAAGGCGGTCGTTGATTCTCGTTTCGGCCTGTCCAGACCGTAGACTGGCGGCGTCACCCACAGCCCCTAGGGAGCAGCCTGATTGTGACCACCGAGCAGCTCGAGAACGAACCCAGAGAAGAGTGCGGAGTATTCGGGGTCTGGGCACCGGGCGAGGAGGTGGCGAAGCTCACGTATTACGGCCTCTATGCCCTGCAGCACAGGGGGCAGGAGGCCGCGGGCATCGCCGTCGCCGACGGGTCCCAGGTGCTGGTCTTCAAAGATCTCGGCCTGGTGAGCCAGGTGTTCGACGAGCAGACGCTGGCCGCGATGCCCGGGCACGTCGCCGTCGGGCACTGCCGGTATTCCACGACCGGCTCCACCACGTGGGAGAACGCCCAGCCGGTGTTCCGTAACACCGCGGCGGGCACCGGTGTGGCCCTCGGCCACAACGGCAACCTCGTCAACACCGCGGAACTGGCCGCGCGCGCCCGCGACGAAGGTCTGATGAACGACCGCGGCGCTGCGACCGCCACCACCGACTCCGACATCCTGGGCGCGCTTCTCGCTCACGGGGCCGCGGACTCCTCGCTGGAACAGGCCGCCCTCGAACTCCTCCCAACGGTGCGCGGCGCGTTCTGCCTGACGTTCATGGACGAGAACACCCTGTACGCCGCGCGTGACCCCTACGGGGTGCGTCCGCTCTCGCTCGGCCGCCTCGACCGCGGCTGGGTCGTCGCGTCGGAGACCGCCGCGCTCGACATCGTCGGCGCCTCGTTCGTCCGCGACATCGAACCCGGCGAACTTCTCGCCATCGACGCCGACGGCGTGCGTTCCACCCGCTTCGCGAACCCCACCCCCAAGGGCTGCGTCTTCGAGTACGTGTACCTCGCCCGCCCCGACAGCACGATCGTCGGACGCTCGGTGCACGCCACCCGCGTCGACATCGGCCGCCGGCTGGCCCGCGAGAAGCCGATCGACGCCGACCTCGTGATCGGCGTCCCGGAATCGGGCACCCCCGCAGCCGTCGGCTACGCGCAGGAATCCGGAATCCCGTTCGGCCAGGGTCTGATGAAGAACGCCTACGTCGGGCGCACGTTCATCCAGCCGTCACAGACGATCCGTCAGCTCGGCATCCGGCTCAAGCTCAACCCGCTCAAAGAGGTCATCCGCGGCAAACGGCTGATCGTCGTCGACGACTCCATCGTGCGCGGGAACACCCAACGTGCCCTGATCCGCATGCTGCGGGAGGCCGGCGCGGTCGAGGTGCACGTCCGTATCGCGTCGCCGCCGGTGAAGTGGCCGTGCTTCTACGGGATCGACTTCGCGACCCCGGCCGAGCTCATCGCCAACGCCGCGAGCAACTCCGCCGACGAGGACGAGATGCTCGACGGCGTCCGGCGCGCGATCGGTGCCGACACCCTGGGCTACATCAGTCGTGAAGGCATGATCGCCGCCACCGAACAGCCCGCGACCCGGTTGTGCTCGGCATGCTTCGACGGCGACTACCCGATCGAGCTGCCCGGTGAGACGGCACTGGGCAAGAACGTGATCGAGCACATGCTCGCCACTGCAGCCCGCACCGGACTACCGGTCACGGCCGCCGACAACGACAACGCGTCCGCGCTGCGCAGGCCCTGACCCGCAGAGGTTTCGTCGCTGTCAGTCCGTGGTCGCCGGACTGAACCGCAGCAGATGCCGGCGTCCGGCGGACGAGTTGCCCTCGGAGCGGAGTTCTCTGGCCACCGCCTCGCGGTAGCCGATCAGACCACCCTTCGGGGGTGGGATGACGCCGTCGATGTCGTGCTCGTGGCAGATCGCGTCGCATTCGAGGGACTCGACCAACGGTCGCGCCAAGCCTGACGGGATCGGTGTCACCAGACCCACCCACCAGCTCGCGATCGTCGGCGTCAGGAACGGCAACACCACCATGACCCGGCGCCGCAGACCCGCGACGTCGGCGTATCCCTGCATCGCGTCGCCGTACTCCATCACGTCCGGGCCGCCGATGTCCCACGTGCGTGACTCGCCGAACTCGGCGGTCGCCGACTCGGCGAGGTAGTGCAGCACGTCGGCGATGGAGATCGGCTGGATCTTGTTGTGGACCCACTTCGGTGTCGTCATCACCGGGAGGCGGTCGGTCAGGTGCCGCACCATCTCGAATGACGCCGACCCCGAGCCGATCACGATGCCCGCCTGCAACACCACGGTCTCGATTCCTGATTCCATCAGGATCTCTCCGACCTCGACCCGCGATGCGAGGTGGCGCGACAACTCCTTGCGGTCAGGGTGCAAACCGCTGAGGTACACGATCCGGCGGACGCCCGCCTTCTTCGCCGCCTCGACGACGTTGTGCGCCGACCGCCGTTCCTCGGAGACGAAGTCGCGTGACGTGCCCATCGAGTGGACCAGGTAGTAGACGACGTCGGCGCCGTCGAAGGCCGCGGTCAGCGAATCGGCCTTGGTGAGGTCGCCCTGCACCACCTCGACGCGGTCCCGCCAGTCGGCGCGGTCGAGCTTGCTCGGCGTGCGTGCCATCGCCCGGACCTGCAGGCCGCGCGCGAGCAACTCCGGCACCAACCGGCCGCCGATGTAACCGGTCGCACCCGTCACCACGCAGCGGACTTCGTTTTCTGGCATGGCGCCGGGATGTCCACTTCCGGCGCCCGGCAAACACGTGACGGGGCAGCGCAGCTGCCGCGGGCGACGACCGGAGCCGGTCTGCTGTGCGCACGAGCAGGCGCGTTGGTGATGCCACAACCGGCACTGGCAGCGATCGGCCGGGTGTGCGCGGGTAATCTTGCTGTCGATGACTAAGGGTTCTGAACGACAAGGTATCGCCGAACAACACGGCATTTCCTATGCGTCGGCAGGAGTGGACATCGAAGCCGGTGACCGCGCCGTCGAACTCTTCAAGCCTCTCGCGAAGAAAGCCACGCGGCCCGAGGTGCGAGGTGGCCTCGGTGGCTTCGCCGGTCTGTTCGCACTGCGCGGCGACTACCGCGAGCCGCTGCTCGCCTCGTCCACCGACGGCGTCGGCACGAAGCTGGCCGTGGCACAGGCGATGGACAAGCACGACACCGTCGGTATCGACCTCGTCGCGATGGTCGTCGACGACCTGGTGGTCTGCGGTGCGGAACCGCTGTTCCTGCAGGACTACATCGCCATCGGGCGCACCGTTCCCGAGCGGGTGGCCGAGTTGGTGTCAGGGATCGCCGAGGGCTGCGTGCAGGCCGGCTGTGCACTGCTGGGCGGGGAGACCGCCGAGCATCCGGGGTTGATGGCTCCCGACCACTACGACATCTCGGCGACGGGGATCGGCGTCGTCGAGGCCGACGACGTCCTGGGACCCGACCGGGTTCGTCCCGGCGACGTCATCATCGCGATGGCCTCGACCGGGCTGCACTCCAACGGCTACTCACTGGCCCGCCATGTGCTCCTCGAGATCGACCACATGAACCTCGCCGGTCACGTCGAGGAGTTCGGCCGCACCCTCGGCGAGGAGCTACTGGAGCCGACGCGGATCTACGCCAAGGACTGCCTGGCGCTGGCGGCCGAGACCCAGGTCCGGACGTTCTGCCACGTCACCGGTGGCGGGCTGGCCGGGAACCTGGAGAGGGTCATCCCCCACGGGTTGGTGGCTCAGCTCGACCGCGGTACGTGGACTCCGGCACCGGTGTTTGGCATGATCGCCCAGCGTGGCCGCATCGAGCGGGCCGAGATGGAGAAGACCTTCAACATGGGGGTCGGCATGGTCGCCGTCGTCGCGCCGGAGGACACCGACCGCGCGTTGGCCGTGCTGACCGCCCGTCACCTGGATTGCTGGACCCTCGGCACCATCGAGAAGGGTGGCAAGGACGGTTCACGAGCGACGCTCGTGGGCCGGCATCCCCGGTTCTGACAGCTCCTGTACGGAGACTTGCGGCTCAGCGCCGCCAGTCGTCGTCGTCCGCCGGCCACCCCTCGTCGGACAGCGCGTCGCTGCCGTTGAGACGGTCGTCGTCAGGAGCGTTCGACAGCTCGCGCTGAAGCCGCTCGAAATCGGTCTGCGGTGAGCTGTATTTAAGCTCACGTGCAACCTTGGTCTGCTTCGCCTTTGCCCGGCCGCGGCCCATGGGGGAACCCCCTCGCGCAATAACGGAGCGGCCTAATTACTAGGCGGCTCCGATCTGAGTGTGTTTATTGTCCTGCGGTCAGCTTACCGTGCCGCGGGCCGTGGCGCTGGCAGGCCCTGTTGAAGCGCCGTTTCTCACATTTCGCGTCCGCCGGGCCTGGATGGCTCCTCGCGTCCGCCGGTCCGCAGCCGCTCTATCGCCAGACGTCCCGCCCCGACCACATCGGCGGGCGGCACCGACTCCGGATCCATCGCCGCGGCCACCTGCACCCGGCCTCCGGTCGTCAGCGCGGTGTCGGCGGGAAGCCCCCGTTTGACCAGCGCCAGCGCGATGACACCCTCGTCGACGTGGTCGACCACGGTACCCAGCCGCCCGACGGCACGGCCGCCGGCGAGCAGCGGATCTCCCGGTGACGGACGTTCGGCGTCGCCGTCGAGGTGCACCTGGACGAGCATCCGCGGGGGCTTGCCGAGGTTGTGGACCCGCGCGACCGTCTCCTGCCCGCGGTAGCAGCCCTTCTCCAGGTGCACGGCGCCGACGCCGGGCCCGCCGATCCACCCCACCTCGTGCGGGATGGTGCGTTCGTCGGTGTCGATCCCGAGCCGGGGCCGCTGGGCGGCGACACGGTGCGCCTCGTAGGCCCACGTCCCCGCGGGTCGCACCCCGGCGGCCACGAGCGCATCGAACCACCGGGCGACCTCGGGGCGCGGCACCACCACGTCGACCTCCACCCCGGTGCCCGGAAGTCGGCGCACGAAACCGCCCCCGGGAAGCTCGACCGCGCTGCCCTCGGACGGCAGCTCGTCGAGCCCGAGCGCCGTCAGCACCGGCGTGTCCGCGACCGCGGGACCGAGAAGGGACAGCACCGCGAGGTCGGCGGATTCGATCGCGACGTCGGACCAGAACACCATCTTGCGAAGGAAGGACTCCAGGGCCTCCCCGCGCCAGGGTTCGGTGTCGATGACGGTCCGGCCCGCCAGCTCGGTCTGCAGCCAGTGGTCCTCGACGCGTCCCTGCCCGTCGAGACTGAGGTTCTCGGTCACGGCGCCGTCGGGGAGCTCGCTGACATGCTGGCTGGAGATGGTGTGCAGCCAGGACTTGCGTTCGCCCCCGGTCAGCGTCAGCACCGAGCGATGCGAGCGGTCGACGACCACCGCCGCGTCGGCGGCGGCGCGTTGTTCACCGAGGGGGTCGCCGTAGTGCCAGGCTGTGCCCGCATCGGGTCCGTCGGGTACCGGTACTTTCGACGTCTCCCAAGACATGGCTCAACTCTACGAGCCGTGCTCTGGGGCCCGCGGCTACGCTGATGCCCCATGGCCGACCATCCGGGAGTCCTCGTCACCCTCGACGGGCGGCTGCACGACCCCGAGGTGCCGCTGCTGCACGCCGACGACCTCGCCGCCGTCCGCGGCGACGGCATCTTCGAGACGCTGCTGGTGCGCGACGGCCGACCGTGCCTGTTGGACGCGCACCTGAACAGGCTGGCGCATTCGGCGCAGATGGTCGATCTCCCCGAGCCCGACGCGGCGCGATGGCGGACCGCCGTCGACGCCGCGGTGCACGCGTGGCTCGACTCCGGCGGTGGCGAGGGGGTGCTGCGACTGGTCTACTCGCGCGGCCGCGAGCACGGCTCGGAGCCGACGGCGTACGCGACGATCGGGCAGGTGCCCGCACGGGTCGCCAGGGTCCGCCGTGAAGGTCTGGCAGCCCTCACGCTCGAGCGTGGTCTGGCATCCGGCGGTATCGACGCGATGCCGTGGCTGCTCGCGGGCGCCAAGACGCTGTCCTATGCGGTCAACATGGCGGCGCTGCGTCACGCGGAACGTCAGGGTGCGGGGGACGTCGTGTTCGTCAGCACCGACGGCCACATCCTGGAGGGGCCGCGGTCGACCGTGGTGATCGCGACGTCGTCCGCTGACGGCCGCACCTGCCTGCTCACGCCGCCGCCGTGGTATCCGATCCTGCGGGGGACGACGCAGCAGGCGCTGTTCGAGGTGGCCCGCAACAAGGGCTACGACTGCGACTACCAGGCCCTCACGCCCGCGGATCTGGTTGCGGCCCAGGGAGTGTGGCTGGTGTCCAGCATCACCCTGGCCGCCCGGGTGCACACCCTCGACGGTCGCCCGCTCCCCGAAACCCCACTGTCCGGCGAGATCGCAGCGTTGGTGGACGCGGCGATCGTCTGTGATCGCTGAGCGCGTAAATCGCTTGTCGCCCTGTCGAAGCGCGAGTACGGTCGCGTGTACACAGGGAAGGAGGTGGTCCGACAAATTGAGTGACTTATGGACATGTGAGGTGGCTGCGAGCTAGTGTCGTGCGTCATTAATTAGTTTACAGTGTGAGATGATGGTGTATGCCGTCATCTGCACTGGTGATCAGTCCTGAAGATCGTGTGACGTTGGAGTCGTGGACTCGGTCCTCGACGGTGTCTGCCGGCCATGTCGAGCGGGCGCGGATCGTGTTGGCCGTAGCCGACGGGGCTGGTACCTCGGGTGCGGCACGGCGGGTGGGGGTGTCGCGGCCGACGGTGATCAAGTGGCGGGATCGGTTCGCCGCGTTCGGGATTGACGGACTTGCCGATGAGCCGCGCAGTGGCCGCCCCAAGACCGTCGATGACGCGGCGATCCTGGCGGCCACATTGGAGCCGCCACCGGAATCGTTGGCGGTCACGCACTGGTCGAGTCGATTATTGGGCAAGCGCCTCGGTGTCGGGGACGCCACGGTGGCCAGGGCGTGGCGACGCTACGGGGTCAAGCCGTGGCGGCGCGAGACGTTCAAGTTCTCCACCGACCCGGAGTTGGAGGCCAAGGTCCGTGACGTGATGGGTCTGTATCTGAATCCGCCGGCCAAGGCGATCGTGTTGTGCGTGGACGAAAAGAGCCAGATCCAGGCACTCAATCGAACCCAGCCGATCCTGCCGCTGCGGCCGGGACTGCCCGAGAAGGCGACCCATGACTACAAACGCAACGGCACTACCACCTTGTTCGCCGCGCTCGAGATCGCGACCGGCAAGGTCACCGACCGCTGTTATGAGCGCCACGGCAAAGCCGAGTTCTTGGACTTCCTCAAAGCGGTCGCACGGGCCTACCCGCAGCGTCGACTGCATGTCGTATGCGACAACTACCACACCCACAAACACGCCGACATCAACGCCTGGCTGGCCAAGAATCCACGTGTGACACTGCATTTCACCCCGACCTCAGGGTCATGGCTGAACATGGTCGAGGTATTCTTCTCGATCATCACCCGCCAGGCCATCCGGCGCGGATCGTTCAACAGCGTCAAAGAACTCGTCGCAGCCATCAGCGCATTCATCGACGGCTGGAACCAACGCTGCCACCCGTTCGTGTGGACCAAGACCGCAGACGAGATCCTGCCCCACACCCGTAAACCAACTTCAGACGCGGGACACTAGCAGCGCCGGGAAAGCGCTCGTCGCACCTGTGCGCGCTGGCGAATTCCCCGCAGTCACCCGGCCCCCGAGCCTCCTGGTCTTGTCCGACCGGGAACGACGGCTCGGGGGCCGCTCCATATCCGCCACCGTCGCCGAACTGCGCGAAGTGCTGAATCTGCGATGATTCGGACATGCGAACGGCCGGGCCATCGGGATCGGCGACGGTTCTCCTGAGCTTCGCCGTCGCCGTCGCCGCGTGCGCACCCACCACCGCGGAGACCGGGCCCGCCGTGGATGCCGCCGACTGCAACAAGGGCGTCCTCGACACCCTGTACCCCGGCATCCTCACCTTCGGAGCCGACCAACCCGTCTATCCGCCCTGGTACAAGGGTGACGATCCCGCCAACGGGGAGGGCTTCGAATCCGCCCTGGCCTACGCCGTGGCGGCCACGCTGCAGTACAGCGCCGACGACGTGCGGTGGGTGCGGGTTCCGTTCAACGCCGCGCTGACCCCGGGCCCGAAATCGTTCGACGTCAATCTCTCTCAGTTCTCGATCACCGATCAGCGCCGCGCCGCGGTGGACTTCTCCAGCCCGTACTTCGACGTCACGCAAGCGGTGGTGACCACGCAGGGTTCGCCGGCGGCAGGTGTCACCACGCTCGAGGACCTGCGCAGCCACAGGCTCGGCACGCAGGTCGACACGACCGGCCACCCGGTCGCGACCACTCTGCTCGACGACGGGGCCGTACAGACGTACCAGACCATCGTGGACGCCAAAATGGCGTTGCTCGACGGTGAGATCGACGCGATGGTGCTGGACCTTCCGACCGCCCTCGCGATGGCCGGGGAGTTGCGCGACGGGGTTCTGCTGGGTCAACTCCCGTCGACCGGCGATGAGGTGGAACAGTTCGGCATCGTGCTGGCGTACGAGAGCCCGTTGACGCGGTGTGTGTCCTGGGCCGTCGATTCGCTGCGTGCCGACGGAGCGCTGGTGCGGCTGCAGAATCGGTGGCTGACCGACACCGGATCGGTCGCGGTGCTGCGGTAGCCCGCGGTCAGGCGAAGAGTACTGCCCACACGAGTCGGTACAGCTCTATGGCTATTCCGGGGCGTGCCCGCATCCCCTGGGTTTGGGTGAGGTCTGTGACCAGACCGATCGCGGCCTGCGCGAGCACACGCGCATGTGGCGCGGCCAGTTCGGGCCGGACCGCGAGGATGGCGTCGACCCACTCGTCGATGTACTCGCGCTCGCTCATCCGGATGGATTCTTGCGCCGTGTCTGGGAGGTAGATGAGGTCTGCAGCGAGGATCGCGAGGATCGGCTGGTGGGGGCCCAATGCCAGCTCGATGAGGGTGCTGACGATGATGTCCAGGGCATCTTGTGAGGTCGTTGCCGACGACAGCCGGTGATTGGTGACGTAGTGCAGTCCTTCGGCTCCGCGATTCAGCACCGCTTGCAGCAGCTCGGCTTTTCCGCCGAAGTACTGGTAGAACGTCGCGATCGCGGTGTCAGATCCGCTGGCGATGTCCTCGATGCCAACGGCGTGGTAACTCTGGGTATGGAAAAGCCGGGTGGCGGTGCTCAGAATTCGCTCGCGGCGACCGGGCGGGCGTCGCTCTTGCTGCAGAGGGGCAACGGTCGGGGCGGGCGCAGCGTCCAGGTCGCATTCGAGCACATTGTGCGCGGCCCGCTGCAAAAGCCTTTTGGCCGAGGTGTTTTCCATCCGCTTGCGCCCTGGCGCGGTGCCGAAGTAGATGCCCATGACACTCCAGGACCGCAACTCCTGCTCGCCGGAAGGTCTCGCACCGTCGGAGAGGCCGAGAGCATAAGCGGTCAGACGCAGTAGGTCGTCCAGCTTGGACCGGAACTGGTTCTGCTGCTCTGCGGAGAGTTCCCGACGCTCGCGCTTCCAGAGCAGCACGCCTTCACGCCCGAAGACCAGATCTCCGAGTTCGGCCAGGAACATCTCGGCGCGCTTCTCGGGTGCAAGCTCTGCCGCCCCCGCGCGGACGGCCACCGCTTCGACTGCGGCGAGCTGTTCCGAGATCGCTTGCACCAGAATGTCATTCTTCTTGCGGAAATGGCGATACAGTGCCGGGCCCGTGAGTCCGACAGCGGATGCGACGTCGTCCATGCTGACGTTGTGGTAGCCCCGGTCGGTGAAGAGACGCGCTGCGGCCTGAGACAGCTGCTGTCTGCGGACTGAGCTCTGCTCGTGCCGGCGTGCGGGTTGCGGCACGGTGGCGGTCCTCCAATCCGGTGCTGGAACAACAGCTTTGAGGCCGAAGGCTTACTCAGCCGGACCGGGCGCGAGCGACGAACACTCGGCCATCGCGATGTTCCAGGTCTTGACGTCGACACCCGGCGGAGGCTCGGTGACGGGTCCGGGCGGGGCCGGAACACCGTGCTGGCTCAGGCAGGACGCGAACGAGCCGTGCCCGACGCTGGGCACTGCCGACGACGGCGTGGTCGTGTCGCCGTCGGGGTCGACCGCCGACGCACAGCCCGCTGTCACCACCACCGCCGCGATCACCGCGGATACCGCCCATGGACGCATCAGCCGACGAACCTCGACAGGCGCGCGGACAGGTGGGGAACCAGGCCGCCGTCGGCGTCGACCCGCTCCTCCACGTAGGCCAGATCCCCGCCCTCGATGATCCCGTAGAGGCGCTTCGCGCCGCCGACGAGGACCCCGGACTTGCTCCGCGCCAGCGCATCGGTCACCAGTTCCCACGACGCCTGATTGAGGGGACGCCCGTAGAACAGCTCGATGTAGCCGGACGAATGCGCCAGCAGCAGCTCGATGGCCTGGCTCTCGCCGGGATCGGTGGGGTCGTTGACGAACCGCCAGAAGCCGGTCTCGCGCAGGTCGCGTCGGTCGTAGTCGCCGCCGTCGTCCAGACGCCAGGAACGGGCCTCCCAGTTCAGATAGTCGGCTCCGTCGTGGGACACGACGATCTGCTGACCGAAGCGGTAGTCCCCGTGGGCATCCCGTCCCTCGCCCTCGCCGCGCCACACGCCGATGAGGGGGAGTAGGGCGAGCAGTGCGTCGTCGAGGTCGACGCCTTCCCGCAGATTCGCGGTGTCCGAGGGCAGAGGAAGATCGTCGAACACCGGGATGTTGCGCGCGGCGGTCTGCCGGGCGCGCTCGGCGGCTGCGGCGACCGCGTCGTCGCCTGAGGTCATTGCGCTACTCGCGTCGTGCGCAGGGTCACGACTCGTCGGTGACGAGGCGGTACAGCGCGTACAACGCGAACCACGTGATCACCACGACCGCTGCGACGAGAAGAAGTTCGAAAAACAGCACCACGGGAGAAAAGTCTAACCGCCGAGAGAAATACTCTCCCGGCGGCTCTCGACGTTCTGGTCAGGGGGTCGGCGTCAGCTGACCTTCCACTCGTATTCGGGGCAGAACGCGCCGGTCGCGGCACCGATGAAGTAGCCGGCCTGGTAGTCCGACCACGAGGTCACACTGGTCAGATCGGCCACCTCCTGCTCGAAGGAGGCGCCGTTGTCCCAGTCCTGGCACACGGCGTGTCCGGTCGCGATGACCTCGGGGGTCTTGTCCGGCGGCCACGTGATGCCGCCCTTGGTGATCACAGTGAGGAAATCGTCCTCCGGCGCCGCGAGGGCCGCGGGAGCACTGAACAGAGCAGTTGCGGCGAAGGCCGCAGACGCGGCGCACGCGATCGTGATCTTCATGGTCGGGTCCTCTGGGGTCACGCGGCGGGCCGTGATCCCGAATGTCGCGCGACACGCGAGGCCGGTATCACGACACCCCGCGAAGTTGTCGGGGTAGAGCCCGCGCCCAGCAGCGCGGGTTCTCCCACAGTTTCGCCGACGTCAGCTAATTCTGCAGCGTTTTCGCAGCAAGATCAGAGCTACGCCCCATGGCGGGGCGCAGCTCCGGTTCGAACAGGTGACCTACGCGTCCTTGATGGCGCGACTCCTCGCCGGCTCGTACCTCGCCGGCTTCGTCGTCACGCGACCTTGACGTCGACCTCGTGGATCCCCGCACCCGACGGCGCCACGCTCGCATCGCCGTTGCCCGCAGGCGACAGCGCGCGCAGCGTCCAGGTACCGGGGGCCGCGAAGAAGCGGAAATCGCCGGTGGCCGACGCGACGACCTCGGCGGTGAACTCGTCCGAGCTGTCCAGCAGCCGCACGAAGGCACCGCCCACGGCCTGGCCCGAACCGTCGACGACACGGCCGGTGATGACCGTCTCCTTCTCCAGGTCGACGCTCGCGGGCAACGTCAGTCCTTGCTTAGGGGCAGAGCACATATCAACTTCCCAACTCGATCGGGGCACCCACCAGGGAGCCGTATTCCGTCCAACTACCGTCGTAGTTCTTGACGTTCTTGTGTCCCAGCAGCTCCTGCAGCACGAACCAGGTGTGCGACGAGCGCTCACCGATGCGGCAGTAGGCGATGGTCTCCTTCTCGCCGTCCAGTCCGGCTTCTGCGTACAGCTTGGCCAGATCCTCGTCGGACTTGAACGTTCCGTCCTCGTTGGCAGCCTTGCTCCACGGAACGTTGATGGCGGTCGGGATATGCCCGGCGCGCTGGCTCTGCTCCTGCGGCAGGTGCGCCGGAGCGAGGATCTTGCCCGAGAACTCGTCGGGGGAGCGGACGTCGACCAGGTTCTTGGTACCGATCGCCGCGATCACCTCGTCGCGGAAGGCGCGGATGCTGGTGTCGGGATCCTGAGCGGTGTAGCTGGTCTGCGGCCGCTCCACGACATCCTTGGAGAGTGGGCGGGCGTCGAGCTCCCACTTCTTGCGGCCGCCGTCGAGCAGCTTCACGTTCTGGTGTCCGTACAGCTTGAAGTACCAGTACGCGTACGCGGCGAACCAGTTGTTGTTGCCGCCGTAGAGGATCACGGTGTCGTCGTTCGCGATCCCGCGCTCGGAGAGCAGCTTGGAGAACTGCGCCGCGTCGACGAAGTCCCGCTTCACCTGATCCTGCAGATCGGTCTTCCAGTCCAGCCTGATCGCGCCGGGGATGTGCCCGGTGTCGTAGGCGCTGGTGTCCTCGTCGACCTCGACGAAGACCGTGTTCGGCGCGTCGAGATTGCTCTCGGCCCAGTCGGTGCTGACCAGGACGTCGGAGCGTGCCATGTGGTGGATCCTTTCGGTTACTTCTGGGTGGGGGTGAAGCGTGTGACGAGCGGGTAGAGCTGGCAGCCGAGACAGATCCCGAAGGCTGCGTTGAGAAGCGCCGCGACGAGCGCGAGGCCCGTCGCGACCAGACCCAGCGGCACCAGACCGCCGGCGAAACCGAGCGTGCCGATCGCTGCGAACACGACACCGACGAGCTGTGCGAACCTCAGCGGAGCGACCGGTTCCCGCTCCGTCGCGGGCCCGAGACGCGGAGCGACGGCCGCGGCGAAGACGAGACCGTAGGGGTGCCGACGCGGACCCGCGGCAGCACCGATCGCGAACACCAGCGTCTGCAGCCCGAGAATCGCTGCCGCCAGAGCCGGACTCTGCGCCGAGATCAGCAGTGCCACGACCAGCACCGCGGTCGTCACCCACGCGACGAAGCGCGGACCGCGGACGTCGACCTGCGCGGGCGAGTCCGTGGCTGTGATGTTCGACATAAACGTGCTCCTGTTGGTTGATATGGCTGGGCGCGGCGGTCCGAATGGCGACCGATCGCAGCAGGCGGCGTGACGTACGACGCGGCTACTCAGCAGCAACAACAACAGCAACAACCCGCGACGCGGCACAGATCGACTGCGCGGCGCTTGGTGAGCGAAAGCTCAAGGCGGGCTGACACGGCTGACAGCTTACCCAACGACGGGGTGATCAGGCCAACAGCGGTTCGAGGGCCGACCGCAGGTCAGCGGCGGTCGGGACTCCGGACGTCCGGTACCGGGGCCGTCCGTCGGCGTCGAAGATGATCGTGGTCGGCAGCGAGAGCACCGAAAGGCGCCTCGCGGCGTCGGGATCGACGTCCATGTCGATCTCGACGTGCGCTACCGCGGGAAGGTCCGCACAGACCTGGTCGACGACCCGGCGCACACCCGCGCACGGACCGCACCAGGACGCACTGAAGTGCAGGATCGTGGGTCCGGTCGTCGACAGACCGAGGCCGCTCGTGTCGACGTCGCGCGCCTCTTCACCCGCCGCGGTCATCTCGGACCGCAGCGCGATCAACCTGCTGATCACATAGGCGACGCCGAGGGCGCCGATCAGCACCGCAAGCACCGCGATCCAGGACGAACTCATGAGAGACGGAACTCGTCCAGGTCGATGGTCACGCCTTCGGCGATGCCCTCGATGATGATGTCGGAGCCGCGGGCACCCTCGGTGGTGGGCGCGATCCCGAACGGCAGCTTCTGCCCGGGCAACTCGGTGGTGAACGCCGCGAGGACCGCGGCCAGCTGTTCGTCGGGCACCGCCTGGTCGGCGGTGCCCGGCTCCGTCAGCACCCCGGTCGCGGTCAGCACCAGCGTGGTGTCGTCGGGTCCGGCCGTCGACGCGTCGACGGCGATGCTGACCCGCTCGTGGAACCCGGCCTTGTCGGGGGTGCCGGTGAACACCAGCCCGCGGTTGCTCGAGATGCCCGACTCGGTGGTGCCGCCGGTGGAGTCCTCGGTCTCGGCGGTCGGCGCCTCGATCAACAGATCCGGGATCCCCATGTAGCGCCCGACGTGGGTGGAGTCGATGATGATGCGGCTCTCCAGCTTCGCGACGGTCAGGGTCGCGTCCGGCGCGATCAGCCACGAATCGCCGAGCCCCACCGAGTGCATCGTCGCCTCGAGCGACGCCTTGCCGGTCACCGGGTGATCAACGCCACTGGCCTTGATCTCCACCTCGTCGTAGTGGTGACGGCGTGCCTGGGTGATGAACGGAAATCCCAGGATCGCCACGGACGGATCCCAGTTCAGGTTCGCCGCGCTGCGGACGCTCCTGGCCAGGCGATATTCGGCGTAGATCGCCGCACCGAAATCGGTGCCGACGGCTCCGAGGATCACCGAGGTGACGGTTGCGAGGGCACCGATGACGAGCTTGCGCACCCCGACATTGTTGCCGACGATGTCCAGAACACCCGTTCAGCGCGGCTTAAGAGCAGGTAGCACGCTATCGTTAGACAACCATCGGTCCGGTAACGGCCATGTGTCGGACATGAATCTGGGAAGTCACCACGGGACAGCGACGTCCTGCGGGATCCCGGCGAATGAGCTCCACGGCTGCTGGAGGGTCAGTTGGATCTACTGCTACTGACGGTCGACCCGCACCCGGAATCGGTCCTGCCGTCACTGTCGTTGCTCGCCCACAACGTGCGTACCGCACCGACCGAGGTGTCCTCGCTGCTCGAAGCCGGTACCGCAGATGTCGCCATCGTCGACGCCCGCACCGATCTCGCCGCCGCGCGCGGCCTGTGCCGACTCCTCGGGACGACGGGCACATCCGTCCCGGTGGTCGCGGTCGTCAACGAGGGAGGGCTGGTCGCCGTCAACGTGGAGTGGGGTCTCGACGAGATCCTGCTACCCGGCACGGGTCCCGCCGAGATCGACGCCCGGCTCCGTCTGCTCGTCGGGCGCAGAGGCGGGATGGCCAATCAGGAGAACCTCGGCAAGATCAGCCTCGGCGAGCTCGTCATCGACGAGGGCACCTACACCGCGCGGCTGCGCGGGAAGCCGCTCGATCTGACCTACAAGGAGTTCGAGCTGCTGAAGTACCTCGCCCAGCACGCGGGGCGGGTCTTCACACGCGCCCAGCTGTTGCAGGAGGTGTGGGGTTACGACTTCTTCGGCGGCACCCGCACCGTCGACGTCCATGTGCGTCGGTTGCGCGCCAAGCTCGGCCCCGAATACGAGTCGTTGATCGGCACCGTCCGCAACGTCGGGTACAAGGCCGTGCGGCCCGCGCGCGGTCGCCCGCCGGCGCCGGAGTCCGAGGACGACCTCGACGACGATCCGTACGCCGACGACGGTCCGCTGGCCTCCGATGAGGTTCCCCAGGCGCTGGGCGACGCGCTGCGTAGTCCGTGACGTCGTCGGTGTCCTGGCAGCAGAGCCTGACCGACGATCGTGTGCGCCAGATCCGGGAGCTGGTCTCCGCGGCGTCGGCGGCCGACGGAGTCGCACCGGTCGGAGACCAGGTCCTTCGGGCGTTGGCGCACGACCGCACCCGCCATCTCGTCGCCGTCGATGACGACGGAGCAGGCAGCCGGGTGAGGGGCTACCTCAACCTGGCCCCGGCCGACGACGACGCGCCCCCGATGGCCGAGGTGGTCGTGCATCCGGACGCGCGGCGACGTGGCACCGGCTCGGCGATGATCCGTGCCGCGCTGGCCGAGGGCGGACCGCAGACCAGGGTCTGGGCGCACGGCAATCTGGCCGCGGCGCGCGAAACCGCCGAAGCGCTCGGGCTCACCGCCGTCCGCGAGCTCCTGCAGATGCAGCGCCCGCTGGCCGACCTGCCACCGCAGACGACCGCCCAGCGCGTGCGGTTCGCGACGTACTCGGGCCCCCACGACGACGCCGAGGTCCTGCGGGTGAACAACGCCGCCTTCTCGTGGCATCCCGAGCAGGGCGGCTGGACCGACGCCGACCTCGCCGAACGGCGTGGCGAGCCGTGGTTCGACCCGGCCGGCTTCTTCCTGGCGTTCGACGAGGACACCGGCGGCCTCCTCGGATTCCATTGGACGAAGGTGCATTCGGAGTCGCTGGGCGAGGTGTACGTCGTGGGGGTCGACCCGGCCGCCCAGGGTCGCGGCCTCGGTGCGGCGCTGACTTTGCTCGGACTGCATCATCTGGAGAGCCGGCTGTCCCGCGACGGTCGTGTCGCCGACGTGATGCTCTACGTCGAGGCCGACAACACCGCCGCGGTGAAGACTTATCGACGGCTCGGTTTCGACATCGTCAATACCGATGTGGCCTATGCCGCACGTCCGCCCGGCGACCTGTGAAGTCGCTGAACCTGTTCACCCTCCGTTTACTCGCCATCCCCTGAGCGTCCATTGCGGGCGCATACGTTGCCGTGGAGTTCGTGCCACCAAACGAAAGTGGGATCAGTGAAGCGCAACGTCATCGGCAGGTCGTTCGGAACGACTGTCTCGGTAGCAGCGATCGCCGCGCTGGCGCTTGCCGGGTGCGGCAGCGACAACAACGCGCCCGCGGGATCGTCTGCGTCCGGTGCATCTCCGGCGTCGGCCGCCGAGTGCGGCGGCAAGGCGTCGGTCACCGCTGAGGGATCGACCGCGCAGCAGAACGCGGTCGCACTGTTCAACCAGGTGTGGAGCCAGAAGTGCCAGGGCAAGAACCTGTCCTACAACCCGACCGGGTCGGGCGCGGGGCGCGAGCAGTTCGTCGCGGGCAATGTGGACTTCGCCGGATCCGACTCGGCGATCAAGGACGAGCAGGCGCAGCAGGCCGCGCAGCGCTGCGGCGGCAACCCGGCGTGGAACCTGCCGCTGGTGTTCGGCCCGATCGCGATGGCCTACAACATCGACGGCGTCGACGGTCTGGTACTCAACGGCGACACGCTCGCCAAGATCTTCCAGGGCCAGATCACCACGTGGAACGACCCGGCGATCGCCGCGCTCAACGAGGGCAAGACGCTGCCCGATACGCAGATCACCCCGATCTACCGCTCGGACTCCTCGGGGACGACCGACAACTTCCAGAAGTACCTGGAGGCGGCCTCGGGTGGGGCGTGGACCAAGGGCGACGGCAGCGAGTTCCAGGGCGGCGCCGGTGAAGGTGCGCAGAAGTCGGCCGGTGTCGCACAGGCCGTCCAGGCCACCCCCGGCTCCATCGGCTATGTCGAGAAGGGCTTCGCCGATCAGGCGGGCATCCCCTACGCGCAGATCGACAACGGCAGCGGTGCGGTCGAGCTGACCGACGAGTCGGCCGGCAAGGCCATCGACGCGGCCACGTTCGCCGCCGAGGGCAACGACCTGACGCTGGATCTCGCGTCGCTGTACGGCACCCAGGAATCGGGCGCCTACCCGCTGGTGCTGGCGACCTACGAGATCGTCTGCTCCAACGGCTACGACGCGGAGACCGCCGAGGCCGTCAAGTCGTTCCTGACCATCGCCGCCAACGACGGCCAGAGCGGACTGTCGGCTGCCGGTTACGTCCCGCTGCCGGACAAGTTCAAGGAGCGTCTGCTGACGTCGATCGACGCCATCGGGTCGACCGCCTAGTTCACTGGCGCTACAGCCGTACCACGGCAAGGATGGGTGCTTGACCGAATGTCCGACAAGCTCGATGGAACCGCATTGACGACACCGAACCCGCTGGGTTCGGGGTCCGGGGAAGCCCTGGCAGCCCCGTTCCCCGAACCCACCCCGATCTCGACGAACCCGTCCGGGACCGCGAAAGTACGTGCGGGCGACCGCATCTTCCGCGGCCTGGCGGAGGGATCGGGCATCCTCATCGTGGCCATCATCGGCGCGATCGGGATCTTCCTGCTGTGGCGCGCCGTGCCGGCATTGGCGCGTAACGAGGCGAACTTCTTCCTCTACAGCGGCACCTGGAACACCTCGGACACGGCGGCCATGAGCTTCGGCATCCTGGACCTCCTCAAGGTGACCGTGTTCGTGTCGGTGTTCGCGCTCGTGATCGCGATGCCCATCGCACTGGGCATCGCGATCTACCTGACGAACTACGCCCCTAAACGGGTGTCCGGACCTCTGGCGTACATGGTCGACCTGTTGGCGGCCGTGCCGTCGATCATCTACGGCGTCTGGGGGCTGTATGTCCTCGCGCCCGCGATCAAACCGGTCGCGCTGTGGCTCAACGAGAATCTGGGCTGGTTCTTCCTGTTCTCCACCGGCAACGCCTCGGTCGCCGGCGGCGGCACGATCTTCACCGCGGGCATCGTGCTCGCGGTGATGATCCTGCCGATCATCACCGCGGTCACCCGGGAGGTGTTCATCCAGACGCCGCGCGGTCAGATCGAGGCCGCGCTTGCACTGGGCGCCACCCGCTGGGAGGTCGTCCGCACGACGGTCCTGCCGTTCGGGATGTCGGGCTACATCAGCGGCGCGATGCTCGGTCTCGGCCGCGCACTCGGCGAAACCATTGCGCTGCTGATCATTCTGCGCGGCACGCAGGCCGCGTTCGACTGGTCGCTGTTCGACGCCGGCTACACCTTCGCCAGCCTCATCGCCTCGGCGGCTTCGGAATTCAACGACCAGTACAAGGCGGGCGCCTACATCGCTGCGGGCCTGGTGCTGTTCATCCTGACCTTCGTGGTGAACTCGCTGGCCCGTGCCGCAGTCGCCGGAAAGGACCGGTCCGCATCATGACCTCCGCAACACTGGATCAGCCGGTCAAGGTGTCGACCTTCCAGGGCGTCAGCACGCGCCGCAAGATCACGAACAATCTTGCGACCGTCCTGGTCACCGCCTCGGTCGTGGTCGCGATCGTGCCGCTGGTGTGGGTGCTCTACACCGTGGTCGCCAAGGGCATCGGCATCGTGATGTCGAGTACCTGGTGGACGAACTCGCAGGCGGGGATGACGGCGTTCGGCGCCGGCGGCGGCGCGTACCACGCGATCGTCGGTTCGCTGCTGCAGGCCGCGATCTGCGCGGTGATCTCGATCCCGGTCGGCGTGTTCGTCGGCATCTTCCTCGTCGAGTACGGCGGCGGAACTCGCCTCGGCAAGGTGACGACGTTCATGGTCGACATCCTGACCGGTGTGCCGTCGATCGTCGCGGCCCTGTTCATCTATGCGCTGTGGGTCGCCACGCTGGGTTTCGACAGGTCCGGCTTCGCGGTGTCACTTGCGTTGGTGCTGTTGATGATTCCGGTCATCGTGCGCTCGACCGAGGAGATGCTGCGGATCGTGCCGATGGATCTGCGCGAGGCCAGCTATGCCCTCGGTGTGCCGAAGTGGAAGACCATCGCGGCGATCGTCGTGCCCACGGCGCTGTCGGGCATCGTGACCGGGATCCTGCTCTCGCTGGCCCGGGTGATGGGGGAGACCGCGCCGCTGCTCATCCTGGTCGGCTACTCGCAGGCGATGAACTTCGACATGTTCGGCGGGTTCATGGGCTCGTTGCCCGGCATGATGTACGACCAGACCTCGGCCGGTGCCGGCGCCAACCCGATCCCCACCGACCGGCTGTGGGGCGCGGCGCTGACCCTGGTCGTGCTGATCGCCCTGCTCAACGTCGGCGCCCGGTTCATCGCCAAATTCTTTGCCCCCAAAAAGGTTTAAAGGGAGACTCTCATGGCCAAACGGCTGGACCTCAAAGACGTCAACATCTACTACGGCAGCTTCCACGCGGTCGCCGGCGTCACGCTGTCGGTGGAACCGCGCAGCGTCACCGCGTTCATCGGTCCGTCCGGCTGCGGCAAGTCGACGGTGCTGCGCACGCTCAACCGGATGCACGAGGTGATTCCCGGCGCGCGGGTCGAAGGCTCTGTGCTGCTCGACGGCGAGAACATCTACGGCGCCGGCGTCGACCCGGTCGGGGTCCGCAAGACCATCGGCATGGTGTTCCAGCGTCCGAATCCCTTCCCTACCATGTCGATTCGAGACAACGTGGTCGCCGGTCTGAAACTGCAGGGCGTGCGGAACAAGAAGACGCTCGACGAGACCGCGGAGCGTTCGCTCAAGGGCGCCAACCTGTGGACCGAGGTCAAGGACCGGCTCGACAAGCCCGGCGGAGGCCTGTCCGGCGGTCAGCAGCAGCGGCTCTGCATCGCCCGCGCCATCGCCGTGCAGCCCGACGTGCTGTTGATGGACGAGCCGTGCTCGGCGCTCGACCCGATCTCGACGCTGGCGATCGAGGACCTGATCTCGGAGCTGAAGAAGGACTTCACGATCGTGATCGTCACCCACAACATGCAGCAGGCCGCCCGCGTCAGCGACCAGACCGCGTTCTTCAACCTGGAGGCGACCGGCAAGCCGGGCAGGCTCATCGAGATCGACGACACCGAGAAGATCTTCTCGAACCCGACCGAGAAGGCGACCGAGGACTACATCTCGGGCCGCTTCGGCTGAGACCCGAGTTGGCTCAATTTAGTGTTCAAGTCGGGGCACTGATTTTGGCGAGGGCCACGCGGAGCTCGTCGGGCAACGGATCGGCGGCCGTGAGGAGCTGGCGGCCTGCTTTGATCTGGACGGTGCGGTAGCGGCGGGCGGTACGCACGAACTTCTTGATGCTCCAACCGGTTTGGGTTTCGATGTAGTGGCTGACGGCCATGGCGGCGACCACGATGCTCAGGTGGGCCTCGATCGACTCGCGCAGGTGATGGTAGATCGGGCGGGCGGCCAGGTCGTGCTTGGACATCCGGAAGCTCTTCTCGATGCGCCAGAGCTGGTGGTAGGCGCCGATGACGAAGTCAGCGGGCTGGTCGACCAGGTTGGTGGTGTAGCCCTTCCAGCCGGCCAGAGCGCGGTTCTTGGCTTCCAACTCGCGGTTGACCGTCTTGGTGGCACCGGTGAGCTTGATGAACCGGTTGCGCTTGACCGGAGCATGACCATCGACAGCCTTCTGGGCCTTGGCGACCTGCTCATCGATGCCGCGCAGGGTGCGCCGGGCCCGGTCATTGCGGTACTGGTAGTAGACGACGCGATCGGGGATGCCGCGAGTCTTCTCCGAGCTGCTGGCCGGCCAGGGCTGGGTCAACACCAGCTGATCAGGAACGGCCTCGTCGGGGTGTTGATCGCGCCATTCGCGGACCACATCGGGCAGGAACGGAATCCGGGTGCCCAGGATGAATGACAACCCCGCGGCTTGCAGGGCGACCTGGTTGGATTCGGAGATCATCCCGGCATCGGCGACGACGGTGACATCGCTCAACTGGTGGGCGGCCTTGAACGCGTTGATGACTGGAAGCATGGTGGCGGTCTCGGCCCGGTTGCCCTCGAAGGCCTCTACCGTGAGCGGGAACCCCGAGGCGTCGGTGAGCAACCCGAGGGTGATCTGCGGTTCCAACCGGCGTTCCTTGGAGAACCCAGGTTCGCGGAATCCGTCACCGGTATCGGTCTCGAAGTACAGCGTCGACACGTCGTAGAGCACTAGTGAGGCCGGCCCCAGCCGGGCATGCCGTGCTGTTGCCGCAGCCAGGGATTGCCGCCAGGCGGGTGTGGCATAGATCGGCAGCCGACGCTTGAGGGTGGCATAGGAGGCCGCGTCGACGCCGACTTCGCTCAACACCCGTGCGGTGTCGATCTTGCTGGTCGGCTCGATGATCCGGGCAAGTACGAGATCGCGAAACACGTTGTCGCCCTGGGTGACCGTTTCGAATCCCAGTGCACGGTAGGCGGCGCACAGGCCGCCCCACAGATGCGTCATCTGCGAGGAGGTGATCGGCAGCGTCCCCGGCTCGAGGCCACCAGACAGGCCCAAGTCGAGTTCAGTTTGTCCGGCCGCCAAGCGGGCGGCCGCAGCGGACTTCAATGCCGCGAGCTCAACATCATCGTGGGCCGATCCGATGTGCTCGATCGAGCGTGACCCCCGCCGCCAGGACCACACGATCTGCACTGCAGTCGCCCCCGAGGCGGTCTTCACGGTCCGGATGTAGGCCACCAGCGCAGCCTACGACCACACTTTAGTGTGCAAATTCCGGCCGATCTACAACTAGAACCGCAGGTCAGAACGCTGCAGTCAGGCCCGAACCCGAAAAGTGAGCCAAGTCAGGTCAGCGACCAGACCGCGTTCTTCAACCTGGAGGCGACCGGCAAGCCGGGCAGGCTCATCGAGATCGACGACACCGAGAAGATCTTCTCGAACCCGACCGAGAAGGCGACCGAGGACTACATCTCGGGCCGCTTCGGCTGAGAGTTCCGCCACGAGTTCTCGACCACGAAGAAGGCCCCCGGGAGATATCTCCGGGGGCCTTGTTCGTGCAGCGTGTCAGCGGGAGGCGGGGAGTTCCTCGCCGTCGGTGGTGCGGCCGGTGACCTGGAAGATGACGCGGCGGGCGACCTCGACGGCGTGGTCGGCGAAGCGTTCGTAGAACCGGCCGAGCAGCGTCACGTCGACCGCGGCGGCGACCCCGTGCTTCCATTCCCGGTCCATCAGGACGGTGAACAGATGGCGGTGCAGGTCGTCCATCGCGTCGTCCTCCTCGCGGATCCGGGCCGCCTTCTCCGGATCGCGGGTGATCAGGACCTCCTGGGCGCTGTGGCCGAGTTCGACGGCGACGCGACCCATCTCGGCGAAGTAGCCGTTGACCTCTTCGGGCAGCGCGTGTTGCGGGTGCCGGCGACGCGCGATCTTGGCGACGTGCAACGCCAGCGCGCCCATCCGGTCGACGTCGGCGACGATCTGGATCGAGCTGACGATGGCGCGCAGGTCGCCGGCGACGGGTGCTTGCAGCGCCAGGAGGACGAAGGCCTCTTCCTCGGCGCGCACGCTGAGCGCCGAGATCTGATCGTGGTCGGTGATGACCTGCTCTGCGAGGGGGAGATCAGCCTGTAGAAGGGCTTGCGTGGCGCGCTCCATGGCCACCCCGGCAAGCCCGCACATTTCACCGAGCCTGCTGGTCAGGGCATCCAGTTGCTCGTGGTACGCGGTACGCATGGATCAACCCTACGGCGTGGTACCCGCGGCGTCACGAACCGAACGTGAACGGACGGTGAATGCCGCCCGCACAGACGCGCCGAGGTCACTCGCAGCTGGTGTCGGCGGCGTTGGTCACGGTCAGATCCTCGGGCAGTTCGGTGGCCGGGGTCTTCGTGCTGCGGATGATGTGGACCTGAACCGACGAGCCGCTCGGTGACGGTGCGCCGACGGAGTTGAAATCGCTACCCAGGACGACCTGCACCACGTCGCCGAGGCCGCTCGCCCGTTCCACCGTCGCATCGCCGAAGGAGGACGCGACCGTCGCCGCGGCTTCCTCGTTGCCCGGCGAGAAGAACACGGTCGTCTTCTCCAGCGGACCCGGGTAATCGTCCGGACTCTCCACGTTGAAGCCGTGGGACTGCAGCGCGGTGCTGGCGGTCGCGCCCAGTCCCGACTGGCCGGTGGAGTTCGACACCTGGACGGTCACGTTCTGCGGATCGGTGGTGATGGCGTCGACGATCTCGTCGGACGGCCCTTCGCCGTCCACGCCGCTGCCCGGCGCGGCCGCCAATGACTCGGGGGTACCCGGCACCGGTGAGTTGTCGGGGTTGCGCTCCTCGGGAAGCGGGTCGTCGTTGATGATGGCGTCGAACAACGCGCGCATGTCGTCGGTGCGGGGGATCTCATTGCCGTACTCGTCGGCGTATCCGACGGTCGGCACCGTGATGAACGTGATGCGCCCGGCGGTCACGCCCTGGACCGACTGGCCGAGGTCGACGAGATCCTTGGTGTCGACGTTGTCGACGTAGCTGTCCCCGATGAACATGTTCACCACGTTGTTGAGCTTGGACAGCGAGAAGAACGTCTCCTTGGAGATCAGCGAGCGCAGCAGCGACGACAGGAACAGCTGCTGCCGTTTGATGCGGCCGTAGTCGCCGTTGGTCTCGGTGGTGACCTGCCGGGCCCGCACGTAGTTCAAGGCGGTGTGTCCGTTGACGACCTGTCGCCCGGCGGTGGGCAGGACCGTTCCGAGCTCGTAGTCCTCAATCGGGGTGGTACTGCACACCTCGACGCCGCCGAGCGCGTCGACCATCTTGGAGAAGCCGACGAAGTCGACCGCCATGAACCGGTTGACGTGCAGGCCGGACAGCTTCTGGATGACCTTGACCAGACACTTGGGGCCGCCGACGGCGAACGCCGAGTTCAGCTTGTACTCGGTGTAGACCTCTTCTTTGCCGTACATCGGCGATTCCGGGTCCATGATCGGGCCGTACTCGCGGGTCTCGGGATCCCACGGCTCGCACTTCATCGGCTCGATCTCGAGGTCACGCGGAAACGACACGGCCACAACGCGTTTGCGGTTGGCCGGGATGTTCACCAGCATCACGGTGTCCGACCGCGCGCCCGCCGCGTCCTCGGTGGTGCCCGCCCCGATCTCGGCGTTGCTCCCGAGCCTGCTGTCGGTGCCGACGATCAGGAAGTTCTCGTCGCCGAACTGGGCGTTGGGGTCGACGATGTCGCGGGAGTCGGGGTCGAGCGCCGAGACCCGGTTGAGGAGATTGTTCTTCGCCGACTGCCACTGCCAGGCGCCGCCGGTGAGCACCAGCGCGAGCACTGCGACCAGCGCCGCCGCGACGCGGCCGGCCATGACGGTCCGCCGGTGTGAGCGCACCGGCTTGGCCACGACGTGCTGCGGCGGCCGGGGCGCCTCCAGGTCCGGAAGTTCGGATGCCCGCGGATCGATGACGGGCAGGACGGTCGTGTCGAACTCACCGGTGTCCGGATAGGGCTCGGGTTCGGGTTCGGGTTCTGCGCGGTGCCGCTTCGGTTCGGGCGGCGGAGCACCGCCGTTGATCTTGGCGATCAGGTCGGCGACGGTGACGGGCGCGGCCGGACCTTCGTCGGGCCCCGAGGCCTCGCGGCCGGCGTTGCTGTCGATGTCGCGTTCCCACGGCGCGACGTCGGGCGCGGCCCGGCGGGACCGCCGGATCCTCCCGCCGTCCCCGCGTTCGGCATGCGGACGGCCGGGAGTGGCGCTATCGCCGTCACTCATGTTCCTACCGGCCTTCCAGCCTCCACGGCGTCTCGCGGTGCTTGCGCGTCGTTGCGCTCCGGCACGCAGGTAGCCGGGTGCCTGCAGTCTGTCTCAAAGAGCACTGGCCCGCGCTCCGCCGACGGAGCCGGACAGTTTGACGCCTCATCGTACTGAGACATCCTGAGATTCATCCAGCCGAACCCAGGTTGCAATACCCACACGGAATGGTCTCGAACCCCGGTGGACGTCATGTCGTCGCAGCTCAGCCGCCGGAATGCATCACGTCGGCGCCCGCCGGCACGGTGCAGTCATCCGGGTCGTCGAGCCACCCTTCGGGCAGTGTGACCGAGGCCGCCGAACCCTGCCGGCCGCGGGGTCCGTTGGCGGCCGCGGGGAACGGGACGTCGGGGTCGAGCTGTTCGAGCAGGTCGTCGAGCTCCGAGATCGTCTTGACCAGGGCCATCGACCGGCGCAGGTCCGCGCCGGCCGGGAAGCCGTGCATGTACCACGCGACGTGCTTGCGGATGTCCCGCATGCCTTTGTCCTCTCCGAAGTGCGCAGCGAGAAGCTCGCCGTGTCTGCGAATGATCTGCGCGACCTCGCCGAGTGTCGGCGGGGTGGCCGGGGTCGCGCCGGTGAACGCCGCGGACAACTCGGCGAACAGCCAGGGCCGTCCCAGGCAGCCACGACCGATCACGACTCCGTCGCATCCCGTCGCGGCCATCATGGCCAGCGCGTCACGAGCGTCGAAGATATCACCGTTTCCCAGCACCGGAACATTCGTGACGTGGGCCTTCAAGGCGGCGATCTGGTCCCAGTCGGCACTTCCGGAGTAACGCTGGGCAGCGGTGCGGGCGTGCAGAGCGACTGCGGCCGCGCCCTCCTCGGCGGCGATGCGTCCGGCGTCGAGGTGGGTGTGGTGCTCGTCGTCGATGCCGATGCGGAACTTCACGGTGACCGGGATGTCAGTGCCTTCGGTGGCACGGACCGCCGCGCTCACGATCTGTCCGAACAGCCGCCGCTTGTAGGGCAGCGCGGCCCCGCCTCCGCGGCGGGTGACCTTGGGAACCGGGCAACCGAAGTTCATGTCGATGTGGTCGGCGAGGTTCTCGTCGACGATCATCTTCGCGGCGGCGTAGGTGTTGACCGGATCGACGGTGTAGAGCTGCAGCGAGCGCGGGGACTCCTCGGGCGCGAACGTCGTCATGTGCATCGTCACCGGATGCCGTTCGACGAGCGCGCGGGCGGTGACCATCTCGCACACGTAGAGTCCGCTGACCGTGCCGGCGCGGCTGAGCTCGAGTTCGCGGCACAGCGTGCGGAAGGCGACGTTGGTCACCCCGGCCATCGGGGCGAGGACGACCGGGCTGCGAAGGTCGAACGGCCCGATCCGCAGGGATCGGGCCGTTCGACCTTCGCAGCCCGGAGTGTCTGTTACGAGGCTGATGATCCCACCAGCAGATTCTTGGCGGCCTTCTTCTCGGCCATCTGACGCAGCCGCTCCTCGCGGCGCTGCTTGGCGATCTCGAACTTCTGGACCGTCTCCTGCAGCTCCTCGACGTGCGCGCCGATCTCGTCGCGCATCCGGGCGCTCTCGCCGTTGAAGTCCTCGCGTTCGAAGATGCGCCACTTCTTGAGCACCGGCATCACGATGTCCTCGAGGTGGATCCGCGGGTCGTAGACGCCGCCCGAGGCGATTGTCACCGCGCGACGACGGAAGTCCGGGATGGTGTATCCGGGCATCTTGAAGTTGAGCAGCACCTTGTGCAGCGACCTCATCGCCTGGTCGGGGGCGATCTCGAAGCCCGCCTCCGAGACGTCGCGGTAGAAGATCATGTGCAGGTTCTCGTCGGCCGACACGCGCTGCAGCAGCTGATCGGCGATGGGCTCCTCGCAGGCCTTACCGGTGTTGCGGTGCGAGACGCGGGTGGCGAGTTCCTGGAACGTCACATAGATCACGGAATCGAAAAGGCTGTCCGCGAACAGGTCGGCCTCGATCTGGTCGTTCTGACCGGGGGAGAAGCCGCGGGTCATCTGCTCGACGCGCAGCATCTCCAGTTCGACCGGGTCGACGTTGCGGGTGACGACGAGATAGTCGCGCAGCGCGATGCCGTGGCGGTTCTCCTCGGCGGTCCACCGGTTGACCCAGAATCCCCAGGGGCCGTCCATGCTGAAGTTCATCGCGATCTCGCGGTGGTACGACGGCAGGTTGTCCTCGGTGAGGAGGTTGACCAGCATGGCCACCCGGGCGACGTCGGACAGCTGGGACTGCTCGGGATCCCAGTCCTGGCCGCCGAGTGCGTAGTAGTTCTTGCCGTCCGACCACGGGATGTAGTCGTGCGGGTTCCAGTCCTTCTTCATCCGCATGTGGCGGTTGACCAAGGGCTCTACAACGGGCTCGAGTTCGGTCAGCAATTGCAGGTCGGTCAGGTCTTTCGACACGACACCTCCCAGTTATCTGTACCTCGTGGTTGCACTCAATATATCTGTGTATGTCGGTGACATTCAAGCCGCCGCGCCGCGGCACACACCCAGGTCGGAGGCCGGATCAGGTCACCGCCCTGCTGAGCAGTAGCTCAGCGCAGTGGTCGATGAACTGCTCCCGGGTGGCCTCCAGCCTGCCGTCGAGGTAGGCCGTGAACAACGCAGTGAGTGCCCCGATCAGGCCGGTGGCAACCATCGCCTGGGTGGTGGTGTCGGTGATCCGGGTGAGGTTGTGCTGCAGGAGCTCGATGAAGTTCGGCATCCACCGCGCGCCCGAGCGGGCCAGGACGGGCTCGGCCTCGGGGGCCAGCAGCAGCACCCGGCCGCGGGCGGGGTCGTCGATCATCAGCGCGACGAACCGCTCGACCGCGTCGCGCATGCTCTCTGACTCGCGGAGTGTGGCCATCGCGGCCGTGCAGACGTCGTCGTAGACGGCGGCGACGTACTCGTCACGGTCGGTGAAGCTCTCGTAGAAGTAGCGTTCCGTCAGCCCGGCGGCCTTGCACACCGCCCGCACGGTGAGGTTGGGTCCGCCGGAACTGCCCAGCAGGCCGATGCCGGCGGTGATCAGCTCGTCGCGGCGCAGCGCCTGGCGATCCTGGAGCGGAACGCCGGACCATCTCCCGCGTCGTTGACCGGACGGCACGGCCCTCCTAAGCTCCATTAGTGACAACGTGTGTAGTCAGATTGGCGAAACGGCGAACGGGAAGAGCACAGTGACTCAAGATACGTCCGCAGCGGGCCCGGTGACCAGCGACTCCGGCGAAGCGTCCGGGGCGGTGGCAGCGGGCTGCCCGATCAGCGGTGGCGGCTATGACGCGCTGCCCGAGCCGCTGGGGCCGGATTCCCTGACCTGGAAATACTTCGGTCAGTGGACGGGTCTGTTCCAGGGGACGTGGGCCGGGTCGATGCAGAACATGCACCCACAACTCGGCGCCGCGGTGAAGGACCACTCGATCTTCTTCATGGAGCGGATCCCGCGGTTGTTGCGCTCGATCTACCCGATCGGCGGCGTGGTCTTCGACGGAAACCGCGCGCCCAAGACCGGCGCCCAGGTGCGCGACTATCACATCGGCCTCAACGGTGTCGACGATCAGGGGCGCCGCTACAGCGCGCTGAACCCCGACGTCTTCTACTGGGCACACGCGACGTTCTTCAAGTCCACACTGCTGGCGGCCGAGAAGTTCGGCGGCGGCCTGACCGAGGCCGACAAACGCCAACTGTTCGACGAGCACGTCACCTGGTACCGGATGTACGGCATGAGCATGCGGCCCGTCCCGAAGACCTGGGAGGAATTCCAGGAGTACTGGGACCACATGTGCACCGACGTACTGGAGAACAACTGGGCCGCCCGCGAGGTGATGGACTTGTCGACGATGCCCAAACATCCGTCGCTGGAATGGATTCCGGATCCGTTGTGGAAGCTGAACCTGGCGGTGATGCAGCGCTTCCTGACTTTCATGACCGTCGCGCTCTACGACCCGCCGGTGCGCGAGCTGATGGGCTACACGTGGTCACCGCGCCAGGAGTTCCTGCACCGGCGATTCTGCGACGTCGTGACCCTGGCGACCAAGGTGCTGCCCAAGCGTTGGCTGATGCACCCGCGCAAGCGATCGGCGTGGGACCGTGCCACCGGCCGGTTGCCTGCCGACTCCGCGCTGGTGGAGACCCCGGCGCGCAACCTGCCGCCACTGGAGTATCGCGACAACCCGCACTACTACAGCCCGAAGGTCTGAACCCTCAGCGTCCGGACACGTGCGGCGTCCATGCGACGCCGTCGAAATAGCGCAGCAGACAAGGGTTCTGGGGATCCGGATACCAGTTGGGCCGGTACGGCGAGTAGCGGCCGTACAGCCCTCTGGGATCACCGGACACGGTGAGCCTGTTCTCGTACTCGGCCCGCGCCCGCAGACCCGCCTCGCGGATCGCCGCGGCCCGTCGGCGCCGACGCGCGACCACGAGCAGCCCGGCCGCCACCGCGAGCGCCACCGCCTCGTACCAGCCCAGCGCCACCCAGCACGCCAGCGTCGCCGCCGCGATGACGGTGAGCACCGGATGGCGACGCGCGAAAGGCTGCGGAACGTGCTGGTAGAGCATTGCTTCCGATCGTACGTCCGACGTGGGTCCGCCACGCCCGAAGCGGCGTCAGGTTTGCATCCTTCGCAGAAGGGCTAGCTTGGAAGGCATGCAGGCCCCGGAAGTTCTTGGCGGTCGCTACCGGCTGGGACCCGTGCTCGGCCGGGGTGGGATGGCCGAGGTTCGCGACGCCTGGGATCAGCGGCTGGGCCGCCCGGTCGCCGTCAAGCTGCTCTACCCGTCGGTGTCCACACAACCGGACACGCGCCGCCGGTTCGCCACCGAGGCTCGTGCCGCAGCCGCCCTGAACCACCCGCACGTGGTCGCTGTACACGACACGGGTGTGCACGAGGGCAGGCACTACATTGTGCTGGAGCGGCTGCCCGGACAGAACCTGGCCGACCTGCTGGCCCGCCACGGCCCGCTGCCGGTCGAGCAGGTCCGCGCGATCCTGCGCGATGTGCTCTCGGCGCTGAGCGCCGCGCACCTCAGTGGCGTCCTGCACCGCGACATCAAACCCGCCAACATCCTGTTCACCGAGTTCGGCGGCGTGAAGATCGCCGACTTCGGCGTGGCCAAGAGCCCCGACACCCCGCAGACCTTGACGAACCGGGTCTTCGGCACGATGGCCTATCTGCCGTCCGATCGCATCGCCGGACGGCCGGCCACGCCCAGCGACGACCTCTATGCGCTCGGGGTGGTCGCGTACGAGGCGCTGACGGGCCGGCGGGCGTATCCGCAGGACAACCTGTCGGCGCTGGCCGATGCGATCGCGGCGGGACAACTGGCGCCGTTGACGTCGGTGCGGCCCGATGTCGACCCGGCGTTGGCGGCGACGATCGAGCGCGCGATCGCCCGCGACCCACGGTGGAGATTCGCGACTGCCGAGCAGATGCGTCGGAGCCTGGATCCGCCCCCGCCGCGTGCGGGGCGCGCCGGTGCGGTACTCGCCGTGGCGGCGATTCTGCTGATTGTGGCCCTCGTCGCATTACTGGTCGTCGCGTAGCGTAATTGTCGGCCTGACCTGCGCATTTCCGTCTGCTCACCGACTGGTCGCGGAAGGGTAACGATCAGCGCGTCGTATTCAGTTCTGAACTTCGATGCTGTAAATTGCGCGAATTTTCGTTATGTTGCTGGGCGTGGGTCGGCACTCCTTACCGAAGAAGCGACGCAATCCGTCGGTGTACTTCGTATCGGCACTCGCCCCGGCCGCGGTGTTCCTGGCCGTGAAGGGCGACACGAACCCGGTCTCCGCCTCCGTCGCGGCCGAGAAAGAACCCGTTGCCGCGCCGGCGCCCCCGCCCGTCGAGGAGCAGACGACGCCGTGCTGTGTCGAGATCGTCGCGGCGCCGGCCACCTCGCCGCAGCCTGCTCTACTGACCGACCCCGGTCGTGCCGCGACGTCACCGGCATCGCTGGTGTCGGCGTCCCGGTGGCGGGTCGTCGACCGCACCCTGCCCGCCGGCGTCGCCCCCGAGCGCGGACTGCAGGTCCGCACGATTTTGACCTCCCGCAGCATCAGCGCGGTCTTCCCGGAGATCAACAACATCGGCGGCGTGCGCTCCGACGCCCTGCGCTGGCACCCCAACGGCCTCGCGCTCGACGTGATGATCCCGAACCCGACGTCGCAGGCCGGCATCGCGCTGGGCAATCAGATCGTCGCCTACGTGCTCGCGAACGCGAAGCGCTTCGGGATCCAGGACGCCATCTGGCGGGGCACGTACTACACGCCCGGCGGCGCGCAGTCCGGCGGCTACGGCCACTACGACCACGTGCACGTCACGACCACCGGCGGCGGCTACCCCGACGGCGACGAGGTCTACTACCGCTAGTTGCTCCGCGAGCGCGCGCGTCTGCCCATTAACACGCCGCGCGATGCGGGCGAACGCGAGCTCTCGGCGCGCGCGAGGTATGCGTTTTCCGTGGTGCCCCCACCAGGGCTCGAACCTGGGACCTGCGGATTAAAAGTCCGTAGCTCTACCGACTGAGCTATAGGGGCCGTGTCTGTGCGACGTCGAGAAGGATACGGCACACAGCCGGTTTGAGGATTTGGGTGTCCGTACCCTAAGCTATCGAAGCTCCCAACGACATGAGCGTTGCGAGTGCCCCGGAGGAATTCGGAATAGGCCCCCATCGTCTAGTGGCCTAGGACGCCGCCCTTTCACGGCGGTAGCACGGGTTCGAATCCCGTTGGGGGTACACGCAACGACCACTTCGGTGGGAGGAGCAACACAGTAAGGCCCTGTGGCGCAGTTGGTTAGCGCGCCGCCCTGTCACGGCGGAGGTCGCGGGTTCGAGTCCCGTCAGGGTCGCCATTACGGCGAGGCACTTGCCAGGCAAGTGATCGGTGCCGTCCGGCCAGGTAGCTCAGTTGGTACGAGCGTCCGCCTGAAAAGCGGAAGGTCGCCGGTTCGATCCCGGCCCTGGCCACCGATCTTCACCTGCATCGACACGGGTCTTGCACTCGGTTGTCAGTTTTCTTTGTCCGGTTCTTGTCCGGTCTTCGGTGTGTGAATCTCGGTCGCGTGAAGTCGATCGAGATTCGTCGCGACCTGGTCCAGTTCATCGGAGTAGAGGTCGCTGTAGATGTTCGCGGTGACAGTCGGCGTCGAGTGGCCCATGGTTTTCTGTACATAGCGAAGGTCAGCGCCGGACTTTCGGGCCAGGCTTGCATAGGTATGGCGCAGATCGTGGATGGTCAGAGGAGCCAAGTTGGTTTTCTTCAGGGCCTTGTTCCAGTGCGTGTGCCTGCGCCAGTTGTTCGAGCGCAGCATCGCGCCGTTGGGTGATGTGATGGCGGGTTCGTCAACCGCCCGCCCGCCGATTCGCGTTTTGAGGATGTCAACGACGACTTGGGGGAGCGGGACTGTTCGAATTCCGGCGCGGGTCTTTGGCGGCCCGATAACAATGTGCCCCTCCACTTCGGGTGCCGCGCGTCGGACGTAGAGGCGACGAGCCACGAGGTCGATGTCTTTGACGCGCAACCCGACGAGTTCGGACCAGCGCAGGCCGGTGTAGGCCAAGATGGTCACCACGTCGCCCTGATCCCCGCAGGCGGTAGCGAGTGTCTGGACTTCCTGAGCGGTCAGATACCGATGCCGTTCGCGCTCGGGAATGCGGCCAGCCGAGACGCCGAGCGCGGGGTTGCGGTGGATTCGGCCGTCCTGGTGCGCGACATCGAGAATCGACCGCAGGAGACGCAGCGTCGACACCTTCGCCCACGGGCCGACCGTCAGGCCGTCAACGAACGCTTGGACGTCGCCGCGGCTGATCTCGTCAACCGGCACATGCCCGAACCGCGGCTTGATGCGCAATTCCCAGTGCTGGGTGTAGCCGCTCCAGGTCTTCGGTGAGACCGCCGGTTTCTTGGTGTCGGAGAACTGCGTCCAGATCCTGCTGAGCGGTGTTCGGCCCAGACGGGGATCGAACCGTCGGGCGCCGAGCGCGGCCTCGTTGTCGCGCTCGGACTTGAACGCCTTCGCCTCGCGCAGGGTCGGGAACGTCGCGGACGTTTCCACCCAGCCGGATGGGGCGTCGGGGTCACGAATGAGATAGCGGACCTGATAGCGGGGCTCCCCCGCGGAGTCGAGGCGTTTTCGGATGCCGCGCGGGGTGTTGCCGGCCATTACCGGCGCACCTGCTTGAGCCAGGACCGGACTTCGGCTGCATCCCAGCGGCGGACCCGCTCGGACAACGTGTAGCAGGGCGGGCCGATCTGCTCGCCTGTCGCTTCGCGGAGTGCCGCCCAGCGGTTGAGCGTCGCGGCAGAGACACCGAGGAGCGCCGACACTTGATCTGCGGTGAGCAGCTCGGGAAAGCTGCCGGTGGATACGAGGGCTTCCCGGAGACCGTGAATCACCATGCCCTCACCTCGCTGCTTGGATTACATCGAACCGGTCATTCACTGCGCTGCCCTCCTGCGGTTCGCAATCTTCCGTATTGCCTTGCAGTGGAGCGGATTTGATTGTCCGACCAGAAGTCGGATCGGACCTTGGTCGCGTGGCCGTCTTCGGTGATGACGTAGCCGGTGCCGGGTCTGTCGGGGCTGATTCGGTGCGCTGGCGCTTTGTCGGCCATCCCGTCGCCGAGAACCATCATGACTTCCTCGCGGGATCGCAGTCGAAGCGCAATGGTCTGGGTAAAGAGGCCTCGCATCGGCAAGATTTCCTTGCGGGGGTCTTGCAGGAACGCGGCGACCACGATGCCCAGCGCCCGACCCTTGGTCAGGATTCGTGACAACGAGGCGGCGGCTTCCTTACGCAGGGTCGCATCGCTCATGTACGCGGTCACTCCGGCCAGCTCGTCGATCAGCAGCACAACGAGGGGTGAGGCTTTGGTCGGGTGGTGCTCGCGCGAGTGGCCCGCCATCTCATTGCCGCGCTTATCCATCAGTTTCTCTAGCCCGGCAAGGGTTGCCACGGCGTCGGCTTCGGTGGTGGCGATCTTGGTGAATAGCCCTGCGCCGATCGATAATTCGATGCCGTACTTCAGATCAATTCCGATCAAATGGACAAACCCACCGGCGACGGCTGGGCCGAGTCCGCAGGCGATGCCCCAGAAGACGGAACCTTTGCCTGCACCCGAGCAGCCCACGGTCAGGGTGTGTAGTCCGATCAGCGGGAGGATCCAAGCGGAACCGTCCTCACGCCGTCCGATCGTGACTCGACTTGTAGCGACAGCCGTCGGCGGCACCGCGTGACGTACTGTCGACAACTGCTCCCGCTTGACCAGCTCGATCCGCAACGTCCCCGGTGAGACGACAACCGCTCGCGCCGAATGTGCTCGAGCAGCGTCACGGATCGCAGGAACAGCCCGCTCCAGGTCCTCCACGGTCTGTCCCGTCCTTGTCCGTACTGTGAGCCGCAGGGTGGTCTGAGACACCTCTGTTCCCAACAGCTTTGGATGAAACCAACGTGTCGAAGTAACTTGTCGACCTTCTTTGTCGCGATGCGTGACCTGCTCTGACGCTGACAAGCTGCAGCGCCTACAGAGTCTGTGCCAGGTGATGTACGCCCGCAGTCGCCAGCTCAGGAGTGCGGCCGGTGTGGCGAACCGTTCTTCGAACGTCTCAGGTGAGTGCAGTCGCCAGTAAAGGAGAACGGCGGCACTGACTCCCACGATGATCACCGCCCACAGCTCGAGAGTGGTCAGGAAATTCACGATGTGATCGAGCCGGATCGGGATGTCGGGATCGAGCTGTGCGTACGGATCGGGATTCATGCCGACTCCCGGCTTGTCGCTGCGCTCGCGGACGGCTTGCCCGGTGCCCTCATGTCGGAGGCGCGGAACGACCACGCGATCCGAGAGAAGTCACCCGACTTCTCGACGTAGGGCAGCGCCATGAGCCCGTCGAAAAACACTGGGGTAAAGGGTGTTCCGCTGGAATTGGCGGGTGCCGACGGCTGCGTCGGTGAGGCGAACTTGACCGTCACTGTTCGGCTGCGCTTCGGTGCCGCCGGGTCGCCGTCGAGCACTTCCACCTGCCACATCGGCAAGCCGGTATCGCGGTCCCTTGCTTGCACGCGGTTCTCGCCCGAGGACTTGTCGAAGTCGATCATGGGCGTCACCTCGGATACGAGGAATGCGCCGAGGGAGAACACCTGGTCGTGGCCGATCTGGAGCCATTTGGGGATGGACATTGTTTAACCTCTCGTACCGAGTTAACTAGATGACTAGATAACATAGTCGTCTAGATAAGTTAGTCAAGTGGTTTGCAGGATGATTGTTTTACGAAATCTGGTGTGTAGGCCCCGCTAGCTCGGGATTCGCACTTGAAGCAGGCTGGGATGCCCGCGTCGGGCGTGACCTAGCCAGCCCGGGACGCGTACATTGACCTCTAGACGTGTGGAGCTGGAGGAATGTTGGAGCTTGGGCAAATCGATCGGGCTGAGGACACGCCACCGTATCGGCAGATCGCCTACATATTGCGGCGTGCTATCGCCTCGGATCAGTTGCGGCCTGGGGACCAGCTTCCGTCGGAAGCGAAACTGATCGCGCATTTCGGCGTAGCGCGAATGACGGTCAGGCAAGCCATACAGGAGCTTCGTTCCGAAGGGCTTGTTGTGTCTGAGCACGGTCGTGGTGTCTTTGTCCGCTCGATGCCACCGATCAGAGAACGTTGGCCGCAGGAGCCGGGCTTGCCTGCCGGTGCGGATATGCCCGACTTCAATCGGTGGGGCGATGCTGCACCCCTGATCCTGCACTCCGAGACATTGCGGACACGTATGTACATCCTTGATGGGGACATCAGAGAGGTTGAATCGGTGGGTGATCCGGCGGTCGTCAACAGTATCGTCAGGAACCTCGCCGGTGTGGCACTCGCGCAAGCTGACGTTCTCGGCGGCCTCGCAATGCGGCTGCGTACTGATCTACTCGCTGCAGACCAAGTGGCTGATGTCCTCGATGCGTTTGAAGCTGCTCGCAGGACATCAGCCGAAGCGTGTAGGGCATGGCAGGCTGCCGCAAAGGCGTTGCGGCGGCCTTTTCCGGCCAATTCCGATCCTCCGACCGTCCATACGCAGGACGCACCCTCACAACGAGTGGACGACTAGCCTGATCGCCCAATAACCGAGAAGAGTGGATTCATACTTCACGCCTCCCGCGCAACAACCGTGTCGTAGAGTCCAAGATGGCTGAGACCTTCATGGCTATCAATGCCGGTGTACGACAGTGACGCGTCTTCGTAACGGCGAAAGGCGAACACCGCCTGGTTCATGTGCGTGCTGTTGAAGACATTGAGCGACACCAAAAGGTTGAAGTCAGCGACGCTCAAGCCGGTGACAGTCTTGAACAGTTCGGGTTCCAGCTTCGTGATGACGTCCTTAAGCGTGTTCTCCCGAAAGTCCGTGAGGTACATGAACGCGGGGATTCGGGTCGCGAATTTCACCAGCTTTTCTTGGATCTGCTTGCGCTTGGACTTGTACTCCTTCTCCTCCGCGGTCAGCTCCTTCTTCTCTTTGTCGCTGATGTCGTCACCCTTGGTCTTCTTGGTGTCTTTAACCTTCTCGCTCTTGTTGATCACGGTCTCGAACACGTCGCTGCCGAGTGCCCGAAAGCCCTCGATCCGCATCACGGCGTCCAATGCCGCTGGGTTGTCAAGAATCTTGCGCAATGTTTCGTTGTCTACGTTCACCAGCAGCGCCGACTCCCACTTGCGGGCTAGCAGCGTCGCAGACGTGCCGGTCATCGCGGTGTCAAGAATGGCGCCGGCGTCCACAGGCACCATGTAGGACCCGTCATAAGCCAGCACAGGCAGGAAACCGACGAGTTCTTTCACTGCGTCCTCGGGATTGGCCGCGTCCGGTCGCAGGCCCGATCCGTACTCGGCAATCTGGCGCAGTGCCCGTGTTGGGGCGAAGTCGAAGACGTAGCAGACCGGCTTGAGGGTTACCTCCAAGTTCGGGTCGTCCCCGTTTGGGTTCTTGATCGACCACGGCGACTGCACTCGGAACGCGGCCTGGAAGTAGGTTTCTGGCGATTTCAGATTGCGCAACATCAGGATTGAAGACCACTGCGGGACCGTGACACCGGTGGTGAGCTTGCCGCACGACAACGTGATGGTCTTCGTGTCGTGTCCGTTGCCGATGGCGTCGCGCACCGGTGGCAAGGCGGCCAGGCCCACGCCAGCACCCTGACCCGCCACCGTGAGGACCTTGTAGTCGTGGAAGAACGTGTTTTGCTTCTCGGCGATGAGATTGGCCATGGCGTAGCAGGAGGCGACCGACGGCAGAAACCAGAAGGAATGGTTCAGGTACGGCAATAGGCGCACGTCGGAGTACGGGAACGGGGGCTTCTTAGCCCCGAGCTTGAGGTTGTCGACTTGGGTGGCCGAATAGGCGCCGCGAATGATGTCTAGCCACTTCTGCACGCCGTCCTTGTGTTTGAACTGCGCTGCCGCACCGACACCGCCCGCGGCGAAGAACTCGTTGAGGTCGAACTCGTCGAACTCCCCCTCGGCGGCGATCGCTAGCAACTCGTCGGGCATTCGATAGGTGAGTAGCCGCATCTCGGGTAGTGCGCCGTAAGGATTCCACGCACTTGGATGGTCCTGCGCCCATTGTTGTTTGGCGCGTTGCTCATCAGTGTAGGTCCAGTTGAAAATTTGCTCTTCGATGAACTCGCCAGTCGCCAAAGCTCGAAACGGTGTGCCAGACAGGTAGAGGTACGCCTTGGTGGTGATCGGGAGGAACTCGGTTTCGCTTTCGCCCAGCTCGTCGAGTTCTTCGTTGAACGCATCGAGCTCGGGGTTGTATTCGGCGGCCGCCTCCTTTTTGGCCTCCGAGTCGTCCTCGCCTTCGAACAATTCCTTGGCGTTGTCACGCCACGCGCCGAAGTGGTACTCGTCGAAAACAACCAGATCCCAATTTGTTTCGTGCACCCACGTGTTCTTGGCTTTGATGTTGCCCAGCTTGTCCTTGCCCAGCAGATCCTGAAAGGAGCCGAAATAGACAAGGGGTCGCGACTTATCGGCCGTGGTCGGATCGGTACCGGTTGCCTTGGATAGGTACTGCCAGCCCTCAAAATCTACATGGGACTCCAGATCGCTCTGCCAGGCGTCCTCCACCGCCGGCTTGAAAGTCACTACCAGCACCTTGCGGGCTTCGAGCTCCTTCGCGAGCTGATAGGTGGCGAAGGTCTTGCCAAACCGCATCTTCGCGTTCCACAGGAACCGGGGAACAGCGCTGTCGTCCTCTGCCCAGATCGACTCAAAGTAGGTTCTTGCCTTGCCGACTGCCGCAGACTGTTCAGGACGCATTGCGAACGTCTCGTGGTGCGTCCCGCTAAACGATTGTCCGGTTCGCAACTCGGCGATGGCCGTCGCCACATCAGCGACCGTGCACGCCACCCATTCCAGCTCGGTGTTGATGAACCCTTTCGTCTTGAGCCGATCCCGCACGTTGTGATCGCTGAAAGTCGAACCGTCGTCGCGCTCCGCGAACTCGTCGAGCTGAATCGTGAAGTTCTTGATCGCCGCGGTCTTGAGTTGCTGCGCAACGCGGGTCTTGACGTCTTGGGTGGTCTGGCCGATCTTCAGCAAGCCGGCATGGGCTTCATCCTCGATCGAGTACGCGTAGATGCGAAGGCGTGCTTCGGGTTTCGCAGGCAGGAGGTCGTCAATTGGCTTAGGCATCCGACAGATCCATCGGCCGTATCATCGACTCGATAAAGCCTTGCTCCTCATCGTCGATGCCATACTTCTCGTAAAGATCAGCGTCCGTCCACGCTCTGTCCCATGGCTGCATGGGAACCCAGGTATACGTCGAGTGGGTGGCATCCTGGGTGATCTTTCGCAGAGAGACCAGGAATCGGAAGAACCTCGTCGCGTAATAGGACTTGACGCTGCGCACCTGGTCCTCTGAATCGAGATAGAAGAACAGAAACGACTGCGTGCACACGGATGGGGACGGGGCAATAAGCGGGGGGCCAAGCACGAGGTCGACGCCGGACCGTTCACGCTCACGACCGGAACCCACCTTCGGGACGAGAAGCTTCCAGGTGTCGACGAGGTGAGCGCTCTTGGTGACCTGCTCCCGCCCGATGAATCCCTTGCCGCGCTTCATCGAACGGATGTAGTACAGCGCCACGTCTCCTGGCTGCTGCACGTCGTGAAAGCCGTCGAAGTTGGACGTCCAGCCGAATTCCTTGTCCCGGGCCAGGATCGTGTTGATCGAAGGTTCACCCTTCTCAAGGACCTTGCGCAAGATGGTGAGCGACCGCGCGTCACGTACCAGCACGTCGAACTCGTTCAGTGACCGCGCCATCGGGCCGATGGTGTCCCCGCCCCGAACGGTCGTCACATTGCAAGGGCCGTCATGTGAAGAGTCTCGCAGGAAATAACAGGCGCCGCCATTGATTCCGACGGATGGGAAGACCTCCGCCGCATTCGGATAGTCGACGAGTTCGCGGATGCAAGTGTCCGAGAGCATCGTCTTCCTAAACTCGGCCAGGCCCAGGCCGCCGGCCATCCATCGCGATGGAATGACCATCGCAAGGTACCGGGGCGCAAGCTGTTTCGCCTGCTCGACGAAGTGATGATAGATCGGGATGTCCCGAGTCCCGCCGTCAGATTGAAGTTGGTACGGCGGGTTCCCGATGATGACGTCGAACTGCATATCTGCTCCGAACAGCTCGGCGGTCCGAGCCTTGATGTCGTCAGTGTGGATGAAGGCGTATGCGTGGGTTTCGAGACCGGCGCCGCGGTCGAGGGTGGTCTGACTTGCGCCGCAATAGGAGCACCTGCCGTTGATGCCCCGCCTGACCGGGTTGCCATCTGTGTCAGCGGTATCGACGAACTCGGTCGCGCCAACCCAGCGGTGTTCGAGGGGTTCGAACCAGATGTTGCCGTCCGTGTTCGTGAACGACTTGGCAACGGAGTGTTCGCCATTGGCCGACTTTGAACAGTAGACACTCCGTCGGGCCAACATTGCGGTGAGTTGGGTGATCGCGATGCCGAAGACCTGTTTGGTGAGGACGTGATCCACGCGCTCGTCTAGGTCGGGTATCTCATACTTCAAGCCCTCGGTGAGACGGGCCGTGATCTCGCGCAGAAAAACGCCCGACTTCGTGAAGGGGTCGAGGAACGTTACCGACTTGTCAGCCCAGATGACAGACCCACCATTGGCGCCAGCCCACGCGTCAGCGACAAGATCGAGCATCTGGCTGGCCAATTCCGGCGGAGTGAACACCTCGTCATTCGACAGGTTCGCGATGCAGGTCAACACGTCCGGGTTTCGGTTGCGCAGACTGAACGCAACTTGATCAGTCACTGCCCGGGCCTCCGCCTGCAATGTCGGCGACCGACAGCGTCCCATAGTCGGTTGTGGGGGTGAAGATTTCGTGCTTGCCCAGATCGGCGAAGAGGGTGTCCTCCTCGTCAAATGACGACATCTTGGTCATCGTGTCGAACCGGAAGTCTCGGCGGTGAAAGCGACCTTTGCCCAGATACGACCACTCGGCGAAGGTGATCGGCGCAGGGCAGCTCTTCCGGGTCGTCATCGTCAGTGCATCGCCGTGGACGATGTTCGCGGTCAGCACGGCGGCCGCCGCGGTGTGGAAGGGTTCTCCCGCAGCGATGCCCAGGTAGTCGGCGAAGATCGCCAGCAGGTTCTCGCGGCATTCAGCCACATTGTCGTCGAGCAGTTCGATGCCGTAGATGGACATCAGGGCCAGTAGGGCTTGGTGACGCCGCTCGAAGTCGCTCTGCCGGTACCGGGCGTGGACCGTGGCGAGCTTTCGGATGAGCACCGGCACCAGAAAGTTGCCCGAGCCACACGCAGACTCCAGGAAACGCGAGTCGATGCGCTCCGACTCATCCTTCACCAGATTCAGCATTGCGTCCACAATCCACAGGGGTGTGAACACCTCACCGTGGTCTGCCACGCGCTCCTTCGACCTCACCAAGTTCACGGGGTGAGCCTAATGAGTCGAGACACTGGAACGGGTACGCCACGACGAAAGTCGGCGCATGTCAGTGCGGGTGGCAACCTCATCTGAGGCGGCTCTGCGAGAGTCAGATGCGCTCGGCGCGAGCTCTGGCGGCACTGTGTATTGCGGTGAGGAATGGTGCATCTTCTTCTTGCACCGACGGCGCCAGCTGGTCGTAGGGGCGGATCGACTCGTGGTCTGGTTCGCTGCGGGACATCCACGCCGACCAGGCGTCGTGCACGTCGGCAGCCTGCGTGCTCTCGCCCTTGGCGCGCATAAGGACGGCGTAGAGGACGAACAGGTCGTCAGAGTCCTCCGGTAAACCGGTGCACGCGGGTAAGCAGCTCCGGATCAGCTGAGCGTCGGCATCGAGGTAACTCATGTCACCAGTCTGCCAACCAAGAGCGCGATATACAGCAAACCGAAGACGACCGGCACAATGCGCTCGACACCGCCCAGTTCGCGCAAGGCCTTGCCGAGCCTTGCACGGCGGCTGATGCCGTCATCATCAGGCATCAGCTCCGTCCACTCGTCCGTGTATGGCCTGACGGGCAGGTGCTCGTCCTCGATCCTGTTGATCACCGCGAACTTGGCCGCGTTGAGCCTGCGGTAGACGCGGAGAAGGAGCCACCAGCACACGGACACCGCGACACCAGCCACGCACACCGCGATGAACCGCAGGGTGGAATCCGGCTGCGTGGTAGACAACCCGACCACCGCGACCAGGGTGGTGTTCACGGTGAGAAAGAAGGCATTGGCCAACGCCCGCCGGGCCGAGACACGGTCCGCCATCTCCACGGCCAGCTTGTAGATGTCCAGGACCCGCGGGTCGGGCAGTGCTTCAGCTGGTTCACTCATCGCGCACCGTTCACAAGCCTCTTGAGGTTCTCCCAGGTCCAGTCGTACATCTTGTCGGTCGCCCTCGCCGTCGTCGGGCGGGTCGAGCCTTGCTGATATCCGGCGAGGAGGAAGTAGTCCACGCCCTCCGCGTGGGCGATGCCGAGCTCAACGCCAACACCAGTCGCGAGGTGGGTGTATTTGCCGCACAGGACGATCACCAACCCGCTCGCACGGATGCGGCGCCGCGCCTCTTCGCGCCACGTCGGAGAGGCCGTCTTGATGGACCAGTCGTGCACCTCGAACGGCGAGTCGGGATTCTTCGATTGGCCGATCAGCAGGTCTTTCAACCGTGCGTCGTTGTCGTAGTCGAAGCTGATGAAGGCTCGTTGCACCACGCTGCGCTCCCTTAGGCGGAAAGTCCTCCCGGCATCGCGGCCGGCCCGCGGCAAACATTGCCAGAGGCCACCGACAAGTTGCGGACGTGTCATCGCCGCTTTTGTCTCGATGGCCCAGTAGGTGCGCAGGTCGACCGCAATTTCTGCTCAGCCAGCGTCTTGCGGCTGCCGCGGTTTACTTGTGCGTTGCAGTGCCTCAGTTGCACCTCCGAAGCGCTCGCCCAACCGGCGACGGGCGGTGAGTCTACGGCTGCGGTTGCATATGGTCAGGTGCTCAATCCACTCCGTCGGCGTCGATTTCTCCGGGCGGACGTACACCAGGAACGCCGGGACTTGCGCAGCGGACCACTTCGCTTTCCGGGCTTCGGTCACCGGCACGGTGAGGCTGCCGTCCTTGTTTCGTCGCCTTCGTGCCGGTCTTGATCTGGACCCGGACACTGCCAGCAATGAACTCCAGCGTCATGCCGACCGCCAAGTGGTCCTCGCCGCTGGATGTCTCGGCATGCGCTACGCCTGCCTGCGCGAGGAGGGGCCGCAAGTACATGATGCCCAGACGACAATCTGGTCCGCCGACTTGATGGACTGTGCCCCCGCCACGGCGTCAGGCTAGGTCGCCACCGTGACGCACCGATGCTGCCAGCAGTGATTGTGCTGGATCTGTGATCTTTCTAGCCGCCTACGGGTTCACCGGCAGTCGTGTCCACCGGCCGTGTCATGCCTGTGTGCAAAGCTGCGTCCACATCCGGTTGTGAGGGGGCATGACAGTGGACGGTGCGGGGCTCGGCGGTTCGGTTGAGGCGGAGGTCTGGGAGCTACTGGCCGACAACGAGGCGGTTGCCGACGACACCGTCTACCTCGTCGCAGCGTCGATGCGGGGAGACGACGAGTTCGGCGATCAACTCGGTGGGGACGCACCGCCACCAGAGCAGCCGAAGATCGAGACGACCAGCGCTCCGCCGCCGCTACGCGCCTTCCTCCGTTCCATCACGGTGTCGGGGTTCCGCGGCATAGGCCCGCGCGCCACCTTAGAAGTGAATCCCTACCGCGGGATCACAGTGATCAGTGGTCGCAACGGCTCCGGCAAGTCGAGCTTCGCCGAGGCCCTGGAGTACGCGCTCACCGGCACCAGCTACCGGTGGGAGGCCAAGAAGGGTCAGCACTGGCAGGCATCGTGGCGGAACCTGCACGCCGGCGAACCGGCATCCATCAAGGTCGACTTCGCGATGGAACCCGACGACGACCGCACCGGGGCCGTAGCCACCGTCGGTGTGGAGTGGTCGCCGGGCTGCAACCTGAACGCGGCCGAACGCTGGTCGCAGATTAAGGGACAGAGGCGTGAGACGGTTGCCGCACTGGGATGGGATCAGGCGCTCAAGACTCACCGGCCGCTCATGTCGTACGACGAGCTCGGCGGAGTCTTCGAGGAGGGGCAGGCCGCGTTGTACGACGCGCTTGACACGCTGCTCGGGCTCGACGACGTCGCCGCGGCCGAGGGCAGGCTCAAGGACGCCGAGAAGCGGCTCGGTGGGGCGCGCAAGACGGCGAACGACGCCCGTACCCGTCTGCGCAACTCCCTGAGCGAGGTCACCGACCCGCGGGCTGAACAGGTGAAGAAGCTCACCGCGCGCGTGCCCTACGACCTCGACGCGATCAAAGCGACGACGTTGGGGACAGCGACCGAGCAGGCCGCCACCATCGCGAAGCTGCGGAAGGTCGCTGCGCTCGAAGTCCCGCCGACCGCCAGAGCCACCGAGGTCGCCAACGAGTTGCGCGCGGCCATCGAGGCGCACGTGGCCGGCGCCGACTCCGCATTGAAGGCGCTGGCCTCAAGGGCGGCGCTTCTACGCGATGCTCTGCATCTGCACGCCGACACCGGCGATGGAGCCTGCCCGGTGTGCGAGACGGGAACCCTCGACGCTGACTGGCGCGCCGCGGCCGAGGAACGCCTGAGGGCGGCTGAAGCGAGCACTACGAAGCATCAGGCCCTGGCGTTGCGACTGAAGCAGGCGAGGTCTGCGGCCGACGACTTCTTCGGAGAGGTCGCCGACGTGGCCGCAGTTGAGGGAGTCGACCTGGCCGCGCTGGCACCGTTCGCCGAGGCGCTGAAGGACGCGCGCACTGCGCCGGGCACCCTTACCGACCAGCCTGGCCATGTCGAGCTGGCCACCACGGAACTCGACCAGGCCGCCGCCGCGCTGCGCAAGGAAGCCGCAGAGCGGGCGGACAGTCTGGAGGACGCGTGGGCACCCTCCGCCGGTGCGATAGTCGCCTGGGCCGAGCTGGAGACCGCGGCGCGCAAGGACGACGCCAGCCTCGACCAGGTCAGGCGGGCGTTGAAATGCCTCCGTGAGGCAGCCGACACGCTGCGAGAGCGGCGCCTGGCACCGATGGTGGAACAGACCGGTGAGTTCTGGGAGCGGATGCGGCACGAGAGCAACGTCGATATCGGCAGTATCAGCCTCGAAGGAGTGGCCAACCGCCGTCACGTCGTCGTCGACGGTGCTGTGGACGGGGTATCGACCGGCGCGCTAACGGTGATGAGCCAAGGCGAGCTGCACGCGTTGGCGCTCGCCATGTTCATTCCGCGTGCCACCACGCCTGCGAGCCCATTCCGCTTTCTCGTGCTCGACGACCCGATCCAGGCCATGGACCCCGCCAAGATCGCGGGGTTCCTCGACGTTCTCGTGGAGCTCGGCAAGACGCGGCAGGTGATCGTGTTCTCGCATGACGACCGGTTGCCGGCTGCGATCCGCGCACGATCGGTGCCCGCCCAGCTGCTCGACGTCACTCGGGAGCAGGGGTCGTTGGTAGTGGTGAAGACGAACGACCTACCCGCGGACCGGTATGTCGCCGACGCCGAGGCACTCATCCTCGACGACGACATCGACGACCTGATCAAGCGGAAGGCGGCACCAGGCCTGTTCCGGATGGCGATCGAAGCCGCCGCCCACCAGCGGTACTTCGGCGAACGCGCGAAGGCTGGCACCGCTTACCACGAGACCGACACCGCGTGGGAGGAGGCGAAGACCACCCAGCGGAGGGTGGCGCTCGCCATTACCGGAGCCGCCGACGGGGACGTGTCCGCCTGGAAGTCGTATCGGAGGCACAGGTTCCCGACAGTGGCGATTTCCGCGTCGGGTACCCATCGCGGGGCCGAGCTGGACCGCGGCACCATCCGCGATCTCCGCGCTACCGTCCGCGACATCGTGGAGGGCCGGTGATCAGTGATGCCGAGGTCCTGCTCGCACGGGCCGATAAACTCCTCGACTCGCCGGACCGTACCGCGTTGGGCAACTCCGCCCGCTTGGCGGCATTCCTCGCGCGGCAGGCCGTGGAGGAGCTGATCGACGCCCGGTGCGCAGAGCTGACGGGAGTCCAGATAGTTGTTGGGACCGCGAGCGCGAGACTGGCGGTGCTCAAGTCCCTCGACGAGACCCCGACGGGTCCGGCGCTCATCGACGCCTGGCACCAGTTGACCGGTTTCTGTCACCACCACGCGTACCAGTTGTCGCCGACGGTGCAGGAGGTGCGGGCGCAGTGCGCCGCAGTCGAGCGGACCTGCCTCGGCGGAATGCCGGAATCGTCGTCAGGTTCCACGCCTGGCGATACGGTCATGGCGTGACAGCCCCCTTCAATCGCCCGAAGCTGACTACGCAGCAGGTCGGGTCGGCTGGGGAGCACTTCGTCGCTGCTGAGATCCACCGGCGCGGTGGCTATGCGGTGACGTTCTCCGGGAACATGCATGACATTGACTTGCTGGCCAGCGACGCCAGCCACGACCGCGTGATCAGCATCCAGGTCAAAACGAAGACGGCCGGCGCGTGGCAGACGAGCACGAAGCGGGGCAAGAAGCGGAGGGCACCCGAGGTCGAGACGAAGTACTGGGTACTCGTCGACCTCGGAAAGGCATACCCCGAGTTCTACATCGTGCCGGAGTGGTGGATGGAGAACGATATCCACACAGCGCACAGCAAGTACCTCGCGGACTCCGGCGGCCACCGCGTCAAGAATGACGCGAGTACCCACCACGCGATCCCTGTGACCCGCATCGCCGAGTGGAAGGACCGGTGGGACGTGATGGAGATCCTGCCGGCGGGGTGAGACGCAGGGGGGGTTCCGCATCCAGGACGACGCAGCGGCGAGTCGGTTCTGTAAGGCGCTCGACTGAACCCGATGTCTCGGTGCCATGTGTACAAGTCGTTCTGCGCGATGTTTCGTGCGGCCGCCCGCTTCGGTCGCTTACACAGTCGTCCAGCCCATGAGCCGTGCTTGCCGCTCGGCGATGTCGTTGAACTCGACGTGCTGCCGGCCTTCACGGTATAGGGAGGCTTCGGTGTGCAGCCACCGCCACCGTGACGAGGCGATCAGCCGACCGAACTGGTACAGCCTGAACTCGATGAGGTCGTCCGGCTCACCAAACAACTCCGACCACCGGTCGACCTCCACGCAGAAGCGTTCGTACGTCGCTGCCGTCTCCTTCCAGTATTCGCGACCGGTCAGTGTGAAAACCGCTGCGCTGACGCGGGAATCGAGGATCAGGCACCGCGACCCCGGCGAGTCCCGTTCCGAGGTGAGGTATAGGAACTTCGAGAAGAATGCAGGCCCCAAACGGGCAACCCTTCCGTGGATCGCGGTGTAGGCGGTGCGGATGTCACCGCGGCGGCTCGCTTCGGCGGCGGCTCGCAAGACGCCATTGAGCCGAGCGCGCTGTTCGGCGTCGTCGGCACTGGCGACGATCTTCGACGCGTTCCGATAGTCGCCCACCACTCCCCACGCGAGAATGTGCCAGAGGAATGTCACCCAGTCCGGTTCGTCCGTCTCCCAGCACTGCGCCGCAAGCCTGAACAACGCGGTCCGGTTGAGTTCGCTTGAGCTGAGAACGATTCCGCGATCCGCCCACCAGTTGCTTACGGGGAGTGCCTCTTGCATCCGGTCGGCCGGACCGAAAACTGGGGATTTCAGCAGATCGCCTACAGCAGCGTCTCCCTCGTGCCACATCTCGGCCCCTTTCGACGCGGCGGGGACACAGCTGATTCCCTACGCCGCGGCAAGCCTCGCACGGGGCGCCGACGTAGGCGGGAGCCTTCTCGCATTCGCGGTTGTCGCGTCGGGGACCGGTGAGACCATTGCGACATGGCTACGGACACCAGGCGGAGGCGGTTGAACCTCATCGCCGAGCAGATCAGCAGGTGCCGGGAGTGCCCGGGGATGAACGCGCCCGGCGTGACTGCTTCGGCACCGGGATACGGATCGGCGCACGCTCCCGTCGCCATCGTCGGGCAGAGCCTCTGCCGCAAGTGCATGGAATCCGGGGTCCCCTTCACCGGCGGCAGCGGAACCTACATCGACCGGGCGCTGGAGATCGCCGGCCGGGAGAAGCGCGAACTGTTTATTACGAACGTGGTGCACTGCCACCCTATCGACGACCGGCGATCGCATCCCCACGAGATCGACAACTGTCTGCCCTTCCTCCACGAGGAGCTGGACGTCGTGTCGCCGCGGCTGATCATCGGGTTGGGCGCGGATGCGGAGAAAGTGCTCGCGGCTCGGTACCGTGCCGCGCGCCGGCTGGCGTGGCCGTTCGTGAAGCCGTCGGCCGTCAAACCGGGCACGACCTACTTACTGTTCCCGGAGCACCCCGGCTCGCTGCGGTTTAAGAAGACAGCCGACCGCGCGTACTACTCGTCGAGTCTCGCCCGCGCGATCACCTGGGGGTTCGAGGCGGGCTAGCAGTGGTGGGCAGGTACGCCCACTACCGGGCCTCCGCAGACGCCGCCACGACGGGTCGAGCTGCGATGCCGATGTGGACTTCGTAGCGCAGCGACGGATCGATGTCGAGGTGCATGCCCAGCTCAGTGATCCTGCCGTCGCGGGGGTTCCACGGGCGAAACGGCTGTTCATGGCCGAGGAGGTTACCCAGCGAGTCGATGGTTGGCTTCCAGAGGTTCAGCCAGTTCCTGCTCGGTCCGACGGTGAAGGCGAGTTCAAGCCCGACGGGTCCATCCGGCAGCTCCGGGACATCCGCAAGGGCTGAGCGAATCTGCTCCTTTGGGTCAAGTCCAGGGACGTGGTGTACGACGTCGTCGTGTGATTCTTCGAGGTAGTTGGGTCAGGCGGTCAGTGCCGCTGGGGTGGCCTCCTGTTCTGTCGGTGTGTCGTTGACGGTGCGTGATTTGCTGAGGACGTCGAGGCCGAGGTAGCGCCGCGATTCTGCCCATTCGTCGTGTTGTTCGGCCAGGACGGCGCCGACGAGGCGGATCAGAGCGTTTCGGTCGGGGAAGATGCCGACGACGTCGGTGCGTCGGCGGATCTCCTTGTTGAGGCGTTCCTGGGGGTTGTTGCTCCAGATCTGGCGCCAGATCTGCTTGGGAAACGCAGTGAACGCCAGCAGGTCCGCCCGGGCTTCTTCCAGGTGGTCGGCGACCTTGGGGAGCTTGTCCGCGAGGGCCTCGATGATCCGATCATATTGCGCAGCAACCGATTCAGCGTCTGGTTGATCGAACACCGAATGCAACAATGTCCGGACCCACGGCCACGACGACTTGGGAGTGACGGCCATCAGGTTGGTCGTGTAATGCGTTCTGCACCGCTGCCAGGCCGCCCCGGGCAGCGTCGCCCCAATGGCCGCTACCAGCCCGGCATGGGCGTCGCTGGTGACCAATTTGACCCCGGACAGGCCGCGGGCGGTCAGCGACCGCCAGAACGTCAACCAGCCCGCTCCGTCCTCGGCGGTACTGACGTCAATACCCAGGATTTCGCGATGGCCCTCGGCGTTGACCCCGACCGCGATCAGGGCGTGCACGTTGACCACCCGCCCGCCCTCGCGGACCTTGAGCACCAGGGCGTCGGCGGCCACGAACGTGTACGGGCCGGCGTCCAAGGGCCGGGTGCGGAAGGCTTCGACGGCGGCGTCGAGTTCCTTAGCCATCACGCTGACCTGGGACTTCGACAGCGACGTGATCCCCAGGGTCTCCACCAGCTTGTCCATCCGCCGCGTCGAGACCCCCAGCAGGTAGCAGGTCGCGACTACCGTGGTCAGAGCCCGTTCGGCGCGTTTGCGGCGTTCCAGCAGCCAGTCCGGGAAGTAGGAGCCGTGGCGCAGCTTCGGGATCGCGAGATCCAATGAGCCTGCGCGGGTGTCGAATTGGCGGTGCCGGTAGCCGTTGCGGGAGTTGGTGCGCTCGGTGCTGCGTTCGCCGTATCCGGCGCCGCACAGGGCGTCGGCCTCAGCGCCCATCAGGGTGTGGATGAATGTGGCGAGCAGCTCGCGCAGCACGTCGGGATGGGCGGTGGTGAGTCGTTCGGCCAGCACGGTGGGCAGGTCGATATTGTGGGCAGTGGTCATCGCGTCGGTTCCTTTGCTCGAGAAACTTTGGTCGGTCTCTCGAAGAATCACGCGATGACCTTCAATCATTCGGCTACGACACGCCGGTACCGCTGATCAGGTCCGACTCGTACACCACCTTGGTGGACGCAACCCTCCTTTGCCGCGGGTGCGTCCCAAGAGCTAGTTGTCGTAGCGTGCAAAACACCGACTGATGGCGCGGGCACCGCGCGCGCTGCCTCGATTCTCAGGGCGGAGTGTCCACCGCTGCGCTTGGTGCACCAGACCGACACCAGCCCGCCGTCGGACAGCCGGGAAGCGAGGGGCTTCGCGTAGTTGTCGAGGTCCCGCTTGTCCAGCAGGTCGAGGTTCGGTGCCAAGCCGACGTCGAGCCGCAGTGCCCACGGGCCGTCGATCCGCGACGCTGCGAGCAGCGTGTCCGCTTCGTCCAGGAACTTCCCCAGCTGCACCTGGCTGCGGTTGTCAGCCCGGTCCCAGGAGTCGAGCTGAGGCGCGAGGTTCAGCCGTGCGCAGTCACCCTCGGGGCGCGCGTACCACCGCATCAGCACACCGTATTCCGACGGACAGAGCGCAGCGGGGCTGGACTGCAGCTTCCGTGCGATTTCAGTGATGTCGCGGGGTGTGGGCCACTGGGTGAGTGCCGGTGCGATGATCGCGCAATGGCAGGCCGCGCGGACTCCGACGAGCACTACGTCCTCGATTTGTGCGACGAGGTCCTCGGCCTGGTTGGACGCCGTCAGCAGCGGTTCGACTGGCTTCGCGGAGACCCGTCACCGTCGCGACCTCGGGGTACGGAGCTCCCCGTCGACGGGTACTGGCCCGGCCTGGAAATCGTGGTGGAGTTCCAGGAGGAGCAGCACTCAGAAGCGGTGGAGTTCTTCGACCGTCGCCAGACAGTCTCCGGGGTCGGCCGCGCCGAGCAACGCCGTCGCTACGACGAACGTAAGCGCACCGAGATCCCCGCACACGGGATGCAGCTCGTCGTGATCGAGAAGTCCGTCTTCACGGTGAAGTCGAAGCGGATCGCCCGTGACCGCGCCCGTGACCTCGCGGTTGTCCGTGAGCAGCTCGACTCGCGTTGTCGCTGATCCCATGCTTGTCGTGCAACTGGCCCACAGGCTGCACTTCCCCGTGTTCATCGGTGGGTTCACCGACCAGGGAAAGGCGGATCTGTTGAAATTCATGAAGACCCTGCCCGCGGACTTGCGGTGTTTGCTCGCCGATTGCGGCGCACGTATCCTCCGCTCTTAGGTGGACGCATCCGTGACAGCAGCGAGCACATCAGCTGCAAGCGCGGCAACGGAGGCGGCCACCAGGTCGGGGTCTCCGATTCCTTCCTCTGCGCGGCCTGCCATGACGGATCCGAGGGCATCGGGTCCTTCCGCAAACAGAGCGGGCAGCCATTCGAGAGCCTGCTCCGTCACCGTCTTTGATATCGGATCGGTCAGTAGTAGCTGAAAGCTCGATCCGAGTGCCGCCGTGTCGGTCGTTGCCACAAGCAGGCGGTAGATATCGTGAGCGTCCTTATCGTTGAGGCGGTCAGGTTGGTCGCGTCGTTCATGGATCTTGTGGACTTTCGCAATCACAAGTGCCGCTGGCCCGGCGACTCGGGCTTCGAAAGTCCTTGTGTCGTCAGGGTCGAGCGCGGATATCGTACGGAGCTCATTGTCCACCACGGCGGCTTCCAACCCGACGGTTCGCCTTGTCGCTTGGTTGGAGTGGGGTGGGATTCGGGCGCCGCGATGAGACCTACCGCCTTGCGACAACGCATCCGGAACCATCAGATCGACTGGGATGCCTGCCGGGTTTAGCCATGCTCCGGGCTGCTTGATTGCGTTCGGGTAGAAGCCAGCTCGTTTCATCGCTTCTTCAAGCAGTGGCTCTTCGGGGAGTGCCCGCGGGTCGACCGCCAGGTCGCTGTCCTTAGTTGCCTCGGCGATCGCAACGTCAGCGTGGCCACTGTGCAGATAGATGGCCTGCGCGCCGACCACGACGATCGAATCGCGTTGTTCATTCAGAGCTTCAAGTGCGTCCAGTAGGGCTGAACGGGCTTTGACGAGAAGGTCATCCACGTCGCCACTCACTTTCGTTTCGCTCCATCCATGAGATGAGTTCCTCTCCCTCAGAGGGGTTTCGGCCCGGACCCGTGAGTAGGTCTACTGCCGCCTGTTCAATCGCGACAATGACAGCACCGTCGCGATTGGTACCGGTTCCGGTGAACACGACGTCGTACTTAGGTTCGGCGAGAATCACATTCGCGCCCTTATCCGCTGGCCGTAGGCCCCATTCTTTTGCTGCGCGCGCCGCATCATCGACGTAGACCATCGCCGCGCGGGCGGGAGCGTAAGGCGCCCACTGGGCGGCCGCGATCGTTCCGGTTATTGCGTACTGCGAGTACTGAGACTTGGCGGCTTTGCTCTGCAGCGCTTCTAGGCCGCGAGGCTCGATGTAGCTCGATGTGCGGTTGGTGCGGAAGAAGCTGTAGTCCCGACTCCATCGGCGTAGGAGGGTTGGCCAGTCGTTCAGGGCGTAGTCCGTTCCCATCTTCTGCACCAGCCCCTCCTCTTGAAGGAACTCCAACACCCGGTACGTTGCGCCGGTGGATGCCCCGGACGCGCCGACGAGATCACGCGCCGACCACGGACCCTGCTTTGCGATGAGTGCCCGGACTACACGAGCGGCGGGCTCACCTGCCAGCGATCCGCGCGGCCGGCCCGGGCTTCGCCATGGATCTTTATCGGCGCCCCGGTCGCGAACGAATAGCGCGGGACGTGACGACTGGATCAAGATGTTGCCGGTGGCGTCGATGAACGACATGTTCCCCTGCGACAGCCGCTCGCGAACTGGGGGCGCCAGGTATCGGGACATGACCATGGTCTCGGTGTCGATGAGCTCGCGATCTGCTGCCCACTGCAACTGTTCCGAGATCCTAGGAACGTCGCGGCCGGCGACTAGCCTCTTCGCCTCTACAAGGAATCGAACCTGCTCACCCGCGGGTGCGGTAAGTGCCAGGATCGCGTCTATGGCGGCGTCCATCGGCGGTCTCTGAATGTCGACTCGCCAGTCGTCAGGTAGACGATCGCGGAGTAGTTCGGTGCACTCGGTCAAAATCTCCGCCTCCGTGCCGGGCGGTGGAGTGATTGGTTCAGTCATGAGCATCTCCTGTTCGGAAAACATACCTGTTCCGATGGCTGCGGAACAAGGGGGTTACCCCGAACAGGGGGCGTCTGCGCATGTCATCGCGCCCGCAGGTCGAGAAAACTTCGTCTCTGTTCGTGATATGGCAACATTCCGTTGTCAACGGAATGGGCTCCTAACCCGAACAATTTCAATTACGCAGGTGGCCGTCGGGAGATCCGACCACTGGTGTTCAGAAACTGAACATCCCCGAACCTCGGCGCGTGGCTGTCGGGAGATCCGACCTCTGGTGTTCAGAAACTGAACACCCCCGAACCTCGGCGCGTGGCTGTCGGGAGATCCGACCTCTGGTGTTCAGAAACTGAACACCCCCGAACCTCGGCCTAGGAGCTGGCGCTGCACCCATCGATGACGACTCGCTTTGCCGGTCTCGTTCAACAGGCAGGTCGACATGGCGCGAATCTGATTCGTCACACGGACAGTTGCCTACCGTTAAACGTCAGTCACACGGTCGGCCCCAGCGGCTTTCAGCAGCTCGTCGCGTGCTTCATGAAGCCTGTCGAGAGCGGACCTCAGGTCGAGAGCGGCGTCGGCCAGTTGATAGCGAGCCGCCGGATTACCTTGTGCGGCAAGGATTGCAGTCGTACGTCTGATGCTCTCCACGTAGTGCAGAGCATCAACGGTATGGCGCGCAGTTTGCATTGGGGTGGCTCCACCGGATCGTTCAAGGTGGCTCTTCATGAGCGCCGCCCAGTCGTCGATCGTGTATAGGTCAAAGTTGTGCAGCGCGTTGAGTACCCACCGCTGCCAGGCTGGCGGCCGTCGTGCCGGTGAATGAAACTGTGGTGGAGAAGCAGCCATGTTCGGAACCCTAAGGTCCGGATTTGCAGTGCAGCTACGCCCAAACCGATCAGGATTCGCAGGACGCTGTGCAGCGCGTCGAACGCCGTAGACCGATGCCAGCGACAAATCTCAATTGCCCCAGTGGTCGGTGCCCACCGGTAGCGTCTGCGAGGTGAGTCAAGCGGCCGGTTGATGGCCTTCAATTTCAACGGAGAGACGATGGCTAACGAGATCGAACTGGTGACCGACGGTGACGGTTTGGCCGTGATCGGTGACTCAGCCGATGTCGAGCGCTTCCTACTCGACCAAGGCCTCAGTACGGCGCCCTCTAAGGAGCTGGATGTCCGCCGTCTTTCGTCGTTCGCCGGCACCAGCGCGATGGCACTGCGAGTCGGCTCAGAGGTTGCCGCGACCTCGGGCCGCTGGGTCAAGCTGACCGCAGAGTCGGCGCAGGCCGTCAAGCAGTACGGCCTGATGGCGACCAAGACCCCGGGCGTTAGTCACGCAATGATCGGAAAGCCTGGTGAGGTCAAGCAATGGCTTCAGATCGCTCAGGCGCCGACGGCCCTGCTTAGCGGACCCATGGCGCTGTGCGCACTGTCCACGATGATGCAGCAGCAGGCAATGCAGCAACAGATGGACCAGATCGTGGAGTATCTCCAGGAGATCAACGAGAAGGTCGATGACATTCTGCGCGCCCAGAAGGATGCGGTGCTCGCGGACATGATCGGCGTCGACCTGGCTGTTGAGGACGCGCTGACAGTCCGCGATCAGGTCGGGCGGGTCTCGGAAATTACCTGGTCGAAGATTCAGTCGAGTTCCTTGGTGCTCGCACAGACGCAGGCGTACGCCATACGTCAACTCGAGGCCATCGCCGAGAACTTAGAGAAGAAGGCTGACCTGGGCAAAATTGCCAAGGCCACCAAGGACGCCGAACCCAAGGTGCGAGATTGGCTAGCGGTGATAGCGCGCTGCCTGCAGCTTCAGGACGGCGTGGCCATCCTGGAACTCGACCGTGTGCTCGACTCCGCTCCCGAGGATCTCGACAGCCACCGACTGGGCCTGGCCAACGCCCGCCGCAAGCGGCTGGACGTCATCACCACCATCACCGCCCGGTTGCTAACCCAGATGAACGAGACCATCCGCAACGCGAACTCCAGAGTGCTACTCAACCCGCGTGACGCGCCGGCAGCCGTCCGGTCGAGCAATGAGATGGCGGCAGGTGTGGTCGCCCTTCGAGCTCGTCTCGGCATCGACTCTGGTTATGCGTCCAGCGACCCGAAGCGATGGGGCCAGGCCGCGGGCGAGGCGGTGAACAAAGCGCTGGCATCCGGAACGGAGAGCGCAACGGTGGCCAAAGGCAAGGCCGCAGATCTGGCCGATGCGGCCAGGGACAGAGCAATCGATCTGACCGAAACGACGAGGGTTAAGACCGCAGAACTGAAAGACGGCGCACGAACCTTCTTCCGCCGCAAGTAGAGCATGGCACCGGCACAGACGAGATTGACGCCTAAGTGATCGCGCGCGCAAGTTGGACGGCGAACGCTGGACCGTCGTTCACCAACGCGTAGCCACCGGCCAAGCCACCCTGATCACAGAGCGTTCGACGTCGACGGACCCGCCGATGCGCCACGATGCCGGTATCGCGGTCGATGCGAGTAACGAGGCGCGTAGATGTGCGCGGCACCACGGCAGTGGGGAAGCGGCGACCAGAATCGCTATACACGGCTTGACTTCGCGACCACCGCCTGACGATCCGCCGAGCAGCCAGGTATGCGTTCTGCTCGACCTCGGCGACGGCAATGGCCTTCTTGAGTCCATACACACCCCAGAACCGGCCAGGTCCGCGTCCGGGACGCCGCCACAGTTCGGGAACGATGTGCTGATACTCCTTGTCGCCGTGCAGGTTCGGCGATGAGTGTTTGGTGAAGTAAATGGCCAACCGCTTGGGGTCGCAAGCCTTCAGCCCGTTCCGCACATCGATGGCAGTCCCGGCGAGCCGATGCCTCGCCTTCTGTTCTGGGTCGGGATGGTCGACGATCTGCGCCCACGTCTCGGACAGCCATTGCGCGAAGCCGCGTCCTGACCGTCCTGGTGAGATCGGCGGCGCCGTCCAAAGGTGAATGTGCGGTGCACCGCGACGCTGGAACTCAAGCTTCCAGATATAGAGCGCCGGTTCTCCGTACTCACGTTGGAAGCGCTTGCGCCACAACACCATGTGTCGCTTCACGCTCGCGCCATCAGGTGCGACGACTTCCCAGTTGCCGGGGTACGTGAGAGTAACCATGGCGGGAACGCGTCCGGATTCAACCAGCGGGCCGTAGTCGAGTTCGGCGAAGATGCGGCACATCGACGAACGAGATTTCCTGGACCATTCGGTGATGACACCGCCAGTACCAGACTGGTCGCTTCCCGTAGGACTCCGTCGGATCGAAGACCCGACGGCCCGGTCACCGTGCCCGACGTGGCCTTCGAGGTCTCTTCTGACATGGAACTTCGCGTCGTCAACGTCACGTTGGTGATGACCGACCGATCGTTCGGCGGTCTTCTCGGCCCGTACAGGATTGGTCCACCCGAGTCGGACGACACCAGGACCGATAAAGATGCGAAACCGTCCGGATTCCGGTTCGACGGCGCGACGCCCAGGACCACTGGCCCACGGTGGCGCAGGTTCGAACAGTGCCGCGGCTGCGGTGACCATCTCGGGGCTCGGGAACCGCAACCCCAGTGCGTCGATCGCCCGCAGCTCGCCCGCCGCGATGCCGTCGTCGGCCGACTCGCGGACATTTTCGGCACATATAACAAGCCCGCCGGCCGCGGCCGGGTTGAGGCCGGGCGCCTCGGTCGACGTACGGCCGACCGCTGGCGCTCTCCCGCCCTGCGGCCTGGCGGCCTCGGGCGCTCGCGACCTCCCGTCAACCGAGGCGCCCGCAGAACCGGGACCGAATGGCGGGTGCGACGTGTCGGATGCCGAGCCGTAAAGCGATGGTGTCGAGACGGTCGCTGATGAGTCGATGCTGGGCATCGGGATGCCTGCTCCCCGGAGGCTCCGACGCCGCCCAAAATGCAAGCGGCAGCGCGGAAGCTCCTGGTCAGGAGCGCAAGCACCGTGTCCGGTTTATGTCCGTTCGTTGGACAGACTGAATACGTCAGCGCAGCTCAATGTGGCGCGTACGACGCACAGAATCAAATAAACCGCAGGTCAGTGGCTATCCCGTCCGCCTGAAAAGCGGAAGGTCGCCGGTTCGATCCCGGCCCTGGCCACTTCACCGTCGGTGACATGATGTACCCGATGACACGCCTTCTCGCCTCCGCAGCCGCGCTCTCCGCGCTGGCGCTTCTGGTCGCGCCCGCGGCCTCTGCCCAACCCGACGCCACCCTGGTCGACCTCGTGGACGCCGCGGCGCGGCGCCTGCAGGTGGCCGACCCGATCGCGGCGAACAAGTTCCACACCGGCGGCCTGATCCAGGACCCGGCGCGCGAACAGGTGGTGCTCGACGCGGTCTCGGCCGAAGCGACGGAGCTGGGTATCGACCCGTCCTACGTCACCACCGCGTTCCGCGACCAGATCGACGCGACCGTCGCGATCGAGTACACGCGGCTGGCGCAGTGGACGTTCGATCCTGCCGTCGCGCCCGCGGACGCCCCCGACCTCGCATCGTCCCGCGAGATCATCGACGCGCTGAACCGCGAGATGGTCACGCTGATGGCCGACGAGTGGGGCAAGCTGCACTCTCCCGGGTGCCGGGCCGAACTCGATCAGGCCAAGGCCACCGTTGCGCAGGAGCGCGGCCTCGATCCGCTGTACCGGCAGGGCATCGACCTCGCCACGCGCAACTACTGCCGCTGACCGCTGCGCTGATGACCCGTGCCGTGAACGACTTCCGCCAGCGCCTGCTCGACGCCCTGGAATCGTCGATCGCCGAGGACGGCTACGCCAAGACCACCGTCGCCGACATCGTGCGGAGGGCGCGGACGTCGCGGCGCACCTTCTACGAACACTTCGACAGCAGGGAGGCCTGTTTCGTCGCGCTGCTGTCGGACGCCAACGCCGATCAAATCCGGCAGATCTCCGACGCCGTGGACCCCAGCGCGCCGTGGCAGAAGCAGGTGCGCCAGGCCATCGAGGCATGGATCTCGTCGGGGGAGGCGCGGCCGGCGCTGATGCTGAGCTGGATTCGCGACGTGCCGTCGCTGGGCGCGGTGGCCCGCGGGCTGCAGCGTGATTCGCTGGAGAGCTTCATCGACATGGTCGGCGCCCTCGGCGCCACCGACGAATTCCGCGCCGCAGGCGTCGGGCCCGTCTCGCGGCCACGCATCATCATGCTGCTGGGTGGTCTGCGGGAACTGACCGCGATCACCGTCGAGGAGGGCGGCAGGATGAGCGACGTCGCCGAAGAGGCCGTCGACGCCTCCATCGCGCTGCTGAACCCGCACTGACCGGGTTTGCGTTGTCGCCCCGGGCTTTTCAGTCCCCAGCGGTGGCCTTCGCGTGCTCGTAGAGCTTCCGATCGTGGCTGCACACGATCAACAGGTCCGGGTCCTGGCGCCGGTACAGCTCCGTGAGTCGGGAGTGGTTGTCCAGCACCATCTTCCGGTCCGCGGCGACGGCCATCTCGAACGCCCGTAGCGACGCCGGCATCGGTGGCGGACCGCCGCCGTCGATCTCACTGTGGTGATAGAACGCATCTCCGGCGTGCAGCAGCCAGCGATGACCGGCGTCGACGGCGACGCACGCATGTCCTTCGGTATGACCGGGCAACGGCACCAGAGCGAACCCGGGACCGATCTCGGAAAGTTCCTTCGCCGCGGCGAATCCACGCCACGGCTCGCCCTCGGCGGTGTGCTCGACGATCCGCGGTCCGTGCGCCCACTGCGACGGCTGGAACCGGATCCTGTTCTGCACGGACGGAGATTTCATCGCGCTGAGGACTTCCTGCGCCGTCACGTGGACCTGTGCGTCGGGAAAGTCGGCCAGACCGCCGATGTGGTCGGCGTCGAAGTGCGTGACGATGATGTGCCGGACGTCGGAGAGTCGGTAGCCCAGGTGCGTCAGTTGCTCGGCGGCGGTTTCGGTGCGCTCGAAATCCGGCCGGATGATCCGGCGCCGGATACGCCCGAACTCCTCGGGGTGCGCGCAGTCACGGGTGCCGAACCCGCTGTCGACGAGCACCAGGCCGGCGTCGGACTCGACGAGCAGCACATGGCAGACCATCGGCACCGGCACCTTCACCGGCCGTATCGTCCCGCAGTTGAGATGACGGACTTTCACAGATGTGCCCCCCGGCGTCGATTACTGGTCGGCAGTGCGGTGGACGTGCCGGCAGCCCAGTCAAAGGGACGTGCACGGGCCCCGTCAACTGCAGCCGCGGCCGGAAGGCCCGTTCGACGGTTGCGGTAACTTACGCTCATGGTCCGGCCTGCCCAGACGGTGCGCAGCGAGCGTACGCGGGAAGCGCTGCGGCAGGCCGCGGTGGTGCGGTTCCTCGCGCAGGGCGTGGAGGAGACCACGGCCGAACAGATCGCCGCCGATGCCGGGGTGTCCCTGCGGACGTTCTACCGGCACTTCGCCTCCAAGCACGATCTGCTGTTCGCCGATTACGACGCCGGACTGCACTGGTTCCGGGCCGCGTTGGCGACGCGGTCACCCGAGGATCCGATCCTCGACACGGTGCAGGCCGCGATCATGGCTGCGCCCTACGACGATTGGGCTGTCACCAAGATCGCCGCGATGCGGTCACAGGAACTCGACGCCGGCCGGATCGTGCGCCACATCCGCCAGGTGGAAGCTGATTTCGCCGACGCGATCGACGAGCACCTGGCCAGGGCCGACGGTGCGTCGCCGGGCACCGACGAACGGATGCGCACCACTGTCACCGCCCGCTGCATCGCCGCGGCGGTGTTCGGGGCGATGGAGGTGTGGATGCTCGGCGGGGACAGTTCCCTGCCGGAGCTCGACCGGTTGTGCCGGCATGCGCTCGATTTGTTGCGCACCGGGATCGCAGACCCGGCCTGATCTCGCCCTGATCTCGCCGAACGTGCATTCCAGCAGGTCGCTTCTCGCACTTTCCCTGCTGGAATGCAATTTCGGCGGACTCCGGAGTTTTGTCATTATTGACAAAAGATGACCGCCCGTGCCAGCCTCGGCTGATGACGGACTTCGATGCGATCGTCGTCGGGGCGGGGCACAACGGGCTGACGGCCGCGGCGCTGCTCCAGCAGGCCGGGCTACGCACCGTGTGCCTGGATTTCAAGCTCTACGCGGGCGGAATGGCCTCAACCGTCGAGCTGTTCGACGGCTTCCGGTTCGAGATCGCCGGATCGGTCCAGGTGCCGACATCGGCGGTCGTCAGTGACGCGCTCGGACTCGGTGACCTCCCGACCGTCGACCTCGACGTCATGTCCGTGCAACTGCGCGGGGTCGGCGACGACCCACTCGTCTACTACACAGACCCGATGAAGCTGCTGACCCACCTCAACGACGTGCACGGCGCCGAAGCGGTCAACGGCATGGCCGGGCTGATGGCGTGGTGTCAGGCGCCGACCCGCGCGCTGGGACGATTCGAGGCCGCGCAGTCGCCGAAGACACTTGACGAGATGTTCGCCTGCGCCACCAACGAATTCGAACGCCAGGCGATCAGCGACATACTCTTCGGCTCGGTCACCGACGTGCTGGACCGGTACCTACCGGACCGGGAAAAGCACGGGGCGCTGCGGGGCATGCTGGCGTTCCTCGCGGTCAACACCACCTACCGCGGACCCGCGACGCCGGGCAGCGCCGCGGCCCTCGCTTTCGGGCTGGCGGTGCCCGACGAGAACGCGACGCTGATCAAGAAGTTCCGCGGGGGCATGGGTGCGGTCACCGAGCACCTGCTGCAAATGTTCACCGCCGCGGGTGTGGAACTGCGGTTGCGGACCAAGGTCGACGAGATCCTGGTCGACGGCGGGCGGGTGACGGGGGTGCGACTGGAGGACGGTGCGACGCTGAGCGCTCCCGTCGTGGTGTCGAACCTCGCTCCCGACCTCACCGTCAATCAACTCGTGGACGGCTCGGCGATCCCGGCCGATATCCGGGAACGCTTCGCCCGCATCGACCACCGCGGAAGCTACGTGCAGATGCACTTCGCCCTCGACGGACCGCCGACCTTCGCCGAACCCTACGAGGTGCTCAACGATCCCGAATACCAGTCCGCCATCGGCATTTTCACGACGCCGGAGGAGCTGCAACAGCAGTGGGAGGACTCCCGCCGGGGTGTGGTGCCCGCCGACCCGGCGATCGCGTTGCAGATCCCGTCGGCCAACGACCCGACTCTGGCACCCCCGGGCAAGCATGCGGTGTCGGCCTTCTCGCTGTGGTTCCCCCTCTCTGAGGAGATCGCCGGCTACGGGGCGTTGAAGACGGAGATGGGCCGGCGGGTGATCGACAAGATCACCAAGCTTGCACCAGATTTCGAGAAACTGATCCTGCGCCACACCACGTTCACCCCCAAACACATGGGCACGATGTTCAACGCCCCAGGTGGGGACTACTGCCACGGCCTCATCCACCCTGAACAGATGGGCCCCAACCGTCCCGGGCCCAAAGGATATGTGGACCAACCGATTCCGATCGCCGGGCTGTATCTGGCCGGTGCCGGATGCCACGGTGGCCCCGGTATCACCTTCATCCCCGGATACAACGCGGCTCAGCAGGTGCTCGCCGAGCACTGATCGCGGCGCGCCGTCGCCCGGGCCCGGCCCCGAGCCTCGTCGAGGCGACGACCGCAGTCCGGGGATCTCCCTCGAACGACCATCGCGGTGGTTTAGGGTCTCGCCATGGCAACCAAGGATTCCCGCGAGGTCGTGATCGAGGCAACACCGGAGCAGATCCTCGACGTCATCGCCGACGTCGAAGCGACCCCGACCTGGTCGCCGCAATACCAGAAGGCCGAAGTGCTCGAACGGTTCGACAACGGCAGGCCCAAGCAGGTCAAGATGACGGTCAAGGCCGCCGGCCTGACCGACGAACAGGTGATCGAGTACACCTGGGGTGACGACCGGGTGACCTGGACGCTGGTGTCGGCAAGCCAGCTGAAGGCCCAGGACGCCGGGTACACGCTGACCCCCGAGGGGGACAAGACCAGGGTGCGGTTCGACATCGCGATCGACCTGTCGGTGCCTCTGCCCGGTTTCCTCCTCAAGCGGACGATGAAGGGCGGCGTCGAGACCGCGACCGAGGGGCTCAAGAAGCAGGTGCACAAGGTTCTGAAGGGCTGACCGCCACACCGGAGGTGCAGTTAGCTGCTCAATACCCTGCACGAGGCTGCACCCCGACTATGATTTGCCGGTATGGCGGTTCGAGCGTCCAGTGAACTGGTGATCGAGGCCCCGCCCGAGGCGATCATGGATGCCCTGGCGGACATCGAGTCGGTGGTCTCGTGGTCCTCGCTGCACAAGGACGCCGAGATCGTGGACCGCCATCCCGACGGTCGGCCGCACCACGTCAGGGCGACCGTCAAGATCATGGGGCTGTCCGACCAGGAGATGCTGGAATACCACTGGGGCGACGACTGGGTGGTGTGGGACGCCGAGCAGACCTCGCGGCAACGCTGCCAGCACGGTGAGTACAACCTGACCCCGGTCGGCGAGGAACGCACGCGTGTTCGGTTCGATCTGATCCTCGATCTCGCCGCCCCGTACCCGACGTTCCTGGTTCGGCGCGCCAAGCAGATGGTGCTCGACATCGCGCTGCAGAATCTGCGGCAGCGCGTCCTTGCCGCCACGCAGTGAGAACCTGGGCTATCCGGTGCTCCTCAACGCCTGAAGCCGACGGATCGCCTCGTCGAGAGTCTCGTCGCGCTTGCAGAAGGCGAAGCGCACCAGGTGTTTCCACTCACCTGCGTGCGCCGCAGCGGGATCGCAGAACGCCGACATCGGGATCGCGGCGACACCCACCTGCTCGGGCAGTTGCGCGCAGAACGACGTGCTGTCGTCGTAGCCGAGCGGGCGGGGATCGACGGTCAGGAAGTACGTCCCGAAGCTGTCGAAGACGTCGAACCCGATGTCACTCAACGCCGAGCTGAGCCGGTCGCGACGCGCTTGGAACGATGCGCACAGCGCGTCGACCCAGGCGTCCTCGTTGTTCAGCGCCTGGGCCACCGCCGGCTGGAACGGCGCACCGGCGACATAGCTGAGGTACTGCTTGGCCGCGCGCACGCCGGCGATGAGATCGCTTGGTCCGCAAGCCCATCCGATCTTCCAGCCGGTGACGTTGAACATCTTGCCCGCGCTGCTGATGGTGACGGTCCGCTCGGCCATGCCGGGATAGCCGGCCAGCGGGCGGTGCTGCCTGCCGTCAAAGACGAGATGCTCGTAGACCTCGTCGGTGATGACGAGCAGATCGTGGGCCACGGCGAGCTCGGCCAGCCCCCGCAGCTCCTCGTCGGAGGCGATCATGCCGGTCGGGTTGTGTGGCGTGTTCACGATCAGCGCCCGCGTTCTCGGGCCCACCGCGGCCCGCAGCGCCTCGATGTCGATGGCGAACCCGCGGCCGTCCTGGCGCAGCGGCACGGCGCGGCGGTGACACCCGGCCATCGCGATGACAGGGGAGTACGAGTCGTAGAACGGTTCGATCAGCAGCACCTCCGAACCCGGCTCGACGAGACCGAGGACCGACGATGCGATGGCCTCGGTGGCGCCGACGGTGACCAGCACCTCGGTGTCCGGGTCGTACACAGTGCCGTAGCGGCGCCTGCGCTGATCGGCGATCGCCTGGCGTAGCGGCGCGGAGCCCAGCCCGGGCGGGTACTGGTTGACGCCGTCGGCGATCGCGTTCTCGGCGGCCTTCAGCATCGCCGGCGGTCCGTCCTCGTCGGGGAAGCCCTGACCAAGGTTCACCGCGCCGACGCGCGCGGCCAGCGCCGAGGTCTCGGCGAAGATCGTCACCGCGTAGGGCCTCAGCCGTTGCACCGTCACGGCTTCGAAGCCTACGTGGGGGAGGCGAGCGGCAGCTCGAACCTGGTCACCGTGGGCGGCCTGCCATCGTTCTATGTGGTGAACAGACGCGCCGAGCGGGTCTCGTGGCGCATGCCGCTGATCTCCAGCGCCGGTGCGACGCTCCACACCTCGTCCACGTCGCGCGCGCAGGCCTGGTGGGCCAGTTCTACGAGCAACGCCACGCTGCGGGCCTGGGTCCGCTGGCTGTGCAGCGGTCCGATGCGGCCGAGACGGATCGCGGCGCTGAGCATCGACGCCAGGGTCGATCGCAGTGCCCCCAGCACGGCGACGCGCACCGGGATGCCGAGCAGTGCCTGCAGCGATCCCTCCACCACGGCGCAATGGCCGGGGGTGTCACCGTCGGTGACGGCCCGCAGATACCGACTGTCGGCCAGGCCGACCTGCCGCGAGACGCTCGCCAACTGGCGTCCCGCCGACTCCGAGGCGGTACGGGCATTGTCGAACAGCTTGTAGCTCGCCGTCAGTGCGTCGAGTCCGGTCAGTGCCGTGTCGTCTCCCGCCGAGCGCCAGGACGCCGCACAGACTGTGGCGTCCAGCGGTGCGTAACTGTTGGCGAGGTAGGCCAGTACCGCAGCCGCAACGGCATCGTGGTCGGCGTCGGGACGGTCGGCGAGCCACTGTTCGAGACCCTGGCTGTGCACCATGCGGCCTGCCGGGAACGCGCTGTCGTGCAGCTGCATCCACAGCGCCAGTGCGGCGTCGGGGTCAGTGTCGGTGGCCGGCATGGGAATCCGCGGAGGTCCGGGCCCAGCCGTCGACGGCGAGCGCCCGCTGGGTGACGTCGCCGGTGACGCCGAGTTCGGTGAGCAGTTCCTCGGCAGCCTGCGCGCTGGTGAACAACGGCGCGGCCACGGCGTGCTCGTCGACGTCGATCGGGGCGTGCTGGTTGCCGAGCAGGTATCCCAGCAGCAGCATCCTGCGGGCTCCCGCCACGCCGTCGTTGTCGGCGAACCGCACCGAGATGGCGTCTTGGGCGGGCCGTCGGACCACCACCGCGGCGGTGTCGTCGGCCGCGATCACGGCGCCGGCCCGCAGGAATGATCCGCGCGGAAGCGTCAGCTGTACGACCAGACCGGTGTCGGCGACCACCACCTGGCGGTGCTTGGTCGCATCACCCCACCCGATGTCGACGTGGTGGCGTGCGAGCCCGCCGAACCGCGACTCCGAGATGTCCCCGATGATGCTGTGTGCATTCATGATTCGTCCTTCCCGGGCATGAGCTCGCGGCGCGCGGCGGCGAACAGGTCGGTCCGCGCGCGGTGCAGATCAGGCGCTCGCTGGGCGATCAACCGGAGGAAGACACCGGCATGCGCCGGCAGGCGGCCGGCCCCGCCGGAACATCCGCTGCCGTCGTCCAGCGTCGCTCGTAGTCGTCGTAGCAGCGCCTCGATGTCGGCTCCCGGCGCGACGACGAGCAGGGTGGCGAGGTAGTCACCCTCGAGCAGACTCATCGCGTCGGTACCGGGGCGGATCACCTGGCGGTCCCGCGCGACGGCCCGCCCGTCCACGCGGGCGAGGATCGCGCTGTCGTAGGTGTGGTACCCGTAGCGTTCCCCGTGGGCGATGCGCCCCGCCGCGACGGCCTCCCATCCGAGATACAGTCCGCCGGTCTCGACGTTCACGTCGATCGTCTGGGTGAACGTCGCGTCGGTGTGCGGGATGACCGTTCCCGGGTAGTACTCGAGGGCCGCGCCGCGGTCCACGGTGAAGTCGAGGTGGTGACGGGCGCCTGCGCCGTCGCCGGCGAAAACCTGTGTCGCGGACTGGGTGGTGAGGTGCAGATGGCTTCCCGCGCGGCAGGCCACCGTGGTCCGCAGCTCGTCGTCGGAGAACGTGCCCCCGCTGGGGCTCTGCACGCACAGCGTCACCGCACCGGGACGGTCGGGATCGCAGTGCAGCGGCATGGTGACGCGTTGTGGATAGCGCTGCCGCAACGATGCGGTCCTCGTGCGTCCGGCAGAATCGGCGACCACTTCGATGCCGAGCTCGCCGGGCTGGATTGTGGGTGCGGTCACGGGACGCCGACGCCGAGCATCGCGCCGTCGATGAGCCTCTCGGTGAGCTCGATGAGGCCGTGGCCGGACTTCAGATCGGTGAACACGGTCGGTTTCACCGGCCGTGCGATGGCACAGTCGCGCCGCATCATGTCGAGGTCCGCACCGACCAGTGCGGCGAGGTCGATCTTGTTGACCACCAACAGGTCTGCCTGCAGCAGCCCGATCCCCTTCTTGCGGGGGATGTCGTCGCCGGCGGCGGTGTCGATGACGAAGATCCAGTAATCGACCAGGTCGGAGGTGAAGGTCGCGGCCAGGTTGTCGCCACCGGACTCGATGAGGATCACGTCGAGGTCACCGAACCGCCGGTTCAGCCGCTCGGCAGCGGCCAGGTTGGCCGACGGGTCCTCGCGGATCGCGGTGTGCGGGCACGCGCCGGTCTCGACCGCGAGCACCCGCTCGGGGTCGATGACCCCGCTGCGCCGCACCCGCTGGGCGTCCTCGTCGGTGACCAGGTCGTTGGTGATGACGGCGACGCTGAGGCCGGCGGCGGACAGTCTCGGCACCAGCGTCTCGACGAGCCGGGTCTTACCCGAACCGACCGGACCGCCGATGCCTATCCGAACTGCCTCGATCATGGTGTCCTCCTGGCTATTTGAGCGTGTACCGGCGGCCCAGCGGTACTTCGGTCATCGGTGTGCTCACGCACGGCTGCCCGTCGACGGTGACGCGGTAGGTGTCGGGCTCGATCCTGATGTCGGGCAGGTGGTCGTTGTGCAGGAGGTCGGCCTTCGTCAGGGCGCGGGCGCCCCGGCACGCCACCAGTCGGGTGTCCAGACCCAGCTGCTGTCCCAGGCCGGCGTCGATCGCGGCGCCGGCGACGAAGTTCACCGACACGTCGGCGGGTGCCCGTCCGAACGCCGCCCACTGCGGTCGGTATCGCAACGGCTCGCACGTCATCAGCGACGCGTTGGCCTCACCCATCACCGACCATGCCGGAAAGCCGCCCTTGAACACCACTTCGGGCCTGATACCGAAGAACTTCGGTTCCCACACCACGATGTCGGCGAGCTTGCCCGGCTCCAGTGACCCGACCTCGTGGTCGATGCCGAACAGCCGAGCCGGGTTGATGGTCAGCTTGGCGACGTAACGCAGGATCCGCGCGTTGTCCGCGCCGGTGCCCTCGTCGCCGGGTAGCGGCCCACGGGTGGCGCGCATGTGGGAGGCGAGTTGCCATGTCCGCGCAATGGTCTCGCCGATCCGGCCCATGCCCTGGGAGTCCGAACCCATGGCCGAGATCGCGCCGAGGTCGTGCAGCACGTCCTCGGCGGCGATGGTCTCTCGGCGGATCCTCGACTCGGCGAACGCGACGTCCTCGGGGATGCGCGGGTTGAGGTGGTGGCACACCATCACCATGTCGAGGTGCTCGTCGAAGGTGTTGAGCGTGTAGGGGTTGGTCGGATTGGTCGACGACGGCAGGCAGTACGGCTCGCCGACGACGCGCATGATGTCGGGCGCATGCCCGCCCCCGGCACCCTCGGCGTGATAGGTGTGGATCGGGCGTCCGCCGATCGCACGCATCGTGTCCTCGAAGAACCCGGACTCGTTGAGGGTGTCGGTGTGGATCTGCACCTGCAGATCGAGTTCGTCGCCCGCGTCCAGGGACGCCCGGATCGCCGCGGGGGTGGCGCCCCAGTCCTCGTGGATCTTGTAGCCGATGGCGCCGGCGAGACCCTGTTCGATCAGCGGAGCGGTACTCGACGCGCTGCCGTTGGCGATGAACCCGAAGTTCATCGGGAATCCCTCTGCGGCGCGCAGCATCCGGGCGAGGTTATTGGGACCCGACGTCGTGATGCCGACGGTCACCGGACCCAAACCGCCGCCGATCATCGTGGTGATCCCACTTGAGATCGCTTCCTCGACCAGACCGGCGCTGTCGAAGTGGACGTGGACGTCGATGCCGCCCGCGGTCGCGATCATGCCCTCACCGGCCCGGATGTCGGTGCCCGCACCGATGACAAGGTCCGGGTCGACGCCGTCCATGGTGCGCGGGTTCCCGGACTTGCCGATGCCGGCGATCCGTCCGTTGCGAATCCCGATGTCGGCCTTGCGGATTCCCAGGACGGCATCGATGATCAGGACGTTGGTGATGACGAAGTCCAGCGCGCCGTCTGCGTTGGTGATGTCGCCGTGCACCGCCATGCCCTCACGCATGGTCTTGCCGCCGCCGAACACCGACTCGTCGCCGTAGACCGTGGCATCGTGTTCGACTTTGGCCAGCAGTTCGGTGTCGGCGAGGCGGACCCGGTCGCCGGTGGTGGGGCCGTAGAGCTCGGCGTAGTGGCTGCGGGAGATCCGGTGCCCCATGTCAGATCCTGCCCGGGGCGTCGAGGAATCCGAGGTCGCGCATGCGTGCCATCAGCTCGGGGCCCGGTGTGCCTGAGGTGTCGGCGTTGGTGACGTCGTTCTGGCCGATCACGGTGCGCTCCCCGCCGTAGCTGGTCAACGAGATCTCCTGTTGCTCACCGGGTTCGAAGCGCACGGCAGTGCCGGACGGGATGTCGAGGCGCATGCCGAACGCCACGGCCCGGTCGAACCGCAACGCGCGATTGACTTCGAAGAAGTGGAAGTGAGAACCCACCTGGATCGGGCGGTCGCCGGTGTTGTCGACCACCACCGTCGCGACTTCACGGCCCGCGTTGAGCTCCAGTTCGCCGTCGCACGGCAGGATCTCGCCCGGGGTCACCGTCGGCTCGGCCGGAGTGCGGCCCGGTCCGATCGCGTCGTGCACGGTGACCAGCTTCTGGCCGTCGGCGAAGAACGCCTCGACCTGGACCGAACCCAGCAGGGACCGCACCCCGGGCAGCACGTCGTCATCGGTGAGCACGGTGGCGCCGTGGGCGGCGGCCCCGGCGACCGACGCCCCAGCCCGCGCGGCCTCGACCACCTCGTCGGCGATCAGGGCGCGCGCCTCGGCGTAGCTGAGGGCCAGGCCCGCCGAACGGTGTTTACGTGCCAGCTCGGCGGCCAGGAACAGCAGCAGCCGGTCCTCGTCCTTCGGTGTCAGATGCATGTCGGCTCCGGTGTCAGCCTGTGATCCCGGCGGCCCACGGATAGTCCTTCAGGTACGGATCCGGCTCGATGGGTGCCGGGGACTGCCACACCTGGTAGATCAGGCCGTCGTCGGCGACCCGGCCGATGCGTGCCGTCTTGGTCACGTGGTGGTTCTCCCCGTCGAGGGTCATCGTTCCTTCCGGCACGTCGACCGTCACGCCGCCGGCGGCCTCTTGAATGTCGGGCACCGCGAACGAATTGGCTTTCTCCACAGTCGCTTTCCACAGCAGCACGGCGGCATAGGCCGATTCCATCGGATCCGAGGTGACCCGGTCGGTGCCGAACCGCGTCTTGAAGTCCTCGACGAACGTCGTGTTCGCCGGCGAGTCCAGCGTCTGGTAGTAATTCCACGACGACAACTGACCGACAAGGGTCGGCGCACCGATGCTGCGGACCTCTTCCTCGCCGACGCACATCGACATCACCGGCATCTCCTCCGCGGTCAGGCCCGCGCTGCGGTATTCGCGGAAGAACGCGTTGAGTGAGTCGCCGACCACGACGTTGAAGATCGCGTCGGCGTCGGCGGTACGGATCTTGTTGACGATGGTGGAGAAGTCGGTGCTGCCCAGCGGCGTGTAGTCCTCGCCCTTGATCTCGATACCGTTGGCTTGCGCGTAGGCCTTGACGATCGCATTCGAGGTGCGCGGGAAGACGTAGTCGCTGCCGACGAGGTAGAGGGACTTCACCCCCTGTTCCTTGAGGTAGTCCAGGGCCGGGATGATCTGCTGGTTGGTGGTGGCGCCGGTGTAGAAGATGTTGGGGGAGCTCTCCAGACCTTCGTACTGCTGGCCGTAGTAGAGCAGTGCGTTGTTGTCCTCGAAGACCGGCAGCATCGCCTTGCGGCTGGCCGAGGTGTATCCGCCGAATACCGCAGCGACACAATCGGACTGGACGAGCTTCTGCGCTTTCTCGGCGAAGATGGTCGGTTCCGACGCGCCGTCCTCGCCGATCAGCGTGAGCTGCTTGCCCAGCACTCCGCCGCCGGCGTTGACCTGCTCGACGGCCAGGGTGATCGCGTCGCGGATGACCGTCTCACTGACGGCCAGACCGCCCGAGAGCGAGTTGATGGCGCCGACCTTGACGGTGTCACCGGTGGTGTCGACGCAGCTTTCCGCCGCGGGAGCGGCAGCCTCGTCACCGGCCCGGCTGCCGCAGCCGACGGTGAGGACGGCGACAGCCGCCAGGAGTGCCAGGGTGGGACGCGTTCGTTTCATGGGCCGCCTTACCGATGAGGGTCCGCACGGCGTTGTGCGACGAATCTGTGGGGTGGCGCCCAGCGTATGAACGGTCCGTCCCGGTCGCCATGGGAGGAATCTCCCATTTCGGCGTTCCGTTTTCGGCACCGCCTCGATTCAGAAACGTTCCCGAAACACGGGCTGCCGATGATGACCTCACGAAAACGGGGTGACGTCGGAGGAACGCCAATGGCCGGGATCTATGGCGACGTGCTGGGCAGTGCGTCGAGCATGGAGACCCGCGCGCACGATCTGCTCGACGTGCTCGCCTCACGCGCCGACTCGTCGGCGTCGGCGATATGCTTGTGGGACCCGATCCAGCGATGCCACATCGGCGTCGCCAACCGGGAGTACCCGGATCAGGTGATGGACCATTTCAATTCGTGGTTCGTCGACAACGACCCGCTGTTCGACGCGATGCGGGTGCACGGGCTCGGGGCGTTGCGCTGGAGGGACTTTCCCGACTATCGCCGCGGGTACTCGGTCAACAACGTGTTCCGTCCCGCCGGTTTCGACGAGGGACTCTCTGCGCGCCTGGTCACCACCGACGGCACCTACGTCGGCACCATCCACGTCAACTGTGACGATGCGCGGTTCCCCAGTGACGACGACGTCGCCGAGATCAACGCGCTGCGTGTGCAGATGGCCGACCAGCTGGATTTCTCGGTGCGGCCACGGATGGTCTCCGAGCTGATCGCCCCGGACGCGCAGGCGTGGGCGGTCGACGAGGCGGGCCGCGCTCACCTGCTGAGGCTCGGCGACTCCTTCGATTCGGCACTGGATCCGGTGGTGGTCAACGAGATCGCCGTGGCCTTCCGCGCACCGGGATTCACCGTGCAACCAGAGGTGTTGCGCTACCACGACGGCTCGTCCTGGCTGCACGTGCGACGGATCGCGACGTCGTCTCGATACCGAGGCGACAGTCTGTGTGGGGTACTGCTGGTGACGCGGACCGGACTGCCGATGGGGATCACCCCGCGCGAGTTGGACGCGCTGACGCTGGCGGTGTGCGGGTTGACCAACGGCCAGATCGCCGCGCAGTTGTTCATCAGTGCGCGCACCGCCGGGCATCATCTCGAGAGCGCGTCGGCCAAGCTCGGCGCACCCAATCGCGCGGCCTGTGCCTCGCATGCCGTCGCTCTGGGATTGTTGTCGGCGGAGGTGCTGCGCGATCTCGGCGGCCGGCACTCCGTCGCCGTCTAGCGTTGCGGCCCAGGGTTTTCGGCCTCGAACACCACCCGGCGCGCGAGTAGCCGGGAATAACCGCGCCTGGCTGCGGCTTGAGGGAATCATGACCTTCACCCTCAGCGAACAGTCCGCGCTGCTCAAGCCGATACAGGTCGGGGGCACAGCCGCCGGGAACCGGCTGTTCATGGCGCCGCTGACCAGGTCGCGGGCCGATGCGGACGGCACCCCGTCCTCGCTGGCGGCGCAGTACTACGCGCAGCGGGCGTCGGCGGGGCTGATCATCAGCGAGGCGACCGCGGTGTGCGAGCAGGCCAACGGCGCCTACCTGAACACGCCGGGCCTCTACACCGACCGGCAGCAGGACAAGTGGTCGGAGATCGCTTCGGCGGTACATCGCGCCGGCGGGAAGATGTTCGTCCAGCTCTGGCACGTCGGCCGGATGGCGCATCCGGAGATCAGCGGGTTCGAGACCGTGGGCCCGTCGCCGATAGCCGCCGACCTGCTGACGCACACGCCCACCGGTAAGAAGCCGCTTCCGGTGCCCCGTGCACTGACGACCGGCGAGATCGCCGAGATCGTCGGCCAGTTCCGTGCCGCCGCGCGCCGTGCCGTCGACGCCGGTATGGACGGCGTCGAGATCCATTCCGCCAACGGATATCTCCTGCACGAGTTCCTGTCGGACGTGGTCAACCAGCGCACCGACGCATACGGCGGTTCGCCGCAGAACAGGGCGCGGCTGGCCGCCGAGGTCGTCGAGGCGGTGGTCGCCGAGATCGGCCCGGACCGCGTCGGGCTGCGTATCTCACCCGGCAACAGCGCCGGCGACATGCGGGAGATCGACGACGTCAGCGCCTACGAGGCGCTGCTGTGCCGTATCGCGTCACTCGGCATCGCCTATCTGCATGTGCTGATCGAGCCGTCGGCACCCGCCTTCGCCGCGGTGCGCACGCAATGGGAAGGGACGCTCGTGCTTAATACCCCGCGGACCGTCGAGACCGATTTCGCGATGCTGGAGAACCTCGCCGACTGGGGCGTCATCAGCGCCGCCGCGGTGGGCAGGGCGTTCCTGGCCAACCCGGATCTGATCGAGCGCCTGAAGCTCGGAGCCGAGTTGAACGAGCCGGACGTCGCGACCTTCTACGCACCGGGACCGGACGGCTACATCGATTACCCGACGCTTGACGAAATGGTGACGCCTCGCTCGGCGTAGGTGTGAACCCTTCGGACGCGGGAAACACGTCCGGCATGGCTACCTACCGTGTTCTGAATCCCAAGGGTGACGTCGTCGACACCAAGGACATCGACAGCGCCGAGGACGCCCACGCCTGGTTCGTCGACCAGAAGGCCGACAACTCCGAGCTGGGCTGGCGCATGGAAGTCGAGCACGACGGTGAGTGGTCCTTCTTCGACGACACCGAGGGCACGTCCGACTAGCTGTCCGGCCACTCTCCAGGTCGCCCAACCAAGCGGTTGGGCGAGGCTGCTAGCATCGCGCCTAGAGGAGCAGCCTCCCCGCGGGTCCGGTCAGTCCGGCGATCCGCGGCACCCCTGAACAGGACCTGGAGATCGCATGTCCGAAGAAGCCTTCATCTATGAGGCCATCCGCACCCCGCGCGGCAAGCAGCGCGGCGGCGCCCTGAACGAGATCAAGCCCGTCAACCTGGTCGTCGGCCTGATCGACGAAATGCGCACCCGCTTCCCCGACCTGGACGAGAACCTGATCAGCGACCTGATCCTCGGTGTCGTCTCGCCCGTCGGCGACCAGGGCGGCGACATCGCCCGCACCGCGGGTCTGGTCGCGAAGCTGCCCGAGACCACCGGCGGTGTCCAGCTGAACCGCTTCTGCGCCTCCGGCCTGGAGGCCGTGAACATCGCCGCGCAGAAGGTGCGTTCGGGCTGGGACGATCTGGTGCTCGCCGGCGGCGTGGAATCCATGAGCCGTGTTCCGATGGGCTCCGACGGTGGCGCCTGGGCGGCCGACCCGGAGACCAACTACCGCATCGGCTTCGTGCCACAGGGCATCGGCGCCGACCTGATCGCCACCATCGAGGGCTTCTCCCGCGAAGACGTCGACGCCTACGCCGCACGGTCACAGGAGCGCGCCGCGGCCGCGTGGTCGGGCGGTTACTTCGCCAAGTCCGTCGTCCCGGTCAAGGATCAGAACGGCCTGGTCGTCCTCGACCATGACGAGCACATCCGCCCCGGCACCACTATCGAGAGCCTGGGCAAGCTGAAGTCCGCGTTCGAAGGTGTCGGCGCGATGGGCGGCTTCGACGACGTGGCGCTGCAGAAGTACCACTTCGTCGAGAAGATCAACCACGTCCACACCGGCGGCAACAGCTCGGGCATCGTCGACGGTGCCGCGCTGGTGCTGATCGGCAGTGAGTCCGCCGGCACGTCGCAGGGGCTGACCCCGCGGGCGCGCATCGTCGCGACCGCCACCAGTGGCGCCGATCCGGTCATCATGCTGACCGGCCCGACCCCGGCCACCAAGAAGGTGCTCGACCGGGCCGGCCTGACGGTCGACGACATCGACCTGTTCGAGCTCAACGAGGCCTTCGCGTCGGTCGTGCTGAAGTTCCAGAAGGACCTCGGCATCCCGGACGAGAAGCTCAACGTCAACGGTGGCGCCATCGCGATGGGCCACCCGCTGGGCGCCACCGGCGCCATGATCACCGGAACCATGGTCGACGAGCTGGAGCGCCGCGGCGCCCGGCGTGCCCTGATCACGCTGTGTGTCGGCGGCGGCATGGGCGTGGCCACCATCATCGAGAGGGTCTGACCGAAAATGGCTGAGAACACCATCAAGTGGGACAAGGATGCCGACGGCATCGTCACCCTGACGCTGGACGACCCGACCGGGTCGGCCAACGTGATGAACGAGCACTACAAGGCTTCGATGCATGACGCCGTCGAACGCCTTGCCGCCGAGAAGGATTCGGTCACCGGTGTGGTGATCGCCAGCGCGAAGAAGACCTTCTTCGCCGGCGGTGACCTCAAGGGCATGATGAACGTCGGCCCCGACAACGCGGCGGAGTCCTTCGCCGAGGTCGAGTTCATCAAGGCCGACCTGCGCAAGCTGGAGACCCTCGGTGTACCCGTCGTCGCAGCCATCAACGGCGCCGCCCTCGGCGGCGGCCTGGAGATCGCGCTGGCGTGTCACCACCGCATCGCCGCCGACACCCGCGGTGTCGTGATCGGCCTGCCCGAGGTCACCCTCGGGCTCCTGCCCGGCGGCGGTGGCGTGGCCCGCACCGTGCGGATGTTCGGTATCCAGAAGGCGTTCATGGAGATCCTGTCGCAGGGAACGCGTTTCAAGCCGGGCAAGGCCAAGGAGATCGGTCTGGTCGATGAGTTGGTCGACAGCGTCGAGGAACTCGTCCCCGCCGCCAAGGCGTGGATCAAAGCGAATCCGGAGGCGCACACCCAGCCGTGGGATCAGAAGGGCTACAAGATGCCCGGCGGCACGCCGAGCAGCCCCGGCCTGGCGTCGATCCTGCCGTCCTTCCCGGCACTGCTGAAGAAGCAGCTCAAGGGTGCCCCGATGCCGGCCCCGCGCGCGATCCTCGACGCCGCCGTCGAAGGCGCCCAGGTCGACTTCGACACCGCCACCCGTATCGAGAGCCGCTACTTCGTCGGCCTGGTCACCGGCCAGACCGCGAAGAACATGATCCAGGCCTTCTTCCTGGATCTGCAGGCCATCAACGGCGGCGCCTCGCGGCCCGACGGTATCGCCAAGCAGGAGATCAAGAAGATCGGTGTGCTCGGCGCGGGCATGATGGGCGCGGGTATCGCCTACGTGTCGGCCAAGGCCGGCTATGACGTTGTCCTGAAGGATGTTTCGATCGAAGCGGCCCAGAAGGGCAAGGCGTACTCGGAGAAGATCGAGGCCAAGGCGCTCGAACGTGGGCGCACGACCGAGGAAAAATTCAGGGAAGTCCTCGATCGGATCACCCCCGCCGCCGACGCCGCCGATCTCAAGGGCGTCGACTTCGTGATCGAGGCCGTCTTCGAGAACCAGGAACTCAAGCACAAGGTGTTCCAGGAGATCGAGGACATCGTCGAGCCGAACGCGCTGCTGGGCTCGAACACCTCCACGCTGCCGATCACCGGTCTGGCGACCGGCGTGAAGCGCCAGGAGGACTTCATCGGGATCCACTTCTTCTCACCCGTCGACAAGATGCCGCTGGTGGAGATCATCAAGGGCGAGAAGACCTCTGACGAGGCACTGGCCCGGGTGTTCGACTACACGCTCGCGATCGGCAAGACCCCGATCGTGGTCAACGACAGCCGTGGGTTCTTCACCTCCCGCGTCATCGGCACGTTCGTCAACGAGGCGTTGGCGATGCTCGGCGAGGGTGTGCCGGCGGCCAGCATCGAGCAGGCGGGTGCGCAGGCCGGCTACCCGGCGGCGCCGCTGCAGCTCTCCGACGAGCTCAACCTGGAGCTCATGCAGAAGATCGCCACCGAGACCCGCAAGGCGACCGAGGCGGCCGGCGGCACCCACGTGGCGCACCCGGCCGAGGAGGTCGTCAACAAGATGATCGAGATCGGTCGTCCGTCGCGGCTCAAGGGTGCGGGCTTCTACGAGTACGTCGACGGCAAGCGCGTCGGCCTGTGGCCGGGTCTCGCCGACACGTTCGGCTCCGGCGGCGCGGTCGATATCCCGTTGCAGGACATGATCGACCGCATGCTGTTCGCCGAGGCGCTGGAGACCCAGAAGTGCCTCGACGAAGGCGTGCTCACCTCGACCGCCGACGCCAACATCGGCTCCATCATGGGTATCGGCTTCCCGCCGTACACCGGTGGTTCGGCGCAGTTCATCGTCGGCTACCAGGGCGAGCTCGGTGTCGGTAAGGAGGCGTTCGTCGCGCGGGCCCAGCAGTTGGCCGAGCGCTACGGCGAGCGGTTCAACCCGCCGGCCTCGTTGACGTCCTAAGCAGCACCGCAGAGTCCCCCGCAGCTACCCGGCTGCGGGGGACTCCTGCGCTCGAGTGCACGGATTGTGTCGTGAAATAGGCGGCGGTTTCGGTCAGAAATCGTGCGTTCGGCGCGCGGCGGATTGAGGCGGTGCGGGCACTCCGTGCGCGAGGCCGTGGCCGGTGTGAATGCCGGCGGCGATCGCCGTGACGGCGCGCCCGGCACGGCTTCGGCGCAGTCGTGTCCACGTGGACTTTCGTGTGTAGAGCATGCGTCCATGCTGGTCGGATGCGACGCCTCGCAACAGTGGCCCTGGCGACAATGTTCGTTAAGATAGTGCCATGCACACCGTCGCCATCCTGGCCTATGACGGCATGTCGGGGTTCGAGTCCGGCCTGGCCGCGGAGATCTTCGGGATGACCGAGCTCTCCGAGCGATTCTCGGCCGGGCTGACGCGGCCCTGGTACACGGTGAAGCTCTGCTCGGAGAGCGCGGAACTGCGGCTGCTGGGCGGGGCGACGGTGCGCACCGCGTACGACCTGTCCGATCTCGCCGAGGCGGACACCGTGGTCATCCCCAGCGTCCGCGACATCGGGGATCCGGTGTCGAGCGAACTCGTCGACGCGATCAAGACTGCCGACGCCCGCGGGGCGCGGCTGGTGTCGATCTGCTCGGGTGCGTTCGCGCTGGCGGCGGCCGGCGTGCTCGACGGCCACAAGGCCACTACGCACTGGATCTACACCGACGAGCTGCGCGAGACCTACCCCGGGATCGACATCGACCCCAACCCGCTGTACGTGGACAACGGCCGCGTCCTGACCAGCGCGGGCTGCGCGGCCGGCCTCGATCTGTGCCTGCACATCGTGCGCACCGACTACGGGGTGCGGGTCGCCAACGACGTGGCGCGCCGGCTGGTCATCTCCCCGCACCGGGCCGGCGGGCAGGCCCAGTACATCGAGACGCCGGTGCCCGAACCGACCGAGGACGGGCGTATCGCAGCCGGAATGGCCTGGGCCCTGGAGCATCTCGATGAGACCATCACACTCGACGAGCTCGCGGCCCGCTCGGCGATGTCGCGCCGGAGCTATCTGCGTCAGTTCGCGAAGGCTACCGGCACCACGCCGATCAGATGGCTGATCGAGCAGCGTATCCAGGCGAGCCTGGCGCTGCTGGAATCGTCGGATCACTCGATCGATCAGATCGCCGCGCGCGTCGGCTTCGAGTCGACGGCGACCTTCCGCCACCATTTCGTGCGGCAGATGCATACCACCCCCAGCGACTACCGCAGCGCGTTCACCGGTTCCTGACGACGCCGTGGCCCGATGCCCCACAATGGCGGAGTGACCGAAGGGCTTACCGAAAGGTTCGCGGCTGCGCTGCACAGCTATGCCGACCGACCGTGCATCGAGTTCGACGGACGCTGGTACACAGGTGATGAGGTGGTGGCCTACGGCGCCGCAATCGCGTCGCTGTTGGAGACCGCCGGTGTTCCCGGCGACGCTCCCGTCGGCCTCATCGTGCGCAACCGGCTGCCGCACGCCGCCGCGATCGCCGGCTTCCTGGCCGCGGGGCGCACCGTCGCGATGATCTACTCCTTCCAGTCCGCCGGCGCCATCGCCGGCGATGTCGAGCGGCTGAATCTGGCCGCGGTCGTGGCTGACGCCGAGGACTGGACGGAGCCGGTGGTGGCCGCCGCCGAACGGACCGGTGCCGCGGGCGTGGCTATCTCGCTGGGCACGCCCCCGGTGGTCGCGGTCCCGCGGCTGGAACATCGCAACTCCTCCCACGCGCACGCCCCCGCCGAACCCGGTGTCGCGCTGAAGATTTTGACCAGCGGCACCACTGGTCCGCCGAAACGGCAGGCGATCGCGACCCACGTCCTTGAGCGGACCGTGTTCAGCGTGACGGCCGGGGAGAAGGCCGACGGCGACGCGCCCCCGGAGTTCGCATACTGGCAGTTCGGCGGCATCGGGGTCTGCCAGTTGATCGCGGGCCTCTACAACGGGCGCCGCGTCGCGATGCTGGAACGGTTCTCTGTGGAGGGATGGGTCGACGCGGTGAAGAGGCACCGCGTGACCCGCGCCGGGGTGCAGCCCGCGGTGATCCGGATGCTGCTGGACGCGCAGGTGCCCGCCGAGGATCTCGCTTCCCTGGAGTTCCTGATCAGCGCCTCGGGGCCCCTGGATCCCGAAACGCGGGACGAGTTCGAGGCCCGCTATCGAATCCCGATCCGATTGGCATACGGTGCAACGGAATTTGCCGGATCGCTGTGTGCGTGGACTCCGGAGATGCTCGACGAGTTCGGCAAGACCAAGCGCGACAGCGTAGGCCGCGCACTTCCTGACACCGAACTGCGCATCGTCGACGCGGAGACCGGGCGGGAACGGCCGGCGGGGGAGCGGGGGCTGCTCGAGGCCAAGGTCGGACCGCTCGGACCCGACTGGATCCGCACCACCGACATCGCCAGCATCGACGAGGACGGGTTCGTCACCCTGCACGGCCGCGCCGACGGCGCGATCAACCGCGGTGGTTTCAAGGTGCAACCCGAAGAGGTCCGGCGCGTGCTCGTCTCGCATCCCGGTGTGCGCGACGCCTGCGTGGTCGGGGTCCCCGACGCCCGGCTCGGCCAGGTTCCTTTCGCCGCGATCGAGGTCGTGCCGGGCGCGGACACCCCGTCCGACGACGAGCTCAAAAGCCTGGTGCGCCAGAAGCTTCCGGTCTACGCCGTCCCGGTGGCGTTCACCATGGTCGACGCGCTTCCCCGCAATCCTGCCCTGAAGGTGAGCCTGCCCGCCGTCGCGGCGCTCTACGGCGCGGTCTAGAGCGAGCCGAGGTCCGAGGACAGCCAGTGCGCCGCCTCGACGAAGACGGCCACGCTCTCGCCGTGCTCGCGGCGCGCGAACTCGAGGTAGCCGTCGACTTTCTCGGGCGGAAGATAGCGCCTGGTCATCTCGACGAGTTGGTCATCGGTGCCGGGCTCGATGCGCAGCACAGGACCGTCGACTGCGACGTAGCGCACGCTGGGTTCGACCCGCTCGACCATCAGCGAGACGAACCCGGCGGCCTCGATGAGCCGGTGCTTGCGGGAACCGGCGCCGGTGGTGAACCAGAGTTCGCCACCGGGGGAGTACTGGTACCAGATGGGTACGGTCAGCGGGCCGCGGTCGGCGCCGTTGGCCACGGACAGCGCGGCAATGTGCGGTTCGGCGAGGAACTCCTCGCGTTCCGGTTTGGACAGAGGCATGACTCGCACGCTACCCAGCCGCGGCGACACGTTTCGCAGATCGGCAGCGCCACCTAGAGTCGGTTTCATGCGCTTCGGACTCTTCATCCCGCAAGGCTGGCGACTCGACCTGGTCGGAATCGATCCGCGAGACCAATGGCGGGTGATGAGCGATCTCGCGACGTACGTCGACGCCGGCGATGCGTGGGACTCCCTGTGGGTCTACGACCACTTCCACACCGTGCCCGTGCCGACAGACGAGGCCACCCACGAGGCCTGGTCGCTGATGTCGGCGTATGCGGCGACGACGTCGCGGATCAAGCTGGGGCAGATGTGCACGGCGATGAGCTACCGCAACCCGGCCTACCTGGCGAAGGTCGCCGCGACGGCCGACGTGATCTCGGGTGGCCGGGTCCAGATGGGCATCGGCGGCGGATGGTACGAACACGAGTGGCGCGCTTACGGATACGGGTTCCCGTCGGCCGGGACGCGCCTTGCCCGGCTCGACGAAGGGGTCCAGATCATGCGCGACGCCTGGCGCGACGGCGTGGTGTCCTTCGACGGCAAGCACTACCAGGTCGACGGTGCGATCGTGGCTCCGCGTCCGCTGCAGGACGGTGGGCTGCCGCTCTGGATCGCGGGCGGCGGCGAGAAGGTCACGCTGCGCATCGCGGCGAAGTACGCGCAGTACACCAACTTCACCTCGGAGCCAGACGGCTTCGAACACAAGTCACGGGTGCTGGCTGAACACTGTAAGGACGTCGGCACCGATTTCGACGCGATCGTGCGGTCGGCCAACATCAATGCCGTCGTCGGCACGTCGGAGGCCGACGTCGAAGACCGGCTCGCCCGTGTGCGCTCTCGGATCAGTGACCTGACCGGGGAGGCCGCTGCCGACGCGATGCTCAACGCGATGAACTCCCCCCAGGCCGGCAGCGGTACACCCGAACAACTCGTGGAGAGCCTGCAACGCCTGCGTGATCTCGGCTGCGAGTACGTGATCTGCTACTTCCCGGAAGCCGCCTACGACAGGTCGAGCATCGAACTGTTCGAGCGCGAGATCATGCCCGCGCTGGCGTAGGAGGCAAATACTGACACGTGCGTCGGTGGGATCGGGGTCCACGCGTCCGTGATGACGGCTCCGAGATACGCGCCCAGTTGTGAGGTCGGCAAATTCGTTGGCGCCACATCCTTCTGGGCAACGACCGTGACGCCGATCACTCCGGCACCGCCGGATGCCGCCGCGTAACCACCGCAGCGTTGCCCGCGGAGTGGCAGGCGCCGTCGGCCCTCCCGTCCAGCGGTCACTGTGACGGGGATCGAGCCGACAAATTTCCGGTGGCGTCGATTTGCTCGACAGGCGGAGAACCCCAGGCTGTAGTGCATCTTTGAGGACCCGAACCGCAACTGCACAGTTAGCCTAAATTTTGCAAACGCAAATATGCGAGCGCTTTACGCTATCGCGGTCGCGTTATTGCTCTAAGCTCTTACGTGCTGGACGCACGCTTGACGTGACGGCGTGCGTCCAGCAAACCAAAATCATCTGGCGGCCCTGGTCGAGGCCGCGCGTCCGAATCGCCGGCGATCCCATCGATGCGCACCTTTCTGCTGGAGCACGGGTGATTCGCGACGCCGGAAGGGGCGAATCGCAGCAACGGCCTGGGCGGTCGCGGTGCTGGTGTCTCTGGAGACGTTCGACGCACGTTCGGTCCAGAAGCCGCGCCGTCGCCCTTAACCTTCCCCGCCAGCAAAGTGTGGTATTAGGGGACCCTTCGCTTCCCTGAGATATGGAAAGACGTTCCGGTGCCGACCCACCAGGCACGCCGGCGAGGGGACGATCCGACCGGCGGATATCGGGGAACGAGCGGGAACTGCTGCGAGACGTGGTCCGAGAGCAATGCCTCCAGCCATTCTCGCCATCGGTGAGTGCTGCACCGTCCGTCGATCTGGCGAGGTGCAGTGATGTCCAGATGACGGCGCACCAGCGGTGTCGTGCAAACCCGATAGCTCGGCGTGTTCGCCCGAAGCCGTCCAATATATTTGCCGACACAACTGATTTAATGCCCTTCTAGCAGCGTAATCGCTTTCGGCGGCCATTGGTTTGGTTAGCTAGATCTTGACTTTAGGAATTTCCGGCAAATATTACCGTGAACGTCACGGGATGCTCTAGGCTCCTGATTAGCGGGGGCGAGACGCCGAAGGGCTGATCGACCCAGCAAACCAGTAGATGGTGCAGGAATGGCTCGGGGGAGCGGTGCTGGCCGCTGCTTGATCGTGCGCGTGTCCGTCGCGTGCAGCTTCCCCGATTCGCCATGCAGGCACGGTCTGCAGGTGTGTGCGAACCAGAGCAGGTCCGGGGGAATGCGGTGCAGCAAACGGAGGAACACTATGTGCGCAACCCCCACCCGTCACCGCGTCTACTCCAGGAGCGGCGACACACCCGTTGACGCCGGTATCTGGGCGGCACGCGAGCTGGTCGACAAGAACGGTCCGTCGAGGTCGGCGAAGCATGCGCGTAAGCGTTCGGCAACCGGCCTGCACATCGGTCGAGTCGGTGCCCTCGCGATATCGCTCGGGGTCGGATTCGCCATCGCCAATGGATCAGGGGTGGCCTCCGCGGATACCGAGTCCGCGACGTCTTCGGCCGCGAATGCCACCAATGACGGCGAAGCGAACGGCGAGACCCGAGTCGGTGCAAAACCGAAAGCCGGGAAGGAAGAGTCAGGCTCTGACTCGCCGGGAGACGGACAAGAAGATGCTACGGAGGCCGACCCCTCAGAGTCCGAAGACGACGTCTCCATTGGAGACGGGGACGGCTCGGCCGGTGAAGGCGAGGACGTCGAGGATGGCGAAAGCGCTCCGCAGCTACCGGACACGGATTCCCCTGAAGAGGCCCCGGCGCCATCGGTAGAAACAGTCGGATCGGACGGTGCTCCGGATGCTCCGGCACCGGTTACCGATGCCACAACCGAACAGGCCGACGAGTCGACATCGTCAGTCGCCGAGGCGGCGGTCATCGACGTCGGCGCCGAACCTGCGACTGTCGTTACCGAAACCGTCGTCCCTATCGCTGACGCAGAAGGCGGCAGTGACACCGTCGTCCCGACCGCCTCGCCCGAGCTCGAGGTCACACAGGATATCGGAGCCGTCGACGTCCTGTCCGCCGTTGTTTCCAGCGTTCTTGCTCCGCTCAACGATCCGGCAACACCGGCACGAGCGCCGTGGTTCGATGGACTGCTGGCCTGGGTTCGGCGCCAAATCACTCATACCTTCTTCAACGAGAGTCCGGAGTGGGGCCCGGTCACCGCGCAGCAGCTTCTCACCGGCCAGGTAGTTGTAGACCTCAATGCGGTCGATCCCAATGGTGATCCACTGACTTTCAAGATCACTCAGCCCGAACATGGTGTCGTGCTGCGAGATCCGATCACCGGAAACTTCGTGTACACCCCCACGACGGTGGTCACGGGTGCGCCACTCATCGACAGTTTCACGGTCGTCATCAGCGACTCTTCTGAGCATCTGAAGGGTCTCCTGGGCGTCATTCAAGGGGTGCTCCACTTTCTTCGACGCGCCAGCGGCCTCGCCGAACCCGACGAGGTGACGCTGACGATTCCGGTCACAGTCAATCCCATCGTGGAGTTGGCGCCGGTCGTGGTCGTGACCCCGGTGGGGGCCGGGATCGCCGGCGAACCCATCACGGTCAGCCCCATAGTGGTAATCACCGACCTGGATTCAGAGGAACTCACCTCAGCCACTGTCACGCTCGATGATCCAGGGCCGGGTCAGATCCTTGAGTACGGTTCATTGCCGAGCGGAGTGACCGCCAACTATTCGAACGGCGTCCTCACTTTTACGGGGGCTGCGACGCTGGCGGCGTATCAAGACCTGTTGGCCTCGGTCACCCTGACCACGCCGACCGCGGCGATCAAGACGGTGTCGTTCCGAGTTGTGGATGATCAGAACAAGACGAGTCTGCCGACGATCGCCGTGATCACCGTCGTCGGTCTGCCGGTGGAGGTGCCGCCGTTGGTGGTGGTGTCCCCGGTGGCCACCGGTGTTGCGGGACAACCGATCACGATCAGTCCGATTGTGGTGATCACTGATCTGGATTCGGACCTCGAGTCGGCCACGGTGACGATCACTGACCCGGCCGATGGTGATGTCCTGTCTTGGGGTGAGGTGCCGGACGGGTTCGACGTGACCACGGGTGCCGGGTCGGTGACGTTCTCTGGTGCGGCGTCGGCGGCGGTGTATCAGCAGATCTTGCAGTCCGTCAGGTTGACCTCGACGGGTGCGGGGTTGAAGTTGGTGTCGTTTGCCGTTGCCGATGTGGATGGCAATCCCAGTGTGGTGCCTGCGGGCACGGTGGTGACGGTGGTCGGTCTTCCCGTTGAGGTGCCGCCCTTGGTGGTGGTGACCCCGGTGGCTACTGGTGTTGCGGGACAACCGATCACGATCAGCCCGATTGTGGTGATCACGGATGTGGATTCCGACATCGAGTCGGCCACGGTGACGATCGCCGACGCGACTGACGGTGACGTGCTGTCTTGGGGTGAGGTGCCGGACGTGTTCGACGTGACCACTGGTGCCGGGTCGGTGACGTTCTCTGGTGCGGCGTCGGCGGCGGTGTATCAGCAGATCTTGCAGTCCGTCAGGTTGACCTCGGCCAGTGCCGGGTTGAAGTCGGTGAGTTTTTCGGTCACTGATGTGGATGGCAATCCCAGTGTGGTGCCTGCGGGCACGGTGGTGACGGTGGTCGGTCTTCCCGTCGAGGTGCCGCCCTTGGTGGTGGTGACCCCGGTGGCCACTGGTGTTGCGGGACAACCGATTACGATCAGTCCGATCGTGATCATCACGGATGTGGATTCCGACATCGAGTCCGCGACGGTGACGATCACCGACGCGGCCGACGGTGATGTCCTGTCTTGGGGTGAGGTGCCGGACGGGTTTGGGGTGTCTGTCGGTGCGGGGTCGGTGACGTTCTCTGGTGCGGCGTCGGCGGCGGTGTATCAGCAGATCTTGCAGTCGGTCAGGTTGACGTCGGCCAGTGCCGGGTTGAAGTCGGTGAGTTTTTCGGTCACTGATGTGGATGGCAATCCCAGTGTGGTGCCTGCGGGCACGGTGGTGACCGTGGTCGGTCTTCCCGTCGAGGTGCCGCCGCTGGTGGTGGTGACCCCGGTAGCCACTGGTGTTGCGGGACAACCAATTACGATCAGTCCGATCGTGATCATCACGGATGTGGATTCCGACATCGAGTCCGCGACGGTGACGATCACCGACGCGGCTGACGGTGATGTCCTGTCTTGGGGTGAGGTGCCGGACGGGTTCGACGTGACCACTGGTGCCGGCACTGTCACGTTCAGTGGCGCAGCATCGGCCGCGATCTATCAGCAACTCCTGGAGTCCGTCACCCTGACCTCGGCCAGTGCCGGTTTGAAGTCGGTGTTGTTTGCCGTTACCGACGTGGATGGCAATCCGAGCGTGGTGCCTGCGGGCACGGTCGTCACGGTGGTCGGTCTCCCCGTCGAGGTGCCGCCGTTGATTGTGGTGACCCCGGTGGCTACTGGTGTTGCGGGACAACCGATCACGATCAGTCCGATCGTGATCATCACGGATCTGGATTCCGACATCGAGTCGGCGACGGTGACGATCGCCGATCCGGCCGAAGGTGATGTGCTGTCCTGGGGCGAGATCCCCGACGACCTTGGGGTGTCTGTCGGCGCGGGGTCGGTAACGTTCACCGGTGCTGCGTCCGCGCAGGTGTATCAGCAGCTCCTGCAGTCGGTCACGTTGACCTCGACTGCGGCGGGGTTGAAGTCCGTGAGTTTTTCGGTCACTGATGTCGATGGCAATCCCAGTGTGGTGCCTGCGGGCACGGTGGTGACTGTGGTCGGTTTGTCGGTGGAGGTGCCGCCGCTGGTGGTGGTATCCCCGGTAGCGACGGGTGTTGCAGGACAACCGATCACGGTGACTCCGATCGTGGTGATCACCGACCTGGATTCCGACATCGAGTCGGCCACGGTGACGATCGTCGACCCGGCCGAGGGTGACGTGCTGTCCTGGGGCGGGTTGCCTCAGGGTGTGTCAACGGTCGGGTTCGACGCCGAGTCCGGCACTGTCACGTTCACCGGTGCGGCGTCAGCGCAGGTGTATCAACAGCTTCTGCAGTCGGTCATGTTGACCTCGACTGCGGCGGGGTTGAAGTCGGTGAGTTTTTCGGTCACTGATGTGGATGGCAATCCCAATGTGGTGCCTGCGGGCACGGTCGTGACGGTGGTCGGTTTGTCGGTGGAGGTGCCGCCGCTGGTGGTGGTGTCGCCGGTGGCTGCTGGTGTGGTGGGTCAGCCGATCACGGTGAGTCCGATCGTGATCATCACCGACCTGGATTCCGACATCGAGTCGGCCACGGTGACGATCGTCGACCCGGCCGAGGGTGACGTGCCGTCCTGGGGCGGGTTGCCTCAGGGTGTGTCAACGGTCGGGTTCGACGCCGAGTCCGGCACTGTCACGTTCACCGGTGTGGCGTCAGCGCAGGTGTATCAACAGCTTCTGCAGTCGGTCATGTTGACCTCGACTGCGGCGGGGTTGAAGTCGGTGAGTTTTTCGGTCACTGATGTGGATGGCAATCCCAGTGTGGTGCCTGCGGGCACGGTCGTGACGGTGGTCGGTTTGTCGGTGGAGGTGCCGCCGCTGGTGGTGGTGTCGCCGGTAGCGACGGGTGTTGCCGGACAACCGATCACGATCAGTCCGATCGTGATCATCACCGACCTGGACTCCGACATCGAGTCCGCGACCGTGTCGATCACTGATCCGACTGATGGGGATGTGCTGTCCTGGGGCGGGTTGCCTCAGGGTGTGTCGACGGTGGGGTTCGATGCCGAGTCCGGGTCGGTGACGTTCACCGGTGCGGCGTCGGCAGCGATCTATCAGCAACTGCTGCAGTCGGTCACGTTGACCTCGACGGGTGCCGGGTTGAAGTCGGTGAGTTTCTCGGTTACCGATGTGGATGGCAATCCCAGTGTGGTGCCTGCGGGCACGGTCGTCACGGTGGTCGGTCTTCCCGTCGAGGTGCCGCCGCTGGTGGTGGTGTCGCCGGTAGCGACGGGTGTTGCAGGACAGCCGATCACGATCACCCCGATCGTGGTGATCACGGATCTGGATTCCGACATCGAGTCCGCGACCGTGTCGATCACTGACCCGGCCGAGGGTGACGTGCTGTCCTGGGGCGAGGTGCCGGACGGGTTCCAGGTCAGCACTGGTGCCGGCACCGTGACGTTCAGTGGCGCGGCGTCAGCGGCGATCTATCAGCAACTGCTGCAGTCGGTGACATTGACTTCGCCCAGTGCTGGGTTGAAGTCGGTGTCGTTTGTCGTTGCCGATGTGGATGGCAATCCGAGCGTGGTGCCGGCGGGCACGGTCGTCACGGTGGTCGGTTTGTCGGTGGAGGTGCCGCCGTTGGTGGTGGTGTCGCCGGTAGCGACGGGGACTGCCGGCCAGGCGATCACGGTGAGTCCGATTGTCGTGATCACTGATCTGGATTCCGACCTCGAGTCGGCCACGGTGACGATCGTCGACCCGGCTGACGGTGATGTGCTGTCCTGGGGTGGGCTTCCTCAGGGTGTGTCAACGGTCGGGTTCGATGCTGAGTCCGGGTCGGTGACGTTCACGGGCGCAGCATCGGCCGCGATCTATCAGCAGTTGCTGCAGTCGGTGACTCTGACCTCGACGGGTGCCGGTTTGAAGTCGGTCAGCTTCTCGGTCACCGATGCCGATGGCAATCCCAGTGTGGTGCCGGCGGGCACGGTCGTCACGGTGGTCGGTCTCCCCGTCGAGGTGCCGCCCTTGGTCGTGGTGTCCCCGGTAGCGACGGGTGTTGCGGGACAGCCGATCACGATCACCCCGATCGTGGTGATCACCGACCTGGACTCGGATCTCGAGTCGGCCACGGTGGCGATCACCGATCCGGCTGACGGTGATGTGCTGTCCTGGGATGGGCTTCCTCAGGGTGTGTCGACGGTCGGGTTCGACGCCGAGTCCGGGTCGGTGACGTTCACCGGTGCAGCATCGGCCGCGATCTATCAGCAACTGCTGCAGTCGGTCAGGTTGACCTCGACGGGTGCGGGGTTGAAGTCGGTGAGTTTTTCGGTCACCGATGTCGATGGCAATCCCAGTGTGGTGCCGGCGGGCACGGTCGTCACGGTGGTCGGTCTCCCCGTCGAGGTGCCGCCCTTGGTCGTGGTGTCGCCGGTAGCGACGGGTGTTGCGGGACAGCCGATTACGGTGAGTCCGATCGTGGTGATCACCGATCTGGATTCCGACATCGAGTCCGCGACCGTGTCGATCACTGACCCGGCTGAGGGTGACGTGCTGTCCTGGGGCGAGGTGCCGGACGGGTTCCAGGTCAGCACTGGTGCCGGCACCGTGACGTTCAGTGGCGCGGCGTCGGCGGCGATCTATCAGCAGTTGCTGCAGTCGGTGACTCTGACGTCGACGGCGGCGGGTTTGAAGTCGGTGAGTTTCTCGGTCACTGATGTGGATGGCAATCCCAGTGTGGTGCCGGCGGGCACGGTCGTCACGGTGGTCGGCCTACCCGTCGAGGTGCCGCCGTTGGTGGTGGTGTCCCCGGTAGCGACGGGTGTTGCAGGACAGCCGATCACGATCACCCCGATCGTAGTGATCACCGACCTGGACTCGGATCTCGAGTCGGCCACGGTGACGATCACCGATCCGGCTGACGGTGATGTGCTGTCCTGGGATGGGCTTCCTCAGGGTGTGTCAACGGTCGGGTTCGATGCTGAGTCCGGGTTGGTGACGTTCACCGGTGCGGCGTCGGCAGCGATCTATCAGCAACTGCTGCAGTCGGTGACCTTGACCTCGACGGGTGCCGGGTTGAAGTCGGTGAGTTTCTCGGTTACCGATGTGGATGGCAATCCCAGTGTGGTGCCTGCGGGCACGGTCGTCACGGTGGTCGGCCTACCAGTGGAGGTGCCGCCGTTGGTGGTGGTGTCCCCGGTAGCGACGGGTTTGGCGGGCCAGCCGATCACGGTGAGTCCGATCGTGGTGATCACGGATCTGGATTCCGACATCGAGTCGGCCACGGTGACGATCACTGACCCGGCTGACGGTGATGTCCTGTCTTGGGGCGAGATCCCCGACGACCTTGGGGTGTCTGTCGGCGTGGGGTCGGTGACGTTCACCGGTGCGGCGTCGGCCGCGGTGTATCAGCAGTTGCTGCAGTCGGTGACTCTGACGTCGACGGCGGCGGGTTTGAAGTCGGTGAGTTTCTCGGTTACCGATGTGGATGGCAATCCCAGTGTGGTGCCTGCGGGCACGGTCGTCACGGTGGTCGGCCTACCAGTGGAGGTGCCGCCGTTGGTGGTGGTGTCCCCGGTAGCGACGGGTTTGGCGGGCCAGCCGATCACGGTGAGTCCGATCGTGGTGATCACGGATCTGGATTCCGACATCGAGTCGGCCACGGTGACGATCACTGACCCGGCTGACGGTGATGTCCTGTCTTGGGGCGAGATCCCCGACGACCTTGGGGTGTCTGTCGGCGTGGGGTCGGTGACGTTCACCGGCGCGGCGTCAGCGCAGGTGTATCAGCAGCTCCTGCAGTCGGTCACGTTGACCTCGACGGGCGCGGGGCTGAAGTCGGTGTCGTTTGCCGTTGCCGATGTGGATGGCAATCCCAGTGTGGTGCCCGCCGCGACTGTGGTGACGGTGGTCGGTTTGTCGGTGGAGGTGCCGCCGTTGGTGGTGGTGTCGCCGGTGGCTGCTGGTGTGGTGGGTCAGCCGATCACGGTGAGTCCGATTGTGGTGATCACGGATCTGGATTCCGACATCGAGTCGGCCACGGTGACGATCACCGATCCGGCTGATGGGGATGTGCTGTCCTGGGGCGAGGTGCCGGACGGGTTCGACGTGACCACGGGTGCCGGCACTGTCACGTTCAGTGGCGCAGCGTCGGCCGCGATCTATCAGCAGTTGCTGCAGTCGGTCACCCTGACCTCGACCGCTCCCGGGTTGAAGTCGGTGAGCTTCTCGGTCACTGATGTCGATGGCAATCCCAGTGTGGTGCAGGCCGCGACTGTGGTGACGGTGGTCGGTTTGTCGGTGGAGGTGCCGCCGCTGGTGGTGGTGTCGCCGGTGGCTGCTGGTGTGGTGGGTCAGCCGGTGACGATCAGTCCGATCGTGGTGATCACGGATCTGGATTCCGACATCGAGTCCGCGACCGTGTCGATCACCGATCCGGCCGAGGGTGATGTCCTGTCCTGGGGCGAGGTGCCGGACGGGTTTGGCGTGTCTGTGGGTGCGGGGTCGGTGACGTTTACGGGCGCGGCGTCGGGCGCGATCTATCAGCAGTTGCTGCAGTCGGTCACCCTGACCTCGACCGCTCCCGGGTTGAAGTCGGTGAGCTTCTCGGTCACTGATGTCGATGGCAATCCCAGTGTGGTGCAGGCCGCGACTGTGGTGACGGTGGTCGGTTTGTCGGTGGAGGTGCCGCCGCTGGTGGTGGTGTCGCCGGTGGCTGCTGGTGTGGTGGGTCAGCCGATCACGATCAGTCCGATCGTGGTGATCACGGATCTGGATTCCGACATCGAGTCGGCCACGGTGTCGATCACCGATCCGGCTGACGGTGATGTGCTGTCCTGGGGCGAGGTACCCGAGGGGTTCGACGTGACCACGGGTGCCGGCACCGTGACGTTCACCGGTGCGGCGTCGGCCGCGATCTATCAGCAGTTGCTGCAGTCGGTCACCCTGACCTCGACCGCTCCCGGGTTGAAGTCGGCGAGTTTCTCGGTCACCGATGTCGATGGCAATCCGAGCGTGGTGCAGGCCGCGACTGTGGTGACGGTGGTCGGTTTGTCGGTTCAGGTGCCGCCGTTGGTGGTGGTGTCGCCGGTAGCGACGGGTGTTGTCGGACAACCGATCACGATCAGTCCGATCGTGGTGATCACCGATCTGGATTCCGACATCGAGTCCGCGACCGTGTCGATCACTGACGCGACTGATGGGGATGTGCTGTCCTGGGGCGAGGTGCCGGACGGGTTTGGCGTGTCTGTGGGTGCGGGGTCGGTGACGTTCACCGGTGCTGCGTCCGCGCAGGTGTATCAGCAGTTGCTGCAGTCGGTGACTCTGACGTCGACGGGTGCGGGGTTGAAGTCGGTGAGTTTTTCGGTCACTGATGTGGATGGCAATCCCAGTGTGGTGCCTGCGGGCACGGTGGTGACGGTGGTCGGTTTGTCGGTGGAGGTGCCGCCGTTGGTGGTGGTGTCGCCGGTGGCTGCTGGTGTGGTGGGTCAGCCGGTGACGATCAGTCCGATCGTGGTGATCACGGATCTGGATTCCGACATCGAGTCCGCGACCGTGTCGATCACCGATCCGGCCGAGGGTGATGTGCTGTCCTGGGGCGAGGTGCCGGACGGGTTTGGCGTGTCTGTGGGTGCGGGGTCGGTGACGTTTACGGGCGCAGCGTCGGGCGCGATCTATCAGCAGTTGCTGCAGTCGGTCACCCTGACCTCGACCGCTCCCGGGTTGAAGTCGGTGAGCTTCTCGGTCACTGATGTCGATGGCAATCCCAGTGTGGTGCAGGCCGCGACTGTGGTGACGGTGGTCGGTTTGTCGGTTCAGGTGCCGCCGCTGGTGGTGGTGTCGCCGGTGGCTGCTGGTGTGGTGGGTCAGCCGATCACGGTGAGTCCCATCGTGGTGATCACGGATCTGGATTCCGACATCGAGTCGGCCACGGTGACGATCACCGATCCGGCTGACGGTGATGTGCTGTCCTGGGGCGAGGTGCCGGACGGGTTCGACGTGACCACGGGTGCCGGCACTGTCACGTTCAGTGGCGCAGCGTCGGCCGCGATCTATCAGCAGTTGCTGCAGTCGGTGACTCTGGCGTCGACGGGTGCGGGGTTGAAGTCGGTGAGTTTTTCGGTCACTGATGTGGATGGCAATCCCAGTGTGGTGCCGGCCGCGACTGTGGTGACGGTGGTCGGTTTGTCGGTGGAGGTGCCGCCGTTGGTGGTGGTGTCGCCGGTAGCGACGGGTGTTGCCGGACAGCCGATCACGGTGAGCCCGATCGTGGTGATCACCGACTTGGATTCCGACATCGAGTCGGCCACGGTGACGATCACCGATCCGGCTGACGGTGACGTGCTGTCCTGGGGCGAGGTGCCGGACGGGTTTGGCGTGTCGGTGGGTGCGGGGTCGGTGACGTTTACGGGCGCAGCGTCCGCGGCGATCTATCAGCAGTTGCTGCAGTCGGTGACCCTGACCTCGACGGCGGCGGGGTTGAAGTCGGTGAGTTTCTCGGTCACTGATGTGGATGGCAATCCCAGTGTCGTGCAGGCCGCGACCGTGGTGACAGTGGTCGGTCTGCCTGAGGTGCAGATCGTTCCGGTGGTGTTGGTCGCCGCAGCCGCGGCCGGAGCTACCGGACAGCCGATCACGGTGAGTCCCATCGTGGTGATCACCGACTTGGATTCCGACATCGAGTCCGCGACCGTGTCGATCACTGACGCGACTGATGGGGATGTGCTGTCCTGGGGCGAGGTACCCGAGGGGTTCCAGGTGACCACTGGTGCCGGCACCGTGACGTTCACCGGTGCGGCGTCGGCCGCCATCTATCAGCAACTGCTGCAGTCGGTGACTCTGACGTCGACGGGTGCGGGGTTGAAGTCGGTGAGTTTTTCGGTCACCGATGTGGATGGCAATCCCAGTGTGGTGCCTGCGGGCACGGTGGTGACGGTGGTCGGTTTGTCGGTGGAGGTGCCGCCGTTGGTGGTGGTGTCGCCGGTAGCGACGGGTGTTGCCGGACAGCCGATCACGGTGAGTCCCATCGTGGTGATCACCGACTTGGATTCCGACATCGAGTCGGCCACGGTGACGGTCACAGACCCGGCTGATGGGGATGTGCTGTCCTGGGGCGAGGTGCCGGACGGGTTCGACGTGACCACGGGTGCCGGCACTGTCACGTTCAGTGGCGCAGCGTCGGCCGCGATCTATCAGCAGTTGCTGCAGTCGGTCACCCTGACCTCGACCGCTCCCGGGTTGAAGTCGGTGAGCTTCTCGGTCACTGATGTCGATGGCAATCCCAGTGTGGTGCAGGCCGCGACTGTGGTGACGGTGGTCGGTTTGTCGGTGGAGGTGCCGCCGCTGGTGGTGGTGTCGCCGGTGGCTGCTGGTGTGGTGGGTCAGCCGATCACGATCAGTCCGATCGTGGTGATCACGGATCTGGATTCCGACATCGAGTCGGCCACGGTGTCGATCACCGATCCGGCTGACGGTGATGTGCTGTCCTGGGGCGAGGTACCCGAGGGGTTCGACGTGACCACGGGTGCCGGCACCGTGACGTTCACCGGTGCGGCGTCGGCCGCGATCTATCAGCAGTTGCTGCAGTCGGTCACCCTGACCTCGACCGCTCCCGGGTTGAAGTCGGCGAGTTTCTCGGTCACCGATGTCGATGGCAATCCGAGCGTGGTGCAGGCCGCGACTGTGGTGACGGTGGTCGGTTTGTCGGTTCAGGTGCCGCCGCTGGTGGTGGTATCCCCGGTAGCGACGGGTGTTGTCGGACAACCGATCACGATCAGTCCGATCGTGGTGATCACCGATCTGGATTCCGACATCGAGTCCGCGACCGTGTCGATCACTGACGCGACTGATGGGGATGTGCTGTCCTGGGGCGAGGTGCCGGACGGGTTTGGCGTGTCTGTGGGTGCGGGGTCGGTGACGTTCACCGGTGCTGCGTCCGCGCAGGTGTATCAGCAGTTGCTGCAGTCGGTGACTCTGACGTCGACGGGTGCGGGGTTGAAGTCGGTGAGTTTTTCGGTCACTGATGTGGATGGCAATCCCAGTGTGGTGCCTGCGGGCACGGTGGTGACGGTGGTCGGTTTGTCGGTGGAGGTGCCGCCGTTGGTGGTGGTGTCGCCGGTAGCGACGGGTGTTGCCGGACAGCCGATCACGGTGAGTCCGATCGTGGTGATCACCGACTTGGATTCCGACATCGAGTCGGCCACGGTGACGATCACCGATCCGGCTGATGGGGATGTGCTGTCCTGGGGCGAGGTGCCGGACGGGTTTGGCGTGTCGGTGGGTGCGGGGTCGGTGACGTTTACGGGCGCAGCGTCCGCGGCGATCTATCAGCAGTTGCTGCAGTCGGTGACCCTGACCTCGACGGCGGCGGGGTTGAAGTCGGTGAGTTTCTCGGTCACTGATGTGGATGGCAATCCCAGTGTCGTGCAGGCCGCGACCGTGGTGACAGTGGTCGGTCTGCCTGAGGTGCAGATCGTTCCGGTGGTGTTGGTCGCCGCAGCCGCGGCCGGAGCTACCGGACAGCCGATCACGGTGAGTCCCATCGTGGTGATCACCGATCTGGATTCCGACATCGAGTCCGCGACCGTGTCGATCACTGACGCGACTGATGGGGATGTGCTGTCCTGGGGCGAGGTACCCGAGGGGTTCCAGGTGACCACTGGTGCCGGCACCGTGACGTTCACCGGTGCGGCGTCGGCCGCCATCTATCAGCAACTGCTGCAGTCGGTGACTCTGACGTCGACGGGTGCGGGGTTGAAGTCGGTGAGTTTTTCGGTCACCGATGTGGATGGCAATCCCAGTGTGGTGCCTGCGGGCACGGTGGTGACGGTGGTCGGTTTGTCGGTGGAGGTGCCGCCGTTGGTGGTGGTGTCGCCGGTAGCGACGGGTGTTGCCGGACAGCCGATCACGGTGAGTCCCATCGTGGTGATCACCGACTTGGATTCCGACATCGAGTCGGCCACGGTGACGGTCACAGACCCGGCTGATGGGGATGTGCTGTCCTGGGGCGAGGTGCCGGACGGGTTTGGCGTGTCGGTGGGTGCGGGGTCGGTGACGTTTACGGGCGCAGCGTCCGCGGCGATCTATCAGCAGTTGCTGCAGTCGGTGACCCTGACCTCGACGGCGGCGGGGTTGAAGTCGGTGAGTTTCTCGGTCACTGATGTGGATGGCAATCCCAGTGTCGTGCAGGCCGCGACCGTGGTGACAGTGGTCGGTCTGCCTGAGGTGCAGATCGTTCCGGTGGTGTTGGTCGCCGCAGCCGCGGCCGGAGCTACCGGACAGCCGATCACGGTGAGTCCCATCGTGGTGATCACCGATCTGGATTCCGACATCGAGTCCGCGACCGTGTCGATCACTGACGCGACTGATGGGGATGTGCTGTCCTGGGGCGAGGTACCCGAGGGGTTCCAGGTGACCACTGGTGCCGGCACCGTGACGTTCACCGGTGCGGCGTCGGCCGCCATCTATCAGCAACTGCTGCAGTCGGTGACTCTGACGTCGACGGGTGCGGGGTTGAAGTCGGTGAGTTTCTCGGTCACCGATGTGGATGGCAATCCCAGTGTGGTGCCTGCGGGCACGGTGGTGACTGTGGTCGGTTTGTCGGTGGAGGTGCCGCCGCTGGTGGTGGTATCGCCGGTAGCGACGGGTGTTGCAGGACAACCGATCACGATCAGTCCGATCGTGGTGATCACCGACCTGGATTCCGACATCGAGTCGGCCACGGTGACGATCGTCGACCCGGCCGAGGGTGACGTGCTGTCCTGGGCCGGGTTGCCTCAGGGTGTGTCGACGGTTGGGTACGACGCTCAGTCCGGATCAGTGACGTTCACCGGTGCGGCATCAGCGCAGGTGTATCAGCAACTGCTGCAGTCGGTCACCCTGACCTCGGCCGCTGCCGGGTTGAAGTCGGTGAGTTTCTCAGTCACTGATGTCGATGGCAATCCCAGTGTCGTGCAGGCCGCGACCGTGGTGACGGTGGTCGGGTTGCCTGAGGTGCAGATCGTTCCGGTGGTGTTGGTCGCCGCAGCCGCGGCGGGAACTACCGGACAGCCGATCACGGTGAGTCCGATCGTGGTGATCACCGATCTGGACTCCGACATCGACTCCGCGACAGTGACGGTCACTGACCCGGCCGAGGGTGATGTCCTGTCCTGGGGCGATGTTCCAGACGGGTTCGACGTGACTCCGGGTGCCGGCACTGTCACGTTCACCGGTGCGGCGTCGGCCGCGGTGTATCAGCAGTTGCTGCAGTCGGTCACGTTGACCTCGACCGCTCCCGGGTTGAAGTCGGTGAGTTTCTCGGTCACTGATGTCGATGGCAATCCCAGCGTGGTGCCGGCCGCGACCGTGGTGACGGTGATCGGCCTCTCTGCGGCCTCGCCGATCGTTCTGACATCAGTCGTCAGTGTCTCGCACACGGCTGGTGGTACATCCACCCCGGTCGACTCCGGAATTGTTGTGCTCGACGGAGACTCGTCGATGATGTCGGGCGCAACCGTGACAATCAGCAACCCGGCCGAGGGCGATTCACTGACCTGGGGCGCCTTGCCCGACGGTGTATCGGCAGGATACGACTCCGGTGTTCTCACCTTCGACGGCGATGCCACAGTGAGCCAGTACCAACAGCTGTTGCGAACAGTCGCGTTCTCGACGAGCACCACAGCCTTGACGTCAATTCGAAGCATTTTGTTCACAGTTTCGGACTCTGAGCTCAATACCAGCACGCCGGGGACAGTGGCAGTGGCAGTCGTGTCGCTACCCGTCCTCGCCACCCCCGTCGTCGTCACATCGGTGGCCAACGTGACCTACACATCGGGTGCGACGGAAACGGTACTGGATCCGAATCTGACTCTGCTGGATGCTGATTCGCCGAACATCTCGCGAGCCGTGGTGTCCATCGTGGGCGGTGCGGCATCAGGGGAGGTTCTTGCATTCACTCCGCAATCCGGCATCAGCGGCACCTACGACGCAGGCGTGCTGACCTTCGAAGGTACCGCCACCCTGAGCGCCTACCAAGAGCTCCTACGCTCGGTGACCTTCTCCACCAGCAGCGGAGCACTGGCCACCATCAAGAGCGTCTCGTTCGTGGTGACCGACGCCGACGGCAAGGTCAGTGGTCCGGGCCTCGTTGCCGTGACGGTGGTTTCCGCGCCTGTGAATGTCGCTCCGCTGGTGATCACGTCAGGGGTGAACCTGAGTTATACGGCGGGATCCACCGCAGTGAACGTCGACTCGGGTCTCGGTCTGCTCGATCTCGATTCGAGCATGCTCAAGGGGGCGACGGTGAAGATCACGGGTAACTTCAGTGTCGGTGACCTGTTGAGCTTCACTGCACAACAAGGGATTTCCGGAAGCTTCGATGCCGACACCGGAACGCTGACCTTCACCGGCGATGCGCCGGTCGCCGACTACCAGCAGTTGCTTCGATCGGTGAAGATTGCGACGGGTTCGGCAGCGCCGGCGACCATCAAGACGGTGTCGTTCACCGTGACCGACACGCAGAACGCGTCGAGTCTGCCGGGCTCGGTCGCGGTGGCGGTCCTCGCTGCGCCGGTGAACCTGGCGCCCCTTGTCACAACCCTGCTCGGTCCGATCTACACGGCGGGAAACACTGCGGTGGCGGTGAACCCGTTGCTCACGATCCTGGACCTCGACTCGTCGACGATGCAGGGTGCGTCGGTGGCGATCACCGATAACTTCGCCACGGGCGACGTTCTCGATTTCACAGCTGTGGCCGGCATCGACGGGAACTACGACAGCGTCACGGGAGTGCTGACGTTTACGGGGGATGCGAGTACGGCGGCGTATCAGGACTTGTTGCGGTCGGTGACGTTCGCGTCGGGCCCGTCGGGTTCGACGGAGATCAAGACCATCACCATCACCGCGACCGATGCGCAGGGTGCGTCCAGCCCGAACGCCACAGCGTTGGTGACGCAGACGGCCAACTCGGCACCCATCCTCACCGCCCCGCTCGGAGGAGGTCTACTCCTTCTGGGCGCGCAGGTAGTGAGCCCAGGTGTGGTGATAGTCGATGATTCTTCCTTCCTGGATCAGGCGGTCATCACGATCACCAACGTTCAAAGCGTCGATAAGCTTGAGTTCACTGCGGTCGGAGACATCACCGGCATCTACGAAAACGGAGTACTGACCCTGTCGGGTGAGGGGACTGTTGCGCAGTACCAGGCAGCGATGGCGTCGGTCAGGTTCTCGAAGACAGGGATCAATCTGCTCGGGAGCCGCACCATCACCATGGTTGTCCGGGACTTCCAGGGCGTTTACAGCAACACGACGACGGGCCTGCTCACGCTCATCCTGTGACCCGGCTGTTCAGATTGCCGGCCCGAGCAGGTCGTCGGCGTCCTTGATGACATAGCCGTAGCCCTGCTCGGCGAGGAAGCGCTGCCGGTGTGCCGCGTACTCGGCGTCGAGGCTGTCGCGCGACACCACCGAGTAGAACACCGCCCCGCCGCCGTCGGCCTTCGGGCGCAGCAACCGGCCGAGGCGTTGCGCCTCCTCCTGGCGTGAGCCGAACGTCCCTGAAACCTGCACCGCAACACTGGCTTCCGGGAGATCGATGGAGAAGTTCGCGACCTTGGAGACCACGAGGGTGCGGATCTCGCCCCGGCGGAAGCCGTCGAACAGTTCCTCGCGCTCGGCATTCTTCGTGGACCCCTGGATCACCGGGGCGTTCAACTCGGTGCCCAGCTCGTCGAGCTGGTCGAGATAGGCGCCGATCACCAGCGTCGGCTCGTTCGGATGGCGGTCCAGGATCGACTTCACCACCGCGATCTTGGTGTGGGCTGTCGCGCAGAGCTTGTAACGCTCCTCGGGTTCGGCCGTCGCGTACAGCATGCGCTCGTTGTCGGTCATCGTGACCCGGACCTCGACACATTCGGCCGGCGCGATCCAGCCCTGGGCCTCGATGTCCTTCCACGGCGCGTCATAACGCTTGGGGCCGATCAACGAGAACACGTCGCCCTCACGCCCATCCTCGCGGATCAGCGTCGCCGTCAGCCCCAGCCGTCGTCTCGACTGCAGGTCGGCCGTCATCCGGAAGACCGGGGCCGGTAACAGGTGCACCTCGTCGTAGACGATCAGGCCCCAGTCACGGCTGTCGAACAATTCCAGATGCTTGTACTCGCCCTTGGTCCGGCGGGTGATCACCTGGTACGTCGCGATGGTGACCGGTCGAATCTCCTTGCGCTCGCCGGAATATTCGCCGATCTCCTCCTCGGTCAGCGTCGTGCGGGCGATCAGTTCGCGCTTCCACTGGCGTCCGGCGACGGTGTTGGTGACGAGGATCAGTGTCGTCGCGCCCGCCCTGGCCATCGCCGCGGCGCCGACGAGCGTCTTGCCGGCACCGCACGGCAGCACCACGACGCCCGAACCGCCGTCCCAGAACGAGTCCGCGGCCATCTGCTGGTAGTCACGCAGCTCCCAACCGTCCTGCTCCAGGGCGATCGGGTGTGCCTCACCGTCGACGTAACCCGCCAGGTCCTCGGCGGGCCAACCGATCTTCAGAAGCATCTGCTTGACCCGACCCCGCTCACTGTTGTGCACGATGACGGTGTCGTCGTCGAGGCGGGCGCCGAGCATCGGCGCGATCTTCTTGTTCCGCAGCACCTCTTCGAGCACCGCCCGGTCGAAGCTGACCAGGGTGAGTCCGTGGGCGGGATGCTTGACCAACTGCAGGCGGCCGTACCGCGCCATGGTGTCGACGATGTCGACCAGCAGCGGCTGCGGGACGGCATAGCGGGAGAACGACACCAGGGCGTCGACGACCTGCTCGGCGTCGTGTCCCGCCGCGCGGGCGTTCCACAGGGCGAGCGGGGTGATGCGGTAGGTGTGGATGTGCTCGGGTGCGCGCTCCAACTCGGCGAACGGCGCAATGGCCGCACGTGCTGCCCCGGCCTGCTCGTGGTCCACCTCGAGCAGGACGGTCTTGTCGGATTGCACGATGAGCGGTCCGTCAGTCACGCGCGGTGCCGCCTCGAAGTCTGGCTGAAGTCACGTTGTCCCATTATCCAGGTCGGGTCGGACACCTCGTGTCGTCAGCGTGTGCCGCCCCGCTCGCCGGTCCGGAGTCGGCATTGCCGAACGGGATCCCCGACCCCCGCGATGCGCGACATACCCCCGGAAATTGTCGGCGGCTCTAATTCGCGGTGCCCGGATTTTCGCAGGAAGAGCCTGCGTGGACGGTTGCGGGTCGCCTGTCTTCGCGATTGGTCCTTGCTTTACTGTGACTGCGATCACTATTTTGCTCTCATGCCCTTCATCGCAGGTGCTCCGCCCGCGATGACCCTGCGATCTGGACGTCCAGCCCCTGAGGAAACGGAGATCGACCCATGAGCGAGCAGCCATCACGCCGGCCGGTGACGCAGGGCGGCACCCGTCCTGCGATGTACATCGGGAGGGTGGGAGCGCTCGCGGTGTCGCTCGGAATCGGTTTCGCCGTCGCGAACGCGGCCACCGGGTTCGCCTACGCGGACACCGACGGCGATTCGGGGGGTTCGGTGAGCGCCTCGGCCCCCGCCACACGCGCTGAATCCGGCAAGCCCGCCTCAGGTCTGTCGACAGACCGTGGGCAGACGACGTCTCCCTCCGGTGGTGCGACCGGCGCCGCAGGCGACGGCGAGTCCGACGGTGACGACGATCCCGCGCCGTCCGGCCGGACCGCCACCGACGACGACGCGGCGGAGGCCGAGGCGCTGAGCCGCGACGCCGACAGCGCGGCCGACGACAGCGCGGCCGACGACAGCGCGGACGCCGACGCCGAGGAGTCCGGCGACGCCGAAGACGTGAGCGCCGCCGAGGACGACACCGACGACACCCCGGCGCCCACCGGCGAGGCCGAGGCGACCCCCGACGTCGCCACCAGGGCACAGCAGAAGCCGACGGCGCCCGTCCGCACCACGACCGCGCCCACGGCTTCGGGGGCCTCCGCGGAAGCTGCACCGCAGACGCCCGAGACCGGGACCGTGACCAGTGCCAACGTGCTCAGTGCCGTCGTGTCGACCGCCGTTGCACCACTTGCTGATCCGGAGCTTCCGGCGCCGTCGCCGGTCGCCGACGCGGTGCTGGCATGGGTACGCCGGCTGATCACGCACACCTTCTTCAACAAGACCCCGGTTGTGCGTTCGGTGGAGACCGAACAGATCCTCACCGGCCAGGTGCTCATCACCATCGACGCCTACGATCCCAACGGGGACCCGCTGACCTACGAGATCGTGCAACCCGACACCGGCCTGGTCGTCCGCGTCCCGGCCACCAACACGTTCCTGTACACCCCGACGCTGCCCGTGCTCGGAGATCCGGTGCCCGTGTCGTTCGACGTCGTCATCCGAGACGACTCCGAGCACCTGACCGGTGTCCTGGGCGGTATCCAGAACCTGCTTCACGCGGTCGCCCGGTTCTTCCGCCTCGCCCAACCCGACAATTACACCCAGACCGTGGCGTTCGACGCCGAACCGATCGTCGCCGTACCTCCGACGCTGGCGGTGACGGGCCGGCTGTTGCCCTACCTCGTGGGTGCGGATCCGGTGAATCTGCTGTCGCTGGCCAAGATCGTCGACCTCGACTCGCCGCAGATGAGCGAGGCGACCGTCACCATCGGGGTGGGTCGCCAGGACGGCGACCAGCTGCGCTACGTCGCCCCCGAGGGCGTCACGATCGACGTCGAGCAGGTCAATGACCACACGCTGAAGCTGACCGGTCTGGCCTCGCAGGCCGACTACGAAAAAGCGCTGATGGCAATCACGTTCAGCACCACCGACCTCGGTCTGGTGGCCCGCACGGTGGACTTCACCATCACCGACGAGCACGGCGAGAGCAATCTCGTCCCGGCGTTCTCGCTCGTGACCGTGCTCGGACTGCCCGTTGATGCGCCGCCGTCGCTGCTGGCCGCCGGCGGGCTGCCGTACTTCCTCGGCGGTGCCCCCGTCCCGCTGCTGTCGCTCGCCCAGATCGTCGACGTGGATTCGGCGTCGATGCAGCGTGTCCTGGTCGCGATGAGCGCGCTGACACGCGTCGCCGGGGACAAGCTGGGCTACGTCGCGCCTGCCGGCATCACCGTCGGAGTCAATCAGGTCGACGACTGGACGATCGAGCTGACGGGGGTTCACTCGCGGGCCGATTACGAAACCGCGCTCAAAGCAATCACTTTCAGTGCCGAATCCCTCGGGCTGCTGGCCCGGACCGTGGAGATCTCGCTGACCGACGCCGACGGCAACAACAGCCTGACGCCGACCCTGGTGGCCGCCACCGTGTTGCCCGGAGTCGACGTCGAACTGCCGCTGATCGTCACCCCGGTGGGTCTCCCGGTCCACACGATCGGCAAGGCGCCGGTCAAACTGCTGACCTCGGTGGGCATCGCCAACGCCGACGACGATCAGCTCACCGGCGCGGTGGTCAGCATCGGCCTGAACCGGGTCGCCGGCGACACGCTGGGATACGTTGCGGTCGAGGGCAATCCGATCACCGTGCAGCAGACCAACGCCTGGACGCTGACGCTGTCGGGCACCGCGACGGTCGAGCAGTACCAGCAGGCGCTGCAGAGCATCACCTTCAGCGCCACCGCGCTGGGACTGCCCCGCACCGTGACCATCACCGTCACCGAATCCGATGGAGACACCAACCCCGCCCCGGGCATCGTCTTCGCCAACTCCCTGGCACCGCTGCGGCCGACGATCGTCGTCACCGCCGTACCTCCGACCCACACCATCGGCAGGCCCGGCGTGGTGATCGCACCGGTGGTCACCATCGAGGATCTCGACTCCCCGGTGCTGACCGGCGCGACGGTCGCGCTCGGCGTGGGACGCCAGGTGGGCGACGTCCTCGCCTACGCACCGCCGACCCCGGGACTGATCACCGCGTCCTGGAACGGCACCGACACCCTGACGTTGTCGGGTCCCGCGTCGGTCGCCGAGTACGAGGCCGCGCTGGAGGCGGTGACGTTCTCGGCGACGGGCGGTGCCGGCGTGCCGCGGACCGTGACGATCAACATCGTCGACGACTCCGGCCTCTCCGCGGTGCTTCCCGGTGCGGCCGCGGCGCTGGTCAAGAATCCCGACCGGCCGACCGTGGTCACCGTCGGGTTGCCTGACCTGTCGTTCCCGTCGGTCGGCGACACCGTCACGCCGATCACATCGGCGACCATCGTCGACACCGATTCCAGCGTGCTCAGCGGTGCGTCGGTGCGGATCTCCGAGCGCTTCACCACCGGAGACACCCTCGCCTACACGGCAGTGGCGGGCGTGCCGATCGCGGCGACCTTCGACAGCGCGACCGGGTTGCTCACGCTCACGGGCACGGCGACGATCGCGCAGTACAAGCAGGCGCTGCAGTCGATCACGTTCAGGGCGACCCGCTACGGCGGCGGTCTGTTGGACGTGATCGGCGTGACGCGCACACTGTCGGTCTACGTCACCGACGACACCGGTGTCAGCAATACGCTGCCCGGTGTGGTCGCGGTGACCGTGTTCCGGTGAGCCGCCCGGCGGTCACCCGGAATCCGCAGAGACCACCGACGTGACGCGGTGGATGGCGAACTCGCGTACGCGCCCCGACGCCGGGTCGTAGGCGGTGAGCTGGCCGCCGCGGACGTTGATCGGCGCCACCACGCGCTGGGTGGCCACCCCGGCCGGGTCGACGTAGCCGATCACCACCGATTCCTGGTGGTGTGCCGCCTGCTGCAGTTCGGAGATCGCGACGGCGGGATCCAGCCGCAGTCCTGTCGGCGGCGCCGACGCGACCTTGCGCAGGACGGCGACGATCGCACCCAGGGTCTGATCGGAGGGCCCCGTGGTCTGCCGGTATCCCCGGCGGCGGCCCGGCGACGGGACCCGTGCGCCCCGGACGCGCAGGTCCACGATCGCGCCGGTCGCATCCTCTGCGGCGGGCGCGAAGCCCGCGGAGCGTAAAGCGTTGAGCACCTCCGAGATCGGTGCCTGCGACACCGCGACGGTGGGGGCGAGCATGCGCAGCTCGACCCGCTCGGTCGCCGGCGCGGCCACCGCCTGGGCCAGCAGCGCGGTGTCCTCGCAGCGCACGAACGACGACGCCATCCCCACCCGCAGCTGGCCGTGCCGACGGGCCGCGTCATCGATCAGGTAGGTCAATGCCTGCGGCACAGGTGTTTTGGAATGCTTGGCGAACAGCGCATGGAGTTCGCCGGCCGTCTTGCCGGTATCCAGCGCCCGCCGGACCGAGGATTCGTCGATGCGGTACACCATCGCCGCCCCGGCGGACTCCACCGTCGCGACCGCCGCGAGCTGCTCGGCGAGCGCGCGCTCGAGCGGGCCGGGGACGATGACCGTCAGGTCCGCCTGCAGCAGGAAATGATCGATCGGCGCGGGCAGGACCTTGTCCATCGCCGCGACGACGGCCTCCTCGTCGGCGCCGGCGAGGAGCCGGCGCAGCGGCGTGGCCAGCGCACCCCGCCCCACCGCGCCGACCGCGTGGGCTTCGGTCAGCAGGTCGGCGACCGGGTCGCGCTGCAGACGCGCCGACCAGCGCGGACGCTTCCACACCATCGCCTGTGACGCGCTCTCGGCGTCCACCCCCGCTCCGGGCGGCAACGCGTCCAGCGTTTCGAGGAGCAGCCGGCGATCGAACGGGGCTGCGGTCGAGAACAACGAATCAGACAGCGCCGCATAGGGTTTACCGTCCGCGCCGCGGGTGCCCACGAGGCTGGGACGGCCCGGCAGATCGAGCCAGGCCGACATCAGCAGCTGCCACTTGACCGCGGTCGGAGATTCGATGAACCGGTCGGCAGCCACGGTCGGCGCCCACGACGAGGCTGCCGAGTCCGTCGGGTCGGGCTCCGGGATGCCCGGCGCGATCAGCCCCGCCCCCGCGGCCACCTCGAGGATCAGTCCGAGCCTGCGCTCGTCGATGCCGGTCGCCTTGGTCAGCCGCTTGACCTCGCGGATACCGAGGCCGCCACTGCGCAACTCGGGAACAGGTGCCGCACTGAGGGTTTCGAGGACCACCTCGACCTCGCGCAGGAAGTCCAGTGCCGCGCCGGCCGCCACCGCGTCGACGTCGGAGGCTTTGGTCGTGGTCACCGTCGGATCCGGCGCGGACAGGCTGACCGGTCCCGGCGTCGCTCCCCGGAGGACCTGACCCACCAGCCGCGGCAGGATGACGGTGTCCTCGTCGAGCCGGCGAAGCAGGCCGGCCGCCAGCAACCTGGGCACAGGACGGTCCGGCGGGGTGCCCGGCATCGCGTCCCGGGTGCGCCCGATCGGAGACCCCTCCAGCAGCTTGTCCAGCAGGTCGCGGGCGGCGCCGTCGAGGGTCGCCAGAGCCGCGTCGATCTCCGTCGCCGACATCGACGCGGCCTCCACGGTCGCCTGACCCGGGTACCAGGGCAGGCAGGAAGCCACCTCGGCGACCACGCGCAGCGCCCCGTCGCCGGTCGGGTCACCCCACACCAGTGCGCGCTCACACAGGTCTTCGACGGTCGCGCGGATCTCGGCGCCGTCGGCGCGTTCCCCGAACAGTTCGGCCAGTTCGGCGAAGGTCGCCACGACGGTGTCGGCGCCGAGGGTCAGCAGTGCGTCGAGGACCGCCAGATTCAGGAAGTCGAGGTCGTCGGTGGCAGCCTTCACCGACTGGCGCGCCGCCGCCCGCGCGGCCAACGCCGCGATGCTGCCGGGGGGCGGTTGGGTGAGGTCGGGACGCAGACGCAGCAGCGCGACCAGTTGCTCGTCGGTGCGCTCGGCCAGCCAGGCAGCCAGCGGCATACCGGGGGCCTTGGCTCGGGGGCTCATCGCCGCCCCCTGCTCTTCGCACACGCACTCATCGCTGACCAGCGTAAAGGAGCCGCCCGCCCTCGCCAGTCGGCTATCGGCCTGCCACAATGTCTTCGTGGCTGATGACAAGAAGAACCGATACGTCGATCCGGGCTGGCCCTCGACGGACCCCGATGACCACGTGGTCAGCGAGCTTGCCACCGACCGCACCGGTGCGCTCTCGCCGTTCGGGGACGTCACGTTCCCGCTGCCGGCCGAGCAGTTGCCCTTCATCCAAGCCGTCACCGTCGTCAACAGGTAACGGTCACCGGCTGTGGGCGAACGCCTCTCGCACCTCGACGAGACCGGCGCCGCGCACATGGTCGACGTCACCGCCAAGGACGCGACCTCACGCATCGCGGTGGCCGAGGGCACGGTGCACACCAGGCCCGACGTCGTCGACATGATCACCGCGAACGGCCTGCCCAAGGGCGACGCGCTCGCGACCGCGCGCATCGCCGGCATCCTCGCCGCCAAACGCACGAGCGATCTCGTCCCGCTGTGCCATCCGCTCGCGATCACCGGCGTCGACATCGACTTCACCGTCGGCGGTGACGAGGCGCCCGGATCGGTGACCATCACCGCGACCGTGCGCACCACCGACCGCACCGGGGTCGAGATGGAGGCGCTGACCGCCGTCAGCGTCGCCGCGCTCACCGTCTACGACATGATCAAGGCCGTCGACCGGGCAGCCGGCATCGACGGCATCCGGGTGCTCCGCAAGGAGGGCGGCAAGACCGGGTCGTGGACCCGGTGACGCGGACCGGCGTCGTCGTCATCGCCTCCACGCGCGCCGCCGGTGGCGTCTACGAGGACCGCTGCGGGCCCGTTCTGGCCGACTGGCTGACCGACCGCGGCATCACCACACCGGCACCCGTGGTCGTCGCCGACGGCGAACCTGTCGCAGCGGCGCTCGAGGCCGCTCTCGCCGACGCTCCGGATGTGATCCTGACCTCGGGCGGCACCGGCATCTCACCGACCGATGCGACGCCCCAGATCACCTCGGCGCTGCTCGACTACGAGATCCCCGGCCTCGCCGACGCGATCCGGCGTTCCGGGCTCCCGAAGGTGCCGACGTCGGTGCTCTCCCGCGGGGTCTGCGGCGTCGCAGGCAGGACGCTGATCGTCAACCTGCCCGGCTCCCTCGGCGGGGTCAGGGACGGGCTCGGAGTGCTCGCCGAGGTACTCGACCACGCCCTCGACCAACTCCACGGCAAGGACCACACGCGATGACCATCGTGGTACGCGCGGCGCTGACCGATCAGCTCATCGACACCACCGAGCACGAGAACCTCGTCGCCCACGAATCGGCCGGAGCCGTCGTCACGTTCGCGGGCGTCGTCCGGGACCACGACGGGGGACGGGGCGTCACCCGCTTGGAGTACTCGTCGCACCCGACCGCCGAACAGACGCTGGCCGACGTGGCAGCCGAGATCGCCGCCGAGAGCCACGGTGTGCGCGCGATCGCTGTGAGTCATCGGGTCGGCACCCTGCGTATCGGCGATGCCGCACTGGTGGCCGCGGTCGCCGCCGATCACCGCGGGGCCGCCTTCGAGACGTGCGCCCGGCTGGTCGACCGCGTCAAGGAGCGGCTACCGGTCTGGAAGCATCAGTTCTTCACCGATGGCTCCGACGAATGGGTGAACTCCGCCTAGATATCAGGCGGGCGGCAGCACCGGCGGGGGCGCCGGGACGGCCGGAGCCGGCAGCGGTGCTGCGGCACCCTGGACGGGGGCTTCCGGCGCCGGCGCGGGAGCGCCGACCGGTGCCATCGGCGCCGGTCCACCACCGTTGGCGGTCAGTGGACGCTGGGTCAGCGCCAGCAGCGCATCCGAGCCCGAGATCTCCTGGGTCTGGATCGCGTGCCAGATCTCCTTGAGGTACGTCACGTTCGGGCTCTGTTGAGGACCCTGCGGCGTCACCGTGGTGCCGGGAGGCGGGTTGTCCGGGCTGACGAGGTGCGGGACCTCGGCGGGCGCCGCCGGAACCGGACCGGCCTGGCCGGCGGGTACGCCGACCACCGGTGCGGGGGCGGCGACGGTTTCCGGTGCGGGGGCCGGAAGCGGCGGAGGCACAGGAGCGGGCTGCAGCGGGGCGTCGAGGCCCAGGGACCACATCTGCGGGTCACCGGGGGCAGGTGCCGGAGCGGTGTCCCAGTTGACGGCGGTGACCACCGCGCTCGGCGGCGCGTCCACGGGGATCGGCGCGACGACGGGCTCCACGGGTGCCGGCACCGACAGGGCGTCGAACGGGACGGCCTCGGGGGCCGGTGCGGGCAGCGGAGCCGGAGGGAGTGCCTCCGGTGCCGGCAGCGGTGCGGTAGCGGCGACGGCGTCGAACGCGACGGTCTGGGCCGGAGCAGGCGCATCCAAGGGTGCCGGGGGGAGCGCCTCGGGTGCCGGGGGCAGCGGGGCCGGCGCGGCCATCGCGTCGACCGGGACGGCCTCGGGGGCCGGCGCGGGCAGCGGAGCCGCGAGCTGCTCGACGGGTGCGGGCGGCAGCGCCTCGGGCGCCGGCGGCAGGGGTGCGGGCGCCGGGGCTGCCAGCGCATCGAACGGCGCCGGTGCGGGCGGAGGCGGCGGGGGAGCGAACGGGTCCAGCGGGGCCGGCGGCGGAGGCAGCACACCGCCCAGGCCGAGCGGGTCGACCGGGGCGGGAGCGGGCGGCTCGTCGACGACGTTGCGCGGCGTCGCGGCGGACAGCACCTTGCCGCACGTCGGCCATGCGCCCTTGCCCTGAGAGGCCAGCACCCGCTCGGCGACGGCGATCTGCTCTTCCTTGGTCGCCAGGTAGGCCGCCGGGGCGAACTCGCCGCCGCCGTGTCCCGACCAGGTGCTCGGGGAGAACTGAAGTCCGCCGTGGTAGCCGTTGCCGGTGTTGATCGCCCAGTTTCCACCGGATTCGCACGAGGCGACCCGATCCCATTCGCCGTCGGTCGCGGCGCCGGCATGTCCGGCGAGGGCGATACCTCCGCCTCCGATGACCGCGCCGGTGAAGGCGATCTTCGCGACGCTCTTGGCTGATGAAGCGGGTTTGCGGTGCCGTCCACTCATAAGTGCGTGTGGTTCCTCTCTGTAGCGCCCGCGAGGTCAGCTGTCGGGTTCGGGCTGGAGAGGTCGCCCGGCCGTCATCGTCGAAACGTCGACGGCTTCACCCCAAGGAACCGAATCGGTTCCCGGTCCTGTCGTATTCGGTGGACCAGTGGGTCCCCCGCCTCCATCCGGGTTGTATCTCGTTGTCCCCGCACACCGACGGATGGAGCTCGGCGCAATCGGTGGTGCGGCAGGCCGGTCATCTGTGGGGGTCGATCGGCCTGTTCAGACGGTAACGGCTCCCCAGGGGCTCGTCATCTTTTGCTCACAGCCGTGTTGCGGAACGCGGCAAATACTAAAAAAACTCTAAATACCCAGGACCGACTGTCGTTCCTGCAGGTGCCGGGTCCCTCAACCTGTCCGTAGCCATCCCGTGACCATTCCGTGATGTGACGCAAATCACGGAATAGAAAGGTGTATTCGGCCTCTAGCCGCCCGCGAACGGAGGCAGGACGTCGATCGTCTGCGCGTCGTCGAGGACCACACCCATGTCGCGCACGGCGACACCGTCGCGCAGATACGAGCATCTCGCCAACACCGAGGCCAGACCGTCGTCGCGACTGCGCAGCGTCGCCACGAGCGCGTCGACGGTGGTGCCGGACGGAACGTCGATCGTCTCCGATTCCGCCCCCGCCGCGGCGCGCGCCGCCGCGAAATACCGCACGGTCACCCGCACGTCGGTCCCAGCAGGCAAGCCCTCAGCCTCCGATCGCGCTCATCGGCCGGTCCGGCTGCACGAAATCGGGATCGTTGATGCCGTGCCCGGCGGCCTTGGCCCACATCGCCGCGCGCCACGCTGCCTCCAGGGCGTCGTCGTCCGCACCGGAGCGCAGCAGCGCCCGCAGGTCGGTCTCGTCGCGGGCGAACAGACAGTTGCGGACCTGACCGTCGGCGGTGAGCCGGCTGCGGTCACAGGTCGAGCAGAACGCGTGCGACACCGACGCGATGATCCCGACCCGGCCGACCACTCCGGTCCCGTCGTGGACCCGCCACAGCTGTGCCGGTGCCGACCCGCGCGGGGCGGGGTCGGGAGTGAGCGTGAAGTGCCGCCGCAGCGTGTCCAGGATGTCGTCGGCGCTCAGCGCACGGTCGCGCTGCCAGGAGTGGCCGGCGTCGAGCGGCATCTGCTCGATGATCCGCAACTGATAGCCGTTCTCCAGGCAGAAGCCAAGAAGTGCCACCGCGTCCTGCAGGCCTCTCACCGCGTCGAGCACCGCGTTGACCTTCACCGGCTGCAGCCCCGCTTCCTTCGCGGCGTGAAGACCGGCGATCACGTCGTCGAACCTGTCGCGGCGGGTGATCGCGGCGAAGCGCGCCGGATCGACGGTGTCCAGCGACACGTTGATGCGATTGAGTCCGGCACGTCTGAGCCCCGCCGCCCGCTGCGCGAGCCCGATGCCGTTGGTGGTCAGCGTGATCTCGGGGCGGGGTCGCAGCGCCGTCGTCGCCGCGAGGACATCCTCGAGATGCGGCACCACCAGGGGTTCTCCGCCGGTGAACCGGATGCTCGTGATCCCCAGGCGGGTGACGCCGATGCGCAGCAACCGGGTCAGTTCGTCGGGGGTGAGCTTCTGGTCGCGCGGCATCCAGTCGAGTCCCTCGGCGGGCATGCAGTAGGTGCAGCGCAGATTGCACAGGTCGGTCAGCGACACCCGCAGATCCGTCGCGACCCGCCCGAAGGTGTCGATCAGGGGGCCGGTCGCCGGCGCCGGGGTCGAAGGGCGCTGGACAGACGGCAACCCGAGGGGGACGACCGTCACGGCACCGAACCGACCACGCGACCGTGAGCCTGATCGACCGGCACGATCTCCTTGCCCAGCGGCATCAGCGACACCGGAATCAGCTTCAGATTGGCCAGGGCCAGCGGGATACCGACGATCGTGATGGCCATCGCGAGCGCGGTGGTGATGTGTCCGATCGCCAGCCACACGCCGGCGACGATGACCCAGATGACGTTGCCGACCAGCGCGCCCGGACGCGGGCCCGGCTTCTCCACGATGGTCCGGCCGAACGGCCACAGCGCGTAGGCCGCGATCCGCAGCGACGCGAAACCGAAAGGGATGGTGACGATCAGGACGAAGCAGATCAGCGCCGCCAGGAGGTAGCCGAGCGCCAGCCAGAGGCCGCCGAACACCAGCCAAATGACGTTCAGAATCAGTCGCATCATCTTCCTCCAGCGGTGACCTGCAGCCTACCGACATAAGGGGATGCTGGCCGCCCGGACGTCCGAGTAGGATCTTGCACGGCGCGTCCCGACGCAGGCGGGGCGCTTCCTTTATGTAGCCATGTAGGCGTTATCGACACCAGACAGACAGCAGGTGAGACCAGTGCCAACCGGCCGGGTGAAGTGGTACGACGCGGAGAAAGGCTTCGGATTCCTCTCACAGGAGGAGGGCGAAGACGTCTACGTGCGGTCCTCGGCGCTGCCTGCCGGTGTCGAAGGTCTGAAGGCCGGTCAGCGCGTCGAGTTCGGCGTGGCGGCGGGACGCCGCGGACCGCAGGCACTGCAGGTCAAGCTCATCGATCCGCCGCCGAGCGTGAGCCGGAACCGTCGCGAAGCTGCCGCTGCCGAGCACAAGCACACCCCCGACGAGCTGCACGGCATGGTCGAGGACATGATCACGCTCCTCGAAGGAGCTGTGCAGCCCGAGCTGCGCAAGGGCAAGTACCCCGACCGCAAGGTCGCGCGCCGGGTCTCCGAGGTCGTCAAGGCCGTCGCGCGCGAACTCGACGCGTAGGTCATTGCCGCCGCGCTCGGGGGTCGACACTCGGGGGGTCGACACTGAACTTCTTGTCGAACTGTCGGCGAAAATGCGCTCATAAGTTCAGATTGGGCGGCCCGATGGGCGCCCCGGCGTCACGGAGCGCTGCATAGGTCCGCGATGCGATGGTCGCGGGGCGATCGCGCAGGATGTCGGCGCTGACCCGGATGATCCGCCAGCCCTGAGCCTCGAGGGTCGCCAGACGGTCGATGTCGCGGGCGCCTTGCCGGGCGTCGCCCCAGTGGTGCTCGCCGTCGTACTCGACGCCGACCTTCCACGTCTCCCAGCCCATATCGACGCGGCCGAGGTGGTATCCGAACCGGTCGTAGACGTCGATCTGGGTGCCTTCGGGCGGTAGGCCCGCTGTGATGAGCACAAGGCGCGTGCGCGTCTCCTGAGGTGATTCAGCTCCGGCGTCGACCAGCTCGAGGACCTGCCGCAGTTGCACGATCCCCCGTGCTCCGCGGTGACGCTCTGCGACCAGCCGTACGTCGTCGGGTCCCGTGTTCGTCGCTCGCAGCAACGCGTCCAGTCGCACCACCGCTCGCACGACACCTGCCCTACGGCCGAGATCGAATGCGGTGCGCTGTGGCGTCGTGACCGGGATGCCGCGCACGGTGGTGACTTCGTCGTGGCGAAGTGCGTTGCAGTGCAGCAAGATTCCGGGGCTGCGGTGCTGACTGCGCTGGTTCAGTTCGGCCGGCAGGCGGGGGGTCGATCCACAGCGCGCCGTGCATCGCGGCGGCGGACACACCGACGACGGCGGCAGTCCGGCGCGACCACAGCCACGCCGCCTCGGCTTTCTGCACGGGCGTGAGCTGCCGGCCCTTCGGGGCGTAGACATTGCGGTGCACTGCCCGGTAGCGCGTCGAGAGTTGGTACCGGTTGACCGTGCCGGCACTCAGCGCCTCAGTTCCGACGAATAGGTCCATGGCCATTGGACGCTGGAGGCCCTCGCGCCGGTTCCGCGGGGCGCGAATCTGAAGTCGTTCATCAAGTAGGAGCCCGAAAAAGCGATCAACTTCAGATTCGCCGCCGCGATACGGGTATCAAGGCAGCTATGAGCTACGTGGCCGACTCCTCCGCGTCCGACGGTGAGTTCAACCGGGACACCGACTACATCACCACCCGGATCACCGCCGACGGCCGTGACGGTTACCCCGTCGAGGCGGGCCGGTACCGGCTGGTCGTGGCCAGGGCGTGTCCGTGGGCCAACCGGACGATCATCGTGCGACGCCTGCTGGGCCTCGAAGATGCTCTCTCCATCGGCTTTTGCGGCCCCACCCACGACGAGCGCAGCTGGACCTTCGATCTCGACCCGGACGCTGTCGACCCGGTGCTCGGAATCCACTACCTGCGCGATGCGTACGACAAGCGCGTCCCGGACTATCCGAAGGGCGTGACGGTCCCCGCGATCGTCGAGGTCGAAACCGGTCAGGTCGTCACCAACGACTTCGCGCAGATCACCCTGGACTTCTCGACGGAATGGTCGGCCCACCATCGCGAAGGGGCCCCGCAGCTCTACCCGGAGCCGCTGCGCGACGAGATCGACGAGGTGGCCCAGCGGATCTACACAGAGGTCAACAACGGTGTCTACCGGTGCGGCTTCGCCGGCTCACAGAGGGCCTACGAGAGGGCCTACGACCGGTTGTTCACCGCGCTCGACTGGTTGGAGGACCGGTTGGCCGACCAGCGATATCTGGTAGGGGACACGATCACCGAGGCCGACGTGCGGCTGTTCACGACCCTGGCCAGGTTCGACCCGGTGTATCACGGGCATTTCAAGTGCAACCGGAGCAAGCTCTCCGAGATGCCGGCGCTGTGGGCCTACGCCCGTGACCTGTTCCAGACGCCGGGCTTCGGGGACACCACCGACTTCGTCCAGATCAAGCAGCACTACTACATCGTCCACTCCGACATTAATCCGACGGGCGTCGTCCCGAAGGGGCCCGACCTGTCGAACTGGCTGAGCCCGCACGGCCGCGAAGCGCTGGGCGGTAGGCCCTTCGGAGACGGGACTGCTCCCGGCCCGACGCGCGAGGGTGAACGCGTGCCCGAGGCTCACTCAGCGGGCTGAGGATCACCCGCCGGTTCGTCCGGCCAGACCGTCTGGACCGCCCACTCCGCGTGCGGCACGGGGAATTCATTGCCGGCCTCGTCGCGCACCCACGTCGGAAGCTGCACCGCGATGCCGGTGAGTCGTCCGCGCTCGGGGTCTTCGGTCGGGATCGTCACCGCCAGGCGGGTGTGCGGCGGAACGATCTCGACGATGTCGTCGTCGGTGTAGGCGCGCAGCAACACCCACGGTGCGCGCGAGATTGCCGACGGGATGGACAGCTGCACGGGATGGCGGGCGTCGACCGCGAGCTCGCCCTGCTCGGCGGGAACGGCACAGTCGGTCGGATTGAACACCTGGCAGTAGCGGTAGGGGCCGACCCGCGTCAGATTGCCGTGCGAGAAGGCCGAGATCTCCGGGTAGCCGGGGCCGTGGTCGCGGGACAGCTGCCAGACCAGCACGCCGGTACCGATCGACGCGAGCAGAGCGACCGCCGCCAGCACTGCGACAAGACGTTTCACTCGCGGGTCACCACCGCATCCGTCCGTACACCTTCCTGCTCGGCGTGCACGGGGCGGTTACCGCCGAGCCCCGGCACCAGCGACTCGCCACGATAGCTCAGCACCGTCTGCGCGAGACCCAGGATCAGGATCGCGGTGATCGCGGTGAACCCCGCGTAGAGCTCGGTGTAGATCAGCACGCCCGTCGCGCCGCCCGCCACCCACGCCAGCTGCAGCAGCGACTCCGAGCGCCCGAATCCCGACGCTCTCGACTCCTCGGGCAGGTCGTCCTGTATCGACGCATCCAGCGACGCCTTGGCGATCGCGCTGGCGGCCGAGGTCACCAGCGTCGCCGCCGCGGCCACGAACAGATTGCCCGTCAGTGCCGTGGCCAGCGCGACGACGGTCACCGCGATCGCACACCGCACCACCAGACGCGCCGGGTGCCCGAGTTTGAGACGGGCAGCGGTGAAATTGCCCCCGAAGTTCCCGATGGCCGCGGCCGCGCCGATCATCCCGAGGATGCGCAACTGCTCCCAGCCGCTCGCGTCGTGGGCCTTGGCGACGAACGCCGGGTAGAGGAACAGGAATCCGACCATCACCTTGACGGTGCAATTGCCCCACAACGAGGTGATGATGTTGCGGCCGAGCGGCTGGCGGGCCCTGCCCGTGGCGGCGGCGGGTTCACGAGGCAGCATTTCGGTGGCGCCGTGATAGCTCAGCGTGGCAGGCACCTCACCCTCGGTGACCTCGACCCACTTCGGGATGCGCATCGCCAGCACCGCCCCCGCGACCGTCACCGCCACGACGACATACAGTGCACCCGGCATCTGGAACAGCTGGAAGCCGTACTCGGCGGCCGCGGCGATCCCGCCGCCGATCATCGTGCCGCCCAACAGTCCGAACGTGGTCAGCCGGGAGTTGACCCGCACGAGGTCGATGCTCGGGGGCAGTACGCGGGGAGTGACGGCGCTACGCAGCACCGAGAACGATTTGGACAGCACCATCATGCCGAGCGCACACGGGTAGAGCACCCAGGACGGAAAGCTGCCCGTCGCGCTGTCGAAGTTGGCGATCAGCACCACGGCCAGCACCGTGCGCAGGACGAACGACGCGGCCAGCGCGACCCGCCTGCCGTGCTGCAGCCGGTCCAGCGCGGGGCCGATCAGCGGCGCGATCACGGCGAACGGTGCGATCGTGATGAGCAGGTACAGCGCGACCTTGCCCTTGCTCTCGCCCGAGGCGGCCGCGAAGAACAGCGTGTTGGCCAGCGCCACCGCCATCGCGGCGTCGACCGCGAAGTTCGCGACCACCGGCCACGTCAGCGCGGTGAGCCCGGATTTGTCGGCGCCGTCCGCGGTCGCGGCCCGGTGCACCATTCCGTAGACCTTCGAACCCATCTCGCGGCTGCGTTGCGCGGCGGCGCGGGTGACGGTGACCTTCTCGCCGCCCGCGGCGCTCGGGGCGTCGTGGTAGCGGCTGTCGTAGTCGCGGCCTGCGCGGCGGGGGTCGTCGTCCAGCGGAGGCAGCCATCGGTTGCCTGCCTGGCCCGGCGAGTAGGGACGGCCCGGTCTGCGGTTACCCGGGCGCGTCTGCGGGTCGCTCGGGTAGTTCGCCATCCCCGGATGTTCTCCCGCAGGTGGGCGCGGCGGGTAGTAGCGTCCACCCTGCTGACCGTCAGGGTCCCGGGGGTCACGCCGCGGTCCGGTCACGGGTCGATTCTCCCCTATCGGACCGACAGCGCTCGCGCAGGCGGCCGGTGTGGCTAGAGGTCGCCGGGGTCAGGCAGTATTGGAGGCGATGGACAGCATGACCGAACCCGATCAGCAGGCCGATCCCACGGGCGTGGAACCGGCGCCGACGCCTGAACCCGCGACCCCGTCGCCGGAACTGGAAGCCGTGCTGCTGGGCGCTGTCGACGACGCCCGCGCCGCGATCGTCGAGTTCAGCGGTGAGGACAGCGTGGGGGAGTACCTCGGCGCGGGGTTCGAGGATTCCACGTCGGCCACCCACCGTTTCCTCGCCGAACTACCGGGCTACCGCGGCTGGCAGTGGGCCGTCGTGGTCGCGGCGTGCCCCGGCGCCGGTCGCGCCACCATCAGCGAAGTCGTCCTCGTCCCCGGCCCGACCGCACTGCTGGCACCCCAGTGGGTGCCCTGGGAGGAGCGGGTCCGTCCGGGCGATCTGAGCCCCGGTGACCTGCTCGCCCCACCCGCCGACGACCCGCGCCTGGCGCCCGGGTACGCGGCCACCGGCGACCCGCAGATCGACGAGGTCGCCGTCGAGGTCGGACTCGGCCGCCGCCAGGTGCTCAGCCTGTGGGGCCGCAACGACACCGCCCAGCGCTGGCATGACGGCGAGTACGGACCCGGTTCGGCGATGGCGCGGGCGACGCGGCGGATGTGCCGCGACTGCGGCTACTACGTTCCGCTCGGTGGCGCGCTCGGAGTGATGTTCGGTGTGTGTGCCAATGAGTACGCCGCCGACGGGCACGTCGTCGACGCCGAATTCGGCTGCGGCGCACACTCGGACACCCCGGCGGCGGCGGGCACCGGTTCCCCGCTGTACGACCCGTACGACGACGGGGTGCTCGACGTGGTGGATCGTCCGCAGGCGTCCGGCCAGCCGACCGAATCCCCCGCGGAGGTTTCGGAAGAGTCTTCGACCGAATCCCCGGTCGAGGCCCCGGCGGAGGCCCCTGCCGAATCCCCCGTGGAGACCCCGGCCGAATCCTAGGGCCTGGTCTATTTCTCGGCGGCGGCCTTGATCCGCTGCAGCGAGGCGTTCATACCCTCGATCAGCTCCTGCTCGAAGCTGGGCACCCCGCCCATGAACTTTCCGACGAGGAAGTTCGACACGGCGGAGGTGCCGTTCTCGGCGTGACGCGTCTCGACGAGCCGGGTGCCGGCCTCGGTGGGCTCCAGCTCATAGGTCCACACGGTGTTGTTCTCGTTGACGCGGAATCCGAGCTTCTGCTCCGGCACGAACTCGGTGATCCGGCACGTCGTGGGCCAGAAGAGCGGACCGCGCCGGTTGAGGTTGATCGTCCGCGTACCCGGGCGCAGTGTCCCGAGCGGCTTCATCACGCGGCACTGCGGGCTCCACTGCGACATCTTCTTCAGATCGGCGACGAGCTCCCACACCTTCGACACCGGCGCGTTGATGTCGATCTCGGCCTGCAGAATCGGTGCTGCCATGGGCTTCTCCTCGTGTGCTGATCAGTTCAAGCCGCGCTGGGCGCCTCGGTGGCCCCGACGCGCGGAGTGACGTTGCCACAGAAAGATCGATGTGCCAAGCACGCCGACGCCCAGCCCCGCGACGGTGATCGGCCGCCAGTCGTGGAGCCCGTCGACGGTGAACGCGAGCAGTGCGGCGACCACCCAGCCGCACGTGATGACCACGATGACCGGCCACGGCGCGAGCAGCGCCGCGGGGAGCGGGGGCGGCTGAGGCTCGGTGTCGGCGTTCATCGCGTCCAACCTAAACGACCACCCGCGGCCGGTGGGTAGTGTCTACCGCTGTGCCAGCCGCCGGTCCCGCCGAATCCGCGTGAGTGGTGCCGTGCTCGACGTGGTCGACATCACCGATCCCGCGGACCCCAGGCTCGACGACTTCCGTGATCTCAACAGTGTCGATCGCAGGCCGGATCTGCCGAGCGGCAAGGGCCTGGTCATCGCCGAAGGGGTTCTGGTGGTGCAGCGAATGCTGGCGTCCCGCTTCGTGCCCCGGGCGCTACTGGGCACCGACCGCCGTCTGACCGAACTCGGGACCGACCTCGACGGTCTCGCCGCGCCGTTCTACCGGGCCACCGCCGAGGTGATGGCCGAAGCGATCGGATTCCATCTGAACCGGGGCGTGCTGGCCTCGGCGTCGCGTGCCCCGGAGCTCACCGTGGCCGAGGTTCTCGACGGCGCGCGCACCGTCGCGGTCCTCGAAGGGGTCAACGATCACGAGAACCTCGGATCGGTGTTCCGCAACGCTGCAGGGCTGGGCGTCGACGCGGTCATCTTCGGCTCAGGATGTGCCGACCCGCTGTACCGCCGCGCGGTGCGGGTGTCGATGGGTCACGCGCTGCTGGTCCCGTTCGCCCGCGCCGCGAACTGGCCTGCCGATCTGAACATCCTGCGTGACAACGACTTCCGGCTTCTCGCGATGACGCCCGACCCGACCGTGCCGACGCTGGCCGACGCGGTGTCGGGTCTGACGGAGGAGCGGATCGCGATCCTCGTCGGCGCCGAGGGACCGGGCCTGAAGGAGCACACGATGCGTTCGGCTGATGTGCGCGTACGCATTCCGATGGCACGCGGCACGGACTCGCTCAACGTCGCGACTGCCGCCGCCCTGGCGTTCTACGAGAGGGACAGGAGCAACCGGTGAACGACGAAACCCCGTGGGCCACCGGCTTGACGGTGGCCGCGTCCGTCGCCGCGGTGATCGCCACCGCGGTCATCGTGCTCAGTGTGGGCCTGGCGCGTGTGCACCCGCTTCTGGCGGCCGGGCTCAACCTGATCGCCGTCGGTGGGCTCGCGCCCACGGTGTGGGGTTGGCGCAGGGTCCCGGTATGGCGCTGGTTCGTTCTGGGTGCCGGGGTCGGGGTGGCGGGCTCGTGGATCGCGCTGCTGGCCATGGCCGGCGCGTCGATCTGAGACGCTCAGGTCACGACGTCAGCGCTGGCCGCCGCTGGAGCGCACGCCGAGCAGAACGTCCTCCCATGCCGGCACGGCAGGGCGCGACTTGCGGGGACGGGAGGTCTTCGCGGCGGGCGTCTCTTCCGGTGCCTCGGCCTGCGGCTCGGGGATGGGCGCGGGCGCAGGTGTAGGAGCAGGAGCAGGAGCAGGAGCAGGAGTGGGCACCGGGTCGGGCTCGCCGAGGGCCAGTTGCGCCACCGGGGCCAGCGGACGCAGCGGGCGGGCGAAGGTCGGGTCGATCAGCTCGGAGGCGGCGTCGTCGAACGCGGTGACGGTGCCGCCGTGCGCGCCGGGGGCGTACCGGAAGTGCGCGACGTTGTCCGACAGTCCCGCCTTCCAGGCCAGCTGCACGGTCCAGCGGCTGTCCTCGTTGCGCCACGCGTCCCAGGTGGTGGCTTCGGGGTCGAGGCCGCGCGCGATCAGCGCCGTACTGACGGTCTCCAGCAGGGTCAGCACCGACGGCCCGTCGGCCAGTACCGGGTGCGCGGCGGTGGCCAGCTCGGCGGCGCGGGAACGCTCCAGCAGCACCGGGTGCGCGAAGCGCTCGACCCGCGCGATGTCCACACCCGCGGCGGAGGCGATCTGCTCGACCGAGGCGCCCGCGCGGATCTTGGACTGGATTTCTCGGGGGCGCAACATGTTCGGCACCTCGACATCGATCGTGGTCTGGTTCGAAGCGGCCCGGTCGCCGCGCACGGCGGCCTTGAGCCGGTCGTCGGCGCGGAGGACGAACTTCTCGCCGGAGTCGCCGGTTTCGCAGATGATGCGTGTGCCGTCGACGTCGAGTCCCACGACTTTGAGTTCCCTCATGTGCGTCCTCCTCCGGGCTGGCGCCTTGCCCGTTATTCGGGTGACCCTACTGCGTTACCAGTCCGTGACCCGGCAGACACGCGGGAGTGGCTAAAGCCGCTCCACCACATAATCGATGCAGGCCGTCAACGCGCTCACGTCCTCGGGATCCACCGCCGGGAACATGCCGACGCGCAGCTGGTTGCGGCCCAGCTTGCGGTACGGCTCGGTGTCGACGACGCCGTTGGCGCGCAGGATCTTGGCGACCGCGGCCGCGTCCACGGAGTCGGAGAAGTCGACGGTCCCGACGACCTGCGAGCGCAGTGCGGGATCGGTGACGAACGGCGTGGCGAAGGACGCGGACTCGGCCCACGAGTACAGCCGCTGCGACGAGTCGGCGGTCCGCGCGACCGCCCAGTCGAGTCCGCCGTTGCCGTTGAGCCAGTCGAGTTGCTCGGCGAGCAGAACCAGCGTCGCGATCGCCGGGGTGTTGTACGTCTGGTTTTTGAGGCTGTTCTCGATCGCGATGGGCAGGGACAGGAACTCCGGGACCCAGCGGCCCGATCCGGCGATCGCCTCGACGCGTGCCAGTGCCGCTGGCGACAGGACCGCGAGCCACAGCCCGCCATCTCCGGCGAAGTTCTTCTGCGGGGCGAAGTAGTACGCGTCGGCCTCGGTGATGGTGACGGGCAGTCCGCCGGCCGCGGACGTCGCATCGATCGCGACGAGGGCGTCGCCGGCGCCGTCGGGGCGCTGTACCGGAACGGCGACGCCGGTCGAGGTCTCGTTGTGCGCCCAGGCGATCAGATCCACCGACGGGTCCGACTGGGGCTCCGGCGCGCTGCCGGGATCGGCCTTCACGACGATGGGATCGCCGACGAACGGGTTCTTGGCGACCGCCGATGCGAATTTGGCGCTGAACTCGCCGTAGGTCAGGTGCAGCGAGCGCTTGTCGACGAGGCAGAACGCCGCAGCGTCCCAGAACGCCGTGGAGCCGCCGTTGCCGAGGATCACCTCGTACCCCTCGGGCAGCGAGAACAGCTGACGCAGTCCCTCGCGGACGCGGCCCACCAGGTTCTTGACCGGTGCCTGCCGGTGCGAGGTGCCGAACAGATCGGCGGCCGCGACCAGCGCCTGCAACTGCTCGGGGCGGACCTTCGACGGCCCGCAGCCGAAGCGGCCGTCGGCGGGCTTGAGATCAGCGGGGATGGTCAGGGTCTCGGCCATGCCCACCAGCGTAGTTCCGTGGCCGGCGGCGGCTGAGCGTGGGGAGCCGACCCCTGTGACGGTGATCTGCATCACATGTGACGGGAATTACCTGGTCGTGACACAGCCGGGAAAAAAGCCTGGTTAATTCCTGGGACCGCGGGTACTGTCTCTGGACAACAAGCCGATGGATGTAAACCGACGGAAGGCTTCGCATGGCGGTCAAGGAAGCTCGCACACGAATGATCCGGCGTTGGCGCAAGAACATGGATGTCACCGACGACGCGCAGTACGTCGAGACCCTGACGACCCTCTCCGAGGGCTCGGTGCGGCGCAATTTCAATCCGTACACCGACATCGACTGGGATTCCCCGGAGTTCGCCGTGGTCCCGAACGATGAGCGCTGGATCCTGCCGGGGACCGACCCGATCGGTCAGCACCCCTGGTACCGGGCGCAGCCGCTCGAGCGGCAGATCGAGATCGGCATGTGGCGGCAGGCCAACGTCGCCAAGGTCGGACTGCACTTCGAGTCGATCCTGATCCGCGGACTGATGAACTACGCGTTCTGGGTGCCCAACGGGTCGCCCGAGTATCGGTACTGCCTGCACGAATCGGTCGAAGAGTGCAACCACACACTGATGTTCCAGGAGATGGTCAACCGCATCGGCGCCGACGTGCCCGGCATGCCGCGGGTGCTCAAGTGGCTGTCGCAGTTCATCCCGCTGGCGGCCGGGCCGCTGCCGATCCCGTTCTTCTTCGGAGTCCTCGCCGGTGAGGAGCCCATCGACCACACGCAGAAGAACGTGCTGCGCGAGGGCAAGTCGCTGCACCCGATCATGGAGAGGGTGATGGCGATCCATGTGGCCGAGGAGGCCCGCCACATCTCGTTCGCCCACGAGTATCTGCGCAAGCGCGTGCCGCACCTCAACCGCAGGCAGAAGTTCCTGCTCTCACTGAACGTGCCGATCATCATGCGGGTGCTGTGCCAGGCGATCATCGTGCCGCCGAAGTCGTTCTGGAAAGAGTTCGACATTCCGCGCTCGGTGAAGAAGGAGATCTTCTTCGGCACCCCCGAGGCCCGCCAGTTCCTGCGCGACATGTTCGGTGACGTGCGGATGCTCTGCCACGACACGGGTCTGATGAACCCGGTCGCCAAGCTGATGTGGCGCATCTGCCGGATCGACGGTCCGCCGAGCCGCTACCGCAGCGAACCGGCGCGCGGGCACGTCGTCACCGCGGCGTAGCTGCCGGAGGCCGCAACCATGCCCCATGTGATCACCCAGTCGTGCTGCAGCGACGGGTCCTGCGTCTACGCGTGTCCGGTCAACTGCATCCACCCGTCGCCGGACGAACCCGGCTTCGCGACCGCGGAGATGCTCTACATCGATCCGGTCGCCTGTGTCGACTGCGGTGCCTGTGTGTCGGCATGTCCGGTCGGGGCCATCGCGCCTGATTCGAAGCTCACCCCCGAGCAGTTGCCCTTCGTCGAACTCAACGCGGCGTTCTACCCGAAGCGCGAGGGCAAGCTGCCGCCGACGTCGAAACTCGCGCCGGTGCTCGAAGCTCCTGTCGTGCACCGGAAGTCGGGCGGGCCGCTGACCGTCGCGATCGTCGGGTCCGGCCCCGCGGCGATGTATGCCGCCGACGAACTGCTGACCCAACCCGACGTGCGGGTGAACGTCTTCGAGAAACTGCCGACGCCCTACGGGCTGGTGCGGGCCGGCGTCGCGCCCGATCACCAGCACACCAAGCGCGTCACCGAGCTGTTCGACACGATCGCCGACAAGCCCGGCTTCACGTTCTTCCTGAACACCGAGGTGGGCTCGGACCTCACCCACGACGAGCTGCTGCGCTACCACCATGCCGTGCTCTACGCCGTCGGTGCGCCCAGCGATCGGCGACTGGACATCGACGGCATGGAGCTGCCCGGCACCGCGACGGCCACCGACCTGGTCGCCTGGTACAACGGGCATCCCGAGGCCGCCGATCTGCGGGTGGATCTGCACACCGAGCGCGTCGTCGTCATCGGTAACGGCAACGTCGCGCTCGACGTCGCCCGGATCCTGACCACCGACCCGGATGCGTTGGCGCGCACCGACATCGCCGACCACGCGCTCGCGCGGTTGCGCGACTCGCAGGTGCGGGAGGTCGTCGTCGCAGCCCGCCGAGGCCCGGCCGCGTCGGCGTTCACGCTGCCCGAGCTGATCGGGCTGACCTCGTCGTGCGACGTGGTCCTCGATCCCGCCGACCACGACAGCGTCCTGGCGGAGCTGGCGGAGGCGACCGATCCGCTGACCCGAAACAAGCTGGAGATCCTGTCCACACTCGGCGACACGACCGCGCCGGTGACCCGGCCGCGCATCCGGCTGGCCTACCAGCTGACCCCGCGGCGGATCACCGGCGACGCCCGCGCGGCGGGGGTGGAGTTCACCGTGACCGGCGGCGACGAAGTGGTGGAGATCTCCGCCGGGCTCGTCCTGACCTCCATCGGCTACCGCGGCACACCGATTCGCGGGCTGCCTTTCGACGCCGATGCCGCCGTGGTGCCCAATGACGGCGGACGGGTGATCGCCGGCGCAGACCCGGTGCGCGGTAGCTACGTCGCGGGATGGATCAAGCGCGGCCCGACCGGGTTCATCGGCACCAACAAGTCCTGTGCCGCCGAGACCGTGCACAACCTGGTCGCCGACTACAACGACGGTCTGCTCGCCGATCCGGTCCACCGCGGTGCGGCGCTGGAGCATTTCGTCCGCGGGCGCCGGCCGGCGGTGATCGGCACCGCCGGCTGGAAGGCGATCGACGAGGCCGAGATCGCGCGCGGCGCCGGCGTCCGTCCGCGCGAGAAGTTCACCTCGGTCGCGGAGATGGTCGAGGTCGCCGCGAACGCCCCGGCGCCGCCGATCCACCGGCGCGTGCTGGCTGCGTTGCGACGCTGACCGGCCCGCGGGTCACCCCGACGAGTACTGCAGGGCGTGCACGAACGCGGTGGGTTGCACCGACAGCGCACCGACGTAGGGATGCTCGAGAGCGAAGATCAGGTACAGCACGAAGGCCAGCAGCGCCGACGTGAGTCCCACGGCCAGTGAGTGCACGAGCAGATCCGGGGTGCCGAACAGGAACGTGAAGGCCATCATCACGCCGCCGCCACCGATGAGCAGGATCCAGAGTTCGCCCGGCACATAGGCATCACCGGTGGCGACCCGCATCTTGCGTGCGGCCCCCAGATCGTTGAGTCGGACGATGGCGTGGTCGAAGAACGCGATCTCGTTGCGCGTCTGGGGTTGCACCGTCAGGTACGTCTGCCACACGGCGTCGAGCGCATCGGACCGCTCGTCGACATGCTCGCCGCGGTGCATGAGGGGGAACTCCTCGTCGATGACCGTTCTGGTGTACCGGATCAGGCTCTCCTCGATGAGCGACCGCGATTCGGCGGGCAGGGCCGCGGAATCGCGGAGGAGGTCGGTCACGGCACTGGCCTCGAGCGCGCTGGCGTCCTCGGCGTCGGAGAACTGTTCCCACACCACGACGACGACGAACCCGACGAGCACGGCGTAGAGAACCCCGGCGAGCTGGAACACCGAACCCGACACGGCATTCGCGTTCTCCAGCCGGGTCTGAGACACCGCCTTGCGGAAGACGACGAGGCCGCCGATCGACAGTCCGACGATGCCGACGACCCACAGCGTGACCAGAATGGGCGGGGGCACTTGGAGGAGCCAGAGCACAGATCGTCACCTCGCGTCGGATGCCGTCGGACGCGGCGCAGTGCGGCAAGTATGCCGCGTAGGCGCCGACGGGGTCCGACAAAATGACGGGTTTGGTCAATCCGCCCACCGTGCGGCGCGGCGGCGGTATTCCAGATTCATGGATTCTGCGCAGTTCGTCGGTCGGGTCGGTGGTCTTGCGGTGGCGCTCGGTGTCGGGGCCGCGCTCGTCACCGGCTCCGGCGTGGCCTGGGCCACCGAGGATTCGGGGTCGTCCGCGTCGGCGGGGGCTGAATCATCCACTGCGCGAACGTCATCGCAGGATCGCCAGGCGGCGTCCCCGTCCAAGCCCGCGCGCGATCGCGCCGGCGGTCGTGACGACGCGGAGGGCGGGGGCGCCGAGGACCGGGACGCGCAAGCGCAGGACGACGCAACGCCCGAGACCGGCGGGGAGACCGGTGCACCCGACGACGCATCGGTCGACGCGTCCGGGCCGGATACCGGCGGGACCACCGGCGATGCGTCCGCCGAGGACGACGATCCCGACGAGGCCGAGGAGCGTGCCGCCTGGGCGGACACCGGCGCGGACACCGACGCAGACCCCGACGCAGACCCCGACGCGGACGCTGCTGCCGCAACCGATGTCGCGACCGCCGCTGTGCCGTCCGGTGCCGGGCCCACGGCCGTCGTCACCACAGAGGTGACCGTCGACCCGCCCCGGGTGCCGTCCTGGCGTCCGTGGCCCACCGCATTCGATCTGCGGGGCGCGGTGACCTACGTGGTGGATCTCGCCGTCAGCGTCGTCGACGCGCTGTTCCACCCGTTCGCGGCGGGCCCGCCCCCGCCGCCCGGTGATCCGTCGGCCTGGGGGCTGCTGGCGTGGGTACGGCGCGAGCTGTTCAACAGCACGCCCGACGAAGTCGACAACCCGCTGCCCTACACGCAGAGCCTGGTCGACGGTGACGTCGTGATCACCGGCAACGTCGGCGTCGAGGACCGCGACGGCGACCCGCTCACCTACGAGGTGATCGGCAGGCCTCGTTTCGGCGGGGAGGTCACGGTGGACGCCGACGGAAACTTCGTCTACCGGCCGATGAACGCGATGGCCGCGGTCGGTGGAACCGACGAGTTCACCGTCGCCGTCACCGACGATGCGGCGGGCCTGCACGTGCACGGGCTTCTCGGCTGGCTGCAGTTCGTGCCGATCCTCGGGAGCTTTCTGAACCCCGGTGGGGGGCACGGCATCACACGCACCATCACCGTCACGGTCGAACCCGTCGACGGTATCGACCTGTCGCTGCCCGACGGCTTCAAGTGGGGCGTCGCGCATTCGGGATTCCAGGCCGAGGGTGGCCCCGGCTCGCCGGCGGACACCGGGTCGGACTGGTACCGCTGGGTGCACGACCCGCTCAACAGGTTGCTCGGTCTGGTGAAGGGAGTACCGGAGAACGGGCCCGGCGCGTATGTCTCCTACGAGGACGACGCCCGGTTGGCCCGTGAGGAACTGGGCGTCAACACCTTCCGGATGGGCATCGAATGGAGTCGGATATTCCCGGATTCGACTGCCTCGGTGGATATCTCGGATGAAGGGGGGACGGTCAGCCTGGCCGACCTGCAGGCACTCGACGCCCTCGCGAACGCCGACGAGGTCGCGCACTACCGGGATGTGTTCGCTGCGCTGCGCTTCCACGGACTCGACCCGATGGTCACCGTCAACCACTTCACGCTGCCGGTGTGGGTGCACGATCCCGTCCTCGCGCGCCCGTTGATCCAACTCGGTCTGCCCGTCGCCGCGGCCGGCTGGCTGTCCACGGAGACCGCCGTCGAGTTCGAGAAGTACGCCGCGTATCTGGCGTGGAAGTACGGCGATCAGGTCGACAACTGGGCGACGCTCAACGAGCCGTTCCCGCCGGTGCTGACCGAGTTCCTGGCGATCTCGTGGGTGGTGCCGAACTGGCCGCCGGGGGTGCTGCGACCCGATCTCGCCTCGACGTTCCTGGTGAACCAGGCGATCGGTCACGTCGCGGCATACGACGCCATCCACGCGTGGGACACCACCTCCGCGGTCGAGGGCGGCCCGGCGGCATTCGTCGGATTCACCCACAACATGATCCCGGCGCGGCCCGCCAACCCCGTCAACGCACTCGACGTCGGGGCGGCCGAGGCCTGGAACCATTACTACAACCACTGGTTCCCGAACGCGGTGATCGACGGATGGATCGACCTGGACTTCGACGGGATCAAATCCGCCGACGAGATCCGCCCCGACATGGCCGACAAGGTCGACTTCCTCGGCGTGCAGTACTACGGATCGCAGCCGATGGTCGGTTTCGGTGTCGCACCGCTGCCGGGATTCCCGTTCCTGCGCGGCTTCCCGATCAGGTGCTCGGCCGAGGAGACCACCTGCAGCGACTTCAACCAGCCGATCGATCCCGGCGGTTTCCGGGAGGTGCTCGAAGTCGCCGCCTCGTACGGGAAACCGTTGTGGGTCACCGAGAACGGCATCGCCGACGCCGGGGATGCCAAGCGGCCGCCGTACCTGGTCAACCACGTCGCGGTGGTTCAGGATCTGGTGGCGCACGGGTTGGACATCCGCGGCTACACCTACTGGTCGTTCGTCGACAACCTGGAATGGTCGGAGGGCTACGACCTGCAGTTCGGTCTGTACGGGTCGGACCCGGACACACCCGAGCTCGAACGCATCCCCAAGGTGGCGAGTATCGCCGCGCTGAAGGGGATCACGACCGCGAACGGGCTGCCCGTGGCCCTGCTGCAGAACTATCTGCCCGGTTAGCCCGCCCCGTTCATCTGGGCCACCATCTCGTTCAGGTCGACCTCGCGCACGGTCTCGGCCAGCGACCACTGGTGGCCGAACGGATCCCGCACCACGCCGTAGCGGTCACCCCAGAACTGGTCCTCGAGCGGGTTGACCACCGTGGCGCCGGCGTCCAGCGCGCGCTGGAACCGGCCCTCGACGTCGGGGCCGTGCAGGTGGATGGTCACCGACGAGCCGCCGAGCGCGGTGGGGGTGCTGGACCGGCCGTCGCAGAACTCGGGGAAGTCGTCGTTGAGGAACACCATCGCGCCGTTGATCTGGAACGCCGCGTGCATCAGCTTTCCGTTGGGGCCGGGCAGCCGCGCCATCTCGACAGCGCCGAAGGCCCTGGCGTAGAAGTCGAGGGCGGCCGAAGCGTCGTCGACGACGAGATGTGGGACGAGCATGGGCTGGTTGGCTTCTGCGGGGACGGCCATGGGGGTTCCTTAAGTTCGTAGTTGCAGTTACTTCGTGTTGTTACGTTGGGCTGTGACCCGGGTGGGTCGGGTGAGGCTGCATGGTCGTAGCCGGCCCTGGTGGTGCGGCTTGAAAGGACTGGCCGCCCGGCCTGCCTGGACTCCTCTGGCCGCTGATTGAGATCTGCGATGTGATCGCTTGTTTAAGGAAATGCTGGCGGGGTTGTCCATGGGGATCATGTTGGTAGACAGGCGAAAAGAGGGGTGATGACGACGGGCCAGGTGTGGGCTGGAGTGGATGTTGGTAAAGAGCATCACTGGGTTTGTGCGGTCGACGACAGCGGGAAGGTGGTGTTGTCGCGCCGGCTGGTCAACGACGAGCAACCGATCCGGGAGCTCGTCGCTGAAATCGACGAGCTGGCCGAGCGAGTGTCGTGGACGGTGGACCTGACCACGGTGTATGCCGCACTGGTGTTGACGGTGCTGGCCGACGCCGGCAAAACGGTCCGGTATCTGGCCGGCCGGGCGGTGTGGCAGGCCTCGGCGACCTACCGCGGTGGGGAGGCCAAAACCGATGCCAAAGACGCTCGGGTGATCGCCGACCAGGCGCGCATGCGCGGCCAGGACTTGCCCGTTCTGCATCCCGATGATGACTTGATCAGCGAGTTGCGGATGCTCACCGGCCATCGCGCCGACCTGGTGGCCGACCGCACCCGCACGATCAACCGGCTGCGCCAGCAACTCGTCGCGGTCTGCCCGGCCCTGGAACGAGCCGCCCAACCGAGCCAAGACCGTGGCTGGGTGATACTGCTGGCGCGCTACCAGCGTCCCAAAGCGATTCGACAAAGCGGTGTTTCGCGGCTGACCAAAGTCTTGACCGATGCCGGTGTGCGCAACGCCGCCTCGATCGCGGCGGCTGCGGTGGCTGCAGTGAAAACCCAGACGATGCGCCTGCCCGGCGAAGAGGTGGCCGCCGGGTTGATCGCTGATCTGGCGCGGGAGGTGATCGCCCTCGATGACCGCATCAAGACCACCGACGCCGACATCGAGGGCCGATTTCGCCGCCATCCACTCGCCGAGGTGATCACCAGCATGCCCGGCATAGGATTTCGGCTGGGCGCCGAATTCCTCGCCGCCGTTGGTGATCCCGCGCTGATCGGATCGGCTGACCAACTCGCGGCCTGGGCCGGCCTGGCGCCAGTGTCTCGAGACTCCGGAAAGCGCACCGGACGACTGCACACCCCCAAGCGTTACAGTCGCCGACTGCGCCGAGTCATGTACATGTCGGCGTTGACCGCGATCCGCTGCGACCCAGATTCCAAGGCCTATTACCAGCGCAAACGAGACGAAGGAAAGCGGCCGATCCCCGCCACCATCTGCCTGGCGCGACGGCGCACCAACGTTCTCTACGCCCTCATCCGTGACAACCGGACCTGGCAACCTGATTCACCCCCGGTCACCGCCGCGGCTTGACTTCTTCATTGAGAGTCCTTTCGACGGGGACGGGTGACGTCGATGCAGACCCGTTGTCGCGCAGAAACTCATCGCGGGGCGTGGCGCGCGCGTCACACCACGGAGAAGCCGCCGGGGAGATCGGCGCGCCCGGTCATCGCGAGCAGCAGGGCCGGGCCGTGGCCGAGCGCGACGCCGATCTGGGCGGCCAGTGCGGCCGCCTCGGTCAGAACGTCGGCCGGCGGGATGTCACCGATGCCGACGGCGCGGGCGATGTCCAGGCTGTGCACGGCGAGTTCGAACGTCCGGGTCGGCAGGTAGCTGCTCAACCGGATGCCCTGTCCGCCGATCACCTCGATCAGCGGATCGCCGACGCCGTCCAGATCGGTGAGCGTCCTGGCCACCAGGGAGTCGACGGCCCCGGCCGGATCCGCTCCCAGATCCTGTCCCGCCCGGCGGCCGCGTTCGACGATCGAGGAGGCGTCGACGCTCGCCGAGAAGTCGTGCACCCACACGTAGTACGCCGCCGGACTCCCGGTGTCCTCACGCTCGGCGGGGGTACGCAAATACGTGCTGACGGTGATCAGCGAGCGCGAGGTGTGTCCGACCAGGTCGCGCACCGTCCATTCGCCCAGCCCCGCCTCATCCCAGCGGTCGTCCGGTATTTGGCGCACCAGAGCCGCGAAAGCGTGTGCCGCCGAAGCGAAGACGGTCCGGGGGTCGGTCATCGGCGGGTGAGCGAATCCCAGCCCTCGACCGACTCCGGCCCGCGCGGGGCAGGCCCGACGTAGACCGCTGACGGGCGGACGAGCTTGCCGAGCCGCTTCTGTTCGAGGATGTGCGCGCACCAGCCCGCGGTCCGCCCGCAGGTGAACATCGCGGGCATCATCGTCGGCGGCACCTCGGCGAAGTCGAGGATCACCGCGGCCCAGAACTCGACGTTGGTCTCGATGGCGCGGTCGGGCCTGCGTTCCCGCAATTCGGCCAGGGCGGCCTGTTCGAGGGCCGCGGCCACCTCGAAGCGCGGGGCGGCGAGCCGTTCGGCCGTGGCGCGCAGGACCCGGGCCCGGGGATCCTCGGCCCGGTACACCCGGTGGCCGAACCCCATCAACTTCTCGTTGCGGTCGAGGATGCCCTTCACGACCGCGCGCGCGTCGCCGGTCTGCTCGGCCTCCTCGATCATCGGGATCACCCGGGCGGGCGCGCCGCCGTGCAGCGGGCCGCTCATCGCGCCGACCGCCCCCGACAGTGCCGCGGCGACGTCGGCGCCCGTCGACGCGATGACGCGTGCCGTGAACGTGGAGGCGTTCATGCCGTGCTCGGCGGCGCTGACCCAGTACGCGTCGATCGCCTCGACGTGCCGCGGGTCGGGCTCGCCCTTCCACCGCGTCATGAAACGTGCTGTGACGGTGTCGCATTCGTCGACCTGGCGCTGTGGGACGGCGGGCCGGTAGATGCCGCGGGCGGACTGGGCGACATAGGACAGCGCCATCACCGAGGCGCGGGCGAGCTGATCGCGCGCGGTCTGGTCGTCGATGTCGAGCAGCGGCCGGTAACCCCAGATCGGCGCGAGCATCGCCAGGCCCGCCTGGACGTCGACGCGGACGTCGCCGCTGTGGATCGGCAGCGGGAACGGTTCGGCGGGGGTCAGCCCGTCACCGAACCTGCCGTCGACGAGAAGCCCCCACACATCGCCGAAGGTGATGCGGTGCGCGACCAGGTCCTCGATGTCGACGCCGCGGTAACGCAGCGCGCCGCCGTCCTTGTCGGGTTCGGCGATCTCCGTCTCGAACGCCACCACCCCGGCCAGTCCCGCAACGAAGTCCTTCGGCACCGAAGTCGTCATGCGCAGATTGTTACACCTGCCTGCGCGAGCCGACCATAGGATCTGGCGGCGGGCGTAGCGTCTGGCGTGTGGCTACTTCCGATCACCTGGCGCGGATGCGTGTGGAGTACGGCTCGGCGGAGAAGGACGGCAGCGTCGACCTGGACGCGGACTGGCTCGACATCGGGTGGGTGGCGTTGCTGAACCAGTGGATGACGGAGGCCCACGACGCCGGTGTCGCCGAACCCAACGCGATGGTCGTCGCCACGATCGACGGCGAGGGCAGGCCGGTCACCCGCACCGTGTTGTGCAAGAGCGTCGACGAATCGGGCATCTCGTTCTACACCAACTACGACTCCGACAAGGGCGCCCAGCTGGCGGCCCGGCCGTACGCGTCGGCGACGTTCCCGTGGTATCTGCTGGGCCGGCAGGTTCACGTGCGCGGGCGGGTCACCAAGGTCTCGGCCGAGGAGACGGCCGACTACTGGAGCAAGCGTCCGCGGGGTTCCCAGCTGGGGGCGTGGGCGTCGCAGCAGAGCCGTCCGATCGCGTCGCGGGCGGCGCTGATGCAGCAGCTCGCCGACGTCACGGCGCGCTTCGCCGACGTCGACGAGGTACCGGTGCCGCCGCACTGGGGCGGCTACCTGATCGCCGCCGAGGTGGTCGAGTTCTGGCAGGGACGGGAGAACAGGGTGCACAACCGGATCCGGGTGCGCGACGGAGCCGTGGAGCGCCTCCAGCCCTGAGCGCCCGCGTGCGTCACCCGCACGTGGGCCTAACCTGCCGTTTCCGTCCGGGATTCGCCTGGTGCGGGTTAGCATCCGGAGGTGGCTGAACCCAGGGGGGAGCCGGTTCTCGGTCTGCGTGAACGCAAGAAACGCCGCACCCGAGCCACTCTCATCGACGCGGCGATGGGGCTGTGTGACCGTCAGGGCTTCGACGCGACCACGGTCGATCAGATCGCCGCGATCGCGGAGGTGTCGCCGCGCACGTTCAGCCGTTACTTCGCCACCAAGGACGCCATCGCGCTGGCCCTGATCGACGAGGTGCTCGACAGCGCGGCCGCCGAGCTCGCCCGTCAGCCGCTCGACATCGGCAACTTCGAGGCGCTGCGCCGCGCGTACATCGCGATGGCGCGCAACACCAAGCTGGCCGCGGCCGGTGCGCTGACCTCCGAGCGGATGTTGCAGATCCTGCGGATCGTGATGTCGTCGGGCACGCTGCGCCAGGCCACGGTCGAGTACCGGGCCAGCAAGGTCGACAGGCTCCTGGCAGAACGGATGGGGACGAGCGTCCACGACCGCAGGGTGAAACTGCTGGCGGCGGTGTGGGGCGCGGTGCTGATCACCGCGATGGACGACCTGGCCCGCAAGCACGTGTCGGGCATCAGCGTTGACGACGTGATCAGCGCCTTCGACGACACCTACGCCGAGTTTGCGGGCGAAATTGCGGGTATAGGGCAGCCGGTCTGACGTTGTACCAGCCCCCCGCGGGCGTCGCTGCGGTTATGCGACTACCTTCTAGACAGACTCCGTGACTCCGCGTAGACCCGACTGACACGAAGGGATCCCAGTGGCCGATAACGCCGAAGCCGGGCAGGAGCACGCCACCCTGAGCTATCCAGGCGGCGAGCTCGAACTCGACATCGTCAAAGCTTCCGAGGGCTCAGACGGCATCGCTCTGGGTTCGCTGTTGGCCAAGACCGGTTACACCACCTTCGACGGTGGCTTCGTCAACACCGCGTCGACGAAGAGTGCGATCACCTACATCGACGGTGACGCCGGCATCCTGCGGTACCGCGGCTACCCGATCGAGCAGCTCGCCGAGAAGTCGACGTTCATCGAGGTCAGCTATCTGCTGATCTACGGCGAGCTCCCGACGGCCGAGCAGCTCGAGGACTTCACGACCAAGATCCAGCGGCACACCCTGCTGCACGAGGACCTCAAGCGGTTCTTCGACGGATTCCCGCGCAACGCCCATCCGATGCCGGTGCTCTCCAGCGCGGTCAACGCGTTGAGTGCCTACTACCAGGATTCGCTGGACCCGTTCGACCCGCATCAGGTCGAGCTGTCGACGATCCGCCTGCTGGCCAAGCTGCCGACCATCGCGGCCTACGCCTACAAGAAGTCCGAGGGCCAGCCCTTCCTGTACCCGGACAACTCGCTGACGCTGGTGGAGAACTTCCTGCGGATGACGTTCGGCTTCCCGGCCGAGCCCTACGAGGTCGACCCGGAGATCGTCCGCGCGCTCGACATGCTGTTCATCCTGCACGCCGACCACGAGCAGAACTGTTCGACGTCGACGGTGCGTCTGGTCGGCTCCTCGCAGGCCAACCTGTTCACCTCGATCTCGGGGGGCATCAACGCGCTGTGGGGTCCGCTGCACGGCGGCGCCAACCAGGCGGTGCTGGAGATGCTGTCGAAGATCCGCGACGGCGACGACGACGTCGCGACCTTCGTCAAGAAGGTCAAGAACCGCGAGGACAACGTGAAGCTGATGGGCTTCGGTCACCGCGTGTACAAGAACTACGATCCGCGGGCGCGCATCGTCAAGGAGCAGGCCGACAAGATCCTCGGCAAGATCGGTGTGCACGATCCGCTGCTCGACATCGCCAAGGAGCTCGAGGAGATCGCGCTGACCGACGACTTCTTCGTCGAGCGCAAGCTCTACCCGAACGTCGACTACTACACCGGCGTGATCTACCGGGCGATGGGCTTCCCGACCCGGATGTTCACGGTGCTGTTCGCCCTCGGCCGCTTGCCGGGCTGGATCGCGCACTGGCGCGAGATGCACGGTGAGCCGAACAAGATCGGGCGCCCGCGCCAGATCTACACCGGTTACACCGAGCGCGACTACGCCGGCATCGACACCCGCTGATATAGATCGAGTTGGTCCTTCTCAAATGCCTCCGGAGGTGTCAGGAAGGGATCTGTAACTGATTCCTTTCGGGGTCCGTGTGTTGACGCACGTGGACCTCCTGACACACCCCGGAGGTGTTTGTTGTGTCTGTGCATGGAGCTCCAGTCACGTCGTCCACCATCGTCGTTGCCGTCGATGTCGGCAAGACTTCTGCAGTGTTTTCGGTGACCGACGCGGCTCGACATCGATTGCTCACGCCGTCGGAGTTCGCGATGAACCGGTCGGGTTTGATCGCTGCGACGACTCGCGTGATGGCCGCGGTGCCTGCGTCGGGGCAGGTCAAGGTCGCCGTGGAGGCTGCCGGCCATTATCACCGACCAGTGCTCGACCATCGGTGGCCCGAGGGGTGGGAAGTGGTGGAACTCAATCCCGCTCATGTCGCCGAGCAACGCCGAGTGCAGGGCCGGCGACGGATCAAGACCGACGTCATCGACTTGGAGGCGATCACCGAACTCGTGCTGAGTGGACACGGTTGCTCGGTCGTCGACCGTGATGTCGTGATCGGCGAACTCAGTGCTTGGGCTGCGCATCGGAGCCGACGAGTGGCCACGCGCAGTGCGACGAAGAACCAGTTGCTCGGTCAATTGGATCGGGCGTTTCCCGGACTGACCCTGGCGCTGCCCGACGTGCTGGCCACCAGGATCGGCCGGCTGGTCGCCGCCGAATTCTCCGACCCGGCCCGTCTGGCAGGGCTCGGAGTCAGCCGGCTGATCCGGTTCGCCGCGACCCGGGATCTGCAGCTGCGTCGTCCGGTCGCGGAGCGTTTGGTCGCTGCGGCCCGCGATGCACTGCCGACCCGCGACGCGATGATCGCCCGCCAGATCCTGGCCGCCGACATGAACTTGCTGGCCGACCTCGACGACCAAATCCAATCCGCGGAGGCCGCACTGGGAGAGCTGCTACCGCGCAGCCCCTACGCGACGTTGACCTCGGTGCCGGGCTGGGGCGTGGTGCGGGTATCCAATTACGCTGCTGCCCTTGGTGACCCGAAGCGGTGGCCGGGACCGCGGCAAATCTATCGTGCGTCGGGGCTGTCTCCGATGCAGTACGAATCGGCGCACAAGCGCCGCGATGGCGGCATCAGCCGTGAAGGCAGCGTGGCGCTGCGCCGCGCCCTGATCGACCTCGGCATGGGCCTGTGGCTCAGTGAACCGGCAGCCAAGACCTACGCCCACGGGCTAAAGGACCGCGGCAAGCCCGGCGGCGTCGTCGCCTGCGCGTTGGCTCATCGTGCCAACCGCATCGCTCATGCACTGGTTCGCGACCACGCCACCTACGAACCGACCCGCTGGGCCTGAACCCCTGACACCCACCGCGAAAGGACCGAATCAGACCCTTCACAACCCCTGTCGGTAAGTGCCACGCTAAGAGGACGGGACGAAGGGCCGGATCAGATGCCGTATCCGCTATGGCGGACCCACCGGGTCACGCCGAGGCTAGCTTGGCACCCGGCCCTTCGCCTTTACGGCAGCCCGAACCACGCCAGATAACCCACCGAGGTTGCATACGTCAGCGTGGGCGCCAGGCACCCGCCCCCAACCCAGCAGCACCACCGACCGCACGAAATCACGCCCCGCCTCGGGACGTAGGCCCACTACGACCTTCAACACCCTTGACTCGCCCTACAGCCAGCTAGCCCCACCGGTTGCACCGCGAGCGCGCGGGTCTGCACGGCGACGCGCCGCGATCGCTGACAGTCGGCGCGCGCTCGCGTCCCGCGAACGTCACACCCGCGTCACTTGCCACGTTGACAGTTGTAGTTCCACAATAGTTGTGTGAATACAACTGTCGGCGCGATGACGCCCAGGCGCAAGGCCATCATCCTGGTGTCCTGCTGCCTGAGCCTGCTGATCGTGTCGATGGACGCGACCATCGTCAACGTCGCGATCCCGTCGATCCGGGCCGACCTGTCGGCCAGTCCCGCGCAGATGCAATGGGTCGTCGACATCTACACGCTGGTGCTGGCGTCGCTGCTGATGCTCTCCGGTGCGACGGGGGACCGGTTCGGACGGCGGCGTCTGTTCCAGATCGGGCTGACGGTGTTCGCCCTCGGGTCGCTGGCGTGCAGCCTGGCGCCGACGATCGATACGTTGATCGGCGCGCGGTTCCTGCAGGGTGTCGGCGGTTCGATGCTCAATCCCGTTGCGCTGTCGATCATCTCGCAGATCTTCACCAAGCCGGTGGAGCGGGCGCGGGCGCTGGGCATCTGGGGTGGGGTCACCGGCATCTCGATGGCGGCCGGGCCCATCGTGGGCGGTCTGCTGATCGAGACCGTCGGGTGGCGGTCGGTGTTCTGGATCAACCTGCCCATCTGTGCCGCCGCGATCATCCTGACGGCGGTGTTCGTGCCGGAGTCCAAGTCGCAGACCATGCGCAACGTCGACCCGATCGGTCAGGGTCTGGGGATCCTGTTCCTGTTCGGCACCGTCTTCACCCTCATCGAGGGTCCCGTGCTGGGGTGGACCAACCCGCGCGTGCTGGCGATCGCAGCCGTCGCGGTGGTGGCGCTGATCGCGTTCCTGCGCTTCGAATCCCGGCGTCACGACCCGTTTCTGGATCTGCGGTTCTTCCGCAGCATCCCGTTCACGACCGCGACGATCAACGCGATCAGTGCGTTCGCCGCATGGGGCGCCTTCCTGTTCATGATGTCGCTGTACCTGCAGGGCGAGCGCGGATTCTCTGCGATGCAGACCGGCTTGATCTATCTGCCGATCGCACTCGGGGCACTGTTCTTCTCCCCGCTGTCGGGCCGTCTGGTGGGGCGGTACGGCGCACGCCCATCGCTGGTGGCCGCGGGCATCCTGATCACCACGGCGGCAACGTTGTTGACGTGGCTGACCGCGACGACGCCGGTGTGGCATCTGCTGATCGTGTTCGCGGTGTTCGGCGTCGGGTTCTCGATGGTCAATGCCCCGATCACCAACGCCGCGGTCAGCGGGATGCCGCTGGATCGAGCGGGGGCGGCGTCGGCGGTGACGTCGACCAGCCGCCAGGTCGGGGTGAGTATCGGTGTGGCGCTGTGTGGTTCGGTCGCCAGCGCGGCGATGACCGGACGCGGCGCCGACTTCGCGACCGCGGCCCGCCCGCTGTGGTTCGTCTGCATCGCACTCGGCCTGGTGATCCTCGCTGTGGGTTTCCTCTCGACCTCGCAGCGGGCCGTGCGCTCCGCGGAGAGACTCGCTCCCCTGGTGGCGGGGGCGCCCGACCCGGTCAGTGGTGCCCATGTCCGGTGACCCGACGGCCGATCGGATCTGGGCCGACCTGGCGACGTTCGTCCACGACCACCGGGACTACTGGAAGAAAGCGGTGGTCGAGCGGACCGGACTGCCGTTCAGCAGGATTCGGATCCTGATGAGGCTGAGCCGGACCCCGATGACCGTCAAGCAGATCGCCGCCGCCGCCACGGTCGACGCGCCGGCGGCTACGGTCGCGGTCAACGACCTCGAGGACCGGGGACTCGTGGTGCGCCGCGTCGATCCGTCGAATCGCCGGTGCAAGACGGTGTCGCTGACCGACGCCGGCCGCGAGATGGTCGGGGAGATCGACGCCGTGCACGACCCGGCGCCCGAGGCGCTGGCGGCGCTGACGTCCGAGGATCTGGCGGCGTTGCGCCGGCTGGTGGATCTGCTCGTCGACTAACTCTCCAGTACGGCCATCGCCGCGTTGTGTCCGCCGATCCCCGACACCGCCCCACCGCGACGGGATCCCGAGCCGCACAGCAGAATCCGTTCGTGTGGGGTGCCGACACCCCATCTCTGCGCGGGAGTCGACAGCGGTTCGTCGTGCTCGGCGAACGGCCACTGCAGCGCACCGTGGAAGATGTGACCGTTCGTCATGCCGAGGGTGGCGTCCAGGTCGAGGGTCGTCTTGGTTTCGATGCACGGGCGACCGGCCGCATCGAGCCACATGACGTCTCGAATCGGTTCGGCGAGAACCGAATCCAGTGAGTCGAGCACCGCGGCGGTCAGTGTGTCGCGGTACTGCCCACCATCCCGTCCGTGGGCCAGCGTGTGCGGTGTGTGCAGGCCGAACACCGTCAACGTGTGGGCACCGGCCACACGCAGCGACTCCGACAGGATCGACGGGTCGGCCAGGGTGTGGCAGTAGATCTCGCACGGGACGGGCTCGGGGACCGAACCCGCCTCGGCCTGCCGGTAGGCGTCCCGGAGTTGGCCGAAGTTCTCGTTGATGTGGAAGGTTCCCCCGAAAGCCTGCTCGGCAGAGACCTTCTCATCACGCAATCGGGGCAGGCGTCGCAGCATCAGGTTGACCTTGACCTGGGAGCCGGGTGCGATCGCAGGTTCCTCCTCACCCATCAGTCCGGCGAGCACCGCCGGCGTCACGTTCGCCAGCACGTGGTCGGCGCTCACCCGATATTCGCCGTCGGTGTGCCGGTAGTGCACCATCCCGTCCGCGTCTATCGCGTACACCTCTGCCCCGGTGAGGATTTCGGCGCCGAATCCGGTCGCGGCGGCGGCCAGAGCGCCGCTCACCGCGCCCATGCCGCCGATCGGCACATCCCAGTCGCCGTTGCCGCCGCCGATCAGGTGGTACAGAAAGCACCGGTTCTGGATCAGGGATTGATCGTGCATGTCGGCGAATGTGCCGATCAGCGCGTCCGTGGCCATCACCCCGCGCACCAGATCATCGGCGACCGCGTCGGTGATCGCCTCCCCGATGGGGCGCTCGATCATCGCCTGCCACGCGGCCTCGCCGCCGGCCGAACACACGGTGCGTCGCAACGCCGTCCGGGTCTGCAGCGGCTCGGTCAGCGTCGGCCAGAGTCTCGTCGTCACGGTCGCGCAGCGCCGGTAGAACTCGGCGAATCCGGCCTCGTCCGCGGCGGCGCCGACGGCGGCGAACGTGGATTCGGGTCCGATCAGCAGGCCGGTGCGTCCGCCGTCGGCAGGGTTCGGCGTGTATGACGACCAGCGGCGCCGCGCCAACTGGACCCGCGCGCCCAGGTCGTCGACGATGCGCCGGGGTAACAAACTCACCAGGTACGAATACCGCGACAGTCGGGCGTCGACGCCGTCGAACGGATGCGCCGACACCGCCGCCCCACCGACCTGATCGAGTCGTTCGAGGACCAGCACCCGCCGCCCCGCCCGCGCGAGATACGCCGCGGCGACCAGACCGTTGTGCCCACCCCCGACGATGACGGCGTCCCGGTGCTCGGTTCCCGTGGTCGTGCGCATGCAGCCAGTGTGCCGCGTCAGGCTTGGGTGCCCGCCCGCGCACACGCGATCTGCGCGGCTTCGGTGTGGGTGTTCAGACCGTTGGCCGCGTTGTTGAACCGGTCGACGTCGGCGCGCAGACCCATCAGCAGGATCAGCTTCATCGCACCCATCGACCAGGACCGCATCGGCGCGGCGATATCCGGATGCAGTCCCGGCGTCCGGGAGGCGTCCAGCGCGGTGGTGGCGGCCGCCCGTAGTCCGGCGCGGCCGTAGGAGTTGTTCGCCGAGACGATCGGGTCGAGGTAGTCGGGGTTCTTCTGCCCGATCGCCAACACGTTCGCGAACTCCGAATAGCTCACCGCAGCCGTGTCGAGTGCGCGGGCGAACTGGCGGCACGCCGCGACCGATTCCGGCGCGGCCTCCACGGCTTCGGGCGCGGCGGTGGGTCCCGGTGGCGGGGCCGGCTGGGAGGCGCCCGATGGCGCGAAGAGCAGGGCGAGGACGCACGCCGAGGTTGCCGCAAAGAGTGTGCGCCTCGTCGGTGTGATGGCGAACCTCCCGGGATGAGTTGCGAGTTCCGCGATCGACTTCGCGAAGGCTCGAGCCGTGAACTACAGGTGACGCGTAAACATATGCCCGGCAAGCACTCCGTGCACTAAAGTCAATCTAAGTTTTTGCCGGGCGTTTGCCTGTTCAGAAACCCCCGGCCTCGATCATTCTAGCGATATCGACTCTGGGGGAAGGCAATCCTGCATGCGTTTTCGGGCAGCCGCCGCGACGGCTCTCTGGCTGTTCGCGGCACTGGGTGCGGCTCCGAGTGGGTTCGCGCAGCCTGTTCCGGCGCCGGACCCCGCCGTGCCGGCGTCTGCCGCTGCACCGCCGTCGCCGGACGCCGTCGCGTCCTCGCCGTCGGGATACCTGAAAACCCCTGACGGCTGGGAGCTCACGGCGGGCGCGAAGGACGAGACACAGGTGGCGGTGGCTCCGCTGACCACGGCCCTGACGTCCCGGGAGTACGTCGTCGGAGGGACGTTCACCGGAACGGTGACCGGCGCAGGCAGCACGAAACTGTCGGGCGGGTCGCTTGTGGTCGGCTACCGGATCGGCTGCGGGATCATCGGCGGGCCGGTCGAGGTTCTGTCCTCGATCGGCGCGACGACCAACTTCGACCAGTCGGCGGTGCTTGGCGGTGTCGCACTGCCCGTCAACAATCAGATCAAGATCAACCTGCGGCCGGGCACGGTCACGCTGGTTCCGGTGGGGGAGAAGAAGTTCAAGGGCAGCGAAGCGCGCGTGACGGTGACCGGGTTCCGGATCAAGACCGACGGTTGCGTCGGCCAGTCGTTCATCCAGTCGTACTCGACGCTGACGAGTTCCACCACGGACACCTCGGACATCGTCACGTATGCCGGCCAGGTCAAGGTGGTGTGAGGTGCGTACGGCATTCATGAGAGTTGCGGCGACCACTGCGGTGGCCGTGCTGGGACTTGCCGGTGCGACATCGGCGTCGGCCCAACCCGACCCGGTGTCACCGGTGGCGCCCGGTGTGCAGGCCGTCGCCGACGTCGGGCCACCGCCCGCCCCCGACGGTGCTGTCGCTTCGGGACCGCCGGGATTCGTGGTGACGCCGGACGGGTGGGAGCTGACCGTGTCCGCCAAAGACGAGTTCCAGGTTGCGGTGGCACCGCTGACGACGGCTCTGTCGTTAGGGAGTATCTGGTGGCGGGGACGTTCGAGGGCGCCGTCGCCGGCGCCGGCACCGCGCCGACCAGTGGTGGCACGCTGGAGGTCGGTTACCAGATCGGTTGCGGCATCTCGCTCAACGTCGTGAAGCTGAACGGATCGGCGGGCTTCACCCCCTCGATCAACGATCAACGCCGACTGGGGGTGGCATTCCCCGTTTCCGCGCAGATCGAGGTTTTTCCGCAGCCGGGTGAGGTCACGACGGTCCAGCTCACGCAGAAGACCTTCGAGGGATCCAATCCGCGCGTCACGGTCAAGGATGTGCACATCAAGGTCGACGGTTGTGTGGGTGAGTCCTTCCTGCGGTCCTATGCGGTGCTGACCAGCTCCACCGATGCGGCCGACGACATCGTCGCCTACTACGGCGTCACGAAGGCCGTCTGAGATGACTCGCCGGCTGGTCGGCGCGCTCGCCGCTCTCGTGAGTGGCATCGGAATCGGCCTCGGCGTCCCTGCCGCGGCAACGGCCCAGCCGCCGCCGCCCGCGCCGGTGCCCGGCCCGCTGCCGTTCGAGTCCATTCCCGGACTCGGCCCGGTCGCCGCCCCTGTCGCCGCCCCGCCGCCCGTCCCGGGTGCGCAGCCCGCCCCGCCGCCGGCGGGTGTCCTGTTTCCGCTGGCGCAGAACGGATCTCCCTCGCAGCTTATCGGCGGACTACCCGCCATGCCCGACGTCTCCGGGCAGACCGCGAACGAGTTCGTCCTCGGCCAGCACGCGGTGCCGGCGGTTCCGGGGACCGCGCCGGCGGCACCGATACACATGAACCCCTTCAACAACGCCTATCTGCTCCCGCAGAATCTGGCGCCGTCGGCTCCGGGCGCGGGGCAGCTGTTCGGAATCGCGCCCGGCCAGGAGAACGCGGACATCGCCGGTATCGAATACCTGAAGCGCCTGTATGACATGTATCAGGCCGGAGGTCTGCAGGGCGGTCTGCTCGGTCAGCGCGAATTGGATTCGCTGAACAAGCCGCTTCCTGTCGCCCCGGTGCCGCCTCCGCCGGCACCGTGACCGGCGGCTGAGGTCTCGCAGAAAGGACTCTCAATGAAGAAGTCAAGCCGCGGCGGTGACCGGGGGTGAATCAGGTTGCCAGGTCCGGTTGTCACGGATGAGGGCGTAGAGAACGTTGGTGCGCCGTCGCGCCAGGCAGATGGTGGCGGGGATCGGCCGCTTTCCTTCGTCTCGTTTGCGCTGGTAATAGGCCTTGGAATCTGGGTCGCAGCGGATCGCGGTCAACGCCGACATGTACATGACTCGGCGCAGTCGGCGACTGTAACGCTTGGGGGTGTGCAGTCGTCCGGTGCGCTTTCCGGAGTCTCGAGACACTGGCGCCAGGCCGGCCCAGGCCGCGAGTTGGTCAGCCGATCCGATCAGCGCGGGATCACCAACGGCGGCGAGGAATTCGGCGCCCAGCCGAAATCCTATGCCGGGCATGCTGGTGATCACCTCGGCGAGTGGATGGCGGCGAAATCGGCCCTCGATGTCGGCGTCGGTGGTCTTGATGCGGTCATCGAGGGCGATCACCTCCCGCGCCAGATCAGCGATCAACCCGGCGGCCACCTCTTCGCCGGGCAGGCGCATCGTCTGGGTTTTCACTGCAGCCACCGCAGCCGCCGCGATCGAGGCGGCGTTGCGCACACCGGCATCGGTCAAGACTTTGGTCAGCCGCGAAACACCGCTTTGTCGAATCGCTTTGGGACGCTGGTAGCGCGCCAGCAGTATCACCCAGCCACGGTCTTGGCTCGGTTGGGCGGCTCGTTCCAGGGCCGGGCAGACCGCGACGAGTTGCTGGCGCAGCCGGTTGATCGTGCGGGTGCGGTCGGCCACCAGGTCGGCGCGATGGCCGGTGAGCATCCGCAACTCGCTGATCAAGTCATCATCGGGATGCAGAACGGGCAAGTCCTGGCCGCGCATGCGCGCCTGGTCGGCGATCACCCGAGCGTCTTTGGCATCGGTTTTGGCCTCCCCACCGCGGTAGGTCGCCGAGGCCTGCCACACCGCCCGGCCGGCCAGATACCGGACCGTTTTGCCGGCGTCGGCCAGCACCGTCAACACCAGTGCGGCATACACCGTGGTCAGGTCCACCGTCCACGACACTCGCTCGGCCAGCTCGTCGATTTCAGCGACGAGCTCCCGGATCGGTTGCTCGTCGTTGACCAGCCGGCGCGACAACACCACCTTCCCGCTGTCGTCGACCGCACAAACCCAGTGATGCTCTTTACCAACATCCACTCCAGCCCACACCTGGCCCGTCGTCATCACCCCTCTTTTCGCCTGTCTACCAACATGATCCCCATGGACAACCCCGCCAGCATTTCCTTAAACAAGCGATCACATCGCAGATCTCAATCAGCGGCCAGAGGAGTCCAGGCAGGCCGGGCGGCCAGTCCTTTCAAGCCGCACCACCAGGGCCGGCTACGACCATGCAGCCTCACCCGACCCACCCGGGTCACAGCCCAACGTAACAACACGAAGTAACTGCAACTACGAACTTAAGGAGTGTCCATGATGCGCACGATGAGGTTCGCCGGCGTGCCGGCAGCCGCCGCCGTGATCGGGTCGCTCGCAGTCGTGGCGCCGGCGACCGCGCAACCGTCGCTGCCGGAGGCCGGCAACGAGACTCCCGGCGCGACGATCCGGCAGCTGTCCAACGCCGGATACGACGTCGAGGTCAACTGGGTCGCGGGTGAGCCGTCGAACATCCCGCTGTCGCAGTGCACCGTCACCCGTATCGACACCTCGGCGCCGCCGACGGCGTGGGTGTCGGTCAACTGTCCACCCGACGGCTCGCAGTGACTCCCTAGTTGAGGTAGCCCTCGACCTCGCTCTCCGGGCGCACCGTCGCGCTGTCGGGATCCCCGCCGCCGGCACGCAATGCCCGGCGCTGCCGCAGCAGGTCCCAGCACTGGTCGAGCTGTGCTTCGAGAGACTTGAGCCGGGCGTGTTCCTCGGACTCGTCGATCTCTCGGTGTTGCAGCTTGTCGCGCAGGTCGCGCTCCTCGGCGACGAGCTCGTTGACTTGTCTCAGGATGTCTCGATCGCTGGCCACGCGTTCAGTGTGCAGTGCTTTTGGCGACGCGTCTGCGGTCTAGGGTGAGCGGATGGCAACCAAACCTGAGATCGAGTTCCCCGACGGCCCGGCACCCACGGAGCTGGTGATCGAAGACGTCGTCGTCGGCGACGGTTCGGAGGCCGTGGCGGGTGCCAACGTCGAGGTGCACTACGTCGGAGTCGAGTACGACACCGGCGAAGAGTTCGACAGCTCCTGGAACCGCGGCGAGTCGATCGAGTTCCCGCTGCGCGGGTTGATCCAGGGCTGGCAGGACGGGATCCCCGGCATGAAGGTCGGCGGTCGCCGCAAGCTGACGATCCCGCCGGAGCAGGCCTACGGCCCCGCCGGCGGCGGACACCGGCTGTCGGGCAAGACGCTCATCTTCATGATCGACCTGCTGGGCACCAGCTAGCCCCCTTTTTCCCGCCGAACTTGCATTCCAGCAGGGCTCGACTCGCAAAAATTCTGCTGGCCCTCTTTGCCACGCTCGTTGTGAGTCAGTGGGAGTCAGTGCGAAGGGGATGAGTGTGTCGATCAGTGCAGGGTTCAGTATCGCCGAGATTCGTGAGTTCGTTGTCGAGTATCAGCGGGTGCCTCATGGGCAGAAGGGGTCGTGGCTTGCTGCTTCAGGGGTCTCTGGCGGTCAGTTCAGACGGTGGCAGGCCGCAGTGTTTAGCGGTGACCTCGACCGTGGCCTGATTCCGCGAGAAGGTAGTGAGATGACAGTTCCCCCGGCGCTGCGCAAAGCGTTGGCCAAAGTTGATGCAGCCAGGCAGGACCGCGACGAGGCCGAACTCGCTCAGCTACGAGAGCGAGTTCGCGAGCTCGAGGCAACCAACGAGGCTTTGGGAAAAGCTATCGGGCTCTTGCACACGATGAGCGCGCACGAGCCCGACGCAGCCCCGACGATCCACGATCTCGACGATTCATCGACGCCGAGAACGGACTTGTCACCGAGTTGACCGCGGCGATCGGTTCGCAACGTCAGGCGCTGGCGATGATCGATCTGTCGCGTTCGACGTGGCATTACCGGACCAACCCGCGCCCGCCGGTCAGCGACCCGCTGCCGCAGAAGCATCGGGCTTACCCATCGCGCATCGATGAGGCCGACCGGGCAGTGATCCGAGACAAGATCCTCGCCGGCTGGGAGGCGGGCAGCTCGGTGGACCATGCGTTCGCCGCCAGCTGGGACGAGGGCGTGATGTTGGCCTCGCGGCGTTCCTGGTGGCGGATCGCCGCCGCGATCGAGGACCAAAGTGCGCGCCCAGTCGCACCGACCCGCTCGACGAGCAAGACGCCCCGGCAGGCGCCGGTACTCAAAGCGACAGGACCACAACAGATCTGGAGTTGGGACATCACCGACCTGCGCAGCCCGTGGCGCGGTGTGGCGTTCAAGGCGTACTCGATCCTTGACATCTACTCCCGCAAGATCGTGGGCTGGCGCGTGGAGGAACGGGAATGCGACGACCTCGCCGTGGACATGTTCGAAGCCGCGTTCGCCGGGCACGGCCTCCCCGCGGTCGTGCACGCCGATTCCGGGCCGGCGATGCGCTCGACGGTCCTCAAAGACCTCCTGGCCGGTCTCAAGATTGGCCAAACCCATAACCGGCCCCGGGTCAGCAATGACAACCCGTTCTCCGAATCGGAGTTCCGCACGATGAAGTACCGACCGAACTATCCCGGTGTCTTCACAGATCTTGACTCCGCCCGCGCCTGGGTGAGCGCCTACGTGTCCTGGTACAACCAGCATCACCGCCACAGCGGCGTCGAACTGTTCACCCCAGACTCCGTCCACGACGGCACGTGGGCGCAGCTCTGGGACCGACGAGACACCGCCCTACAGGCCTACTACGACGCTCACCCCGAACGGTTCCGCAACCGTCCACGAACCAAAAGCCCCAGCCCCGTCGTCGGCATCAACCTCCCCACCGAAAACGACCCCGACCGACTCCAAGCAGCTTGACATCGCCCGTGGAATGCAATTTCGGCGACGGGTGAGCGCCCGGGGTGAGCGCGGGTCAGTGCGGGCCGGGCAGCCGGAGCAGCAGGCGCGCGCCGCCGAGCGGGCTCGACCCCAATGATGCAGTGCCACCGTGCAATTCGGCCTGCTGGGCGACCAGCGCCAGCCCCAGCCCCGAACCCGACTGCGACGCGGTCGATCCGCGCGAGAACCGGTCGAACACCACCTCGCGTTCGGCTTCCGGCACACCGACGCCGTCGTCGTCGATCGCGATCTCGACACCGTCGCGAGAGCTCACCGCCGACAACTGCACCCGGGTCGCGCCGCCGTGCTTGACCGCATTGGCGATCGCGTTGTCCACCGCCAGCCGCAGACCCGCGGGCAGCCCGACGATGATGACCGTCGGCGCCGGCACCAGCGACACGTCCAGATCGGGGTAGACGCGCATCGCGTCGTGGGCGGCCCGGTCGAGCAGCTCGGTGATATCCACCGGCACATGGTCGTCCTCGGTCGACAGCTCTCCCTGGGCGAGCCGCTCCAGCGCCCCGAGCGTGGCCTCGATCCGCGTCTGGGTGCGCATCACGTCGCCGAGCACCTCGTTGCGGCCGTCCTCGGACAGTTCCAGCGTGGCGAGCACCTCGAGGTTGGTCCGCATGGCGGTCAGCGGGGTGCGCAGCTCGTGAGCGGACACCGAGGCGAAGTCGCGCGCCGACGTCAGCGCCGCCTTCGTGCGTTCCTGCTCCTCCCACACGCGCTGGACGAGGCCGTTGATCGCCTCGGCGATCTCCACCGCCTCGGTCGCTCCGCGCACGTCGATGTCGGGTTCCTCGTCACCGGTGTCGATCGCGCTGGTCTGGCGTGCCAGCTGCTTGAAGGGCCGTACCGCGAACGCGGCCAGCACCCAGCCTCCGAGGGTCGCGGCGCCGATCGCGAGTGTGCAGATGATCAGGACGCGCCGGTGCAGGTTGTTGATGTCGGCGATCGTCGCGTCGTAGGTGGCCCCGACCGCGACCGACATCGGTTGCGGGGTGGCGAGTTCGACTGTGCGGACCCGGTAGCGCACACCGTCGAGGTAGGTGTCGGCGTACCCCGGCTCCATCTCGGGGAGCACCACCGTCGAGTTCGACGCCGCGTCGCCGCCGTCGCGGCGCACCGTGATCACGACGTCCTGGTCGTTCGGCGAGGGTGGGATCTCGTCGAGACCGCGCGGCAGGAACGGGATGACGAAACCGGCGGCCTCGTCGAGGCGGCGGTCCAGCCGCTCGTTCCAGGCGTCGGTGATGCCGAACCAGACGACGGTGCCCGCGATCAGGACGACGATCGCGCCGGCGATGGCGCTGGTGAACGCGACCCGCTGACGCAGCGACGGGGTGCGTCGGACGAAGCGGGACAGCGCGCTCACGAACGGCGCGCCTACTGCTGCCGCAGGACGAATCCCACGCCGCGCACCGTATGCAGCAGCCTCGGAGCGCCGTTGGCTTCGAGCTTGCGGCGCAGGTAGCCGATGAAGACGTCGACGACGTTGGTGTCGGCGGCGAAGTCGTAGCCCCACACCAACTCGAGCAGCTGTGCGCGGGAGAGCACCGCGGTCTTGTGCTCGGCCAGGACCGCGAGCAGATCGAACTCGCGCTTGGTCAGGTCGACGTCCACCCCGTCGACGCGGGCGCGCCGACCCGGGATGTCGACTTCGAGCGGCCCGACGGTGATGGTCTCCGACGAGAATGTGGCCGTAGAGCCGCGGCGCCGCAGCAGCGCCTTGACCCGCGCGACCAGTTCGGCCAGCACGAACGGCTTGACCAGGTAGTCGTCGGCGCCCGCCTCCAGGCCGGCCACCCGGTCGTCCACCGACGACCTCGCCGACAGCACGCAGACGGGCACGTCGTTGTCCATCGCGCGCAGCGCGGTCACGACCGACACACCGTCGAGCACGGGCATGTTGATGTCGAGGACGATCGCGTCGGGCCGGGTCTCGGTGGCGCTGCGCAGCGCCTCGGCGCCGTCGACCGCGGTGAAGACGTCGAAACCGGACAGTCGCAGCCCGCGCTCGAGCGAGGCCAGGACGTCGGGATCGTCATCGACCACGAGCACCCGGGGTGAGCCACTGTCCATGCACGCAATCTTGCCTGATGCGACGGGCAAGCAGGCGTAACCGGGGGTCGGGCGGGCGAGTGTCCCGATCCCGGCCGCTACGGGGCCGTGTCCCGCGCCTCGGCACGCAAGCGGCGCACGTCCTCACGCAAGTCGTTGATCTCACCGAGCAGGCGGTCGATATGTGCCGTCGTCACGGCGCGTCCCTCGGTGTCGTCGTCCGAGACGCGCTGCACGATCCACGACGCCAGTGTCGCGGTGATCGAGCCGACGAGGCTGATGCCTCCGATCATCAGGAACACCGCGATGACCCGGCCGGTGGTGCTCACCGGTGTCAGATCGCCGTATCCGACCGTCGTGATCGTGGTGACCGACCACCACACCGCCTGGCCGAAGCTCTGGATGTCCGCTTCGGGAAGTCCACGCTCGGCCTCCAGGACGGCCAGGGATGCGACGAAGACCAGCAGAATCGCGCCGCACACCGTGTACATCACCACCCGACCGCGGATGGCGTTGCCCGCCACCCGCTGCAGCACCGCGATCAAGGTGACGAGCCTGAGCAGTCGCAGCGGTCGCAGCATGGGCAGCACCACGATCGCCAGATCGAACAGGTGGCGGAAGAACCATCGCCCTCGGTTGTCGGCCAGGGACAGGCGCACGACGTAGTCGACGAGGAACGCGCCCCACGACACCGTCACCACCGCGTGTATCGCCACCGCCGCCGCCCCGCCGGGTTGCGCCAGGACATCGACGGCATAGGCGGCCAGGAACAGGACGGCCGTGCCGGCCAGGGGCCATTCGGTCCGTCGCTCCCAGAGCTCCTGCCGGGTTGAATGAAGAGTCGTCACGGATCGCATGTGTACCCGGCACGCCGGGAGCGGAACCGGCGGGAAGCTGTTGACCTCAATGTTTGTTGAGGTCCTACGGTGATGACATGAGCTTGGAGACGGTGGCCCGGCAGAGTCTGTACCGGCAGACCCACTCGCGGGGCGGTGACCTGCACGCGCTGGCCGATCGGCGGCTTCTCGGCCGGATCTGGCGGTTCGCCGCGCGGCACCATCGCAGGCTGGCGGTGTTCGTCGGCGTCAGCGTGCTCGGTGCGGTGCTGACGGTCGCGACCCCGTTGCTTGCCGGCCGGGTGGTCGACGAGATCACCGGCGGGGGCAGTGCGCGGGTCGTCGTCCTGATCGGCGTCGTCATCGCGGTCGTCGCCCTCGCCGAGGCGGGTGTGGCGCTGGTGACGCGGTGGCTGTCGTCGACCATCGGGGAGGGCCTGATCCTGGATCTGCGGACGGCGGTCTTCGACCACGTCCAGCGGATGCCGGTCGCGTTCTTCACCCGCACCCGGACGGGTGCGCTGGTGAGCCGGTTGGGCAACGACGTGATGGGTGCGCAGCGGGCATTCTCCGACACGCTGTCCGGCGTGGTCGCCAATGTGGTCACCCTGACGCTGACCCTGGTGGTGATGCTGAGCATCTCCTGGCAGATCACGGTGCTGGCCCTGATCGTGCTGCCGCTGTTCCTGATCCCGGCGCGGCGCATCGGGGCGGCGATGGCACGGCTGTCACGGGAGGCGGCCGCCCACAACGCGACCATGAACACCCAGATGACGGAGCGTTTCTCAGCGCCGGGCGCCACGCTGGTGAAGTTGTTCGGCGACGTCGCCTCCGAGTCGCGCGAGTTCGGGGTGCGGGCCGGGCGGGTCCGCGACATCGGGGTGCGTACCGCGATGCTGCAGGCGACGTTCATGAACTCACTGACGCTGATGTCGGCGCTGGCGCTGGCGCTGGTGTACGGGCTCGGCGGAGCGCTCGCGATCGGCGGGCAGCTACAGGCCGGGGCGATCGTGTCGCTCGCGCTGCTGTTGACCCGGCTGTACGCCCCGCTGACCGCGCTGGCGAACGCCCGCGTCGAGATCGCAACCGCGTTGGTGAGCTTCGAGCGGGTTTTCGAGGTCCTCGATCTCGTTCCGCTGATCCGTGAACGGCCCAGCGCGGTGGAGGTGCCCTCGGGGCCGGTCGCCGTGGAATTCGACGACGTCCGCTTCTCCTATCCCGCCGCCGATCAGGTGTCGCTGGCCTCGCTGGAGGAGGTCGCCGAGCTCGACCACCGCGGCGGCGAGGAGGTTCTGCACGGCGTCTCGTTCACCGCCGAACCCGGGCAGGTCGTCGCGCTCGTCGGGCCGTCCGGGGCGGGCAAGTCGACGATCGCGGCGCTGCTGGCCCGGCTCTATGACGTCACCGGTGGTGTTGTGCGCCTCAACGGCACCGACATCCGGGACACGACGTTCGCGTCGCTGAAGTCCACGGTCGGGATGGTCACCCAGGACGGTCATCTGTTCCACGAGTCCATCCGGTCGAACCTCACGCTGGCGGCGCCGCAGGCCGGCGACGACGAGATCTGGGAGGCGTTGCGGCGCGCGCGCCTCGACGACGTGGTCGCCGCGATGCCCGACGGGTTGGACACCGTGGTCGGCGAGCGCGGCTACCGGCTCTCCGGTGGTCAGCGTCAGCGCCTCACCATCGCGCGGGTGCTGCTCGCGTCTCCGCAGGTGGTGATCCTCGACGAGGCGACGGCGTCGCTGGACTCGGAGTCCGAGGCCGCGGTGCAGCAGGCACTGGCCGAAGCGCTCACCGGACGCACGTCGATCGTGATCGCGCACCGGCTCTCGACGGTGCGGGCCGCCGACGTGATCCTGGTCGTCGAGGACGGACACATCGTGGAGCGCGGCACCCACGACGATCTGCTCGCCCGCGGCGGACGCTACGCCGACCTGTATCGCACCCAGTTCGGTCGCACCACCCGCCGAACGTGCGTTCCGGCAGGCCCGCACTCGAACTTCCGCTGCGGGAATGCGGTCTCGGCGAGGGAGTTAACCGCTTGCGGTGAATGGGAAGATGTTCTAAGTGGCTGACTCCCGGACCGACTCCCTGCATGCGGCGCCCGCGATCGGGCCGCCGCCGTCCCGGGTGAGGCCCAGTTCGGACCTGTGGCGGATGATGCCCTATCTGCTGCCCTACCGCGGTCGCTGGATCGTGATGATCGTCGTCGCGCTGGCCAGCCTCGCCGCGACCATCTCGATCCCGTTGATGACCAAGGCCGTCATCGACGGTCCGGTGCGCCAGCAGGACCAGCAGGGACTCTGGTTGGTCGGTGCCGCCGCCCTCGGCGTCGGGGTGACCGAGGCGGTGCTGTGGTTCATCCGTCGCTGGCTGGTCGCGCGCGCGACGATGGGCGTCGAGGCAGACATCCGCAAGCAGCTCTACGCCCGCCTGCAGATCCTGCCGATGTCGTTCCACGGCCGATGGCAGTCCGGGCAGCTGCTGTCGCGAATCATGAACGACCTGAGCACGATTCGCCGTTTCATGTCGTTCGGCCTGATCTTCCTGATGCTCAACGTCCTGCAGATCACCGTCGTCACGGTGATCCTGCTGGTGATGTACTGGCCGCTCGGCGTGGTGGTGCTGGTCTCGATCGTGCCGATCACGCTGACCGTGCTGCACTTCCAGCAGGAGTACACGCGGCTCTCGCGGCTGGCGCAGGATCAGGCGGGCCACGTCGCCACCCATGTCGAGGAAGCCGCGCTGGGTCTGCGGGTGGTGAAGTCGTTCGGCCGTGAGGACTACGTCTACGACCGGTTCGACGAGCAACTGACCGATCTGTACGACACGCAGATCGGCCGGGTGTCGGTATCGGCGAAGTTCTGGACCCTGCTGGAGATCATCCCGAACCTGACGCTGATCATCGTGCTCGGTTTCGGTGCGTACGCCGCCGGGCACGGCCACGTGACGATGGGCACGCTGGTCGCGTTCATCACGATGATGCTGTCCCTGGTGTGGCCGATCGCGTCGCTGGGCTTCCTGCTGTCGATGACCCAGGAGTCGTTCACCGCGGCCAACCGGATCGCCGAGATCTTCGACGCGCCAAAGGATATCGCCGACGGCCCGCGCGAGCAGGCGCCGCGCGGCGGACGGCTGGAACTGGTCGACGTCGGCTTCAGGTTCCCCGACTCGGAGCCGGACAGATGGGCGTTACGCCACGTCACCGTCACCGTGGAACCGGGGGAGACGCTGGCGCTGGTCGGGGCGACGGGTTCGGGCAAGTCGGTGTTGGTGGGGTTGTTGTCGCGGCTCTACGACGTCACCGAGGGGGAGATCAGGGTGGACGCCCAGGACATCCGCGAGTTGTCGCTGAGTGCGCTGCGCGAAACGGTCGCGACCGCGTTCGAGGATCCGACGCTGTTCTCGATGTCGGTTGCCGAGAACCTGAGACTGGGTCGTCCCGATGCGACGGACGAGGACCTGCGACAAGCCGTCGAGATCGCCGCCGCGCAGTTCGTCTACGACCTGCCCTTCGGTCTGGACACCCGGATCGGCGAACAGGGCATGAGTCTGTCCGGCGGTCAGCGGCAACGTCTTTCGCTGGCACGCGCGATCCTGACCAGGCCCCGGATCCTGGTCCTCGACGACACGCTCTCGGCGCTCGATGTGCACACCGAGGCCGTCGTCGAGGAAGCGCTGCGACGTGTCCTGCACGAGGTGACCGGCATCGTCGTGGCGCATCGCGCGTCGACGGTGCTGCTGGCCGACCGGGTGGCGCTGCTGCAGAACGGCACCGTCACCCACGTCGGCACCCACGCCGAACTGCTCGCCGGCGTACCCGAGTACCGGTATCTGCTGGCGGCCGACGACGAACTCGACGACGGCAGCGAACGCGAATGTGACTGGGAGAGAGACGAAGAACGCGCCCGGCTGGATCACGAGGTGCTCGACGGCGACGTGCGGGAGCGAGAGATGCTGGAGCGTCGCTCATGACCGAGACGAACTGGCGCGGCAAGTTCGACGAGAGCGCCGACCTCCCGATCGACGAGACCGTCCCCCGACAGCGGGAGGCCCGGGCGCTGCTCGGGTCGCTGCTGCGGCCGTACCGGTGGGCGGTGGTGCTGCTCGCGGTCGTCGTCGTGGTGGAGAACGCCGCGCGCCTGTCGGTTCCGATTCTCGTGCAGAAGGGCATCGACGACGGCATCCCTCCGCTGCTCGAGGGCGGGCCGGCCATCACCCTGATGACGATCGTGGCCACGCTGTGCGGTGTGGTCGTCGTCCAGGCGGTCGGGCGGATGTACTTTCTGCGCCGCTCGGGCCGGATCGGACAGAAGGTGCTCCTCGAGCTGCGCCGCCGGGTGTTCCGGCACTTCGGGCGACTGGACATCGCGTTCCACGACCGCTACACCTCCGGTCGGGTGGTGAGCCGGTCCACCAACGACGTCGAGGCGATCCAGGACATGCTGGAGACCGGTTTCGACAGCCTGATCACCGCGGTGCTGACGATGGTGGGCACGGCGGTGCTGCTGGTGGTGCTCGACGTGAAGCTCGGCCTGATGTGTCTGGTCGCGTTTCCCGTCCTGGTGCTTCTGGTGTGGTGGTTCCAGCGGGAGTCGTCGAAGACCTACCGCGAGGTGCGCGAGATCTCCGCGCTGGTGATCGTGCAGTTCGTCGAGACGATGACCGGTATCAAGGCGGTCCAGGCCTACCGGCGCGAGCCGCGCAATCAGCAGATCTTCGAGGACGTCGCTGACCGGTACCGCGAGATCAACGAGCGGACGTTCAAGCTGCTCGCGGTGTTCATGCCCGGCGTGAAGCTGGTCGGCAATCTGACCACCGGTGTGGTGCTGCTCTACGGCGGCTACCGCGCGTTGCACGGCGAGATGACGATCGGCACGCTCACCGCATTCCTGCTGTACCTGCGGATGTTCTTCGAGCCCATGCAGGAGATCTCGCAGTTCTTCAACACATTTCAGTCCGCGTCCTCGGCGTTGGAGAAGCTCGCCGGGGTGCTCGCGGAGAAGCCGGGCATCAGCGATCCCGCCAAGCCGGTGCGTGTCGACGAGGTCCGGGGTGAGGTCGCCCTGCTCGACGTGCATTTCGCCTACGTGCCCGGGCGTCCCGTCCTGCCCGGTCTCGATCTGGTGATCCCCGCGGGACAGACCGTCGCCCTGGTCGGTACCACGGGGGCGGGCAAGACGACGATCGCGAAGCTGATCACCCGGTTCTACGACCCGGGCTCGGGCACGGTCAGCCTCGACGGCGTCGACCTCAGGGACATGTCGCAGGCCGATCTTCGCCGCCACGTCGTGATGGTCACCCAGGAGAACTTCATGTTCGGCGGCACGATCGCCGACAACATCCGGTTCGGCAGACCCGGGGCCACCGACGACGAGGTGCGTGCCGCCGCCCGCGCGGTGGGGGCGCACACCTTTATCGACGTCCTGCCCGACGGGTATGACACCGACGTCGCCAAGCGCGGTGGACGGTTGTCGGCAGGGCAGCGGCAGCTGGTCGCCTTCGCGCGCGCGTTCCTCGCCGACCCGGCGGTCCTGATCCTCGACGAGGCGACGTCGTCGCTCGACATCCCGAGCGAGCGTCTGGTGCAGCGGGCGTTGGAGACGGTGCTCGCCGACCGGACCGCGGTCGTCATCGCGCATCGGCTCTCGACGGTGCAGATCGCCGACCGGGTACTGGTGCTCGAACACGGTCGCATCGTCGAGGACGGTCCGCCCGAGGAGTTGACCGCGCGCGAGGGCGGTCACTACGCCGCGCTGCACCGGTCGTGGGTGCAGTCCCTGGCCTGAGTGTCGCGAAACTGCCGCCACGGTAGCTGTTTCGCCGCCGGCACTACCGTGAGGGCGGTCTCGCGGCCTACCGGAAGTCGTCGAAGAACGCCGCGACATCGTCGACGAACGACGACGGCTGCTCGAACGCGGCGAAATGCCCGCCGCGGGGCATCGTCGTCCACCGGGTGATGGTGTAGTTGCCCTCGCACCAGTGCCGGGGCGAGCGCAGGATCTCCTTCGGGAAGGACGCGACCCCGGTGGGCAGCGTGACGGGGTCGCCACCGCCGAAGGCGCCGAAGCTCTCCCAGTACAGCCGCGCCGACGACGCGCCGGTGGCGGTGGCCCAGTACAGCATCACGTTGTCGAGCAGTTCGTCTTTGGTCAGCACGTTCTCGGGATGGCCGTCACAGTCCATCCACGACCAGAACTTCTCGACGATCCACGCCATCTGGGCCACCGGCGAGTCGACGAGCCCGTAACCCAGTGTCTGCGGTCGCGTCGCCTGCTGCTTCGAGTAGCCCGAGTCCCACTTCTGGTAGTAGCCAAGCCTTTCCAACGCTGCGACCTCGTCGGCGTCGGGGTCGGACAGTGACTTCGGGGGACGTCCGAACGGCATGTTGGTGTGGATCGCGACGCAGTGCCCGACGTTGCGGCCGATCTGCGTGGTGACCGCCGCGCCCCAGTCGCCGCCCTGGGCGCCGTACCGGTCGTATCCCAGCCGCACCATCAGTTCGTCCCAGGCGGCGGCAATGCGTTCGACGCCCCACCCGGTGGCGGTCGGCTTGCCGGAGAAGCCGTATCCGGGCAGCGAGGGGCACACGACGTGGAAGCCGGCCTCGGTCAGCGGGGCGATCACCTTCTGGAACTCCACGATCGAGCCGGGCCAGCCGTGGGTGATGATCAGCGGGAAAGCGTCGGGGCGCGGCGAGCGCTGATGGACGAAATGGATGTCGAGGCCGTCGATCTCGGTGGTGAACTGGTCGAACCGGTTCAGCATGGATTCCCGTGAGCGCCAGTCATATTCGTTGGCCCAGTAGTCTGCCAACTCGCGGGTGTACGCCAGCGGGATGCCCTGGCTCCAGTCGTCGACACACTCGGGCTCCGGCCAGCGGGTGCGCTGCAGCCGTTCGGCGAGGTCGGTGAGTACTGAATCGGGCACATCGATGCGGAACGGCTGAATGTGGGCCATGGCACATCCTGGCATCAGGATAATCGGAGGGTGTGGGGACCCCGTTGCTCGTCCTGATCGCCGCCACCACCCTGGCCGCTTGCGTCGCGCTCGGCGGGGCCGTCTACGAGTCGGTGGTGGTCGATCCATCCTGGCCGAAGCGGCCCGGCATCATCCAGTCGCGAAACGGCGGGATCTCCCGGGTACGGTTCTGGCTCCCGGCGCCCATCGTGTTCGAGATCCTGCTCGTCGTGACGCTGATTCTCACGTGGGATGCGCCGCGCGTCGGTGCGGCGCTGGTGGTGGCGCTGGTGAGTCACGCGACGATGCGGCTGTGGGCACTGTTCGACCTGGTCCCCAAGGCGGCCGACTTCGAGCGGAGGAACCCCGCCGACGTCGACGAGGCGGCCGCGCTCCGGTGGACCCGACGCAGCATGGCGCGCATACCTCTGATGCTGGTCACGTCGTGCGCGATGCTGGCCGCGCTCGCGGTGGCGTGACGCACCGACCCCAATTCGTGCCACTGTCAACGATTTAGCGATACGCGCACCGTGGTGTGGTGGGATTGCCTGGTGTCAGACGCACCGGCTGCCGAGCTCGCGATCACTGCGCGGGCGCTCACGTTGAATGGCCCGGCAGGGCCGCTCTACGGTCCTGTGGATCTCGACGTCGACGAAGGCGGCGTGACCGTGCTGGTGTGCCCTCCCGGCGTCGGCCGCACGGCGTTGCTGCTGACCCTGGCCGGACGCATGCGACCCACGTCGGGCCGTCTGAGCGTCTTGGGCCGGACCGGAGCGCGCAGCATCTTCGGGATCGCCGCGGTGGCCGCGGTCGACGGTGTCGACGACGTCGCGCAGACGGCCACCGTCGGCGAGCTGGTGACGGAGAAGATGCGCTGGGATGCCCCGTGGTACAGAGCGATTCGCCGAGCCGACGACGCCGAGGTGGCCGGGTTCTGCGGGCCCGTGTTCGGAGATCTGCCGATACCGGCGGCGACGGCGCCGGTCGAGGAACTCGGCGAGCTCGACGCGATGCTGTTGCTCATCGCGTTGGCTAACTCGGTCCGGCCGGCGCTGCTGGTCGTCGGGGGTATCGACCGCGTCGCCGAGGACGGGAGCCGCGATCTGCTGGTGCAGCGCCTCGCCGCGCTCGGTGACCGGCAGACGATCGTCACCGCCGGGGCCAACGGCGTCAGCGGTCACGCGGTACGCCAGATCGTCGTCGGGACCATCACCCGCCCCGAGTGGGCGGGCGATCCGGGAGGTGTCGCCTGATGGCGCTTGCGGGGATGTCGCTGGGCACCGATCTCTCGCGGTACTTCCACGGCCGGCTGCCGCGGATCGCGCTGGCCACGATCATCGTGATGCCGCTGCTGTACGGCGCGATGTACCTGTGGGCGTTCTGGAACCCGTTCGCCGAGGTCAACAAGGTTCCGGTGGCGCTGGTCAACGAGGACCGCGGCGCGTCGGCGCAGGGACAGGACCTGCGGGCCGGCGATGAGGTCGCGCGGGCGTTGATCGATTCCGGCCAGCTGCACCTGACCGAGATGTCAGCTCAGGAGGCCGCCGAGGGTGTAGCGGCAGGCGATTACTACTTCTCGATCACGCTGCCGGAGGACTTCAGTGCGAGCGTCGCGTCCCCGTCGGGTGGCGATCCGCGGCAGGCGACGATCCGGTTCACCTTCAACGACGCCAACAACTACCTCGCCTCCGTCATCGGCCAGAACGCCTCCCGTGAGATCGTCAACCAGGTCAACGCCGAGATCGGTGAGCGGTCCGTCGGCACGGTGGTGACGGGCCTGACCGATGCGGGGCAGGGCCTGCAGCAGGCCGCCGACGGTGCGCAGCAGCTCGCGACGGGTCTCGGCACGGCCGACGACGGGGCTCGTCGGTTGGCCGGCGGTGCCGACACGCTGTCCTCCGGTCTGAACACCGCGCAGGACGGCTCGGCCGAGTTGGCTGCCGGGACACAGCGATTGGCCACGTCGATCGACAAGACGACGGGACCGTTGCTGGAAATGCTCGACCGGGTCGGTGCCGTGGGGTTGAACCCCGACGACGTGGCTGTCGCCGCGCAGCACCTCTCCGGTGCGGTCCGTTCGACCACGGACCGCCTCGCAGCCCTGAACGTCAACACCGCGCAGGCCGCCGCGATCGTCGACCACTCTGTCGGATTTCTGCAGTCCAGTCCCGACCCGGCGGTGCGCGACGCCGGGCACGCCCTCGCCGGCGCACAACGTCTGCTGCGCGCGCAGGGTATCGACCCGACCACCGACGAGGGTCTGATCCGTCTGCGCGACAGCGCTTCCCGGTTGGAGAGCGAGTTGGGCGACCCGCAGAGCACGCTGCGGGTCTTCCTCGCGCGGGCCCTGAACGGGGGACTGCGGTCCGATGTCGCCTCGCTCAGAGACGGGGTGGATCAGTTGAACTCGGGCGCTCAGCGGCTCGCCGACGGCCTGGTGCAGCTGGCCGGTGGTGGGCGTGAACTCGCGGCCGGGGCACACGATCTGGCCGAGGGGACCGGGAAGTTGCGGGCCGGCGGGCAGGAGTTGGCCACCAGGTTGCGCGACGGCAGCACACAAATCCCCTCGTGGACACCGCAGCAACGCACCGAGGTGGCCCGGACCCTGGCCGCGCCGGTGGGCGCCGATCTGGTGACCGACAATCCGGCGCCCACCTTCGGCACGGGCTTCGCACCGTTCTTCCTTCCACTGGCCCTGTTCATCGGCGCGTTGATCGTGTGGATGCTGTTGTCGCCGTTGCGATCCCGACCGATCGTCAACGGGCTGGGCGCGTTGCGGGTGGTGCTGGCCTCGTTCTGGCCCGCGTTGCTGGTCGTGGTGTGCCAGGTGTTCGTGATGTATGTCGTGGTGCACTTCGGGGTCGGGTTGCAGGCGAAGCATCCGGTGGCGACGGTCGGTTTCCTGGTGCTGATCGGTGGCACGTTCCTGGCGCTGATCCAGGCGTTCAACGCGCTGTTCGGGGTCGCCGTCGGCCGGGTGGTCACGCTGGCATTCCTGATGCTGCAGCTGGTCTCGGCGGGTGGCATCTATCCGGTCGAGACGACGGCGAAGCCGTTCCAGATCCTGCACCCGTTCGACCCGATGACCTATGCGGTCAACGGGCTACGCCAGTTGACCGTCGGCGGCGTCGACTCCCGGCTGTGGGTCGGGATCGGCGTGCTGGCCGGGCTGCTCGCCGCGTCGCTGGCGACCAGTGCGTGGGCTGCCAGACGGAATCGGCAGTACACGGTGGACCGGCTCCGGCCACCTATCGAGGTGTGACGCCCCGTCCGGTCGGTTCTGGCCTACGCAAGGACCCAGCTAACCGAAAGTGAACGTCTCGTGAGGGTCTGCGCGAGATCAGCGTTGACCAGCGGTGAAAAGAACGCCTGTGAGCTGGGCAGATGGTTCGGCAGCTGGAGCCCAAGCGGTCTAGACCAGTAACTTACCCTGAAGTCAGAAAAATTGATGAAACCGCAAATAAGTCAACTTACTTTGCAGTAATGTTCCCGGCGCCTTGATCATTTCGACAAAGAGGAGCCATATGTACACCACTCTCCGTCCGTATGCGACCGCCGGCGTAGCGATGCTGGGCGCGAGTGCCATCGCCATCGCGCCCGTGGTGGTGACCCCGACGTTGCCCGACCTCAAGGTGGTCAGCACGGGGGTGCAGCTGAACGCGGCGATCGACCCGTTGACACCGCTGCTGGAGCTCTTCAATTCCTCCGAGGTCAACGTCGCCGCTCTGGTGGACGCGTGGTTGGAGGCGCCGGCGCCGATCCTGCAGCAGATCATCGCCAACCAGATCGGCTACCTCGGTCAGCTCCCCGACATCGGCGCGATCCTCGGGCAGATGGGGACGAATCTGGTGGCCGGGTTGCGCTCGCCGTTCGCCGAGGATCCGAGCACGCTGGAGCCCCTGCACGCGTCCATCTACGAGCTGATCGTCGACGGAATTCCGGGGGCGATCGAGCCCGCGCCGCCGCAGCTGGTCCCGCTGCTGGAGTTCACCACGACCTATCTCAGCGGCGTCCTGGTCGGCCTGGCGGGCCTGGTGATGAACCCGGTGCTCGCGCTGGGCGGCGGCATCCACTCGGTGTTCCAGAGCCTGATCGGTGAGGACGCGGACCTCGGTGCTGCCATCAACACGCTGATCAACATCCCCACCGCCATGGCGGACGCATTCCTCAACGGCGGTCAGTCGATGGTGGTGACGCCGCTGCTCACCGCACTCGGCCTGGAGCTGCCGATTCCGGGCATGGAGGTCGAGCTGAACTTCGGCGGGCTGCTCAGCCCCGGGGGCTCGATGTTCAACAGCCTCAACCTGGTCTTCGGTCCGGGCGACGAGCTGCCCGGACAGGGCGCCGGGTTGATCGGCTCGCTGGTCGCGCTGTCGAAGGTCATCGCGAAGGCCATCGGTTGGGACGGGGAGGGCAACCCGCTGGCCCCGCCGCTGACCCCGCAGTCCACGCTGCGCGAGGCGACGGACACCTCGTTGGCGTCGGTGTCGACGGTGACCCTGGAAACGGGGACCGCCGCGGTTGTCGGCGCCGCCGAGGACGCGGAGAGTGCGTCAGGCGGCTCGGCCCCCGAATCCTCCACAGCGCCGGCGGTTTCCGAGGACCAGGACGGGGAAGGAGTCGCCGAAGAGGACGACACGACCGCATCCGACGAGGCCGTCAACGACGAGGTCGAGACGGTCGAGGAGGAGGCTGAGGAAGTCGAGGAAGTCGAGGAAGTCGAGGAGGCCGAGGTGGCCGACACCGACGTCGAGACCGAAGCCGAAACCGAGACCGAGAAGACCGAGGCAGAGAAGGCCGAGACCGAGAGCGGGACCGACGCGGGCGCCGAGTAGACCCCACGCCGAAATTGCATTCCAGCAGGCGCCTACTCGCACTTTTGCTGCGTAGTCGCAATCTCGGCTGAAGAGCTACGCCAACCCGATGCGGCGATAGCGCTCGAGGCGGGACACCGACCGTTCCGCCTCGGGCGCGAAACGCAGCCGATGCAGTTCCACGGCGATCGTGGCCGACAGCCGCTCGATGAAGGCGCGGGGCTCGTCGGCGGCATCGGGATGCTCGGGCACGACGGCGTCGACGATGCCGTCGCGCAGCAGGTCAACCGAGCGAATACCCTGTGCCGCAGCGAGTTCCGGAGCGTGGTCGACATCGCGGAACACGATCGCGCTAGCCCCCTCGGGCGGTAGCGGGGCGAGCCAACCGTGCAGCGCGGCCAGGACGCGATCGGCCGGCACCATGGCCAGCGCAGGGCCGCCGCTGCCCTGACCGAGCAGGACCGACACCGTCGGTGTGTCCAGTGTGACGAGTTCGGCCAGGCAGCGCGCGATCTCGCCGGCCAGTCCACCCTCTTCGGCCTCGGTCGACAGCGCGGGGCCGGCGGTGTCGATGACCAGCACCAGCGGCAGCTTCAGGCTTGCGGCGAGCGCCATGCCGCGGCGGGCCTCGCGCAGCGCGGCGGGCCCGACCAGCCCGCCCACCACGCGCTGCTGGCCGAGCACGACCGCGGGTTGATTACCGAAGCGGGCCAGCGCCAGCATCATGGTGGCCGACTCGCCCTGGCCCGTCCCGGACAGCAGCACGCGTTCGGTGGCGCCGTGGCGCAGCAGGAAGCTGACGCCCGGCCGGTCCGGTCGCCGCGAGATCTCCACCGAATCCCAGGCGGGGATGTCGGGCAGAACCTCGGGCTCGGGGGCCGCGGGCGGTGGTCCCGGCGCATCGGCGACGACCTTCAGCGTGCGGTCGACCGTGGCGCGCAGCACCCCGAGCGGGACGACCGCGTCGATCACCCCGTGGCGTTGCAGGTTCTCGGAGGTCTGGACGCCGGACGGGAACGGCTCACCGTAGAGGTGCTCGTAGACCCGGGGCCCGAGGAATCCGATCAGGGCGTCCGGCTCGGCCGCGGTGACGTGCCCGAGTGAGCCCCAGGACGCGAACACCCCGCCGGTCGTCGGATGGCGCAGATACACCAGGTAGGGCAGATTACCCTTCTTGTGCAGTTCGACGGCGGCGGCGATCTTGACCATCTGCAGGAACGCGACGGTGCCCTCCTGCATTCGCGTGCCGCCGGAGCTGGGGGAGGCCAGCAGAGGCAGACCCTCGGCGGTCGCGCGCTGCACGGCGGCGGTGATCCGTTCGGCGGCGGCCACGCCGATGGATCCCGCCAGGAAGTCGAACTCACACGCGATCAGCGCCACGCGCCGCCCGAACACCCGCCCCTCACCGGTGACCACGGACTCGTCGAGACCGGTCGCGTCGGCTGCTGCGGCCAGCTCGGCGCGGTATTCGGCGGAGGTCACGACGGGGATGGGAGGACGGTCCCAGCTGAGGAAAGAGCCCTCGTCGAGGACTGCGTCGCGCAGGGCGAGGGCTCCGATCCGGCTCACATCCAGAAGGCTAACTACTCTGGGGCCATGATTGGAGTGACGCGGGACGGCCACGTGATGACGCTGGAGTTGCAGCGCCCCGAGCGGCGCAACGCGCTCAACGTCGAGATCGTGGACGGTTTGCGCGACGCGATCGAGAAGGCGGCGACCGAAGATGTCCGCGCGATCGTGCTGACCGGCGCCGGCCACGTGTTCAGCTCAGGCGCCGACCTGTCCGGCGGTCAGGGGGTGGCCGACGAGCTTCCCGAGAAGGCCAAGGCGCTCAACGTGGCGATCGACAGGGCGCCGGTCCCGGTGATCGGGGCGATCAACGGCCCGGCGATCGGCGCCGGGGTGATCCTGTCGATGATCTGCGATCTGCGGGTCGTCGCGCCGGACGCGTACTTTCAGTTCCCGGTCGCGAAATACGGTATCGCGCTGGACAACTGGAGCATCCGGCGGTTGACGTCGCTGGTCGGCGCGGGACGGGCCCGCGGCATGCTGCTGGCCGCCGAACGCCTCACCGCCGACGTCGCGCTGCAGACCGGCATGGCCAACCGGATCGGCACCCTCGCCGACGCGCAGGCCTGGGCCGGCGAGATCGCCGGTTTCGCACCGCTGGCGCTGCAGCATGCCAAGCGGGTGCTCAACGACGACGGCGCCTACGAGGAACCGTGGCCGGCCCACAAAGAGCTCTACGACCGAGCATGGACGAGCGAGGACATCATCGAGGCACAGGTGGCGCGCATCGAGAAGCGCCCGCCGAGGTTCAAGGGCGCCTGATGGTGGTCCGGACTGCGCTTCGCTTCGGCTTCGGGACGACGTCGCTTCTGGCCGGCGGGTGGGTGCTGCGCGCACTGCACGGCACCCCGGCGTCCCTCGGCGCCACACCTGCCGAGATCGCCCCGGTGGCCCGGCGCTCTCCGCACTACAAGGACGGCAGGTTCGTCAACCTCGAATCGTCGTCGTCGGGGCTGCCGATGGATCGCGAGCTGCAGCGCAAACTACTGCGCGATCTGGCCAACGCCGGCTCCGCCGGTAAGCCGCCGCGGCCGATACCGCTCAAAGAGCCCCCGACGGTGGAGCCGACGGGCGCCGACGCCGCGGCCAGCTGGTACGGCCATTCCAGTGCGCTGATCGAGGTCGACGGCTACCGGGTGCTGGTGGACCCGGTCTGGAGTGAGCGGTGCTCGCCGTCGCGCACCGTCGGTCCGCAACGGATGCACGACGTCCCGCTGCTGCTGGAGTCGCTGCCCGCCGTCGACGCCGTGGTGATCAGCCACGACCACTACGACCATCTGGACATCGACACGATCATCGCGTTGGCCCGCACCCAGCGGGCGCCGTTCGTGGTGCCGCTCGGTATCGGTGCGCACCTGCGCAAGTGGGGGATACCGTCCCGCCGGATCGTCGAGCTCGACTGGCACGAAGGACACCGCATCGGCGATCTGACGCTGATCTGCACCCCGGCCCGGCACTTCTCCGGCCGGCTGTTCTCACGGGACACCACCCTGTGGGCCTCCTGGGTGATCACCGGGCCGAGCCACAAGGCGTTCTTCGGCGGCGACACCGGCTACACCAAGAGCTTCGCCGACATCGGCGCCCAGTACGGCCCGTTCGACCTGACCTTGATGCCGATCGGCGCGTACCACCCGGCGTTCGCCGACATTCACATGAACCCCGAAGAGGCGGTGCGGGCCCATCTCGACCTCGCCGACCCGGACGCCAGCGTGTTGGTGCCCGTCCACTGGGCGACGTTCCGGCTGGCGCCGCATCCGTGGGCGGAACCGGTCGAACGTCTGGTCACCGCGGCCGAACTCGACGGGGTCCGTCTCGCCGTGCCGATCCCGGGCGAGCGGGTCCTGCCCGGGTCGACATTCGAGCCGTGGTGGCGGCCGTAGGCTGCGTTGACGCAGTACCGTGCTGATCATGAAATCAAGGGTCGGGGCGGTTGCGCTCGTCATGGCCGTCGCACTCCTGGCCGGATGCGCCGCCGAGAGCACCGAACCCGCGGCGTCGAGCACGCCGGCGCCGGGTCCGCTCTCCGATGTGCCGCCGCCGCTGGTGCCGGCGATGCCGTTGCCGGAGAACGCGGTGGCGAATGCGGTGGCGAAGCTGGACGGTCTGGCCGAGGACCTGATGTCGACGTCCGGCGTTCCCGGCATGGCGGTGGCCGTCGTGCATCAGGGAAAGACCGTGTACGCCAAGGGGTTCGGCGTCAAGAACAACACTCAGTCCGACAGCCCCGAGAACCGGGTCGACGCCGACACCGTGTTCCAACTGGCATCGCTGTCCAAACCGCTCAGCGCGACGGTCGTGGCCGCGTTGGTCGGTCAGGATCAGGTCGGCTGGGACACCCCGGTGGTGTCCCGGTTGCCCTGGTTCGCGCTGTCGGACCCGACGACCACGCAGATGGTGACGGTCGGGGACATGTTCTCGCACCGGTCCGGGCTGCCCGACCATGCCGGCGACCAACTCGAAGATCTCGGGTATGACCGCCGTCAGGTCCTCGACCGGCTGCGCCAACTGCCGCTGGCCCAGTTCCGGACGTCCTACGCCTACACCAACTTCGGGCTGACGGCCGGCGCCGAGGCGGTGGCCACGGGTGCCGGCAAGAGCTGGGAGGACCTTGCCGCGGACACGCTGTTGCGACCGCTGGGAATGGGTGTGACGAGCTACCGCTTCGAGGATTACGCATCGCGGCGGGACAGGGCGGTGGGCCACATCCGCATCGACGACGGCTATCAACCGCGCTACGTCCGGGACGCGCAGGCCCAGTCGCCCGCCGGAGGGGCCAGCTCGTCGGTCAACGACATGACGCGCTGGATGGCGATGGTGCTCGCCGAGGGACGCCACGACGGCAACGCGCTGATCGATCCGCAGGCGCTACTGCCCGCGATCAGCCCCCAGGTCACCTCCGCCCCGCCCACCGAACCGGCTATGCGGCCGGGCTTCTACGGATACGGCTTCAATGTGGGCACCACGTCGGCGGCGCGCACACAGCTGAGCCACTCGGGGGCCTTCGAGCTCGGCGCGGCGACCAACGTGCTCTTCCTGCCGTCGGCCGACGTCGCGATCATCGCGCTGACCAACGCCACCCCGACGGGTGTCCCCGAGACGCTGACCGCGCAGTTCGCCGACCTCGTCCAGTTCGGCGAGATACGTCAGGACTGGGCTGCGTTGTACGGCAAGGCTTTCGCCGACATGGACAAACCGGTGGGCTCGCTGGTGGGACAGCAGCGTCACGTGAACGCGCAGACCCACGGCCCCCTCGACTCCTACACCGGCGTGTACGGCAACGACTACTGGGGCCCGGCGACCGTCACCGAACGTGACGGACGTCTGCAGCTGGCTCTCGGACCACGTGGCGTCTTCGAGCTCGATGCGTGGGACGGCAACGTGTTCGTGTTCCCAGTCTCGTCGGAGAACGCCCCTCCCGGAACGGTTTCGGCGGCGACCTTCGACGGCGGTGCGCTGACGCTGGAGTACTTCGACCAGGAGGGCAACGGGGTGTTCGTCCGATGAGCGCGCCCAGCGACAGCCGGGCACCGAAATCCACCTTTTGCAGACGAAGTGCGAGTAACCGTCTGCAAAAAGTGGATTTGGGGACGATCGGCGGCCCAGCGGCGGGACGATCCCGATGAGCGCGCCCAGCGACAACCTCGTGGCGGGGCTCTCCGATGCCGAGGTCGCCGCCCGCGTCGCCGAGGGAAAGACCAACGACGTCCCGACCCGGGCAGCGCGCAGCGTCTCGGAGATCATCCGCGGCAACGTCTTCACGCGGATCAACGCGATCCTCGGTGTGCTGTTCGTCATCGTGCTCTCGACCGGCTCGCTCATCAACGGCGCCTTCGGTCTGCTGATCATCGCCAACAGTGCCATCGGGATCATCCAGGAGTTGCGCGCCAAACAGACACTGGACAAGCTCGCGATCGTCGGGCAGGCGAAACCGTTGGTACGCAGGCAGTCCGGGACCCAGCCGATGCCACCGAGTGAGGTGGTGCTCGACGACGTCATCGAGCTGGGGCCCGGAGATCAGATCGTGGTCGACGGGGTGATCCTGGAGGAGACCAACCTCGAGGTCGACGAATCCCTGCTCACAGGCGAGGCCGACGCCATCGCCAAGGACGCCGGTGACCATGTGATGTCGGGGAGCTTCGTCGTCGCGGGCAGCGGCGCCTACCGCGCGACCAAGGTGGGACGCGAGGCCTACGCGGCCAAGCTCGCCGAAGAGGCCAGCAAGTTCACGCTGGTCAGATCGGAACTGCGCAACGGCATCAATCAGATTCTGCGGTTCATCACCTATCTGCTGATCCCTGCGGGCGCGTTGATCATCTACACCCAGCTGTTCACCACCGACTCCGGTTGGCGGGAGTCGGTGCTGCGCATGGTCGGAGCGCTGGTTCCGATGGTGCCCGAAGGTCTGGTGCTGATGACGTCGATCGCGTTCGCGGTCGGGGTGATCCGGCTGGGACGGCGGCAGTGTCTGGTGAACGAGTTGCCCGCGATCGAGGGCCTGGCCCGGGTCGACGTGGTGTGCGCCGACAAGACGGGAACGTTGACCGAGAACGGGATGCGGGTCAGCGACCTCAAGGTGCTCGAGTCCCGCTCGGTCACCGACGTTCTCGCCCAACTCGCCGCCGACGACGCCCGGCCCAACGCGAGCATGGCCGCCATCGCCGAGGCGTACGCGGTGCCGCCGGGCTGGACGGCGACCGCCACCGCGCCGTTCAAATCCGCGACCAAGTGGAGCGGCGCCTCCTACGCCGAGCACGGCAACTGGGTGATCGGCGCCCCCGATGTGCTGCTGGACCCGGCCTCCCCGGTCGCCGAGGACGCCGAACGCATCGGCGCCCGTGGACTGCGCGTGCTGCTGCTCGGCTCCAGCGACAGGCCCGTCGACGCCCCCGACGCGCCCGGCGTCGTCACGCCCGCGGCGCTGGTGGTCCTGGAACAGCGCGTCCGTCCCGACGCCCGTGGCACGCTGGATTACTTTGCCTCCCAGCATGTCGCCATCAAGGTGATCTCCGGTGACAACGCCGTTTCGGTGGGTGCGGTCGCGGGTTCGCTCGGTCTGCAGGGCGAGACGATGGACGCGCGCCGGCTGCCCGAACAGCAGGACGAGCTGGCCGAGACGCTGGAGGAGTGCACGACGTTCGGCCGCGTCCGGCCCGACCAGAAGCGGGCGATGGTGCACGCGTTGCAGTCCCGTGGCCACACCGTGGCGATGACGGGGGACGGCGTCAACGACGTGCTCGCGCTCAAGGACGCCGACATCGGTGTCGCGATGGGTTCGGGGAGCTCGGCCTCGCGGGCCGTCGCGCAGATCGTGTTGCTGGACAACAAGTTCGCCACCCTGCCCTATGTCGTGGGCGAGGGCAGGCGCGTGATCGGCAACATCGAGCGGGTCTCGAACCTGTTCCTCACCAAGACTGTCTATTCGGTGCTGCTGGCGGTGCTGGTCGGACTGGCGGGGTTGTCCGCCGAGATCTTCGACACCGATCCGCTGTTGTTCCCGTTCCAGCCGATCCACGTCACGATCGCGGCGTGGTTCACCATCGGGATCCCGGCGTTCGTGCTGTCGCTGGCACCGAACAACGAACGTGCCCACCCGGGCTTCGTCCGTCGGGTGATGACGGCGGCGCTGCCGTCCGGCGTGGTCGTCGGGATCGCGACGTTCACGTCGTACCTGCTGGCCTATCAGGGACGCGCCGCCACCGAGACCGAGCAGACCCAGGCCTCGACGGCGGCCTTGATCACGCTGCTGGTCGCGGCACTGTGGGTGCTCGCGGTGGTGGCCCGGCCCTACGAATGGTGGCGGGTGGCGCTCGTCTCGATCTCGGCCCTGGCCTACGTCGTGATCTTCAGCATCCCGGCGGCCAGGGAGTTGTTCATCCTCGACCCGACGAACATGACGACGACATCGACAGCACTGGCGATCGGGATCGCCGCCGCGGCGGCGATCGAGGTGCTGTGGTGGGTGCAGGGCCATGTACTGGGCGAACGCCGGAGATTGTGGCGGGCCGCCGATGGGTAGAGTCTGAGCATGGGATTTCTGGATAAAGCCAAAGATCTTCTGTCCAAGAATGCCGACAAGGTCGACACGGTGATCGACAAGGCCGGCAATCTCGTCGACAAGAAGACCCAGGGCAAGTACTCGTCGACAGTCGACAAGGTGCAGGAAGCCGCCAGGAAGGCTGTCGCGGACAACACCGACCAGGGCCGGGTGCCGCCCACCCAGGGTTCGGGTCAGGTGCCGCCGTCGTCGCCCCCGCCGTCGTCTCCTCCGCCTCCGGCCACCCCGCCGCCGCCCGCACCACCGACGGCGCCCCCGACCTCGTAGCGATGGCGAAGCTCTCCGTTTCCGTCGACGTCCCGCTGCCGCCGGAATCGGCGTGGGAGGCCGCCTCGGATCTGTCGCGATACCGCGAGTGGCTGTCCATTCACCGGGTGTGGCGCTCGAAGTTGCCCGAGGTGATCGAGAAGGGCACGGAGCTCGAATCGATCGTCGAGGTGAAGGGCATGCCCAACCGGATGCGCTGGACGGTCGTGCACTACCGGCCGCCGGAGTCGATGACCCTCAACGGGGACGGCAAGGGCGGGGTCAAGGTGAAGCTGATGGGCAGGATCAAGCCCAGCACTGAGGGGGCCATCGTGACGTTCGACGTCCATCTCGGTGGACCGGCGCTGTTCGGCCCGATCGGGATGGTCGTCGCGGGTGCGCTCAAGGGTGACATCCAGGAGTCGCTGGACCGGTTCAAGACGGTGTTCGCACCGTCCTGATCGGTTCTCAGCCGACGGCGAGCGATGCGACGGCCACCTCGATGTCGGTGTCGCCGGAGATGAGCTCGAAGGTCTGACCGGCGGTCTGCGGCGCGTCGAGCACCGCGACCAGCACCGCAGCGACGTCGGCACGCGGGATCTTCCCTCGGCCGGTGTGTTCGGCGATCGCCACCTTTCCGGTGCCGGGGTCGTCGGTGAGTTGACCGGGACGCACGATCGTCGCGTAAAGCTCTGTGCGGGAACGGATCAGGTCGTCGGCGGCGCCCTTGGCGCGCAGATAGGCGACGAATACGTCGTCGGCGGCGTCGTCCGGGGTGTTCGCGTCGGCGCCCATCGCGGAGATCATCAGGTAGCGCTGCACGCCGGCGGCTTCGGCGGCGTCGGCGAGCAGGACCGCCGCGTCCCTGTCGACGGTCTCCTTGCGTGCGGCGCCGCTGCCGGGCCCGGCTCCCGCGGCGAAGATCACCGCGTCCGCGCCGCGCAGGTGGGACGACACGACACCGTTGGTGGTGTCCTCGAGATCGAGGACGACCGGTTCGGCTCCGGTCACGCGCAGGTCGTCCTCGTGCGCGGGATTGCGGATGAGGCCGGCCACCGAGTCGCCGCGCGCGGACAACAGCCGGGAGGTGATCAACGCGATCTTGCCGTGACCACCGGCGATGACGACGCGCATGGGTTACCTCCAGGGTTGCCGCCTGCGTGGCTGCCGGCGGGACAGCACCAACCTACCCATGCCGGCGCCGGCCGCGCCGGATCAGCTTCGCGAACTCGACGGTCGACCGGCGCACCGACTCGAACTCCAGCGACACCAGCAGGGTGTCCACCATCGCGAACGGCAGCGTGGTGGGTACGGCGCCGCGTCCGTATTCGAGGTGCCACGACCCGGGGTGGATGGTCAGCCCGCGCGCGTGCCCGCGCTCCAGGCAGGTGCGGTCCCCGGGGCGCAGCGGCGGCAGCGGGGTGGTGTCGTCGGATTCCAGGTCGTAGGAGTCGATCTGCCCGGCCAACAGGAACTTGTGGATATCGACGTGCTTGTAGCCCGGATTTTGCGTGGTAATTGGTGTGGGTTCGGTGTGATGCCGAGTTGTGTTGTTGGGTAGTGGTTTTCGTGTGGTGGCGTAGAGGTGCTGTCCCGTGTCGCCGGGTGGGGCGGGCTTTCCTGGGGCCTGTGGGTCCTTCATCGTTGATGGGTCCGATGGGGTGGGGTGTTATCCGAAGGCGGTGCGGACGCGGTGCCAGGCGGCGGCGATCGCCGCCGCCCAGCGCCAGGTGGCATCGATGCGTAGCCGCAGTTGGCGGGCGCCGCGGGTGATACGGGCGGCCACGTGCAGGACCCGGTAGCGGAACGTGGTGATCTCGACGCGGGCCAGAGCGCGATCGCTGGCGAACCCGATGAGGCGGGTCCAGGTGACCAGGTCAGCGGCGGCCAGGACGATTTCGAGCCAGGCAGCATTGGCCCAGAAGGAGTGGCAGGGCAGGTTACGCAGCCCGGTGGCTTTGAGTTCGCGGATACGGTCCTCGACGCGGGCGTGCTGGCGGTGCCGTAGTTCCAGACCGGCGACCTGACCGGGTACGACACCCGGTGGTGTGTCGGTGATGAACGCGGTGACCCGCATGCCGTCGGCGTCGGTGAACCGCAACTGCGCGCCGGGGTGGGGGCGTTCTTTACGCAGGATCAGCCGGGTCCCTTCGGGCCAGGAGGCCAGGTTGACCAGGTCGGTGGCTTCAGCGACCCACGCGCCGTCGCGGATCCCGCCGTCGGTGTCGATCGCTGGATACCAGCAATCGCCGAGGTTGAGGGTGTCCACGGCGTCCTGGACGCGGGTATCGACGGGGTACCCGAAGGAGAACCCGGCCCCGGCGGCCCGGCACGCTGCGGCGAATTTGTGGGTGGATCCGGCGGTATCGCAGCGCACCAACACCTTCGGGGCCTCGGGGTTGTCGGGATCGTCGGGGTTGGGCCGCCACGCCGCTGGCAGCGATGCCAAAGCCTGGTGCAGGACGATGATGTGGTCGGAGGCGGTGTTGGAGCCGGCGTTACCGTTGCGCAGCAACCCGGCCAGGGCTTCGCCGCCGGCGATGTCGGGGCGGTCCAGAAACGCCAGCAGCGGGTGCAGCCCGAACGTTTTCTTCCAGGTCGGCGCAGCCCCGGCCTTGTTGTCGGAGTGATCGATCACCAGCGTGGCATCGATGTCGATATGCAGCCAGCCGCCGGTGGTGGGGGCGGCTCCGACAGCCCAGGCCGCTGCCCGCGCCGCGGCTCGGGCTGCGCGCACCCCGGGTAGATGCGCGGCATCGATCCGCTCATCGATCAGCCGCCACATGGTGGTCGTTGAGGCCTTGGCCCCCAGGACGTGCTCCCGGTCACCGCACAGCTGACCGACCGCGTCGATGCAGTCCGCGCCGTCGGCGACCGCGGCCGCCAGATCAGCGAACACCTCCCCAGGCGCATACACCCACGGGCCGCGGTAGGTGTCGGCCAACGCGGCCGTGACCTGCGCCGATAAGCCGGTCCGGTCGGCAAGCTCACGCAGCATGCCCATCCCGGCATGCGACACAACGCCATGGCCGTCGGCGGAAACTTTCACCGGCGATGCCGCCGCGATATTCTTCACCTGCGAAGTGCCTTCCCGTCAGGGTTTTTGAACCGTAGAGAAGTCCAATTATTCCTTGCAGGACAGGCACTTTCGCTTATCTACACACCCCCACAGTCAACATTCCACGAAAAATCCGGGGTAGCGTCCCGAAAACCCCTGTGTGCCGGTCGGTGAGCCGAAGATCACGATGTACTCGCGGGGGCTGAAGTACAGGAACCGCACCTTGCCGAGCACTCCGCCGGCTTTGCTGCCGACCCAGCGTCCCGGCGTCGTGTCGATAAGGTCGGGATAGGCCTCGGCCAGCAGTTCGATTGTGCGGGTGATGAGTTCGCCGCTGTCGACGGGCACCCCCACCGCGCGGACGGCGACTTCGTGCAGCACATCGGGGTCGATCCGGTAGGTCATCGGCCGAACTCCAGAGGTAGCCGGGTGGGCCCGCTCATTCCGAGCAGGGGGCGCCAGGGGGCAGGTCCGGACACGCGGGCGTCCGGCATTCTGCACGCGAGGATCTTCAGTGCCTCCGAGAGTTCCCGGCGGGCGAGGTTCGCTCCGAGACAGTAGTGGGCCCCACCTCCGAAGGTCAGGATGGGCGGGGGATCGTCGCGGGTGATGTCGAAGCGGTCCGGCTCGTCGTAGATCACCGGGTCCCGGTTGGCGGCAAAGGTGTTCACGACGAGGAAGGTCCCCGCGGGAATGGTGTACTCACCGATGGCCACATCTTCGGTGGCGGTGCGGACGGTGCTGCACATCGACGGCGAGTGGCGCATGGTCTCCTCGACGGCACGCATGGCGAGTTCGGGACGGTCACGCAACAGTGCGAACTGGTCGTGATGGTCGCACAGCACCTGCATCGAGGCGGCCAGTTGCGTCCTGGTGGTGTCGGTTCCGGCGATCAGGATGCTGAATGCCAGCATGCGGACCTCTCCGGCGTCGAGTCGGTCGCCGCCGTCTTCGGCGCGGATCAGTTCGGACAGCAGGTCGGTCGTCAGATGTGTGCGTCTGCGGGCTATCATGTCGTCGATGTAGGCGTCGAATTCGTCCCACGCCCGCAGCACCGTCGGCTCCTCGGCGGCGAGGTCGATGTCGAAGCTGACGATCTTGAAGATGTCCTGAGCCCATGTCGAGAACAGTTCCCAGTCCTCCCGGGGAGCGCCGAACAGCGCGCAGATCACCGGGATCGGGTACGGCCGGGCGACCTGGTCGACGAATTCACAAGCGCCGGAATCACTCACCGCGTCGATCAGATCGGTGATCACCTCGGAGATGGTCTGGTCCATCTTCGCTGTGGCGCGGGGGGTGAACGCCCGGGACACCAGGCTGCGCAACCGGCGGTGTTCGTCGCCTTCCATGCACAGGATGCTGCGGGTGACCCGGTCCCACAGCTCTCCCGAGGTGATGCCGTGCGCGGCGAGGTGGATCCCCGGCGGGATCCCGAATCTGGGGTCGCCCAGTACCGTTCGGGCCAACGGGTAGGACAGCACCTCGGGCCCGATCGGCCCCAGCGCGATCGGCGCGACCTGCTGTGCGGCGCAGAACTGCGGACGGATCTGCTGCGGGGTGTCGGTGATGTCGTAGTCCAGCGTCGGCAGTCCGGCGTCGAACACGCTCGGCGGCGCCGCGCTCACCGCAGGATCCTCAGCGGCAGTCCGGTCAAGGTGCACGTCGCCGACGGCCAGGTGATCTCGGGGACGTACCCCGGCTCGAGATCGAAATCCGGTATCCGCGAAAGCCATTCGGACACGACGAGCTTGAGTTCCATCCTGGCCAGATGGGATCCCAGGCATCGGTGCGGCCCGCCGCCGAAACCCCAGTGCTTGTGCAGTTTTCCGTCGAGCACGAGGTCGTCGCCCGAGTGCTCGTCGGTGCCGTCGCGGTTGATCGCACCCAGACACAGCCGGACTTCCGAGCCGGCCGGCAACGTGACGCCCGCGACGGTGACGGGCCGGGTCGTGACACGTCCGACGATCGGTGCCGCCGGTTCCAGCCGGATCATCTCCTCGACGAAGACCGCGATCCCCTCGGGGTCTTCGCGCAGGGCGCCGCGCAGCTCGGGCCGGCGGGCGAGTTCGAGCATCGTCGCGCCGATGGCCGACGTGACGGTGTCCAGGCCCGCCAGGACGAACACCAGCGACAGGCCGACAGCCTCGTTGTCGGTGAGCGGATCGTCGCCGTGCAGCAGGTGTGACAGGACGCCCTCGCGCGGATCATCCCGCTGCGCCGCAACGGCTTCGCTCAGGTAGGTGTACAGCTCGACGGCCGGCTTCAGGTCCACGCTGGACGGATCGGTGGTCAGGCTGAACGCGATGATCGCGTCCTTCCACGCGATCAGGCGTTCGCGGTCCTGCAGCGGCAGCCCGAACAACGTGAGGAACACCTGCGACGGGTACGGGGTCGCCAGCTCGGCCATCACCTCGCACCGGTCCCGCCGCGCGATCTCCTCGACGATGTCGGCCACCTGGGCCTGCAGGGACGGCAGCAGCGCAGCGAGGGTCTGGGGGCTGAAGAACGGATGCAGGATGTGGCGGTACCTGGTGTGTTCGGGCGGGTCGAAGCCCAACGGAACCAGCGGCACCGGGCTGATCATGTCGTCGTAGGCGATGCGCGACGAGAAGACCTCCGGATTGCGCAGTGCGGCAAGGACATCCTCGCGGCGGGTCAGGTAGAACCAGCCGTCGCCATAGAGCACGGGCCCGAGGTCGCGCAGCGTGGCCCAGCCGTGGCCGCGGTCGCGGGACATCGGCAGGTCGCCGTAGAGGACCTGCGGCAGACCGAGGGGGGCGGCGGTGGCGGTCACGGCACGTTGGTCGCGAGCAGGGTCAGGGGCAGACCGAGGACCGACAGGTCCACCTCGTTGAGATAGGTTCCGTCACCGGAGAAGCTCTGCCGGAACCGGATGGTCGCGCCATGGCGATCGGCGACGGCCTCGGCGGGTGCGGCTTCGGGCACCCGCACCACCACGGTGTAGACGCCGTCGCCGTGTCGCTCCAGGAAGTCCCGGACCGAGACCGCCACGGCCGCCGTCGAGTCGGGGATCGGGCTGATCAACTCGACGCCGCGATCCCAGTCGAGGGCGACGCGGACCCCGAGCTCGGCGAGTTCGGCGTTGTTGAAGCCGAATCCGAGTTCGGTGAACATCCGCGCGGTGGTCTCCCAGCGCTGGGGTGCGACCGCGAACACGACGTGGTGCAACCCGGGTCCGCCGGTCACGGTCGCACCAGCCCACGCGGCCGTACCAACCCGAGATCCAGATGGGTGCGCCAGCCCGGTGGCCCGTCGCACACGTCGGGGATCGCGTTCACGGCCCCCATCGCGGTCCAGGTGTATCCCGGGTGGGCCATGGTGCCGTCGGGTTGGCGGACCCCTTTGAGGGTGAGCTCGGTGGGTGTATCACCGTCGATGACGATCTCATAGCGCGTCTCGCCCCAATCCCAGGCCGGGTCGAGCATGTCGGGACCGGCGGTGACATAGATGGCGTGGAAGACGATCAGCGGTTTGCCGTCGACCCACGCCGTCCACTCGTGCCGTTGCGCGGCGACCGTGCCCTTCGGGATCGCGCCGTCGCGGTGCGGAATGTCGGCGACGGCGGTGGCGACGTCGATGTCGGCGGCGGACACGTCGTCGATGGTGACCCCGAGCCCGTCGGCGATCATGTACATCGACTGGGCGAAGAACGGCAGCCCGAGGCCCAGAATGGTCGGTTCCGCCAGGAATGCGGTCTTGTCCTTGCCGAATCCCATCCAGTCGATGTGGTCGATCGGCGCGTCCTTGAGCACGTCGACGACCTCGTAGAGGTTGATGGTGTCGATCCTGCTCATCACCCGGGCCAGCGTGAGCGGCAGGAGGTCGCCGGCATAGCCGGGATGGATGCCGCCACCGTGGAAGGAGGTCGCGCCGTCGGCGCACGCGGCGCGGATCTGCTCACCGGCCTCTCGGAAGTCCTTGCTGGGGTGGAAGAATCCGGCGGTCGTCACCACGTTCTTTCCCGATCGCAGCAGCCGGCACACGGTGTCGACGTCCATGATGATCGGGGTGTAGAAGACGCAGTCGGCGTCCAGGGCGACGACGGCATCGACGTCGTCGGTGGCCGCGACACCGATGGGCGCGATCCCGGCGATCTCGCCGGCGTCCCTGCCGACTTTGTCCTTGCTGTGGACGAGCACCCCGACGAGGTCGAAGACGGGCGACGCGGCGAAATGCCGGATCCCGACCTGTCCGACATCGCCGGTCATCCACTGGATCACCCGGTAGGTCCTGTCCGGCATACATGTCACCCTTCAGCTGGTCTTCAGCACTCCGCGGGGCTGCAGGAGCGGTAGATCGTTGTAGGTGGCGATACCCGCGGGGGCGGCGACGACGGCCGGAATCGCCGTGATCGCCGGCATCGCCGTGATGGTGAGCCCGAGCATGATGAAGTCATCGAGTGTCTCGGCGACGAAATCCGGTGGGGGCTCGAAACTCAGCGTGGTCTTGATCGTCGGCCTGCCCTCGACCGTGACCGTGTAGCCGAACGAGGTCGACCACTGCGGTGCCAGCGACTGGCCCTTGGTCCAGATCCCGCGGATGTCGATGACGTCGCGGCCGCCGGCCCGGCCGGTCCATCGGACGTCGATGCCCGCCACACATCCGGCGGCGATGGTCCAGTCGCCGGGCAGGGGTAGGTCCTGCGTCGTCTCGGCATACGTTGCCTGACAGTGGATGTCGTCGAGCTCGGTGCCGAGCGCGTCGGCGATGAGCTGGACAGCTTCCCGGAAGACGCCAGACCCCTTCTCGGTGATGCTCTGCAGGTCCGGGTGGTCGATGGGATAGCCGAAGCCCATCGGTATCTCGGTGGCGGGTGAGTTGTAGATGGTGGTGTCGAAGGACTCGACGACAGAGATCCTGTCGATGCGGTCGGACAGCCCGGCGGTCACGACGGCGAACAGCTGGATGAAGCCGGGGTTGATACCGCTGCCGAAGATCGTCGCGTCGCCGTGGGCGCAGGCGGCGGCGATGCGGTCGCGGTCGGCGCCGAGGTTGTGGCCGTTGATGAACTCCGAGGTCGTGACGACGTTGACCCCGGCGCCGAGGATGCGCACCAGCTCGTCGACATCGGCGAACATCGGGTTGTACACGACGCAGTCGGGTTTCAGAGCGAGGAGGGCGTCGACGTCGTCGGTGGCCATGACACCCAGCGGGTCGAGGCCGCACAGCTCACCGGCGTCGCGGCCGACCTTGTCGGGAGACCATGCGTAACACCCGACGAGGTCGAGGTCGGAGTTGGCGACCACAGCGTGCACGGACTTGCGCCCGACGTTGCCGGTCGTCCACTGCACCACCCTGTAGGTCATCGTGTCCTGGCCGCCGGAGTGAATGTGACGGGAACGGAACGGAATCCGCGTGTGACGGAGTTCCCGTGGAACTTCGCCTCCGCACCGGCGGTGAGCGTGAAGTCCGGCATCCGGGTCAGCACCCGCTCCAGGCCCACCTGGAACTCCAGGCGGGCGAGGTTGGAACCGAGGCAGCGGTGCACCCCCGCACCGAATCCGAGATGCCGGTTCTCCCGACGGTCGAGGATGCAGCGGGCCGCCTCGGGGAACTGCTCCTCGTCGCGGTTGGCGGAGGCGTAGTTGACGATCACCGACTCGCCGGGGGAGAAGGTGCAACCGCTCAGCTCCACCTCTTTGGCGACGGTGCGCGGGATGCCGTGGATGGAGCCGGCGAACCGGATGAACTCCTCGACCGCGCGGGCGAGCAGGTCGGGCTCGGCGATCAGACGGTCGCGCTCGGCCGGATGGGTGGCCAGGTAGTGGTATGCGAACGACATTGCGCTGGCGGTGGTCTCGAGGCCGGCCTGCACCAGCAGCATCGCGTTGGACACCACGTCGCCGAACGCGAGCTTCTCGCCGTCGATCTCGGCGGAGAGGAGCACGTCGATCATGTCGTCGCGGGGTGGCTCTGCGGTGCGGGCCGTCACGGCATCGTGCAGATGCTGATAGAGGCCGCCCCAGGCCCCCATCCGGGCTTCCTCGGTCGCGCCGTTGAGTGCGGTGTCGGTCAGTTCCACACACAGCGGTACGTCGTCGACGGGCATCCCGAGGAGATACTTGAAGAACACGATCCCCGGTTGCCGCCACGCCACCTCGGCGAGGTCACCGGACCCGCTCTCGATGAACACGTCGATGAGATCATCTGTCTCTGCGGCGATCTCATGCCGCAGCGCCTTCATGCGTGCCGGCGAGAAGTACGGGTTGAGCACCTTGCGGAACTTCTGCTGGCGCGGTGGATCGAGGGTGATGACCAGATCACCGGCGAGCTGCTCGGCGCCCTCCGGGGTCGGGCTGCTGGAGAAGTGCTCCCAATCCTGCAGGATCTGAACGCATTCGGCGTAGCGCACGGCAACCCAGGCCCCGGACGGGGTCGCGCTCAGGAACGGGTTGTCGGTGCGCGCGAACGGGGAGTTCCCGCGCATGACGGTGTACACGTCATAGAGGAAGTCCGGGTCGTTGAAATCGGCGTGCCTCAGATCCCAGTTCTCGGCATGCTGCTCGACCGTCGGGCTCACGGTGAACCCGCCTGGTCCTGCTGCGCGGCCTCCTGGGCCTGACGTGCCTCGCGTTCCTCATGCCGGCGAACCAGTTCGCGCCATCCGATGCGGTCGTACTTGGGCACCGGCTGGATTCCCCATTCATCCTGTGCGGTGTCCTTGCCCGCAGCCCCCTCGGGCGGGCCGAGAGCCGGGTAGGGCACCTGACATTCCAGCGTGTCGTCGGAGTACCGGACTTTGAGCAGCTCGCTGCAGATCTCGGTGAGGCTCAGCGTGGGATAGCCGTAGTACACCGCCATGAACGGCAGCGTGAACGCGCCTTCGATGACGAGTGCGACGAGGCAGACCAGCACGGCACGCTTGATCCACTTGTGCATGCGCGCGTAGTACGGCGTGGTGCCCGGGGGCAGGTCTTCGGTCTTCTCCTGGGTCGTTTCCGAGGCAGTCACAGTTGAACTCCTTAGTCCGAGAAGATCTCACGGTTGACCGTGTGCAGGTACGGGATCGCGAGAAACGGTGTGATGTAGAAGATGTCGTAGAGCCACCAGCCGATGACGGGGAACACGACCCCGGCGTAGCGCACGTCGGCGTACATGGTCATGTTGAACACGTACAGGCACCAGATGAGCACTCCCATCCAGCAGGTGATGATCATCCACTGATGCCCCCAGCGCTTCATCTGCAGGAACCCGATCGCAGCGGCGCAGCGCATCGCGAAGACGGTGAGGATCATGCCGAACACCATCGACTTCTCACCCGGTGCGGCCGCGCCGCCGATCCACGCCTCGTTGTAATGCCAGAAATAGCCCGCATCGAACATCGCGCCCCAGCCGACCATCAGCACTCGGTTGATCAGCGTGTGGTTGGCGACGAGGTCCAGCGCCCAGCCGAGGCTGTTGAGCATTCCGTCGATCAGCACCAGGTAGCCGATCAGCGTGACGATCATCGGCCGCACCGACAACCCGGCCTGCAACGCCTGGCGCTGCAGCCAGACGCCGCGCATGAAGATGGGTAGTCCGATCAGGCCGGGCGCCCACATTCCCATCAGCGCCGCACCGGCGATCATCCACTTGTCGGCGCGACGCTGGGCGGCCCTCGACTCGTCGTAGTGGGCCTCGAGATTGCCCGGACCGGGACGCACGCCGGTTGCGACGGCCGCGGTCTCCGACTTCCGTTTCAGCGTAGGGAAGTTCACAGCTCCCACCAACCGCGGGCGAACGACATGTAGAGCTGGATGCCGAACATCAGCGCCAGGTATCCGTACACGACGATCTGCAGGATGATGAGCGCCTTCTTGCGGTTCTTCTCTTTCTGATCGACCATGGCGTCGTTTCCTTCCTATCGGTTCGGGCTCGGGTTGCCGGCAGCGGCGAGGCCGGCCGCCGCGACCTCGCGCAGGCCTTCGGCGATGGCGCCGTCGCTGGAGAGCGGCGCGAGCACGCAGGCCTCGGCGGCCTCCAGTTCGGTGGCGCCGGCAGCGATCAGTTGCGCCGCGGTGACCAGCACGCGGGTCGACGGCGGCTCGAAGTGGAACGCCTCGTCGGCGGTACGGATCGCGGTGGCACACCGCACCAGTCGCTCGGCGGTGGCCGTCGCGACTCCGGTCTCGGCGACGATCACCTCGGCTTCCCGCTCGGGCGGCAGGTACCGCATGGGCAGGGTCACGAACCGTTGCCGGAACGAGGGTTTGAGCTCTTTGAGGGAGCTGCGGTAGGCCGGGTTGTAGGAGCAGACCAGCATGAAGGTCTCCGGGGCCGCCACCACCTCACCCGCGCGGTCGAGGTAGAGGGTGCGCCGGTGGTCGGTCAACGAGTGCAGGACCGCCAGGGAGTCGTGCCGTGCCTCCACCACTTCGTCGAGATAGCAGATCGCCCCGGTCTTGACCGCGCGGGTGAGCGGTCCGTCGGTCCACGTGACGTCACCCCCGGTGACCATGAACCTGCCGACGAGATCGGAGCTGGTGAGGTCGTCGTGGCAGCTGATGGTCACCACGGGGCGACCCAGCAGCAGACCCATGTGCTCGACGAGTCGGGTCTTACCGCACCCCGTCGGGCCGGTCAGCATCACGGGAAGCCGCTGCCGGTAGGCCTGCTCGAACAGTTGGACCTCTGTGCCGTTGGCGAGATAGGTGTCGGTCATGCTGCTACCAGCTCTCTGTGGACGTGGGCGAGGACCCGGGGCAGGTCCTCGACCCGGCGGATGCGTTGGGATCGCCGCGGCCCGAACACCTCGGGCAGCGGATCCACCCGGGCCGGTCCGATGCCGACGTAGTAGACGGAGACGCCGGCCTCGTTGGCCTCCTCGACGGCGTGGGCGGAATCGGCCCACGCGTACCGGCCCTCGTAGCCTTCGTCGGAGATCAGCCCGTCGCCGAGCACGATCAGCAGGCGCCGTTCCGACGGCTCGGCGAGCAGTCGGCTCGTCAGGTGCCGCAACGGTGCTCCCAGGCGGGTGTACCCACCGGTGGACAGGCCGAGGCTGCCGGGCGGCACGAACCGCCGATCACTGAAGTCCTTGAGGCAGTTCACCTCGACGCGGTGGCGGGTGTTGCCCGTGAAGGTGAAGATGCCGTGCCGTTCCCGGGCGCCGGTCATCGCCCGCGACAGCGCGTCGGCGCACGCCAGTTCGAGCTTGAAGACCGTGCCGCCGTGCACGCCCAGCGACGAACTCCCGTCCAGGAGAAGGGCGGTGGTCACATCACGGGTGATCACGGACAGTTCGCGGAAGATCCTCGGCTCGACCGCTTCCCCGGTGGACACGTCGATGTAGTGGCCGACGTACTGGTCCACGTCGATGTCGGAGCCGTCCTCCAGACGGTTCACCATGGCCCGGTGGGTGTTCTTCTCGAACCACCGACGAACGTCGACGGCGATCGGTCCGGGCTCGCCGGCGCCACCGCTGTGGGACCGCTCGAGAACCGCGACGTGATCGGGCATGAAGCTCTCGGTCCACATGTTCCACTCGGGATAGGGAATGCCCGGGCGGTGCTCGGGAGTGACGTCGAGGTCGCTCTCGTGCGGCCTGCTCGGCGGGGGAAGGTTCGGGTTGCGGACGCCTCCGTCACCGCCGGCCGGCACGGAGTGCGGTTGCGGAGAACGCTTTTCGTTCATCGTCCACGGCAGTCGTCCGAGGGTGCGTCGCAGCTTGTCGGCCATGCTCTGCGGTGCGGTGTGCGCCCGAGGCAGGGTGCCGAGCAGGGCGTCGACGTCCAGAGGGTGGCGGGTGCGGGCCAGCGCCACCGCGCGGTCGATCATCTGCTTGCCGTCCGTGTCGGCCGGCGCCGATTCCAGGTCCGGCAGAAGCCGGCGCATCTCGGGCAGCAGGCCCGGCCAGTTCTCGGCGACCCACCCCAGGGCGACGCCGCCTTCGACGAGGGCGAGTGCACTCAGTTCGCGACCGGTCAGCTCGTTGATCCGGTAGTCGGTGACACGTTCCTTCGACGGTGAACACTGCAGCGCGACACCGCATGTCAACGTCCTGCGGGTCCATTCCGGGTGGGTGATCGGATGGGGTACGTGCACGGTGTCGAGCATCGGGCTCAGTCCGAAGCCACGGTGACGGCCGCTGACGAGGTGAACGCCGGTGCGCCGCTGACCGCTCAGCGCCACCGCGGTCAGCGCGCAACTGCGCTCGATGGCCAGGGCGTGTGCTTCTGAGATCTCTGACATCGCAGGGTCTCAGAAGGTTCCGAGGTTGGAGAACATCCAGTACCAGAACCAGATGATCAGTCCCGTACCGCCCCACGCTCCTACGTAGCGCAGGATCTCCCAGATCCATCCGGCCATGTCAGTTCTCCTCGTCGATAGGGCGTGCAGTGGTGGTGGTCATCGGGATTCCAGGCCCCGCCGGGCGGTCGTGATCAGGTTGGCCAGCATGGCGTCGCGGGTGTCGCTGCTCGTCACGGTGGTCAGCACGCCGTAGACACCGAGCAGGAAGAACGCGGCGCTGAAGAACGCGTCGACCTCGGGGTGTACTTCGCCGTCCCCCCGCGCGCGCTCGATCTCGCGGACGAGGGAGACGATCACGGGGTGGTCGGACCAGTCGTCGTCGCTGGGCCGGGTCGGGGAGAAGTGAAGTGCGAGTAGTTCCCGGAACAGCACGGGGCCCAACCGCTGTTCCAGGCCGGCGATCAGGCCGACCACCTTCGTCAAGGCAGCTGTCAGATCGTGGCTGCGGCGTAGATAGCGGACGAATTCCGTTGCCATACGGGCTTCTTCACGTCTCTCCAGCTCCAGCAGCACATGCTCCTTGCTGGGGAAGTGGAAGAAGAACGTGCCGTGCGCGACGCCGGCCGCCGAGACGATCGCACCCACATCCGCGCCCGCCATGCCGGACGCCTGGAACTCGGCGATCGCGGCACCGAGGATCCGCTCGCGCGTCTGCAGCCTGCGCAACTCGCGGGCCGACTGTTTGATCTGGGGCGTCATCGTGGTGTCATCCCGGTCAGTCCACGAAGATCTCGCGGTTGACGGAGTGCAGATAGGGAATCGCGAGAAACGGTGTGATGTAGAAGATGTCGTAGAGCCACCAGCCGACCACGGGCAGCACGGTCCCGGCGTACCTGACGTCGGCGTACATCGTCATGTTGAACACGTACAGGCACCAGATGAGGATGCCCATCCAGCAGGTGATGATCATCCACTGATGGCCCCAGCGCTTCATCTGCAGGAAGCCGATGCCTGCGGCGATCCGCATGGTGAAGACGGTCAGGATCATCCCGACTTCCATGGCCTTCTCGCCGGGCCCGGCTGCGCCGCCGAGCCACAGCTCGTTGTAGTGCCAGAAGTAGCCGGCGTCGAACATCGCGCCCCAGCCGTTCAACAGGATCCGGGCCAGGATGGTGTGGCTGGCGACCAGGTCCAGCGCCCACCCCACGGTGTTGATGGCGGCGTCGATGATCACGAGGTAGCCGATGAGGGTGACCAGCATCGGGCGCACGGTCAGCCCGTCGCGCTGGGCTTTGCGCAGCAACCACACGCCACGCAGGAACAGCGGCAGTCCGAAGATGCCGAGGGCGGCGGTGCCGATCAGCAGGCCTCCGGAGATGAGCCATTTGTCGGCCTGGCGCTGGGCCCGCCGGGACTCCTCCATGTGCTCGTCGAGACCACTGGCCGACGTCCGGGGTGTGGTCGCCCCGTCGCGGCCACGCCTCGATCTCAGAGTCGGCAGTCCCATATTGCTGACTATAGTCAGTGCCGAGCCGCAGTCAACACCCATCTTCCGGGCGGGCCTGCTGTGTGGAATGGCGCAATAGATAGCATGTTTCGTCGTTCTACGTGCCCGTCCATCTGCTCGCCGCGCCGCTTGCACCTGTCGAAACGGCCCGCACTATTGACTTCGGTCAGGAGAAATCGTTAGATGGGCTGCACCTCGACGAGGAGGACCTCATGGCGTTGGAACAGTTCCAGCTCGACGGTCAGGTTGCCATTGTCACCGGCGCGGGCAAGGGCGTCGGGCAGGGCATCGCACGTGTGCTCGCGGAGGCCGGCGCAACCGTGATCGGCACGGCCAGAACGGAATCCGACATCGTCTCGACCATCGACGGTATCGAGGCAGCGGGAGGGCGCGGCGTCGCGGTGGTCGCCGACGCGATGAGCAGACCGGACGGGGAACGGGTCGTCGGCACCGCCATGGACCGGTTCGGCCGAATCGACATCCTGATCAACAACGTCGGTGGCTCCACCTACGCCCGGTTCCTCGACATCACCGACGAGGACTTCCGGCACACGTTCGACTGGTGCGTCACCTCGGCGTTCATCATGAGCCAGCTGGCGGCGCCGCACATGATCGATGCGGGACGCGGCTCGATCGTCAACATCTCCTCGGGCTCTGCCCGATTCGGCATCCGGGCGCTGACCGCGTACTGCGTGGCCAAGGGCGGACTCGAAGCGCTGACCCGTGCGATGGCCCAGGAACTGGCCCCGAAGATCCGCGTGAACGCGATCGCGCTGGGATCTTTCGCGACCGAAGGGTTACAAGGAAGCCTTGACTTGTTACCCGGGTCGCTGGAGAAGATGAAAGAGGCGACGCCGTTGCATCGCCTGGGCGACGTCGAGGACCTCGGGAGGTTGTGCGTGTATCTGTCCACGCGCGACTGCTATGCCACCAACGCGATCTTTCACGTGGACGGCGGCATCGACTCCAACAACTCGCCGCTGCCCATCCCCGACTACTGAGTGGAACGGTTTCCAGTGCGCAGAGTGGTGCAGTTCTCGACGGGCAACGTCGGCAGGCATTCGTTACGGGCCATCATCGGACGCCCCGATCTGGAGTTGGTGGGCGTGCACGCGTCCGGACCGGACAAGATCGGTCGTGATGCGGCGCAACTGTGCGGGTTGACCGAACCGACGGGGGTCCTCGCGACGGGCGACCTCGATGCGCTGCTCGCGCTGAAGCCCGACTGTGTGGTGTACACGGCGCTGGGGGAGACGCGGCCGATGGAGGCCATCGAGCAGATGTCGGCGATCCTGTCGGCCGGCATCAACGTCGTCGGTACGTCGATGGTGTGGCTGGTGACTCCACGGCAGGCCGACGACTGGCTGCGCGGTCCGCTGGAGCAGGCCTGCGCGGCGGGCGGTTCGTCGCTGTACGTCAACGGGATCGACCCGGGGTACTCCGGCGACACCGCGGTGCACGCCGCACTGAGCCTCGTGACCAGAGCCGAATCCGTCACCATCAAGGAGATCTTCGACTACGGCAACTACGACGACTACGACTACACCGGCGCCGCGATGGGTTTCGGCACCACCCCCGAGGACGATCTACCGCTGGCGTTCCAGCCCGGGGTGGTCACGTCGATGTTCGGCGGACTGGTGCGCAATCTGGCGGACCAGCTGGGCGTCGAACTCGATGACGTGTGTCAACGGTTCGAACCGTGGTACACGCCGCAGCGCATCGAATGCACGATGATGACCGTCGAGCCCGGACAGTTGGCCGGCGTGCGGTTCGCCGCCGAGGGAGTACGGGGCGGCACACCCGTCATCACCGTCGAGCACACCACCCGGCTGACCCCCGCGGCCGCCCCCGACTGGGAGTATCCGCCCGCGGAGATGGACGGCGTGCACATGGTGATCGTGGAGGGCGAGCCACGCATCGAGCTGATGACCCACCTGTCCCACCCCTCGCTGGACGTCACCGATGCCGGCTGCCTGTCCACCGCCGCCCGTGCGGTCAACGCGATCGACTGGGTCTGCGATGCGCCGGCCGGACTCATTGGGGCAGAGGACATTCCGCCTGCGGCGATGATCCGCGGCCTGATGTGGTGAGAGGCTCGCCGTGACCGTCTGGACGCGGTTGCGTGACGATTCCCGCGTTCTCGACCGGTGATGCTGGGCAGTCGCTTAGCATGGCTGCGGCGGTGGCTACGGGAGCGACCGTCTGAGCATCGAAAGCGCGGATCATGCCCCAGACCACACACCCGGGAATCTGCCGAATCTGTTCGGCCCACTGCGGCGTGCTCGCCACCGTCACCGACGGGCGCCTGACGAAGGTCGCGGGTGATCCGGACAACCCGATGTTCAAGGGCTACAACTGCATCAAGGGCCGGGCACTGCCGGAGATCCACAACAATCCCGACCGGCTTCTGCACAGCCGCAAGCGCCTGCCCGACGGTACCTACACCGCGATCGGCTCCGAACAGGCGATGGACGAGATCGCCGCCGCGTTGCAGGAGCTGATCGCACAGCACGGCCCGCGTTCGGTGGCGATGTATCTGGGCACCAACGGTCTGCCGTACCCCGCGTCGGCGTTGATGGGCAACGCGTTCATGCGCGGCATCGAGTCGCCGATGTTCTTCACGGCCAACACCATCGACCAACCCGGTAAACAGATCGCCCTGGCGGCCCACGGCCACTGGCTCGGCGGTGACGTCGACTTCCACGAGGCCGACAGCTGGATGCTGGTGGGCACCAACCCGCTGGTGTCGAAGGCCATCGGCATCCCGGGCCAGAATCCGTCCCAGAACCTGCGCGCGGCGATCGAGCGCGGTATGAAGCTGATCGTCATCGACCCTCGGCGCTCGCAGACCGCCGCCCGCGCAGCCGTCCATCTGCAGCCCCGGCCGGGCGAAGACGTCACGATCCTCGCCGGGATCATCCACATCATCATCGACCGGCAGTGGCACGATCCGGCATTCATCGACGAGAACGTGGCAGGGTTCGACGATCTGGCCCGTGCCGTCGCCGGCTTCACACCCGCCTACGTCGCGCAGCGCGCCGATGTGCCGGAGGACCAACTGCACGACGCGGCCGAGACTTTCGCGACCTACGGGACCAGGCGCGGGATGGTCAACGCCGGCACGGGCGCGAACTTCGCGCTGCACGGAAACCTGCTGGAGTACCTGTGCCTGTGCCTGACCACGATCTGCGGCCGCTGGCAGCGCGCCGGCGAGCGTGTGACGCGACCGAACACCCTGATGCCGGCGTTCACGGCGAAGGCCCAGCCTCACCCGCCCTACGAGGGCTGGGGCTACGGCGAGCGCCTCCGGGTGCGCGGGCTCACCGACACCGTGGCCGGGATGCCGACGGCCGCTCTGGCCGACGAGATCCTGCTCGAAGGCGACGGCCAGGTGAAGGCGCTCATCTGCATCGGGGGAAATCCGATGGCGGCCTGGCCGGATCAGCGCAAGACCAAACGGGCGCTGGAGAGCCTGGAGCTTCTCGTGACACTCGACACCGAGATGTCGCTGACGTCGCAACTCGCCGACTACGTCATCGCCCCGATGATGCAGATGGAGACACCGGCCATGACGATGGGCAGCGAGCTGATCAAGTACTACACCAGCGGCACCGGCATTCCCGCCGCGTACGGGCAGTACGTTCCGCGGATCGTCGAGCCGCCCGCAGGCTCGGACCTGATCGAGGAGTGGCGCTTCTTCCTGGGCCTGACCAAGCGCATGGGCCTCGAGTTGTGGTTCGTCAACTTCTTCGGCGGTGGCGGCGGCAGATTCATGGAGTCGCCGCCCGTGGTGCTGCCGATCAACGCCGAGACCGACCTCACCACCGAGGAACTGTTCGCCCAGATGTGTTCGACCTCGCGCATCCCGCTCGACGAGGTACGCAGCCATCCGCACGGCAAGATCTTCGACGTCGACGCCGTCGTCCAGGAACGGGATCCCGATTGCGCGGACCGCCTCGATGTCGGCAACACGCACATGCTGGACGAGCTGAACGCGGTACGGGCCGAGAACTATGCGCTGCGCCAGGATGTTTCGGAGTTTCCGTTCCGGCTCATCCCGCGCCGCCATCAGAACTTCATGAACTCCTCGGGCACCGCGCTACCCGCGCTCCATCGCGGCAAGCCGTTCAACCCGCTCTACATGCACCCAGAGGCGATGGCGGGGCTCGGCCTGCAATCCGGCGCCGCGGTGTCGGTGACCTCCGGCCACGACACGGTCGCCGCGGTGGTCGAGGCCGACCCCACGCTGCGCCGGGATGTCGTCGCGATGCACCACGCCTTCGGGGGTCTGCCCGAGGAGGATTCGGGTTTCCGCGAGCACGGGACGAACGTCGGCAGGCTCGTACCCACCGATACCGAGTACGACCCCGTGACCGGTCTGCCGAGGCAGGGTGACATCGCGGTCAGGGTCTGCGCTCACGGCGAGACGTCGACGGGGTAGACGTTCTGCGTACCCCGTAACCCCTTGAGGCTCACCGCACGTGGCTCACCGAAGCCGATACCGGCCGACCCGTCGAGCGACTCTCGCACGGCCTCGCTCACGAGTATCTGTCCGCCCTGGGCAAGATCGGCCACGCGTGACGCGACGACGACGGTCAGGCCGAACAGATCGTCCCCGCGCCGAACCGACGTACCGACGTGTGCCCCCATCCGCACCCGGATCCCGCCCCACCGGTCGGGGTCCCGCGCCAGTGCCCGCTGCACGTCGCAGCAACTCCGGATCGCGTCGGCGGGCTCGGCGAACGCGATCATGAAACCGTCGCCCTGGTTCTTCACCACGTGGCCCCGGTGATCGGCGACGCATCGCTGAATCAGGGTGTTGTGGCGCTCAAGGTTTTTGACCCAGGCACGGTCTCCCAGCGACGCGTTGAGTTCGGTGGAGCCCTCGATGTCGGAGAAGACGAGGACGACGGTCCCGTCGGCGGAGACGACCCGGGCCAGGTCGGGCCGTTCGATCCGGGCCCATCCCGCGAGATCCTCGATCGAACTGCGCACTGAACCGCCGATACCCTTGCGCACGATCGCATCCGCGGTGTGCACCGTGTTCATCACGGTCCTGACCGCCAGCGGCGCGACGCCGATCGGCGGGCGGCGCCGCCGCCCCGGGTCGTCGCCGTGCCGGCGCCCCACCGCGCGCCTGGCCTTCGACAGGGACCGCCGGGACACGATGAGCATCACGGTCAGCACGATCAGGCCCACCGTCTGCGCCGCGACGACGACCCACAGCGCGACGGTCACAGCCTCGCGCGCACGATCGTGTCGACCACGTCCTCGCGGGTCTGCGGGCGACCGAAATGGTAGCCCTGCGCCATCGCGAATCCCATGCCGCGCAGCACGGTTGCCTCATGCGCCGTCTCCACCCCCTCCACCACGATCGGCAGTCCGAGCGCGTGCCCGAGTCCCGCGACGGCCCGAAGGAACGGCGGGGCCGAAGACGACACCGAGGTGATCGAGGAGGTGAACGATCCGTCGAGCTTGAGCAGATCGGTGGGCAGTTTCTGCAGCCTGCTCAGCGACGAGTATCCGGTGCCGAAATCGTCGATGGCGACCCGGATTCCGTGGTTGCGGAGCTCGTGCAGCGCGTAGATCGACGAGGGCCGGTCCACGTCGATCACGCTCTCGGTCACTTCGAGGATGAGCTGTGCGGCGGGCCAGCCCGTCGCCGCCAGGGTGTCGACGACACGGTCGACGTAGCCCTTCTCGACCAACTCCAGACCGGAGACGTTGACGCTCAGCGAGAGTCGGAGATCGGTGACCTGGCGCTGGATCCACTGGGCGTCCAGACACGCGCGCCGCAGCACGTACTGGTCGAGGGCGGCGATCAGGTCGTTGTCCTCCGCGACGCGGATCACCTCGTTGGCCTGCAGATCGGAGCCGAACTCGGGTGACCAGCGCAGCAGGGCCTCGACTCCGATCACGGTATCGATCTCGCCCAGTCGGATGATCGGCTGGTAGCGCACGCCGACCGTCTCGGCGGCGAGCGCATCGCGGAGCTGCACAGCGATGGACGGCAGGTGCGAGGACTCCAACATCGTCTGGTTGCGCCCGATCGAACGGGCGCGCCGCAGCGCGACGTCGGCGCGCTCGAGCACCGGCGCCGCATCCTCCCCGGGATTCCACGCGCTGACGCCGGCGGAGAAATCCTGGGGGCTCGCCGTGCGGAGCCGTTGGGTGAGCGCCAGCGCCGCCTGCTCGGTGGTCGCGGGCAGCATCAGCACGAACTCGTCGTCGGCGCGGCGAGCCAGCACGTGCTCGGGTGCCAGCACGCCGAGCCACGGCCCCACCAGCTGGTGCATCAGCGCGTCGACGGCGCGATCGCCGAACTCGTCGTGGACGGCCGCGTAGTTGTCGAGGCAGATGACGACGACCGCGGGGCCGGTGCCCCCGGAGTGGGCACGGCCGATCTCGGCACTGATCAGACGCTCGAATCCGCGGCGGTTGGGCACCCCGGTCGCGGCGTCCAACTCGCCTCGCGACACGCTCTGGCCGAGCACGATGATCAGGATCCCGATCGCCGCCATGGTCGCCGAGGTGAACAGGCCCGCCCACCACGGCACCGCCGATGCGATGCCCAGCGCCGTCATGCAGCAGGCGATCGCCACCGTCAGGTACACCGCCGCGGTCGGCCAGGCCACGAAGAAGGCGGCACAGGACACGAACACATACAGCGTGGCGACCGCGACGGCGGCCACGCCCTCCGACACCGAGACCGCCAGCGTGATCTGCAGTGTGGCCACGATGACCACCCAGTGGAACTGCCACAGCGTCACCCGGGGCCCGCGCCGCAGCACGACGATGCCGGCGACCAGTGCCATGACGGCGTTGACGTAGTGCACGGCGGCGACGGTGGGGTCGTGCACTGCCAGAGGCGTGGTCAGGGCAACCGTGACGGCGCCGAAGACCAGGCAGATACCCGCGGTTCGGGCCCACAGGGTCGGGGTCGCGATTCCCGGCCACATCTCGGCCCGCTTGATCGCGGCCCAGCCGGCCCGCACCCACCCCACGGCGTCATCGTAGCCCGGGCAAAGCCGACGTCAGCGTGCTTGCCGCTATTTCAACCGCTCGCGCAGTTCGCGCTTGAGGACCTTGCCGTAGCTGTTCTTGGGCAACTCGTCGACGAACTCGTAGCGCTTCGGTCGCTTGAAACGGGCGATTCTCTCCAGCAGGTGTGCATCGAGTTCCGCGACCCCGACGTCGCCGACGACGAAGGCGACGACCACCTCACCCCAGTCCGTGTCGGGGGCGCCGACCACACCGACCTCGAGGACACCGGGGTGCTCCAGCAGCACCTCTTCCACTTCCCGGGGATAGATGTTGCTGCCTCCGCTGATGACGACATCCTTGGACCGGTCGCGCAGCGTCAGGAAACCGTGCGCGTCGAAGGACCCCATGTCCCCGGTGCGCAGCCATCCGTCCTTCAGCGTCGCCTGTGTCGCGCCGAGATTGTTCCAGTAGCCCGACATCACGACGTCACCCCGGCAGACGATTTCGCCGATCTCGTCGACGCCCGCCGGTTCACCGTCCTCACCCAGGACGGCGACGTCCACGCCCGAGCGGGCGTATCCGACAGAACCCAGCACCGCGTCCGGGGCCCAGCCGTCGGCGGTGACGTGATCACCGCGCCGCAGCCCGGTGATCGTCATCGGCGCCTCGCCCTGCCCGTAGAGCTGCACGAAGATCGGGCCGAACGCGGCCATCGCCTTCTTGAGGCTGTCGACGTACATCGGTCCGCCGCCGTAGACGACGGTGTCGAGGTGGGCAGGACGTGGCCGGCCGGTCTGGACGAGGCGCGCCACCATCGTCGGCGCCAGGAACGCGCTGCAGCGCGGGTGCTGCCCGCACAGGTCCAGGAACTCGTCGGGATCGAAGGCCCCCGACGCCGGGACCACCTGGCGGGCGCCGCGCGAAACATACGGTGGCACATAGAGACCCGAGCCGTGAGACATCGGCGCGCCGTGGATCAGGCTGGAGTTCTCGTCCGGGGAGTCGAAGTCGGCGAGGTGCGACACCGTCATCGCCATCAGGTTGCGGTGCGATAGCATCGCGCCCTTGGACCGGCCGGTGGTTCCGCTGGTGTAGAACAACCAGGCCAGCGACGCCGCTTCGGTGTATCGCGGGACACTCAACGGGTCTGCCGCGCAACGGCTCCGGTACTCCGCTGACCCGATCACCTCGACCGGCGCCGACGTCACCGGTGTCAACTGCGCGGCGATCTTCGGGGAGGCGAACACCCGCGCCGCGCCGGAGTCGTCGAGGATCTGTTCCATCTCCCGCGGATGCAGCTTGAAATTGAGCGGCATGAACACGCATTCGGCCGCCCAGATCGCGAACATCAGCTCGACGATCTCGGGGCGGTTCTCGCTGGCCACCGCGATGCGCGCACCGGGTCCCAGGTCGCGCAGCGACCCTGCCAGTCGCAACGCCCGCTCCCGCAGGGAAGCCCACGAGTGGATCTGCTGAACGCCGTGATACACCGCACCGCGCTCACCGTGGCGCGCCGCGGCCTGTTCCAGGAGTGCGAACAGGTTCACGAGGTGCCCTGACGCGCAACCCATTCCGAGTTCAGAGCGAAGTCGGACAGATACTTCGTCGAGCTCCACCCGCCGTCCACCACGATGGTCTGCCCGTTGATGAACTCGCCGCCGTCGGAGCACAGGAACGCGACCGTCGACGCGATGTCCTCGACGCGGCCGAGCCGCTGATGCGGCGTCATCTCGGTGTTGATCTTGCGGAACCGCTCGTCTTCGAGCCGGGTGGCCACCATCGGGGTCAGCGTCACCCCGGGCGCCACCGCGTTGCACCGGATCCCCTGCGCGCCGTACTGGCACGCGATGTGACTCGTCAGAGCGGTCAGTCCGCCCTTGGCCGCCGAGTACGCTCCGCCGCGCAGCCCACCGACCACCGCGAACGTCGACGTGACGTTGATGATCGCCGAGCCGGGTTGCATGTGCACGATCACGTCGCGCGCCAATCGGAACGGCGCGCGCAGCATGACACCGAGGAAGTGGTCCAGTGTCTCGTCGTCGGTCTCGTGCAACGGTTTCGGGCTACCGATCCCGGCGTTGTTGACCAGGAAGTCGATGCGGCCCCAGCGGTCCAGTGCCGCCGACACGATGCGCTGCGGTGCGTCGTCGTCGGTCAGGTCGACCGCCAGCGTCGCGATGCGGCCCGGTTCGGGGGCGGCCTTCTCCAACTCGGCGAGGCGGCCGGCGTCGCGACCGGTTCCCAGCACCACCATTCCCCGGTCCGCCAGGGCGGTGGCACAGCCGAAGCCGATCCCGCTGCTGGCACCGGTGACTATTGCAACCTGGGCTGTCTGCATGCTTCAGGACTCCTTGGTCAGCTCTGCCTTGAGGACGTGTTTGAGGACTTTGCCGGCATCGTTCTTCGGCAGCGCGCCGACGACGTGGATCTGCTCGGGCACCTTGAATCTCGCGACGCCGCGGTCGGTCAGGAAGTCCTTCAGCTCGGCGATGTCCGGCGGGGGATCCTCGGTCGTGACGAGCGCGGCACACGCGCGCTCCCCGGTACGGGGATCCGGGATGCCGACGACGGCGATCTCCGCGATCCGCGGATGGGTCACGAGAATGTCCTCGACCTCTTTCGGGGAGATGTTCTCGCCGTTGCGGATGATGATGTCCTTGGCTCTGCCGGTCACCGCCAGATGATTGTCCTCGGTGAACCGTCCGAGGTCACCGGTGCGGAAGTACCCTGCGTCGTCGAAGGATTCGCGGTCGTCCTCCGGGTGCAGGTAACCCGTGAACATCTGTGGTCCCCGGGCGCGGATCTCGCCGTCGACGATCCTGACCTCGGCGATCCCAGGTCGGCCGTCGGTGTCGGCGGCCCGGTCGATGTCGTCGAGGGCGCCGACCGTGGTCACCGGCACCTCGGTGGAACCGTAGACGCGACTCACCGCGGCCTTGTCGAAATACGCGGCGGCGCTGCGGATCAGCGTCGGCGGCACCGATGCGCCACCGCAGATGAACACCTTCAGGTCGGGCAGCCGGGTGCCGGCGCGTTGTGCGGCCGCCAGCAGTCCGACGAGGAACGGGGTGGCGCCCGCCATGTGGGTGACACGGTGCTCGAGCATCAGGCCGACCGCGGCGTCGGGATCCCAGCGCTGCATCAGCACGGCCTCGGTGCCGAGCAGCAGCGGGCACTCGAACGCGTAGATCGACCCGCCGATGTGCGCGATCGGGGACGGCACCAGGAACGTGTCTCCCCGGTCGATACGCCAGAACCGGCCCAGCTGCGCGATCAGCGCCGCCAGTGACTCATGGGTGTGCAGCACGCCTTTGGGACGGCCGGTGGTGCCCGAGGTGTACAGGATCATCCGGGTGTCGGTCGGCCTCGGTGCGGGCAGGACCCCGTCCGCGGGCTCGTCGAGCAGGTCGGCCAACGTCACCCGGCCCTCGCCGCGCACCACGACGACCTCCGGCGGTGACGGAAGTCCCGGAACCACCCGGTCGAGCATCGCGGCGTAGTCGTGACCGCCGAACGTCTCCGGCACGAAGATCATCCGGCTGTCGGCGTCGTCGAGGATGAACGACAGTTCGCGCTCGCGCAGCGACGGCAGAATCGGGTTGACCACCATTCCGGCCAGCGTGGCGCCCAGGTAGATGATCGCCGCCTCATGCCAGTTCGGCACGGTGAACGACACCACGCTGCCCGCCGGCATCCGGCGCGTCAGGGCGTGTGCGAGACCCGTGGCCGCACTGAGCAGTTCCGCGCACGTGAGGGCCACGGCGTCATCGCGGACCAGGACGCGGTCCGGGGTGTCGCGCGCGGCGTCGCGCAGCGCCTCGACAAGGGTGCCGGTCACGGAGCGTCCCGCACCCTGCGCATCGTCATCGCATGCCGGAACCGCGACGACGGGTGGGTGTTGACCGTCACCTGCGCGACCTCGCCGTCGGAGGTGGTGTAGCTGCGCTTCATCCGAAGGGCCGCGGTACCGGGCGAGATCTGCAGGCGCTCGGCGAGTTCGGAGCCCAGCACCACCGCCGAGATCTCCTGATGCACCTCGACGACGCTGACTCCGAAGAGATCCTCGATGAGCGGGAAGATCGGACCGGTGTGGCGCTGCAGGTGCCGGCCCACGGCGGCGAAGCTCCGGTTGATGAAGTACTCGGTGCGGCAGAACGGTGCGGTCTCGTCGTCGATGCGCCGATAGCCGCTCACCGCAAGCCATTCCGTCCCCACCGGCAGACCCGTCAAATCGGCGAGCTCGTCGTCGATGGTGACCATCGCGTTGGTCTCGATGGCGAACCGGGCCCCCTGGGCGAAGGCGAGCAGATCGTCGATCGCCACCACGTCCTGCGCGTAGGCATTGGTGGTCGGACGCGGGACCACCAGGGTTCCGGCCCGGGGGCGGGACGCGACGAGGTTGTCCTCGCGCAGTCTGCGCAGCGCCTCACGGATGGTGTAGCGGCTGACCGCGAACCGTTCGCACAGTTCGTGTTCGGTCGGCAATTGCGAGCCCACCGGGTACACGCCGTCGACGATCTCCTTGCGCAGCGTGCGGGCCACCTGCAGGTAGCGGTGATCGCCGGCGGTGGTGGTCATCCGCGCGAAACTGCCAGCACGCTGCCGTCCCCGTCGGCGGACACGAACAGCGTGCCGTCCGGGCCCGAGGTGATCCCGGCGAAGGGACCCTGGGGCCCCGAGAACGGCGGCATGCCCTTGAGCGGCTTCGGTTCGACGCCCGGCGGCGGCCCGACGGGCAGTCCCGTTGCGATCGTGCTGCGCGCCTTGGTGCCCAGATCGAATTCGACGAGCTCCTTGGCGCCGGCGTCCACGATGTAGAGCCGGTTGTCGCGCACATGGAGTCCCTGCGGGCGCTGGAGACCGTCGATGACGGTGTCCACCCCGCCCGAGCTCACCCGGACCACGCGGCCGGCGCCGGATTCACTCACCAGCGGTGCGCCGTCGGCGTCGATGGCGACCCCGACGGGTTGCCGCAGTCCGCTCGCCAGCGTCTCGACGCGGCCGTCGTCGAGACGCAGGACGCGGCCGGTGCCCAGTTCGGCGAAGACGATCGAACCGTCTCCCGCCACGTCGACGCCGTAGAGCTGATCGAAATCGGTGGCCAGGAAGTCGGTTTCACCTGCGCCGGGCCGATAGCGCGCGACCTGGCCGCCCGACGTGGTGACGACGAACTCGTCGCCGCCGACCGCGACGACGCCGCGCAGGAAGCCCGGGTAGCCGGGGGAGAAGAGCATTCCCACGGTCTCCAGAGCGCCGTCGGGACCCACCCGGTAGAAGTACGTGCCGTCGGCCACGTACAGCCGACCGTCGGACACCGTCAGGTCCAGCGGCCAGTTCAAGCCGCCGGGTAGCAGCGCCGAGGTCTGCCCGTCGCGGCCGATCTCGGTGATCTCGCCGGTGAAGTTCGACGCGAACAGTCGGTCCCCGACGAACGTCAGATTGTCCAGGCCCGGGTTCAGTTGCGCCAGGACGGTTTTCTCACCGGTCCGGGGATCGATGCGCAGAACCTGCCCGGAGGCCACCTGCGTGGACACGATGAACCCGTCGGTGTCGAACTTCACCGCGTCGGGGACACCGAGGTCGGCGGCGACGCGCTGCGGCTCGCCGCCGGAGGGGTCGATGCGCCAGATCTCGTTGGCGGTCATCAGCGGGTAGTAGAGGAGTCCGTCGGGACCGACCTCCATCGCGTTCGGCGAGGGCAGGTTCTCCAGCAGGATCCGCGGCTCGCCCCCGTCGAGCGGAAGTTCCATCAGCCGGCCGCCGTCACGGCACTCTCCGACGAACAGGCGCCCCCGGTCGACGGTGATGCCGTTCGCGCACGGCAGGTCGTCACGCAGTACCCGGGTGCGGCCCGACGGTTCGCGGGCGCTGACCCGGCCGTCCATCACCTCGGTCGCAAAGAGAGTGCCGTCATCGGCGAACGCGACGTCGTCGGGGGCGATGATGTCGCCCCCTTTCGCGCTGACCGTCTCCAGCGCGCCCGTAGCGGGGTCCAGGGCGCTGATCTGGCTGCCCGTCACCTGGGCGATGTAGATGCGTCCGTCGGGGCCTGTGCGCAGGCCGTTGGCGCCGAAGAGGGGGCTGGGTGCCGTGACCGACCGGAGAGTCCAGCCCTCGGCGGCGGTCGGGTTCTGCGCGGCGTACCGGGCGTTCATGGACTCGGACGTTAGCAAGGGCGGCTAGTCCAGACAATAGCGGCCGAATTACGCGCCAACCGGTCTTGACGCTGAGATAACCGCTGCGGAATAGTGTTCTGCAATATGCAGAGCCACATTATTTGTCCGGATAAGTGAGATGACGACCGGGGTCTCGATCAACCTGGACGGCCGCATCGTCGTCGTCTCCGGAGCCGGCGGCGGGGGCATCGGCACCACCGTCACCCGCCTCGCCGCTGACGCGGGCGCCACCGTGGTGGCGGTCAGCCGATCCCAGGACAACCTCGACGAACACGTCGTTCCACTGGCCGGGGAAGGACGCGACGTCGTGGCCGTCGCCGCCGACGCGTCCACCGACGACGGCATCGCGACCGTGCTCGACACCGTGCGCCGCACCCCCGGGCGCCTCTACGGTCTGGTGAACATCGCCGGCGGCGCCGCCCCGGCGACGTGGATGCCGTCCACCCGCGTCACCCGCGACGACTGGCGCGCACTGTTCCAGGCGAACCTGGAGACGGCGTTCTTCATGAGCCAGGCGATCAGCGGCGAGATCCGGTCCAACGGAAACCCCGGCGCCATCGTGTCGGTCTCCTCGATCAGCGGGATGAACACCGCTCCGTTCCACATCGCCTACGGCACAGCCAAAGCCGCCATCGTCGCGATGACCCGCACGATGGCCGTCGAGCTCGCGCTCGACGGAATCCGCGTCAACGCCGTCGCCCCCGGTGTCACCGAGACCGCGGCATCGCGCATGTACGTCGACGACGATCCCGAGCGTGACCGCACGGCGATCGCGATGGGGCGGCGGGGCACCCCGGAGGAGCAGGCGGGCGCCGTCCTGTTCCTGCTGAGCGATCTGTCGGGGTACGTCACCGGACAGACGCTGCTCGTCGACGGCGGGCTGAACCTGAAGTGGAGCCATCTCGGCGCCGACAACACGTCGCTGTTCCTCAAGGACGAGTCCTTCCGAGAAGTGATCAGTCGGCATTGATGGCCGGCGCTGAAAGGAAGATCAAGTGACCCATACCGAATCAGACCTCGACGCCGCGATCGAGGTCGAGGCAGACCCCGACGACTCGACGGGCCAGATCGCCGAGGACCTGTCGGACCCGGTGACCATCCCCGTCGAGGCCTACGTCTCCGAGGCCTATGCGCGCGCCGAGCGAGACAAGCTGTGGCGCAAGGTGTGGCAACAGGTCGGGCGCGTCGAGGAGATCCCGGAAGTGGGCAGCTACCTCACCTACGACATCCTCGACGACTCGATCATCGTCGTCCGCACCGGCGAGAACACGTTCGCCGCACACCACAACGTCTGCATGCACCGCGGCCGCAGGCTCGTCGACGTCCCCGACGGCGCCAAGAACGCGGTGGGGCGGGCCCGAAAGTCGTTCGTCTGCGGATTCCACGGCTGGACCTACGGTCTGGACGGAACGTGCACCCACATCCGCGAACAGGACGACTGGAAGGGCACGCTGACACCGCGCAACACCCATCTGGCTCCCGTGCAGGTCGACACCTGGGGCGGTTGGCTTTTCGTCAACATGGACCCCGACTGCGAGCCGCTGGCCGACTATCTGTTCCCGGCCGCGAAGATCCTCGAGCCATTCGGGCTGGAGAACATGCGCTACAAGTGGCGCAAGTGGCTGTACTTCGACTGCAACTGGAAAGTCGCGATGGAGGCCTTCAACGAGACCTACCACGTGTTCACCACCCACCCGGAGTTCAACAAGTTCGGTGAATTCAAGGGATGGGCGAAAGCGCAGGGCCGGCACAGCAATATCGGCTACGACGCACCGAAGGGCATGGACGAGACCAAGTCCAAGATCCGCCTCGGCACCGGTGACCCGCGCATCTCGACCGCCGAGATGCAGGTCTACACCATGGAAGAGACCAACGCGACCACCACGCAGACGCTGGTGAACGCCGCCAAGCGGCTGGTCGACGAACTGCCCGAAGGCACCCCGGCCGATCAGGTGCTGCAACACTGGCTCGCCTCGGCCCGGCGCGACGACGAGGCGCGCGGGGTGATCTGGCCGACGATCCCTCCGGACATCCTGGGTCAGAGCGGGACGGCATGGCAGGTCTTCCCGAACTTCCAGATCGGCCAGGGCCTGACGAGCGCGCTCTGCTATTCGGCCCGTCCCGATCCGAGCTACGACCCGAACAAGTGCATCTTCGAGGTCGCGGTGTTCGAGCTGTACCCGAAAGGTGAAGAGCCCGCGACGGAATGGGCCTACACGCCGAAGGATTCACCGAACTGGCTGTCGGTGCTGCCGCAGGACTTCTCCAACATGGCGGCGGTGCAGCAGGGGATGAAGTCCGCGGGTTTCCCGGGCACGCTGCCCAACCCGTACCGCGAGCGCAGCACCGTGAACCTGCACCACCAACTGTCCAAGTACATGGGAACGGGCGACCCCCGCGAGATCTAGGCCGCGATTTCGGTGTAGTTGGTCACGCTCACGTTGACCGACTACACCGAAATCACTCTGAAAGGAACACTGTGAACGAGTGCGGGCCCACCGACACCCCCGACGACATCGACATCCCCGCGCTGCGGGAGCGCTACGCCGCTGAACGCGCGAAGCGACTGCGGCCCGAAGGCGCCGACCAGTACCTCGAGCTGGAAGGGGATTTCGCCGAGTTCGCCGAGGTCGACCCGTACACCACCGCGACCCCGCGGGATCCGATCGTCGAGGACACCAACGTCGTGATCCTCGGCGGGGGTTTCGCCGGTCTGCTCGCCGGCGCGTACCTGAAGAAGGCGGGCGTGACGGGCATCCGCGTCATCGAGATGGCCGGGGACTTCGGCGGTGTGTGGTACTGGAACCGCTTCCCGGGCATCCAGTGCGACAACGATGCGTACTGCTACATCCCGCTGCTCGAAGAGCTCGGTTTCATGCCCAGCAAGAAGTTCGCCGACGGCGCCGAGATCTTCGGGCACTGCCGCAACATCGGCAAGCACTTCGGCCTCTACGACGGGGCGTTGTTCTCCACCCAGGTGCGCGAACTGCGGTGGGACGACGGGACGCAACGCTGGCAGATCAGCACCGATCGCGGTGACGACATCCGGGCCCGGTTCGTCGTGATGGCCCAGGGTTCCTACAACCGACCGAAGCTGCCCGGGATCCCGGGTATCAAGGACTTCCGCGACGCGGGTGGCCACGTGTTCCACTCGGCGCGCTGGGACTACGACTACACCGGCGGTGACGCGGACGGCGGTCTGCACAAGCTCGCCGACAAACGTGTCGCGCTGGTCGGCACCGGTGCGACCGGTATCCAGTTGGTACCCCACCTCGGCCGGGATGCCCAGCAGCTCTTCGTGTTCCAGCGCACCCCGTCGTCGGTGGATCAGCGGGTGAACACCCCTACGGATCCGGACTGGGCCGCCTCACTGCAGCCGGGATGGCAGGAGGAGCGCAAGCGCAACTTCCACAACTGGTCCCCGTTCGTCGGTGTCGTCTTCGGTGAGCCGGATCTGGTGTGTGACTTCTGGACCGAGCTCGGCCGCAATCTGACCGCGCGGATCGCCGGCAGTCCTGACCCCACGGCCGTCACGATCGAGCAGATCATGGCCTTCCGGGAAGAGGAGGACTACAAGATCATGGAGCGGCTGCGCCGACGTGTCGCCGAGATCGTGCAGGATCCGGAGACCGCGGAGGCGCTCAAGCCCTACTACCGCTTCATGTGCAAGCGGCCGTGTTCGAGCGAGCAGTACCTGGACACGTTCAACCGGCCCAACGTCACGCTCGTCGACGTATCGGAATCCAAAGGCGTGGAACGGCTGACCGAGAAGGGGATCGTCGCCAACGGCGTCGAGTACGAGGTCGACTGCGTGATCTTCGCCAGCGGCTTCGAGATCTCCACCGAGATCCACCGCCGGTACGCCATCGACAGCATCGTCGGCCGCGACGGAGTGTCGCTGTTCGACTACTGGCGTGACGACTACAAGACGCTGCACGGCATGACCAGTCGCGGGTTCCCGAATCAGTTCTTCATGGGATTCATCCAGGGCGGCGTGTCGGCGAACACCACGGCGATGTTCGAGCAGCAGGCCGAGCACATCGCCTACATCATCGCCGAGGCGCAGAACCGGGGCGCCGCCGTCGTCGAACCCGCCCAGGAGGCCCAGGACAACTGGGTCCACACCGTGCGCGAGCTCGCCATCGACAACTCCGCGTTCGAGATGTCCTGCACACCCGGCTATTACAACAACGAGGGCCGAGGCGGCGCCGTGCGTAACGGCGCGTTCCTCGGTGACTTCTACTCGCCCGGTTTCTACGCCTTCGACGAGTTGATCGCGGCATGGCGGGACAGCGGCGACCTCGAGGGCCTGGAACTGTCGTGACCGACCTGAGGTTCGACGGTCGCGTCGCGGCCGTCACCGGCGGCGGTCGCGGACTGGGCCGGGCGTACGCGCTGATGCTGGCGTCGCGCGGGGCGAAGGTCGTCGTCAACGACGTCGGCGGCAGCCTCACCGGTGACGGTGCCGACCCCGGCCCCGCGCAGCAGGTCGCCGACGAGATCGTCGCCGCCGGCGGCGAAGCGGTCGCGAGCACCGACTCGGTGGCGACGGCGGACGGAGGAGCGGCGATCGTCGCGACCGCGCTCGACGCCTACGGCCGCATCGACGTGCTCGTGCACAACGCGGGCAACGTGCGGCGGGGCTCGCTGCGGGAGATGAGCCACGACGACTTCGACGCCGTGCTCGACGTGCATCTGCGGGGTGCGTTCCACGTGGTACGGCCCGCCTTTCCGGTCATGTGCGACAACGGATACGGCCGCATCGTGCTGACCTCGTCGATCGGCGGCCTCTACGGCAACCACGACGTGGCCAACTATGCGGTCGCCAAGGCCGGCGTGATCGGCCTGTCCAACGTCGCGGCCCTCGAAGGCGCCGCGCACGGCGTGCGCAGCAACGTGATCGTGCCCGCGGCGGTCACCAGGATGGCCGAGGGCATCGACACCTCGGCCTACCCGCCGATGGACCCCGATCTGGTGGCGCCGACCGTCGGTTGGCTGGCGCACGAGACCTGTTCGGTGACCGGCGAGATCTTCATCGCGCTGGCGGGCCGGGTCGCGCGTGCGGTCATCGCGGAGACGCCGGGGGTGTACCAGCCGTCGTGGACGATCGAGGACGTCGCCACCCGGATCGACGAGATCCGGGACTTCTCTGCGCCCGTGGTCTTCCCGGTGGTGCCCAGCGGTCACAACGACCACATCGGCTACAGCTTCGCGATGGCCGATGAGCGCTCGCGCGAAGAGCATGTGGCAAGCCATGGCTGACAGCGGACCGCTGGCGGGCATCCGCGTCGTCGACCTCACCGCGATGGTGATGGGGCCCTACTGCACCCAGATCATGGCCGACATGGGCGCCGACGTCATCAAAGTCGAACCGCCGCAGGGGGATAACACCCGGTTCATCTCGGTCGGCCCGGTGTCGGGGATGAGCGGGGTGTTCGTCAACGTCAACCGCGGAAAACGCAGCGTCGTGCTCGACCTGCGCTCGGCCGAGGGCAAGGCGGCGCTGCGGGCGCTGATCGAGAGGGCCGACGTCTTCATCCATTCGATGCGCTCCAAGGCGATCGCCAAACTCGGCTTCGGCTACGACGACGTCGCCGCGGTCAACCCGGCGATCATCTACACCAACTGTTACGGCTACGGCCGGCGTGGTCCCGAGCGTGACCGGCCCGCCTACGACGACACCATCCAGGCCGAATGCGGTCTGCCCGCGGTGCAGAAGCAGCTCACCGGTGAGGCGGACTACGTCGGGACCATCATGGCCGACAAGGTCGCCGGACTGACGGCCCTGTACGCGACGATGATGGCGCTGTTCCATCGGGAACGCACCGGGGAGGGGCAGGAGGTCGAGGTCTCGATGTTCGAGACCATGGCTTCCTTCATGCTGGTCGAACATGCCAACGGCGCCATGTTCGACCCCCCGCTCGGCCCGGCCGTCTACCCCCGCACCGTCGCGCCGAACCGGCGTCCGTACCGCACCAAGGACGGCTACATCGCCGCGCTGATCTACAACGACAAACACTGGAACGCGTTCATCGCCGCGGTGCGACCGCCCTGGGCGTCCGAGCTGTACTCGACGCTGGAGTCGCGCGCCCACCAGATCGACACCGTCTACGGACTCGTCGCCGAGACGCTGGCCGAACGGACCACCGAGGAGTGGCTGAACCTGTTCCGGGAACTGGAGATTCCGGCCGCGCCGCTGAACACCCCCGACGCGCTCTTCGACGATCCGCACCTGAATGCGGTCGGTCTGTTCGAAACCGTCGACACCCCGCACGGTCCCGTGAAGTTCCCGGGGGTGCCGACGTGGTTTTCCCGCACCCCGGGCAAGGTGCGCGGCCCCGCACCGGAACTCGGCGCCGACACCGCGGCGGTGCTCGCCGAACTCGGGCTCGACACCGTCGCAGCAGAACAGGTGAGCTGATGGATTTCGACATGGGCAAGGGTGCCGCGGACCTGCGGCGCGAACTGCGGGCGCTCGTCGGAGAGCACGTCCCCGAGCACTTCCTCGGGGCGTTCACCGACGACCCGGCCGATCTCGATACGACGCAACGTTTCTGCCGGATGCTGGCCGAGCGCAACCTGCTGTGCATGGCCTGGCCCGAGGAGTTCGGCGGTAGCGGCGCATCGGTGTGGGAGCAGACGGTGGTGCGCGAGGAGATGTGGGCCCACCACGAGCCGCGCGGCGCGCAGTACATGGGCGTCAACTGGGTGGGGCCGATCATCATGCGCCACGGCACCGAGGAGCAGCAGCGCAGGCATCTGCCCCCGATCGCCGCCGGCGAGGTGATCTGGTGTCAGGGCTTCTCCGAACCCGAGGCGGGATCGGATCTGGCGTCGCTGCGCACGTCTGCGCGCGCCGACGGCGACGGTTGGCTGGTCAGCGGCCAGAAGATCTGGACGTCCTACGCGACGATGGCGCAGTGGTGCTTCCTGCTCGCGCGGACATCCAGGCTGGGAGAGGGCGCCACCCAGAAGAAGCAGCAGGGGCTGACGATCTTCCTTGTGCCGATGGACGATCCGGCGATCACCGTGCGGCCGATCCGCACGATGCTGGGCCCGCACCATCTCAATGAGGTGTTCTTCGACGACCTGCGCGTCACCGAGGCCGATGTGCTCGGCACCGTGGACCAGGGCTGGTCGATAGTGCAGGACGTGATGTCCTTCGAGCGGGTCGGCATCGCCCGCTATGCCCGCTGTGAGCGGCTGCTGGCCGCCGCGCCGACGGTGCTGGGGGAGCGCTGGGACTCGCTGCCGACCGAGCTGCGGGGCCGCTGGATCCGGATGCTGACGCACTGCCGCCGGGCGCGGCTTCTGGCCTACCGTGTGGTGGCGCTGCAGAGCAGTGGACGCATCACCCCCGGCGATGCCGCCGCGTACCGCATCGCCGTGACGAAGCTGGACCAGGACAGCGCCGAGGTGCTGATGGACATCGCGGCGGAGGTGCGTCACGACGACGAGCGTGCCGCATGGTTCCTCGGTGAGGTCGACGACCACTGGCGCTACTCGCAGGCGGCGACGGTGTCGTCGGGAAGTATTGAGATGCAACGGATCCTGCTGTCGCGGGCAATGCTGACTGCGGACGCGAGGAGCAAATCAGCTAGTGCGGGAGCCCCGCGATGATCCTCGATCTGTCCGACGACGCCCTGGAGTACGGGCGGCAGGCGCTGCAGGCCTTCGAGAATGCCGGCGGCGACCGCCTGGCCGAACAGGCCGAAGCCGACCCCGCGGCACGCCAGGCCCTGGTGACCCCGGTGCTCGACGGCCTCGGCGCCTGGGAGCTGGACCCGCGTGCCGATCCGGACGGACTCGAAGCGGCCGCCGCACTCTGCCGCAGCGCCGGGTACTGGGCGGTGCCGTATCCGCTGGCAGAACGCCTCGCCGCTCCGGCCGATCTGGACGTCGACGGGCTGCTGGTGATCGGTTCGACCCGGCCGTCGGCTTCCGTGGCCGGGCTCGATCTCCGTTGGGCCGCAGTCGATCTGGACGGTCGACGGTCGACGGTGACAGGCCACGGCGAGCCGGGACCGGCGTTCGTCGCCGAGCTCGAGCTCTCGCCCGTCGACGACGCCGGCGGGCCCGACCTCGCGCTGGCGCTGGTGCTGCCGAGCTGGACCCTGCTCGGGATGCTCGACCGCGCCCTCGCACTGACCGTGTCGCACGTGAGCCTGCGCAAGCAGTTCGGCCAGACGCTGTCGTCCTTCCAGGGCGTGCAGTTCCAGCTCACCGACGCCGAGGTCGAACGCAGCGGCGTCGACATCCTGGCCAAGCATGCGTTGTGGAGCATCGCGACCGATCAGCCACAGGCCGTCGACGATGCGCTGGCGTTGCGGCTCGCCGCGCTCGAGGCCGCCGAGGTCGTCTTCCGGGTGTGCCATCAACTGCACGGCGCCGCCGGCTTCTGTGACGAGACCACGCTGTCCTGGCTGTCGCGGTACAGCCAGCCGTTGCGGCGCCTGCCGTTCGGGCTGTCGGCCACCCGCGACCATCTGACCCGCCTCGCCGGGCGGCGCGGACTGGCGGGACTGTACACATGAGCGAGCTGGAGACCTTCCGCGCCGAGGTCCGGGACTGGTGCCGCGAGCACGTCCCCGCGGATTGGCGTGCGACTCAGGCCGGGGTCGGCGAGGAGGAGTTCGTCCGGTTCCAGAAAGCGTGGTTCGCCGAGCTGCACAGCGCCGGGTACGCGGTGCCGCACTGGCCGGCGCAGTGGGGTGGCGGCCTTCCTGTGGACAAACAGGTCGTGCTGTATCAGGAACTGGCGGCACACGACGCACCCCGGCTGGTGCTCGCGTTCGTCGGAATCCACCACGCCGCGTCCACGCTGCTGGTCGCGGGCACCGAGGAGCAACGGCGGCGCCATCTGCCCGCGATCCTCGACGGCGAGATCTGGGTGCAGGGCTTCTCCGAACCCGAGGCGGGGTCCGACCTCGCCGCGCTGCGCACCTCCGCCCGCCGGGTCGGAGATGAGTTCATCGTCAACGGCCAGAAGCTCTGGGCCAGTGGAGGAATGCACGCCGACTGGTGTCTGTTGCTGGCCCGCACCGACCCGGACGCGCCGAAGCGGAAGGGCATCTCGTACTTCCTGCTGGACATGACGAGTCCGGGTGTCGACGTGCGGCCCATCCGCAACGCCATCGGCGACTCGCACTTCTGCGAGATCTTCCTCGACGACGTCCGAATCCCGGCGACCAACCTGATCGGCGCCGAGAACGCGGGCTGGCAGGTGGCCCAGGAGACGCTGGGCGCCGAGCGCGGCATGACGATGCTCGAGCTCGCCGAACGCCTCGGCAACGCCGGATTCCGTTGGCTGGTCGAATCCGCACCGGTCGACGACCCGATCGTCGCCGACCGGCTCGCCGGCTTCGAGACCGAACTCGCCGCGCTGCGAGGGATGTGCCGGCGCATCGTCGAGCACGGTCCCTCCGGTCCCGCCGACCCGTCTGTCGTCAAGTTGTACTACAGCGAGCTGCTGCAACGGCTCACCGACTTCGGCGCCGAGATCGGCGGGCTGCCCGCACACACGGTGCTCACCAAACCGATGTCGAGCGGATGGGAATCCGGTTCCTGGGTACTCGATTTCGTCGGATCCTGGGAGTGGACCATCCCGGGCGGAGCGAGCGAGATCCAGCGCACCATCATCGGCGAACGCGGGCTCGGGTTGCCGCGAGAACCGAGTGCGCTGTGATGCGCGCCGGATTCGCCGAGTTCCACGACGAGCTGCGCGCGGTCGCCTCGGACCTGCTGGCCAAAGACGGTCACGCGCCCGAGTGGCAGGTGCTCGCCGACGCCGGATGGACCGGACTCGAGGTGCCCGACACGTTGGGGGGTGCGGGCGCGTCGTTCGCCGAAAGCGCGGTGATCCTCGACCAGATCGGCCGTGCCGCGGGCGTCACCGGCTATCTCGGCGGGGCAGTGCTGGCCGCCGGTGTGCTGAACCTGCTGCAGCCCAGCGACTCCCGCGATCACCTGCTCGCCGCGGTCGCCGGTGGCGAGCCGCGGTCTGCTGTGGTGACCGGAGACTTCTCGATGTCGGCCGGAAAGCTGACCGGCCGAGCCGAGTTCGTGCCCGACGCCGTCGGCGCCGAGCGCCTGCTGGTGGTGACCGGTCCCGAGGTCGCCGTCATCGAGACCGCTGCGGCGACGGTGACGGCACAGCCGGTGGTCGACGAGACCCGCCGCCTCGCCACCATCGCGGCCGACTCGGCCACGGTGGTGGACATCCTGACGTTCGACGGCAATCCCGCCGACGCGGTGAACGCACTTCGTCATCGTGCCGAGATCGCGGTCGCCTGCGACAGCCTCGGTATTGCCGAGCGGATGCTCTCGGCCACAGTCGATTACGTGAAGGTACGACACCAGTTCGGCAGACCGATCGGTTCGTTCCAAGCCGTCAAGCACGCGTGCGCCGACATGCTCGTCGCGGTCGAGGTCTCCCGGCAGCTGGTGGCCGACGCGGTCGACGTGCTGGCCGGCGGCGGGGACGCCGCGATCCCCGCCGCGATGGCGAAGTCGTACGTCTGCGCCGCCGCCGTCGAGGTCGCCGGTAAGGCGATGCAGTTGCACGGCGGCATCGGCTACACGTGGGAGAGCGGCATCCACACCTACCTCAAACGCGCCACCCTGAACCGGTCCCTGTTCGGTTCACCTGCTGCACAACGCAGAAGACTCTCACAGCGCTACCACTAGAAGGAGATCCCATGGGCGTTCCCGTATACAAACGCATTCTCGACCTGTTCGAGGCCGAGGGCGTCAACACGCTGTTCGGCATCCCCGACCCGAACTTCGTGCACATGTTCACCGAGGCCGACGCGCGCGGGTGGTCGGTCGTCGCACCGCACCACGAACTGAGCGCCGGTTTCATGGCCGAGGCGGCATCACGGATGACGGGTGGTCCGGGCCTGTGCATCGGCACGCTCGGCCCCGGTGTGGCCAACATCGCCGGCGCCATGATGTGCGCACTGGTGGAGAACTCGCCGGTGATCTTCCTCGGCGGCCAGCGGGCGCGCGTCACCGAACGACGGGTACGGCGCGGCCGCATCCAGTTCGTCCAGCAGGAAGGGCTTTTCGCGCCGTCGGTCAAGTACAGCAGCTCGATCGAGTACGCCGATCAGACCGACGAGATCATCCGCGAAGCCATCCGCCGGTCGATGTCGGGAACCCCCGGCCCCAGCTACGTCGAGTTCCCGTCGCACGTGATCCTCGAAGAGCTCGACGTCGCCGATCCGCTGCCCCCCGAGCGGTACCGCCTCGTCAACCAGGGCGCCGGCGAGCGGGAGATCGCCGAGGCGGCCCGCCTGATCCGTGCCGCCGAGCGCCCGATCCTGTTGGTGGGCCACGGCGTTCACACGTCGCGCACCCAGCAGCAGGTCAGGGAGCTCGCCGAGTTGATGGCCTGCCCGGTCATCCAGACCTCCGGCGGCACGTCGTTCATCCCCGGCCTGCAGGACCGCACCTTCCCGTACCTGTTCTCCCCGGCCGCCAACGAGGCCGTCGAGCAGTCCGACCTGTGTGTGGCGCTGGGCACCGAGCTCGGCGAACCCATGCACTACGGCCGCACCCAGCACTGGGCGGGCAACGACGCCAACCGCAAATGGATTCTGGTGGAACAGGATCCGACTGCGATCGGTGTGAACCGGCCGATCGACGTGCCGTTGGTCGGCGACCTGCGCGGCGTGGTGCCGCAGCTCGTCGACGCCCTGCGCGACACCCCGCGCGCACCGTCGGCGAACCTCGACTCCCTGGTGAAGGCCGATGCCGCGGAGCTGGCCAGGGTGGCCGAGGAGGCGCCGAGCGGGCGCGCCCCGGTGCATCCGGCGCGCTACGTCGTCGAGGCGACCAAGGCGTTCAAGGAGCACACCGAGGACGGCATCCTGGTCCGCGACGGTGGCGCGACGGTGATCTTCCAGTGGACCTACTCGCAGGTGAAGCCGCGTGACGTGATCTGGAATCAGAACTTCGGCCACCTCGGCACCGGCCTGCCCTACGCCGTCGGCGCATCCGTCGCGGAGGGCCGCAAGCGGCCGGTCATGCTCCTGACCAGTGACTCGGCGTTCCTGTTCCACATCGCCGAACTCGAAACCGCGGTGCGAGAGAACCTGCCGCTGGTCTGCGTCGTCGGCGTCGACCATCAGTGGGGGCTCGAAGTCGGGGTGTACAAGCGCACGTTCGAGCAGCCCTCACCGCAACCCGGCGTGCACTGGAGCAAGGACGTCCGGATGGACAAGATCGCCGAGGGGTTCGGCTGCCACGGCGAATACGTCGAGAAGGAAGACGAGATCGGCCCCGCGATCCAGCGCGCATTCGCCAGCGGCAAGACCGCCGTCGTCCACGTCTGCATCGACCCGAAGGCCAACTCCGAGGAGATGCCCAAGTACGACCGATTCCGGACCTGGTATGCAGAAGGCACCCAGTAGGCCAGTGAACTAGGGAAGAGTAAAGCCATGCGTGAATACCTGAAGCACTACATCGACGGCCAGTGGGTCGACCCGGTCCGGCCCAACGCCCTCGACGTCGACAACCCCGCCACCGAAGAGGTGTCCGGCAAGATCGCGTTGGGCTCGTCCGCGGACGTCGACCTGGCGGTCACCGCGGCGCGGCGGGCCTTCGGCACCTGGTCGCAGACCACGCGCGAGGAGCGCCTCGAACTGCTCGGCGCGATCATGGCCGAGTACCAGAACCGCGCCGCCGACCTGGCCGACGCGGTCCACGAGGAGATGGGCGCGCCCGCGTCGCTCGCATCCGGTCCCCAGGTCAACCTCGGCATCGGCCACCTCGCCACCGCGATCGACGCGCTGAAGAACTTCCAGTTCGAAGAGCAGCACGGCAGCACGCTGGTGGTCAAGGAGCCCATCGGCGTGTGCGGGCTGATCACGCCGTGGAACTGGCCGATCAACCAGATCGCCTGCAAGGTGTTCCCGGCGCTGGCGACCGGCAACACCATGGTGCTCAAGCCGTCGGAGGTGGCGCCGTACTCCGCGCAGATCTTCACCGAGATCCTCGACGCCGCAGGGGTTCCCGCCGGCGTGTACAACCTCGTCTACGGTGACGGGCCGGGCGTCGGCGCGGCCATCTCCAGCCACCCCGAGATCGACATGGTGTCGTTCACCGGTTCGACCCGGGCCGGCATCGAGGTCGCCCGCAACGCGGCCCCGACCGTCAAGCGCGTCACCCAGGAACTCGGCGGCAAGAGCCCGAACATCGTGCTCGACGACGACGACTTCGCCAAGAGCGTCGCCGCCGGCACGTCGGTGATGATGGTCAACAGCGGGCAGAGCTGTAACGCGCCGTCGCGCATGCTGGTGCCGAACTCGCGGATGGATGAGGCGATCGCGGTCGCCCGTGAGACCGCGGGCGCGGTCAAGGTCGGCGACCCGGGCGACCAGTCCGCCATCGGTCCGGTCGCGTCGCGGGCACAGTTCGAGAAGATCCAGGGGCTGATCCAGAAGGGCATCGACGAAGGCGCCACCCTGGTCGTCGGCGGCACCGGCCGTCCGGACGGCGTCGACAAGGGCTACTACGTCAAGCCGACCGTGTTCGCCAACGTCACCAACGACATGACGATCGCGCGCGAGGAGATCTTCGGTCCCGTGCTGTGCATCCTCGGCTACGACGACCTCGACCAGGCCGTCGCGATCGGCAACGACACCGAATACGGTCTGGCGGGCTACGTCTCGGGCTCTGACCTGGAGCAGGCCCGTGCGGTGGCCCGCCGCATCCGGGCCGGATCGGTCGCGATCAACCACGGCTTCGACATGGCGGCGCCGTTCGGCGGCTACAAGCGCAGCGGCAACGGCCGCGAGTGGGGGCCGTTCGCGTTCGACGAGTTCCTCGAGGTCAAGGCCGCGCTGGGGTACGCCCCCGCCTAGCAGGGATTTCGGTGTAGTTGGTCAATCTGACGTTGACCAACTACACCGAAGTCACGGGGAGCGCAGCGCGTCGGGCTTGTGGACGGCGTCCTTTCCCGTCTTGTCGCTGCGCACCAGATACTGCGGCTCCTCCTCGGACGCCCGGACCGTGCGCCCGCCCGCCTCGGTGTCGGCGGTGATCTTCTTCTCGACGGTGCCTTCGACGGGGTTGCCGTGGCTCTGCCACGTCACCTTGTCGCCCTTCTTGAAATTTCTGTCGCTCACAGCAATGTTGATACCCATAGCAGCACCTGCTATCCGTGGAATAGATGGAGAGCGCACGGGTAAAAATGGTGGTCGATACTCGGAGTCTGCGAGGGGGACCATGGGTAAGTTTCCTGACGTAGTGGTGACGGGCGTCGCCATGACGACGGCGCTGGGGACCGACGCCGAGTCGACATGGCAGGCGTTGTTGGAGGGTCGCAGCGGTATTCGTGTCCTGCAGGACTCGTTCATCGAGGAATTCGACCTGCCGGTACGCATCGGTGGGCACCTGCTGGAGACGTTCGACGAGCAGCTGAGCGCCGAAGAGAACTACAACCTGTCCTACGTGCAGCGCATGGCCGTCGTGCTGGGGCGCCGCGTGTGGGAGCACGCCGGATCACCCGACGTGGACCCGAACCGGCTGGCCGTGTCCATCGGCACCGGCATGGGCGGTATCGAGGAACTGCTGTTCGCCTACGAGAATCTTCGGGGGGCCCGTTTCGACGAGGTCAACCCGACCGCCGTGCAGCAGTACGCACCGAGCGGGCCGTCGTCGGCTGTCGCGCTTGAGCGCCATGCCCGGGCCGGGGTGCTCGCCCCGGTGTCGGCGTGTGCGTCGGGGTCCGAGGGTGTCGCGCAGGCGTGGCGGCAGATCATCTTCGGCGAGGCCGACATCGCGATCTGCGGCGGCGTCGAGGCCCGGATCGAAGCGGTGCCGATCGCGGGATTCGCGCAGATGCGCATCGTGATGTCGACCAACAACGACGATCCCGAAGGGGCCTGCCGCCCGTTCGACAGGGACCGCGACGGGTTCGTGTTCGGCGAGGGCGGCGCTCTGCTGGTGATCGAGACCGAGGCGCACGCGAAGGCCCGGGGTGCGAAGATCCTCGGCCGGCTGATGGGGGCCAGCATCACCTCGGACGGCTTCCACATGGTTGCCCCGGACCCCAACGGCGAACGCGCCGGGTACGCGATGTCGCACGCCGTCGAGCTGGCCGGTCTCGCGTCGGCCGACATCGACCACGTCAACGCCCACGCCACGGGCACGACCGTCGGCGACGTCGCCGAGGGGATCGCGATCAACAAAGCGCTCGGCGGCCACAAGCCCGCGGTGTACGCACCGAAGGGCGCGCTGGGCCACTCCGTCGGCGCGGTCGGCGCGGTGGAGTCCATCCTGACCCTGTTCGCGCTGCGTGACGGCGTCATCCCACCGACCCGCAACCTGCGTAATCTCGACCCGGAGATCGACCTCGACGTCGTCGCCGGTGAGCCTCGGCGCGGTCGCTACGAGTACGCGATCAACAACTCGTTCGGCTTCGGCGGCCACAACGTGTCGCTGGTGTTCGGCCGCGCTTAGGCGCAGCCCGGCGCGCCGCGGCTCAGGCCTTGACGAGGGTGAACTGCCCGAGCTCGCTGATGCCGCGGGTGAAGAAGTCGCTGCAGCCGGTCAGGTACTTCATGTACCGCTGGTAGACCTCTTCGGAGGTGGCCGCCACGGCCTCGTCATGGTGGGCTTCGAGCGCCTCGGCCCACGTGTCCAGCGTCCGCGCGTAGTCCTTGTTCAGGAACTGCGTCTGCTCGAGGGTGAACCCCGCCTCGGCGGACAGCTCGACGATGTTCTCCTCTCCGGGCACCGAGCCACCCGGGAAGATCTCCTTGGCGATGAAGCGCATGAACTTCAGATCGGACATCACGATCGGAATGCCCAGCTCGGGCCACTTCTTCAGCGGGTGACCGAGGATCGCCTGCAGCACGAACCGGCCGCCTTCGGGCAGCACGCTGCTGCACATCTTGAAGAACGGCGCGTAGCGCTCCTGCGGGAACGCCTCGATGGCCTCGATGCTGATGATGCGGTCGACGGGTTCGTCGAACTGCTCCCAGCCGCGCAGCAGGATTCGTCGGGACCGCTCGGTGTCGAGACCGTCGAGCAGCTCCTGGGCGAACTTGCACTGGTTGCGGCTCAGCGTCAGGCCGACGACGTTGACGTCGTACTTCTCGACCGCGCGCTGCAGCACCGACCCCCAGCCGCAGCCGATGTCGAGCAACGTCATCCCGGGTTCGAGATTGAGCTTGCCGAGCGCGAGGTCGATCTTGGCGATCTGCGCCTCGGCCAGCGTCATGTCGTCGCGCTCGTAGTACGCGCAGCTGTACGTCCGGGACGGGTCCTGGAACAGTCCGAAGAAGACGTCGGAGAGGTCGTAGTGGGCCTGCACTTCCTCGAAATGGGGCTTCATATCGTCCGCCGTTGGCGGTGTCGTGTCGTGCCCCGTGGGCGGCTCCGCCGTTCTCCCGGTCATCCCCGACCGACCTCCATTCCGTTCAGGCGTTGTGTCGCCGAATCAGGTAACGCGTGTGCTCAAATTACTACACCGCGATCCATCACTGCTTTTCCAAGGTGAACTGCACGACGTCGGTGTAGCCGTCGCGGAAGAGGTCGGCGCAACCGGTCAGATACTTGTAGAAGCGCTCGTAGATCTCCTCGGAGGTGATCGCGACGGCCTCGTCCTTCTTGTCCTTGAGGTTCGCGGCCCAGGTGTCGAGGGTCTTGACGTAGTGCGGCTGCAGGTGCTGCTCGCGGGTCACCGTGTAGCCCGCACCCTTCGCGGCGTCGGTGACCTGGGCGGCCAGCGGCAGACGGCCGCCGGGATAGATCTCGTCCATGATGAACTTGATGAAGCGCACCTTCGACATGGTCAGCGGCAGCTTCTTGGCTTTGATCTCCTCATCGCTGGGGATGATGATCGTGTGCAGCATCTGCACGCCGTCGTCGGGCAGCCAGCTGAACGTCTTCTTGAAGTAGTCCTCGTACTTGTTGAACCCGAAGTGCTCGAAGGCGCCGATCGACACGATCCGGTCGACCTTCCCGTCGAACTCCTCCCACGGCTGCAGCCGGACTTCCATGCTGCGGTTGGTGTCGATGTTCGGGAACCGGTTCTGCTCGATGTGCTGCTTCTGGTTCTCCGAGAGCGTCAGGCCGATGACGTTGACGTCGTACTTCTCCACGGCGCGCTGGATGGTCGAACCCCAGCCGCAGCCGATGTCGAGCAGCGTCATGCCCGGCTGCAGGCCGAGCTTGCCCAGTGACAGGTCGACCTTCGCGAGCTGCGCCTGCTCGAGCGTGTAGTCGTCCTTCTCGAAGTACGCGCAGCTGTAGGTCTGCGACGGGTCCTGCCACAGCTTGAAGAAGTCGTTCGAGATGTCGTAGTGGAACTGGACTTCCTTCTTGTCCGATCCACGCGTCTCCGACGCCGACTTCGACAGCCATGCCGACTGTGCGGTGGCGTCCTGCTGTTCGGCTGAGGTGTTTGACATGTAGCCCATCCTGTCTGCAAGTGATCACACGAGCATGCGTGGCGCGGCTGTTCGCTCAACTCGGCCCTGGTCCGCTCGGGTGGTGCGCACCTCTATCAGATGCGAACGCGGCGGCTTCGCCGACCATACCCGCCGCGGGATTGCCCGGTCGAGACGGCTCGCGACGGAAATTTTCTCTTCATCGTGTCGGGTCGGACGGGCGGCGACGGCGTTCGCAGACCAGGATGGCCGGCATGGCCGACAACCCTTTCCGCGACACCGGGACGATCTACCTCAAGGCCTGTGTCAACGGAGCCCGCACACCGGATCACCATCCGAATCTCCCGGTGACGCCGGATCAACTGGCCGCCGAGGCGGTCGCCGTGCACGCCGCGGGCGCGAAGGCCGTTCACATGCATCCCAAGGGCGCCGACGGCAGGGACTCGCTGCGGGCGGAGGAGGTGGACGCCGCGGTCGCGGCGGTCCGTGAGGCTCTGCCGGGGTTGCCGCTCGGTGTCACCACAGGCTTCTGGGCACTGCCCGACGCGCAGCAGCGCCTCGAGGCCATCGAGGAGTGGAGCATCCTGCCGGACTTCGCGTCCGTGAACTGGCACGAGCCGGGGTCACCCGAGGTGGCCGAGCTTCTGCTGAGCCGCGGTATCGGGGTGGAGATCGGCCTCTTCCACGCCGAGGCCGCGCGGGCGTGGGCGGCTTCCGAGATGACGCAGCACTGCATGCGGGTGATGATCGAACTGGGCGCCGACGGGGACGTGTCGAGGGCCGACGAGATCCTCGGCGTGGTCGACGGCGCGCGGTCACCCGCACCGGTGCTGTTGCACGGCCTCGACGAAAGCTGTTGGCCGCTGCTGGAACACGCCGGCGTCCGCCGGATTCAGGCCCGCATCGGGCTGGAGGACACGGTGTGTCTGCCCGACGGGTCCGTCGCCGACGGCAATGCCGCTCTGGTCGCCGCGGCGCTGGAACTGCTCAGTCGGTAGGCGCGCCGAGGGCGAAGTCGCCGAAGTCGAAGCCCGGTACGACCACGCAACTGACCAGGCACGGCTGCTCACCGCTGGGTCGCGCGCGCTGCCAGTGCCCGGGCGGCACCACGTACTGGGGACTCTCGCCGGCGAGGATGTCGGCGCCGAGGACATGCGTCGTCGCGGACTCCTGCTGCTCACCGACCTCCAGGTGCAGCGGTCCTCCCGAGTGGTAGAGCCACAGTTCGGCGCTGCGCACGGTGTGCCAGGCCGACTGCTGGCCCGGCATCAGAAGGAACAGGATCGCGGTCCCCGCGTTTCGGCCACCCGTGTAGTCCGGCGGTAACACCGATTGCGGAATGGTCAGGTCGCTGCGCCACGTCTCCCGGTACCAGCCGCCCTCGGGGTGGGGGGAGAGATCGAGCCGACGCGCCCATTCGGGGAGATCGCTCATCGGCTCACCCTAGTAGTCTTGCGCGCATGGCTCGCGCGCTTCCGGGGTGGCTGGTCGCGCTGTGTGCGTTGATCGTGGCGGTGAGTGCGTGGCTGCCGTGGCTGACGGCCGCCGATGGAGGGCGTGCCAACGCGATCGGCAGTGTGGTGGGTCCGATGCCGGTGCCGCCGCCGGGCTTCGGCGTGGGTCAACTCGTGGTGCTGCTCGCGTCGACGTTGGTGGTGTCCGGCGCGATGGCGGCCAGAGGGATCTCGGGCCGTATGGCTTCCACGGCGGCGCTGGCCATTTCGATTCTGCTCGTGGTGCTGGCGCTGTGGTATTACCGGCTCTACGTCTACCCGCCGGTGACCGCCGGCTACGGGCTCTACGTGGGCGGCGCGGTGGCGCTGCTGGCGGTGGTGTTGTCGGTGTGGGCGATGCTCTCGACGTGGTCGACCGGCAGCCTCAGGTGACCCGGGTCTGACCGCGAGTCCTGCTGTCGCGCAGGATAATCGCCGGCTGCGCGGTCCAGCCCGCCAGGGGACTGGACCGCGGCAGCCGACGGGTCGGGATCACTCGGCGTCGACGGTGTTGGCTTCGATCGACGTCTGGGATTTGGTGTGGTTGATCGCGATCTTGCGCGGTCTGGCCTTCTCGGCGACCGGAATCGTCACGGTGAGGACGCCGTTCTCATAGGTTGCCGAAATCGCTCCCGTGTCGATGCCGTCGCCGAGCGACAGCTGGCGCCGGTAGGTGCCGTAGAAACGCTCGCTGCTGAGCCACTGGGCGGACTCGTCGGACCGTGCGGTTCGGTGCGCCGAAATGGTGAGCGTGCCGTTGTCGACGTCGACGTCGACCGATCCGGGATCGACCCCGGGAAGGTCTGCGGTCAGGACATAGTGGTCGTCGATCTTGCACAGGTCCATCGGCATGAAACGAGGCGTACGGTTCGATCCGGTCTGGCTGGTAAGCAGGCCCCGGGTCAGCGCGTCAATGTCACTGAACGGATCAAAACGGAGCACAGCAATTCACCTCCTATGTCGCTTAGAGCCCGCCACCCTGGCGGGCGACCAAATCACTGTGCACCAGCGAGATTAGCACTCGAGATAGGAGAGTGCCAGCACTATTTTGGGGGAAATTTCGGCCCCGGTCGGGGCACTGCTGCAGCTACGGCACCGGGCGGATCTGCGCCCCACGCAGATGCCGCTGGCATTGATCGCAGCGCAGCACCGGGTCGAAACGCCTTCCGCATGCCGTATGGGTGAGGATCACCGCGGGTCCCTCGGGGGACGGGAACCACCGCTGCGCCCACGACAGCGCGCACACCAGCACCGGGAAGAAGGCCCTCCCCTTGTCGGTGAGCTGGTAGCCGCCGTCGCCGCTGACCAGGATCCCCTCGTCGGTGAACGTCGTCAGGCGGTCGGCGACGGTGGTGGGCGGGGCGCCGAGCTGGGCCTGGAAATCGGTGAAGCGACGCATCCCGACGAACGCGGCGACCAGCATCGCGAACGCCCAGCGGTCACCGATCACGCTCATGGTCTGCGGGAACAGGATGGTCGCACCCGAACGGTGCCCGCTGGAGCGGCGGCGCTGGGTACCGCCCGGGATCGAGCGCTGCCAGGATCCGCTCGGACCCCATTGTGCGACAACGTCATTGCCGCTCGCCTCCGCCGTGCACGATCGGCAGACGACTCGGGGGGCGAACTCGTGGCCGCACCCTGTGTGCCGCATCCGGGGCAGGGGCTCGGCATGGTCGGTCACCCACCGTCGCTCCCATTCCCAGATCGAGGTCAGCATCGGCCAGAGTGAGCGGCTCATCGGCGTCACCAGGTACTCGAACCGGGGTGGATTGCTCTGATACTGGTTGCGGGACAGCATCTCTGTGGCACTCAGCGATTGCAGCCTGCTCGTCAGTACCGCATTGGACACCGGCAGGGCATCGAGGAACTCGCCGTAGCGCCGGGCCCCCAGCAGCGCCCGCTGGACGATCAGCAGCGTCCACTCGTCGCCGAGCAGGCCGAGCATGCGGGCGACCGCATTGGGGGGCCCGGTCAACTAGAGGCCGATCGCCCCGGCCGCCGACTCGCTGTCGCGCCACCGCGGCAGGTCGCAACCCGCCGCCCAGGTCGAGTGCGTACCGCTGGAGATACGCTCGGGCAGTTGAAGTTTGCACACCGGGCCGTCGCCGACGCGAGCCGCGTCGAACACCAGGCAGTACGACGCGTCGGTGTTCATGTCGGTGGTCAGCGTGACGAGGTAGCCGTCGTCCTCATCCGTGCCGCCCACGCGCGGCGCCATCGCCGTCTCGCTGCCGAAAACGCAGTCGTCGAAGGTGAATCTCTGCTCGGTGCCGGTGTGCAGGTCGTGCTTGACCAGGCCGTCGAACAGAAACCACCCGGGCTTGCCGGTCGCGGCGTACGTGTACCGGTGGGGACGTCCCGAGAAGCCGGGGTTGATCATGCCGAATTCGGTGAAACTGTCGGACAGGTGCTCCTCGCGCACCGCGCCGGTCTTCAGGTTGAACCGCCACCGGTGCAGCCGGGTCTGCATCCCGTCGAGGGACAGGGACCGGAAGATCTGCTGCCATTTACGGCTCATGCCGTTGTCGACGCCCTGGGTGGGTTCCGGGTCGCCCTGGAAGAACCCGTCGAGCACGATCTCGTCGCCGTCCTCGAAGGCGTTGGGAAAGTGCAGGACGTAGGTCGGGTCGGCCTCGAACCACATGATCTGCGAGGTGTTACCGCGGCGGGGGAGAACTGCGAAGCGGGACGGCACATCGCGGTGGAAGCGCGGCAGGTGGATGTTGTGTTCCAGCAGCCCGGTGTCCCAGAACAGCGGAAAGTCGTTGAGGATCACGTAGTTCTCGGTGAAGGCCATGTCGTGCGGCAGGCGCGGACCCGGCAGCGGTACGTCCACGTTGTGCACCACGTCGCCGGCGGGGCTGACCACTCCGTAGCGCATGAACGGCGCCTGCTTGCTGTAGTTGAAGAACAACAGCTCGCCGGTGCGGTCGTCGACCTTCGGGTGCGCGGACACCCCCCAGTCGGTGGGGAACCCGCCGTTCCAGTCCTCCTTGCCGAGATCCGCGCCGGTGCACGGGTCGATGCGGTACAGGTCGCCGCACTGGTAGTGGCTCGTCAGCGCGACGCCCCGGTGCACGATCACGTCGGTGGACGACGCGTCCTTCATCAGAGTGCGTGCACCCCAGCCGTAGTCGCGCTTGGCCAACTCGATCGGCTCGGCGATCCCGGGCCACAGCGGGCCGCCGGCCTCGTTCTCCGCGGCGAGGGCGTCGGTGCGAACGAACCGGTTGCGGTAGAAGGCTTTTCCGTCGCGGAAGCCGACCATGTGCAGCATGCCGTCACCGTCGAACGGGTGGTAGTACTTCAGGGCCGGGTGCAGCGGATTCTCGGTGTTGCGCAGATACACCCCATCGAGATCGCCGGGGATCTGGCCTGCGACGACTCTGAGGTCGTCGTCGTCCCACTCGGTGGTCTGCGGGCGCCACGGGCCGGTGCGGTAGGGGTGGTCGTCATCCTCGGGCAGCGTGGACAGGAACTTGCCCACGACTTCGGGATGGGTGCCGGCTGTCATGGTGTACTCCCGACGACGAAACTGACGGTGGTGGCGGTGCTTCCGCCGAAGTTCAACGTGCCGAACGTCTTTGCGCCCTCGACCTGGTAGTCGCCGGCGGTGTCGCTGACCTGTCGAGCGGCGTCGAGCAGCATCCTGACCCCGGAGGCTCCCACCGGATGCCCGCCGCCGATCAGCCCGCCGCTGGGGTTGACGGGCAGCCGACCGCCGATCGCGATCTCGCCGTGCTCGATCGCCTTCCACGACTGGCCGGGCTCGGTCAGGCCGATGTGGTCGATCGCGAGGTACTCGCTCGGGGTGAAGCAGTCGTGCACCTCGAACCCGTCGACGTCGTCGAGCGAGACGCGGGCGCGTCCGAACGCGTCCTGCACGGCGTTGCGGACATGCGGGAAGACATAGGGATTCCCCGCGGAGTGGTCGAGCTTCTGGCGCAACCCCAGCCCGACGGTGCGGTGGCCCCATCCGTCGATGCGGCCGAGTGGCCGGGCGGCAGGGTTGTCGCGTAGCCACGCGTCGCTGACGAGCACGATGCCGGCGCCCCCGTCGGTGAGCTGGCTGCAGTCGAGTCTGCGCAGCCTGCCGTCGACCACCGGGTTGGATGTGTCATCGGCGGTGGGCGGAGTCGGCACGCTCCAGTCGCGGGTCTGAGCCAGAGGGTTGGCACGCGCGTTGGTGAAGTTGAGATCGGCGATGGCGCGCAGATGCGACTCGTCGAGACCGTACCTGCGGTCATACTCGTCGGCGACGGCGTTGAACATGTGCGGCCACATGAACTTCGCGTCGCGGCCCTCGTGCCCCGTCCATGCCGCTGCGCCGAGAATGGACGTCGCCGTGTCGCCCGGCACCGTCTTCTCCAGCTCGATGCCGACCACCAGTGCGGTGCGGTACGCGCCGGAACGTAGATCGGCGATCGCTGCGAGCGCGGCGACGCTACCGGATGCGCACGCCGCTTCGTGCCGGGTGGCCGGGGTGTCCCAGAGTCCGTCGACGACGGTGGCCGGCATGGCGCCGAGGTGGCCCTGATGGGCGAAGAGTTCGCCGAAGGCATTGGCGACGTGGACGACGCCGATGTCGCGGGCGTCGATGCAGGCGTCGCGCAGCGTCGACTCGACGACTTCGGCGGTCAGCTCCGAGAACCCCCGACCGTCGCGGTGGTAATTGCACGCGAAGTCGCTCTGGTAGCCACCGAGAATCCACACGTCATCCGCCGAGCGCACCACAGCACCGTACTACAACTAACAGAGTGACTGCTCCGGCGTAGGCGGTCCCGCCGGCTTCTGGTCTGAACCGACGAGACCTGGACATGAGGTGCGGTCGACCGCATCCCGTGTCTCCCGCCTTCATTCCCAGCAGTGGACGGGGCAAACCCCCGCTGCGTAATCGACGCGGGATATGGGGAAGTCTGTAACGATGAACCCGATGCCCACCCACGAGCTGGCCCGCCGGATGGCTGAGCTGGCCCGCCAGGTCGCCAGTCCGCGCCGTGTCGAGGACGTGCTGTCGGACGTGACCGCAGAGGCGAGGACGTTGATCCCGGGGGTCGACGCCGCAGGCGTGCTGCTGGTCGGCACGGCGGGCCGCTTCGAGTCGGTCGCGGGAACGTCCGAGCTGCCTCATCGACTCGACGAACTCCAGATGAGGTTCAAGGAGGGCCCCTGTCTCGACGCCGCCCTCGACCAGACCATCGTGCGCACCGACGACTTCCGGAGCGAGGAACGTTGGCTGAAGTACGCCCCGGCGGCCGCCGAGATCGGGGTGCTCTCCGGTCTGTCGTTCAAGCTGTACACCAGCGGGCATACCGCCGGTGCATTGAACCTTTTCGGGCTTGAGCCCAACGCGTTCGACGCTGAGGCCGAGACCATCGGCGCGATCCTGGCCGCGCACGCCGCCGCGGCGATCATGGCCAGCCGGCAGAGCGAACAACTCGAATCGGCGTTGTCAAGCCGTGACCGCATCGGTCAGGCCAAGGGCATCATCATGGAGCGCTATGACGTCGACGACGTCGCGGCGTTCGACATGTTGCGCAGGTTGTCGCAGGACAGCAACACCAAGCTCACCGAGGTCGCCGCGAAAGTCATCGAGACCAGGGGCACGTAGGTATCAGTCGTCGGCCAAGCCGGCCGGCGGAAGTCCGCATCGAGCGCGGAAGTCGGTCATCGGCTGGCGGATTCCCTGCATATCGGCTTCCACCCTCGGGTTCATGTCGAGGTACGCGTCAACCTTCGCGCGGCGCTCCTCGGGCGGGAGACCACGAAGGCCGCTGAAGAACCCGTTCACATCGGGGTGGGTGAACATGTACGCCGACAAGGAGGCCGACACGCCCGACAGAATCCCGGCCTGGTCCGCGATGGAGCAGTTCGGGGGCGGCGGCTGTGATGCGGCGAGTGCGCTGCTGCCAAGGAGCGCGGCGCCGGCGATCACGATCGCCCCCACGGATCGAACGAGAACAGACATACCTACTCCTCTTCGTGGTCGAGTCACTTCGTCACTAATTGCCGAATGCGGCGCCGCCGCCGTACTGCACGTCGTCGCGCTTGCTGCGCGGATTGAGGACGACCTGGAGGTCGTCGTCGTAGCACCACACGTCCAGCTCGCACCATGGATATTCCGTCGGTATCGGCGCCTGCACCGGGGCCGCCCCGGCCGACCCGGCCATGAGCCCAGCGGCAACAGCGCCCGCCGCCAGGATCGGTAACGCGTAGTAGGACTTCCGCATCGCTGCCTCCAACCGCCGCTCGCCCTGTTCGTCGAGGACCGGTGCTCAATCTGCCGGGACGCGCGAGGGTCGACATCCCCCGGAACGGGTGAAATCAGGCCGCTCACCTGGACAAAGCACGCTCGATCGTGGGTCCTGTGCACGCGATTGCGTCGAAAAGCGTGCACAAGGCCCACGCTCGGCAGTCGGAAAAAGTGCCCCCGGCAGGATTCGAACCTGCGACACCGGCTTTAGGAGAGCCGTGCTCTATCCCCTGAGCTACGGGGGCAGCTAGGGCAAAGACGCTGGGAGCTTACCCGGCCGAGCGGCCGGGCCCACAATGACGATCCCTCGTTATGGCAAAAGTGTCAAAACATGGCCGGTGTGGCCGGTAGCCTGCGTCCCGTGGAGCTGACACTGCAACGCATCGGCGCCTGGTCGGGCACCATCATGATCCTGCTCTACGGGGCCAGCTTCTCCGGGATCGCGCAGCTGTTCCCCCCATTGTCGCCGGCGGCGTCGGCCGACGAGATCGCCGCGTTCTTCGTCGAGCACAAGCTCTGGATCCGTTTCGGGGTGTCCGGGGCGTTGCTGTCCGCGGTGCTCGCCCTGCCGTTCCTGGCCACGATCGTCCTGCGGATCCGGCGGGTCGAGGGCGGCTGGGGCATGCTGTCGATGACCCAGTTGATGGCGGCGACCGTGTTCGTTCCCGCCCTGCTGTTCCCGCAGTTCTTCCTCGGCGTGGCCGCCTACCGCCCCGAGGAACGGTCCGCCGAACTGACCCAGGCGCTCAACGACGTGTTCTGGTTGTGGTTCATCGGCATCGTCGGGACGATCATCGTCCAGAACCTCACGCTGGCCGCGGCCGCCTTCATCGACAGAGCCGACCCGCCCACGTTCCCCCGCTGGTACGGCTACCTCAACCTGTGGGTGGCGACGCTGTCGCTGCCCGGCTGCGTGGTGGTGGTCTTCAACGACGGACCCTTGGCGTGGAACGGGGTGTTCGCCTTCTACATCCCCGGGCTGGTGCTCGTCGTGTGGTTGTTCTGCACCACCGCGGTGATGTCGACGTCGATCAAAGCCCAACAACGCGCGGAGGCGGGCGCGCTTCCCGAGGCCCAGCCGGCGTGACCGACACGGCGGCCCCGCCGCGCACCGTGCGCCGGATACCCGGTGAGAGCGGCACCTGGGTGTTCCTGTTCGGCGACATGCTGGTCTTCGGCGCGTTCTTCGTCACCTTCCTGGTCGAACGTGCCCACGCCCCAGAGGTTTTCGACACCGCACGCACGACACTGCACATCGGCGTCGGCGTGCTCAACACCCTCGTGCTGCTGACCAGTTCACTGTGTGTCGTGTTGGCGCTCAACGCCATCCGGGCCGGGAGCCGAAAAATCGCCGCCAGCGCCGTCGCCGCGGCGATGGCGCTGGGCATCGTCTTCATCGCGCTGAAGGCTTCCGAGTACGTCGCACTGGCGGACGCCGGTCACGGCCCGGGCGCCAACGACTTCTATCTCTACTACGTCATCCTGACCGGGCTGCACCTGTTCCACGTCTGCCTCGGTCTCGGTGCGCTGATCTTCGTCCTCAGCCAAACCCGGCGCACCCACTTGAGCACCACCCGAACGGCTCTGGTCGAAGGTGCGGCCTGCTTCTGGCATCTTGTCGACCTGCTCTGGATCTTCCTGTTCGCACTCCTCTACCTGGTGAGCTGATGACCGTCCTCGCCCTGCTCAGGAACCGCGCCGGTGCGACGTGGCTGTTGCTGGTCGCCGCGACGGTGCTCTCCTGGGCCGTCGGCGCCGACCATGGAACGGGGTCCCTGGTCGCGGTTCTGGTTCTTGCGATCGCCGCGGTCAAGGTCCGCCTCGTCGGGCTGGACTTCATGGAGTTGCGCCATGCGCCCATCCCGCTGCGCGCGGCCTTCGAGGCCTACTGCGCCGGCATCTGGGTGTTGCTGTCCGCGCTGTATCTGTGGCTCTAGCGAAGGAGATCGATCACCGCGCCGAACGCCTCCGCGTGGCGCATCTGCACGATCACGTAACTGATGCCGTAGACGTCGCGGTAGCCGTGGATCCGATCGGCGATCTCGGTCGTCGAACCCGACAGCACGCCGGGGTGCCGCAGCAGTTCGTCGTCGGAGAGGCCCGGCAGCGAGATCCTGGGGATCGTCAGATCCGGCTGCCCCGAGCTGTCGAGCGGCATGGCCGTGATCGCGATGTTGAGCTCGAGCGCGGCGAACCGTTCACCGGCGGCGGCGCGCACGAACCCGATCCGGTCGCCGAGGGGATCCTCGTCGCCGGTGGCGGCGCGGTCTCCGCCGGTGAATCCGACGATGTCGGCGAACCGTGCGGCGGTGCGCAGGACCCGATCTCCGTTGCCGGCGATCATGATCGGTACGTCGGGGAGGTGCTCGGCGATATGGGCGGCGGTGAGTTTCAGGTGGTCGACGCGCTCGCCGGCGGTGGGGTAGGGGATGCCCGCCGCGTCGAATTCCTCGCGCACATAGCCGGTTCCGAGCCCGAGTTCGACACGTCCGTCGCTCAGGTCATTGAGGGCCGCCACATCGCGCGCCAGCAACGCCGGGCGGTAGAACGCCGAGTTGAGCACGAAGGTGCCGACCCGCAGTGATGTGGTGGCCATCGCCACCGCGGTCATCACCGGAAACGGCGCGGGACCTCCGAGGTGGTCGGGAACGTGCAGCACATCGAAACCCAGAGCTTCGGCGCGTCGGGCGTCGTCTTCGAGTTTCGCTCTCGTGCTCACCCGGGTGACGCCGACACCGAAGCGGAATTCCTTTGCCACATCGTGATCGTAGGTCCAGGTTTGAACCGCTGGGGGCAGGGGCATATACGCATCGACTTTCCTCACCCCGATCCGGCCCGTCGTCGAAATATCCGACGGGCCGGATCAATATTTCACCGGAGCCATGACAGAGATCCCGACGCTCGGTGTCGAGGAGGAGTTCCTCCTCGTCGACCCGGAATCCGGTGCGCCGGTGGCCCTCAACCGCGAGGTCGCCGATCTGGCCGCCCGCGACGGGGTGGAGTTGCAACTGGAGCTCACCCGGTGTCAGGTCGAAACCGCCACGGGCGTCGTCGACACCACCGTCGACCTCCGCGAACAGCTGGTCCATCTGCGACGGACCGCTGCTCACGCCGCCGAGAACGCCGGCGCCCGACTGCTCGCGGTCGGCCTGCCGCCGACCCTGCCGCACGAGTTCCCGATCACCGACACCCCTCGCTACCGCGACATCGGTGAGCGCTACGGGATGATCGCGCACGAGCAGGGCATCTGCGGATGTCACGTGCACGTCGCGGTGCCCGACCGCGATACCGCGATCCGGGTCGGCAACCGGCTCCGGCCGTGGCTGCCGTTGTTGCTGGGTCTGACCGCGAACTCCGCGATCTACCGCAACGCAGACAGCGGACACGCCAGCTGGCGCTCCGTGCTGTGGGCGCGATGGCCCGGCGCCGGGCCGCCACCGCAGTTCGAATCGGCCGACGAGTACGACGCCGCGGTGCAGATGCTGTGCGACACCAACGTCATCCGCGATCAGGGCATGGTCTATTGGGATGTGCGGCCGTCGGCGACCTTTCCGACCGTCGAGGTGCGCGTCTCCGACGTGCCCGCGACGGTCGCCGAGACGGTGCTGTTCGCGGCGATCGTGCGGGGCTGCGTCATGACCGCACTCGACGACGAGGCCCGCGGCGAGGCAGTCCGCCCGCTCGCCCCGTACGTCCTCAAGGCCGCCTACTGGATGGCCGCGCGCAGCGGAATCGAGGGCGACGGCGTCGATCTCTCCGACCACGGGGCCGCGCCCATGGTCGAGCTTCTCGACCGACTCGTCGAACGCATCGGGCCCGCACTGGACGCCTCGGGCGACGGTGAGCTGGTCAGCTCCGGCCTCGCCCGCGTGGCCGAGCACGGCAACGGCGCGGCCCGGCAGCGCCGGGCATGGCGCCGACGCCACGACGTCGCCGATGTGCTCGCCGAAAGCGCCGCCGCCACGGTCGAGTTCCCCTGATCGCCGAAATTGCATTCCACGGGCGATGTCAAGCTGCTTGGAGTCGGTCGGGGTCGTTTTCGGTGGGGAGGTTGATGCCGACGACGGGGCTGGGGCTTTTGGTTCGTGGACGGTTGCGGAACCGTTCGGGGTGAGCGTCGTAGTAGGCCTGTAGGGCGGTGTCTCGTCGGTCCCAGAGCTGCGCCCACGTGCCGTCGTGGACGGAGTCTGGGGTGAACAGTTCGACGCCGCTGTGGCGGTGATGCTGGTTGTACCAGGACACGTAGGCGCTCACCCAGGCGCGGGCGGAGTCAAGATCTGTGAAGACACCGGGATAGTTCGGTCGGTACTTCATCGTGCGGAACTCCGATTCGGAGAACGGGTTGTCATTGCTGACCCGGGGCCGGTTATGGGTTTGGCCAATCTTGAGACCGGCCAGGAGGTCTTTGAGGACCGTCGAGCGCATCGCCGGCCCGGAATCGGCGTGCACGACCGCGGGGAGGCCGTGCCCGGCGAACGCGGCTTCGAACATGTCCACGGCGAGGTCGTCGCATTCCCGTTCCTCCACGCGCCAGCCCACGATCTTGCGGGAGTAGATGTCAAGGATCGAGTACGCCTTGAACGCCACACCGCGCCACGGGCTGCGCAGGTCGGTGATGTCCCAACTCCAGATCTGTTGTGGTCCTGTCGCTTTGAGTACCGGCGCCTGCCGGGGCGTCTTGCTCGTCGAGCGGGTCGGTGCGACTGGGCGCGCACTTTGGTCCTCGATCGCGGCGGCGATCCGCCACCAGGAACGCCGCGAGGCCAACATCACGCCCTCGTCCCAGCTGGCGGCGAACGCATGGTCCACCGAGCTGCCCGCCTCCCAGCCGGCGAGGATCTTGTCTCGGATCACTGCCCGGTCGGCCTCATCGATGCGCGATGGGTAAGCCCGATGCTTCTGCGGCAGCGGGTCGCTGACCGGCGGGCGCGGGTTGGTCCGGTAATGCCACGTCGAACGCGACAGATCGATCATCGCCAGCGCCTGACGTTGCGAACCGATCGCCGCGGTCAACTCGGTGACAAGTCCGTTCTCGGCGTCGATGAATCGTCGAGATCGTGGATCGTCGGGGCTGCGTCGGGCTCGTGCGCGCTCATCGTGTGCAAGAGCCCGATAGCTTTTCCCAAAGCCTCGTTGGTTGCCTCGAGCTCGCGAACTCGCTCTCGTAGCTGAGCGAGTTCGGCCTCGTCGCGGTCCTGCCTGGCTGCATCAACTTTGGCCAACGCTTTGCGCAGCGCCGGGGGAACTGTCATCTCACTACCTTCTCGCGGAATCAGGCCACGGTCGAGGTCACCGCTAAACACTGCGGCCTGCCACCGTCTGAACTGACCGCCAGAGACCCCTGAAGCAGCAAGCCACGACCCCTTCTGCCCATGAGGCACCCGCTGATACTCGACAACGAACTCACGAATCTCGGCGATACTGAACCCTGCACTGATCGACACACTCATCCCCTTCGCACTGACTCCCACTGACTCACAATGAGCGTGGCAAAGAGGGCCATCAGGGAAAAGCCGAGTAATGCCCTGCCGGAATGCAATTTCGGCGGGGGGTGACCGGGTGAGCGGTCAGATCAGCGGCAGTTCCGCGAACACCGGACTGGTCGGCTGAGCCGACCCGCCGGGCGGCTCGATGGTGAAAGCCAACGTCTTGGACCCTCCGAGGTCGGGGATCACGGCGGTGGTCGACGGAGCGACGGACTCGGAGTCCATGGTGCCTGCCGAATGCGGACCGTCGGTGTCGATGAGCCACATCTGGTAGACGGTCCCGGGCTGCGGTGGGGTCACGTTGTTCATCACCAGCACACCGGAATTGCGCTCGCGGGAGAACACCACGGTCGCTGTGCCGCCCCCGGGGATCTCTCCGGACACCGTCTGCACATCGGGCGCCGCGAAGATCTGCTCGGCCGTGGTCGGCTCGGACGCCGGACGCAGCGCATAGCCGACACCCAGCGCGCCGACGCCGATGAAGACCGCGGCGGCCGCCGACAGCGCCGCGCGCGACCAGCGCCGCGGCCGCGGCGAGGGCAATGTCCGCACCCGGTCTTCGGTGATTTGGCGCAGGATCTCGTCGCGCAGATGGGCGGGCGGTTCGACCGCTGTCGCCGAGGCGATCACGGCCATCGTCTCGCGCACTGCGCGCACCTCCGCGGCGAACGCATCGGCCACATCAGGTGGCGCGGCGTCGAGTTGGCGGTCGATCTCGGCGGCCTCGGCAGCGCTGACGGCGTGCAACGCGTACGGCGTCGCCAGGGACAACAGGTCGTTCTGTGGATCGGTCATGTGACCCCCATGCATCTCTTCAGGCCACGGATCGCATCGCGCATCCGGGACTTGATCGTCGCGAGGTTGGTCGCAAGGCGCTCGGAGACCTGGACGTACGTCAGGCCGTCGTAATAAGCGAGCTGGATGCACTCACGTTGAGTGTCGGTCAGCGCGCCCAGGCAGTCGGTCACCCGTTGACGTTCGTCGCTGAGGATCGCCGCGTCGGAGACGTGGTCCGTGGGTGTTTCGATCGTCGCCGCGCCGTAGCGGGAGTCGCGCGTGCTCGCGGCCTCCTCGGAGCGCACGCGGTCGACCGCGCGCCGGTGTGCCAGCGTCAGCAGCCAGGCCAGCGGGGACCCGGCTGACGGGTCGTAGTTCTCAGCGGTGCGCCAGACCTGCAGGTACACGTCCTGCGTCGTTTCCTCGCTGTAGCCGGGATCTCGAAGCACCCTCGTCACGAGTCCGAACACCCGGGAACGAGTCTGGTCGTAGAACGCGGCGAACGCGTCGGCATCTCGGCGGGCCACCTGGCGCAACAGTGCGTCGAGTTCGGCGGTCACGAGCAACACCCTATCGGCCACCAGCGCCGATGCCGTCATTGTGGACATCTCATCAGTGGTGTCGACGGAATCTTGCGCCGGTCGCGTGCGGGCCGGGCGTTCGGATGCGGAATCGTCGGGACCCGCCGCAGCCGCAGCAGGGCACCCTGCACGCGCATGCTCAGCATGCTCATCAGCGGGGCCACGGGGGAGAGCACCTGCATGGCCATGATCTGGCGGGCCCCCGCCGGACGACGGGCGCCGCGCCAGGTGGCGACGAACGCGGGCTGATCGTCGCGCAGCAGCGAAATCGTCACGTCGAGTTGCTCTTCGGGCTCAGGAGCACGCACCAGGTAGCAGCCGTCGACCCCGGTGAACGGCGACATGTACAGCTTCTTGTCCACGACCGCCGGACGGTCCGCAGAGGTCGGCGGCATCAGATACGCGTGGCGTTCGCCGTGGGTGTTCTGCACTTCGGCGACCACCCACCGCAACACCCCGGTCGCGTCGTGGCACCAGTACAGGGTGAGCGGGTTGAAGACATGCCCGAGCACCCGCGGCTGCAACAGCGCGGTCACCCGACCACCGTGCAGATCGATGCCCTTGCCGGCGAGAAAGGCGTCGATGCGCCCGCGCAACGTGTCGACGGGTGCGTCCCACAGATGATCGCGGGCCTCGAACCTCGCGAACGGGCGAAGCCACCCGGGCACCCGGGGCAGCGCGTCGAGATCGACGAACCAGCTGTAGCTGCGCTGTTCGAAGTAGTGGTGCACTGGCGTGCGCCGCAGGTGGGTGATCCGCGTACGGTACAGCGCGGCGCCGACGCGCGGGACGGACGCGGCCCTACGCCGCCGGGCCGGCCGGTCTTCATCCAGGTCACGCGCCGCCGGGGCGACGGCAATCGGCCGGTCGAGTGTGCGAATGGGGTTCACATATCCCTATTCGGAGCCGCACCACGGATGGATGGGTGGGTGTTGGGGACGTGCGTCTCAGCGCGGCGGCAGCGTCCAGGACCGCGCGGCGGCGGTCAGCCCCTGGACCAGAACCGAGGTGGCCGGACACAGTCCGTCGTCGCTCGGAACGGCGCTGCGCGGACTGGTCCCGCGCACCCGCGCCGAGAGTTCCAGTTGCGTGCCGCCGCCCCTGGTCCGGTTCACCGGGTTGTCGGGATGCAGGCCGCGAAGTTCCGCCGGGATAGTCGTCAGATCGGTGAGCGCCCGGTAGCCGGGAATCTCCAGATGAGTCGCCACATGCTCGGCCAGGGCGCGGTTGCGTCCGCCGGCGAGCAACTGGGTGCTGCGGCCGATGCGACCGTAGCCGTGCAGCGACACCGCGACGTCGACGTGGTCGAGGAACTCGGCGAGCCGTGGTGAATGTGCCGGGTCGTATCGCGCCGACGACAGATGGTACGGGTACTGGTCGGGGTGGCGCACCACGTATACCGAGGCCCCGGCGGCGTCGGCGGCGCGTTCGGCGATGACGTCGGTCATCCGCTCGAGTCCACCGCCGTGGATCGCCAGGAACCCGAAGCGGGATCTCAGCACCGACTCCTCGGTCACGGCCGGGTCCGCGAGAAGTTCCGAGAGTGTCTGTGGTCCCGAGGCATGCCGGTCCTCGCGACGTTGCGGCCAGTTCGCCGGATCCCAGCGTTCGAGGAACTGGATCCACCGTCGTGGCAGCCCGTGATGATGGGCGCCGTCGAGGATGCGTTCCAGGTAACCCGGCCGCGGCGGACCAGGCTCCACCCGGTGGTCGATGTACACCCACGCCGGTGACGGACCGGCGGCGGTGAGCACCGTCATCTCATCCCGGCGGTAGCGGACCGGGACGCCCTCGGCGCTGTCGAGGGTGGCGAGATCGCGGTCGGACACCTGCCACACGACCCCGTGCACCTCGCTGCCCGTGAACGGCTCGATGGTGGCCACGCCGCGCTCGTTGATGAGCCAGTCGTGGTCGGCCAGAGTCGCCGGCCGGGGATCGGTGGCGTCCGGGCAGCGTCGGGCCATCTGCCGCGCACAGAGGTTCGATCCGTACGCAAAGTAGTTGTGCCGAACGTCCCCGGCCGTGTCGCGGTCCGTGACCTGGGCAGACAAAAACTCTCCTCACCTCGGTCGGCTGCATGCCGGCGGCGGTCGCAAACACTCAATTTTAGGCGGATTTCCCATGAGTTGCCGAATTTGCTAGAAATGCAAGGATTGACGAATTACTCGGGATAACCCAGGGGGAATGAGTGTCGTCCGCAGTCGCCGGATCGCTTGTCGTGGCCGCAGTGGTCGTGGCGTTCTTCAACGCTGCGGTCGTCGCCGTGGGGTGGGCCAACAAGCGCAGGCAACCCAGGCCCGACGACCGTCCGTACCTCGTCCGCACACACGGGCCCGCCACCTACGCCACGCTCGCCTGCATCATGGCCTTCGTCGGGGCTGTCGTGGTCGCGGGCGCTTTCGAGTAGGACTTCCTCAGCCCCAGATCGTCAGGTAGATCAGCACCACGTTCAGGACCGTGATCAGGCCCGCGACGATCCAGCCGAGAGCCGTCGTGACGCGATGGTTCACGTCGGCGCCCATCAAGGCCCGATCGGCCGTGAGCCGCACCAGTGGAATCAGTGCGAACGGGATGCCGAACGACAGCACGACCTGTGACAGCACCAGTGCGCGACTGGGGTCGACACCCACCGCCAGGATCACCAGCGCGGGGATCAGCGTGATGAGCCGACGGGCGAGCAGTGGGACCGACCGTCGAAGCAGGCCCTGCATGATCATCGCGCCGGCGTAGGCGCCGACCGAGGACGACGCCAGACCCGATGCGAGCAGGCCGATCGCGAAGAGCAGCGCGACGGTGCTGCCGAGTGTGCTCTGCACCGCGGCGTGGGCGCCCTCAATGGAATCGGTGTTCTCGATGCCCTGCAGGTTGGTCGCCGCGACAAGGAGCATCGACAGGTTGACGGCTCCGGCGACCAGCATCGCGATGCCGACATCCCAGCGGGTGATGCGCAGCAGTGCGCGCCGGGGTTCGCCGGGCCCGGGGTGGCCGTGCCGGTCGCGGGCCAGGCCGGAGTGCAGATAGACCGCGTGAGGCATCACCGTCGCGCCGAGCATCGCAGCGGCCAGCAGCACGCTCTCCGCGCCGTCGAAACGCGGTATCAGTCCCTCGGCCGCGGCGCCCACCGGAGGGGAGGCCGCGAACAGGCTGGTGAGAAATCCGATCGCGATGACCATCAGCAGGCCGGTGATGACCCGTTCGAAGACCCTTTGCCCGCGAACATCCTTGACGATCAACAGGATCAGCGAGACAGCGCCGGTGATCATCCCGCCGACGAGCAGGGGTAGATCGAACAACAGGTACAGCGCGATCGCCCCGCCCACGACTTCGGCGAGATCGGTTGCCATCGCGACCAATTCGGCCTGCACCCAGTAGGCGAGCCGGGTCTTGCGACTCATCCGGCCGCCGACCGCCTCGGGGAGCGAGCACCCCGTCACCAGGCCGAGCTTCGCCGACAGATACTGCACGAGGCAGGCCATCAGGTTCGCGGCGACGATCACCCAGACGAGGAGAAACCCGAACTGCGCGCCGGCGCTGACGTTGGCTGCGACGTTGCCGGGATCGACGTAGGCGATCGCGGCGACGAACGCCGGTCCGAGCAGCAGCCAACGCCTCGTCTGTGGTCGGACGTCCTGGGTCACGACACCCCTCTTCTATCCGGAACGGCGAATAGAAAAGTTAGGCTAGCCGAAACCTTTGGCGGGGACCATCGCGGGGTGGGCTACCAGGGGCCGACTCCGACGCCGTAGGCGCCGACCAGCGGCCAGTAACCGATTCCGGTCCAGCCGCCGTAATTCCACGGGGGCGGAGTGCTGATGATCTGGGTGCTGCCGTTGGTCTGACAGAACGTCACCGTCTTGCCGACATTCGAGCAGTCCGGCGCCGCGGCGGCGAGGGGAGCCGCGGCGACCGCCAGGAATCCGAGGCTCGCGGCGAGCCCGAGGAGTAGACGCGAGGCGGTCGTCATGTCCGATCGTCCGATCAGAAGATGTAGGGGCCGTAGCGTTCCCACCGGAAGAAGCCGCCGCCGTACCACGGCTGCGCGTACACCCCGGGGGTGGAGCTGATCTGAGCGTGACCGGGCGACTGGCACACCTCGGTCCGGCCCCCGGCGCCTGCTGATGTCGTGGAGCAGTTCGGCTGCGCGAGCGCGGCCGGCGCGGCGGCGATCGCCGCGGCGGCGCCGCCGGCGACGAGGAGGGCGGCGAGGGTGCTCAGGCGAGCCTTCATTTCAGGTTCCTTCCAGCGAGTTTCAAGGGTTAGCGTACAGACCTTTGCCCGTTATGGGAGGTAACTCTCGTGCAGTCACGATTCCGGGTGACGAATCGACAACGGCGGGAATGGCATTGACCACGCGAGCGGCGGTCGCGACCAGACCGGCGTGGTTGTGGTCGCCGTTCGGGCTGCTCAGGCACAGGTCCAGCGCATAGGACGGTTCGCCGGTGATCTCGATCCGGTAGGAGCCGCCGTGCTGGGCCGGCTGCGGCCAGTCCGGGCAGAGATCGTCGCGCAGTCTGGTCACGTGCTCCAGGACGACGGCGACGTTGCCGTCCTTCATCCCGCGCACCTCGAAACGGATTGCTGCAGTGGTGCCTTCCTCGATCCGGCCGGCGGCGATGTCGAACGATTCGGGCGCGGGAACCCGCACGTGGGTCTCGGTGACCTCGTCGAGTTCGATGTCGAGTCCGGCCGCGAGCTGGCGGACCACCGAACCCCAGGCGAGGCTGAGCACACCCGGCTGCAGCAGCATCGGGGTCTCGTCGAGCGAGCCCCCGAATCCCATCACGTCGAACATGACGGCCGCGCTGTCGTAGGTGTCGTAGTTGATGATCTCCATGCAGCGGATCTGCTGGATGTTCTGGCAGGTTCCGGCGAGTGCCATCGGAAGCAGGTCGTTGGCGAACCCGGGGTCGATGCCATTGACGAACAGGGTCGAAGATCCCTCGCGGGCGGCGTCTTCGATCGGCGCGATCATCTCATCGGGCAGCACCTGCCATGGATGCTGGAGGAACACCGCACTGCTGCCGACGACGTTGACCCCCGCGGCCAGGATGCGACGGTAGTCCTCGAGCGCCTCGGGGAGACGGTTGTCGGCCAGAGCGGTGTACACGACACACTCCGGTTGCGTGGACAGAACCTCGTCGAGGTCGGCCGTCGCACGGATACCGGTCGAATCCTGCAGTCCCGCAAGCTCTGCGGCGTCCTTGCCGGCTTTGGACTCCGACGACACCCACACCGCGGTGAGTTCGAACCGGGGGTCGGAGATCACCTGCGCCAGCGCGTGCCTGCCGACGTTTCCGGTGCCGACAGCGGCGACTCTGATTGCCATGACGGGACTCCTCACAGATCGGGGATGGGAAGTTCGAGGTTCGGGAAGTTGATGCCGCCGTCGACCTCGAGGGTCTTACCGGTCAGGTACGCGCCAGCGGGCGAGGCGAGATACACAGCGGCAGCGGCGATGTCGAGCGGGTCGCCGAGGCGCTTCATCGGCGTCGCCTTCTCCATCGGGTCGCGCAGGTCGTCGTTGCTCGCGACGATCTCCAGCGCGGAGGTCAGGATGGACCCGGGCGCGATCGCGTTGACGCGGATGCGGGGTGCGAGGTCGAGCGCCGACAGTCGCGTGTAATGCGCCAGCGCGGCCTTCGCGGTGCCGTAGGCGGCGAAACCGCGCCCCGCGACGCGGCCCATCGTCGAGGTGATGTTGATGATGCTGCCGCCGCCGGAGTGCTCGAGCATCAACGGCACCGCGGCCGTCGTCAACGCGTGTGCCGTCGCCACGTTGAAGGTGAACGCGTCGCGCATATCCTTTGTCGAGGTGTTCAACAACGCGTTGGGCATGGTGCCGCCGACGTTGTTGACGACGATGTCTAGCCTGCCGAATGCGTCCACCGCCTGTGCGGCCAGAGCCGCGGTGTCCTCGGGACGGGCGAGGTCGGCGACGACGATGTGCGCACGCCGCCCGGTGCCGGCGATCTGCTCGGCAACCTCTTCCAGCTGTGATTGCGTGCGTGCGGAAATCAGCACGTCAGCGCCCGCTTCAGCGAACGCGAGGGCCATCGCGGCGCCGAGACCGCGGCCGGCCCCGGTCACCACCGCCACCTGATCGTCGAGCCGGAACCGGTCCAGAATCACACGTGTCTCCAATCGCCGTCGGTGGCCGCCGCGCGTCACGCTAGCAAGCGGAATCCAGCGGCGTGAGCACTTTCTGTAACACGTTCTAATTTCCCATCTCGCCGAAATTGCATTTCAGCAGGCAGAGATCGAGTGGACGCCTGCGGGAACGCAATCTCGGCGCAGAACGCGGAGGGACTAACCCTTCTTGGCCGCGGCCTTCTTCGCGGGAGCCTTCTTGGCGGCCTTCTTCGCCGGAGCTTTCTTCGCGGCCGACTTCTTGGCCGGGACCTTCTTCGCGGGCTTGTCGTCCTTCTCGTCGGAGTCGTCCGAGTCGTCCGAGTCGTCCGAGTCGTCCGAGTCGTCGGAATCGGAGGACTTGCCCGAGCTCTGTGCCTTGCGCGCTTTCACGCTCGCCTCGAGCTTGGCCAGCAGGTCGGAGACGTCCTCGGACTCGTCGAGCTCCTGCGGTTGCTCCTCGGTGGTAAACGCCTCGCCGCCTTCGAGTTTCGTCTGGACGAGTTCGCGCAGCTGCTCCTGGTAGTCGTCGTGGTAGCGATCGGGGTTGAAGTCGTCGGTCATCGAGTCCACGACCTGGCTCGCCATCTTCAGCTCGGCGGGCTTGACGTCGACGTCCTTGTCGAGCACCGGGAAGTCGGGGTCACGGATCTCGTCGGGCCACAGCAGTGTGTGGATCACCATCACATCGCGCTTGCTGAAGTCCTTGACGCGGAGCGCGGCGAGGCGGGTCTTGTTGCGCAGCGCGAAGTTCACGATCGCGACCCGGTCGGTTTCCGCCAGCGTCTTGGCCAGCAGCACATAGGATTTCGTTGATTTGCCCTCGGGCTCCAGGAAATACGACCGGTCGTACATCAGCGGGTCGAGGTCGGCGGCCGGGACGAACTCGAGGACCTCGATCTCGCGACTGCGCTCCTCGGGCAGTGTGGAGATGTCGTCGTCGGTGATGATCACGGTCTGGCCGTCGTCGGATTCGTAGGCCTTGGCGATGTCGCGGTACTCGACCACCTCGCCGCACACCTCGCAGACCCGCTTGTAGCGGATGCGGCCGTTGTCCTTCTCGTGGACCTGGTGGAACTTGATGTCATGGTCCTCGGTGGCGCTGTACACCTTGACCGGGACGTTGACCAGCCCGAACGCGATGGAACCCTTCCAGATGGACCGCATCAGCTCAGTATGTCCGATGCGGGTGCGGTATCGCGTTCGACACGATCGGGCAGGGCGGCGCCCGATTTGGCGACGGTGAGCGCCGAGGTCAGGGTCGCCGCGCGGACGGCGGTGGTCAGCGCGTCGACGTCGATCCGGGCCAGGCGGTGTCGGCGGTCGGCGCCGAGCAGATCCGCCGACCAGAGCGCGTCGATGAGTCCGGTCATGAACGCGTCGCCCGCCCCGACGGTGTCCACCACGTGCACATTGCCCGCAGGTACCCGCACCGATCCGGCGGCACACATCGCCAGCGCGCCGTCCGCGCCGAACGTGACGACGACGATTGCGGGGCCCAGAGCCAGCCATGCCGCCGCGACCTGTTCGGGCGTGCGGGTCGGGTCGATCCAGTGCAGGTCCTCGTGGCTGGCCTTGACGACGTCGGCTTGCTCCAGCAGTCGGTCGATGCGTGACCGGGCGGCATCGGCGTCGGTGATCAGCGCCGCCCGGATGTTCGGATCGAACGTGAACGTCGCCGACAGGTGATACGCGTCGATCAGGGCTTTGGTGGCCAGACATCCGGGTTCGTGTACTGCGGCGATCGACCCGGTGTGCACGACCAGTGGCGGTGCGACTTCCGGTGTTCCGGTGAGCGCCCACTCGATGTTGAATGAATAGCTCGCCGAGCCGGCGGCGTCGAGCTTTGCGCGGGCGGTGGCGGTGCGCGGGGCCGCGGTGCTTCCCGGAACCAGGTGCACCCCTGAGGATTCGACGTACTCGGCGATGCGCCTCCCGCGGTCGTCCGTGCCGATGTGGGTCAGGAAGTCGACGTCGCGCCCCAGTCGGGCGAGGCCGACGGCGACGTTGAGGGGGCTGCCGCCGACATGTTCGGTGACCTCGTCGCCGCGTTCGACGATGTCGATGAGCGCTTCACCGATGACAAGTGCCCGCACGGTTTCGACGCTACCGCGCCGACAGTGGGTAATACCGTGTTGTGGTGGACCGTTATGACCGGGTGAAGCTGACCAACCCGGACAAGGTGCTGTATCCGGCCAGCGGCACCACCAAAGCGCAGGTCTTCGAGTACTACGTGAATGTCGCCGAGGGCATGCTGCCACACATCGCCGGACGTGCCGTGACACGTAAGCGGTGGCCGAACGGCGTCGAGGAGTCGTCGTTCTTCGAGAAGCAGCTCGCGTCGTCGGCGCCGGACTGGCTGGACCGCGGCACCATCGCGCACAAGTCCGGCACCACCACCTATCCGGTCATCGACACCGTCGAGGGGCTGGCCTGGATCGCGCAGCAGGCGGCGCTGGAGGTGCACGTTCCGCAGTGGCGGTTCACCCGGGGCGGGCAGAGTGGGGCGGCTGACGGCGGGGACGGAAAGCCGGGGCCGGCGACGCGGATCGTGTTCGACCTCGACCCCGGCGAGGGTGTCACGTTCCGTCAGCTCTGCGAGGTCGCCCACGAGGTGCGCGAGCTCATCACCGACATCGGGCTCACGACGTTCCCGCTGACCAGCGGAAGCAAGGGCCTTCATCTGTACGTCCCGCTGGAGGACCCGATCAGTTCCCGCGGGGCGTCGGTGCTCGCCAAGCGCGTGGCGCAACAGCTCGAGCAGAGCATGCCCAAGCGGGTCACCGCGACGATGACCAAGAGCCTGCGCGACGGCAAGGTGTTTTTGGACTGGAGTCAGAACAACGGCAACAAGACCACGATCGCGCCGTACTCGCTTCGTGGACGGGAACGTCCGACGGTCGCCGCTCCCCGGACGTGGGATGAGATCGAGGACCCGGACCTGCGTCACCTGACCTTCGACGAGGTGCTCGACCGGTTGGAGCGCGACGGTGACCTGCTCGCCGACCTCGACCCGCCATTGCCGGCCACCGACAAGCTCACCCGTTACCGCAGCATGCGAGACCGCACGAAGACGCCGGAGCCGGTGCCCGCTGAGCCGCCCGAGACCGGCGCGAACGACAAGTTCGTGATCCAGGAGCACCATGCGCGGCGGTTGCACTACGACTTCCGGCTGGAGCGTGACGGTGTCCTGGTGAGTTGGGCGGTACCGAAGAACCTTCCCGACACCCCGTCGGTCAATCACCTTGCGGTGCACACCGAAGACCATCCGATGGACTACATCGACTTCGCCGGCGAGATCCCGAAAGGGGAGTACGGCGGCGGCGAGGTCCACATCTGGGATACCGGCACGTACGAGACGGAGAAGTTCCGCGACAACCCGCCCGATGGACCGGCCAAGGGCGGCGAGGTGATCGTCACGCTGCACGGTCAGAAGATCGAGGGCCGGTACGCGTTGATCCAGACCGACGGCAAGAACTGGCTCGCGCACCGGATGAAGGACCAGCAGAAGCCGACCGCGGCCGACCTGGCGCCGATGCTGACCACCGAGGGATCGGTGGAGCGACTCACCAGGGGCCAATGGGCGTTCGAGGGGAAATGGGACGGCTATCGGCTCCTGGTCGACGCCGACCACGGCAAGCTGACGCTGCGGTCTCGGCGGGGCCGTGACGTCACCGCCGAATACCCGCAGTTGAAGGCGCTCGCCGCCGACCTGGCCGACCATCACGTGATTCTCGACGGGGAGGCGGTGGCGCTCGACGAGGACGGGGTTCCGAGTTTCGGTGAGATGCAGAACCGGGCCCGGTCGACGCGGGTCGAGTTCTGGGCGTTCGACATCCTGTTCCTCGACGGCCGGTTGCTGACCAAGGCCACGTATACCGATCGGCGAAAGCTGTTGGAGGCGTTGGCCGAAGGCGGAGGATTGATCGTTCCACCCGCCCTTGAGGGGGACGGGCCCGAGGCGCTGGAGTACGCCAGATCTCAGCGGTGGGAGGGCGTGATCGCCAAAAAACGGGACTCCACGTATCAGCCGGGCCGGCGGTCCTCGGCCTGGATCAAGGACAAGATCTGGAACACCCAGGAAGTGGTGATCGGCGGGTGGCGCCAGGGTGAAGGTGGGCGCACGAGCGGGATCGGGGCGCTCGTGCTCGGAGTGCCCGACGACGACGGACTGCACTTCGTCGGACGTGTCGGCACCGGGTTCACCGACAAGCAGCTGGCGTCGTTGAAGAAGACTCTGGAGCCGCTGCGCACCGACGAATCACCCTTCGCGGCAGAGCTTCCCAAGCAGGACGCCAAGGGGGTGACGTTCGTGCGGCCGGAACTGGTGGGGGAGGTGCGCTACAGCGAGCGCACGTCCGACGGCCGTCTGCGGCAGGCGAGCTGGCGCGGTCTGCGCGACGACAAGGTTCCCGAGGATGTTCGGTGGGAGGGGTAGCCGCGGCTTACTGCCTCATATGAGACGCGCCGCCGATGTACCAGCACTGACCGTTGATCCACTCGGCCTCATCGGAGAGTAGGAACGCGGTGATCGACGCGAGGTCGGAGGGACGACCGACCCGGGTGGTACGGGCGGCGGCGACGAACATCTCGCGCAGCGGTTCCAGGTTCGCCTTCTCCTGGGTCTCACCCCAGACCAGGCCGGGCATGACGCAGTTGCTGCGAATACCCTTGGCCCCGTAGTTGTTCGCGACGTGGCGGGTCAGTTGATTCACCGCCGCCTTGGAGGCGTTGTAAGCGACGTGCATCGGGTCGGTGCCCAGCGAGCCGCCCGACGATGTGTTCACGATGCTGCCGGATCCCTGTTCGAGCAGATGCGGTAGCACTGCGCGGATCGTGCGCACATATCCCAGCAGGTTGATGTCGAGGGTGCGCTGCCAGATGTCGAGACCGGTGTCGAGGATGGTCAGGTCGCTGCCGTTGGTCTCGGGGGATAGGTCCGCGCCGACGTTGAAAAGTCCGTCCACAGAACCGAACTCGGTGATCGTGTGCTCCACCAACTGCCGGACCGAGGATTCGTCAGCCAGGTCGAACTCCACGGCGATGGCGCGGGCCCCGACAGCGCACAACTTCTCTGCCGTCGCCGTCGCGGCGGCAATGGCGATGTCACCCACCACCACGTTCGCGCCCTCGTCGGCGAGCCGCTTCGCGGTACCCGCACCGATTCCGGTGGCTCCGCCCGCGATGATGAAGGTCTTTCCGGTGAGGCCCCGCACGGCTAGGTTTCGATCTGCTCGAGCGGGCTCGAGCGCTCGAGCATGCCGTAGGCCTCTTCGCCGTCCCAGCGGTACCGCACTCCGGCCTGTTGCAGCGCTGGGAATTTCGGGTTCTCCTTCTTCATCTCCCGCACGGAATAGGTGTCGTCGTCGTGGTGGATGTCGTGCGTGGAGTACACCGTTTCGCCTTCGATGTGCACGGTGCCGTCGGCGGTCTCCAAGGTCAGTGAGACGTCTTCGCCCAGTGCCTGCAGACGCTTCAGCCACGGTGCCTCGACGACGCGCGCTGCGATGAGGCCGCCGTCACCGGTGAAGATGTAACCCTCGTTGAATGTCGGTTGCCCGTCCGGTCGCGGCGGGTACGCGATGTACCCGAACGCCTTCCCGCTGGGAAAGACCGCTGATTGCCAGGCGTGCCCCCAGAATTGGGCGAGGCGGCGTACGCCCTGCCGCCGGATCCGCAGACCGGTGCCGGTGAAGGACTCGGTCTCCCCGGCGATCGTGACCGATCCCGTGGCGCGATAGAGCTGTTCGTACCGTGGCCCGCCCATGAGCTCGCCCTCGACGGAAGTGCCGATCCGTTCCGCGGCATCGGGTTGCAGGGCGCCCTGAACCCAGGGTGGCACGGCCATCCTGGCTTCGACGAAGAACGAGACATCCACGAGGGGGCCGTCAGACCTTCCGGTGACCAGATCCGCCGACGACGTCGCCACGGCCTTCCCCTCGTAGGTCATGGTCCAGGCGTCGAACGGTGTGACGCACCGGAAGGCCAGTCCGCCCGCACCGAGGACTGTCGGCGTGCCGTCGGGTCCCTGCGGCGCCAGCGACGGTCCCGCGCCGCGCAGTCGATAGACCCGCCCGTCCGGGAACGCGATGTTGATCTGGATCTCGTGATTGTCCCAATTGGCCGCCACCGCCTCGATCCCGATGCGCGGCAGGCCGATTCGGCCTCGGTCGTCCACGGTCCAGAAGCTCACCGAGTCACGCATCTCGGGATCGTCGGGGCACTCCGCAAAGACGAACTCGCGGCGCGGGTCGATGCCACCGGTCAGATCGACGGGCATGTCAGGTCCTCGCAGTCGGTGTGTCGTGGGCGGTCCACTGTGCGGCGTGCTCGACGTAGTCCGCGAAAAGCGGGCGCACCGCGTCGAGGTCGAGCCCGAACTCCGCCGCATCGGCGTGCGAGCTGGGCTCCCGTTCGGTTGCCGCTTGCGCCCACCAACTCTGCATCCGGCCGGCGAACTCGTCGCTGACCGGTGCTCTCAACCACGAGTACAGTCCGGTGACCTCCCCGACGGGGTCGGACTGCATCGCGCGGAAGTCGATGTCGTAGAACCGATCACCGGTTGCGGCGGCGCGGAATTCGACCGTCCGTGCCATGCCCAGCGACCAGTGCTCGACGTTGAGTCTGCCGATGGAGGGACGGTCGAGATCGTCGGTGAACGACGCGATGATGTCGGCGTAGAGATCGGCGACGGACAGGATCACATCCGTCGGATCGCGATGGGTCATCACGTATCGCGCGTCGGGGAAAGCGGCGTCGACCGCGTCCAACCACAACACGTGGGACGGGCACTTCAACCGCCAGGGCCGTTCGGGCTCACCCCACTGGAGCAGTTTCAGCACCCGCTTCTCGTAGGCCAGTGTCGATCGCATGTCTGCGTGCTCGATCAGCCACTCCGAATAGCCGGGGACGTGAGCGAACGACTGGAAGAGGTGCGACGCGAAGTTCAGCGCCATCAACTCGTGGCATTCCATCGGGCCGTGGGTGGATGTCGGCACGTGATACCGCGTGCCGATCATCTCTCCCTTGGGGTCATCCGGGATGCGGGGGTCGGCGCCCTCGACGCTGGACGGTGGCGGGCACGGTTGGCTGGACTCCCACTTACGCAGATAGCGCACGTCGGGGTCCTGGGCCAGAAGGGCGGACAACGCCGTGGATCCCGTGCGCGGCAGCCCGATTCCGATCAGCGGGGCGGCGATCGGCACGTCGTCGATCTCGGGGTGTCGCCGGTACCAGTCCTCGACCTGCAGGCGCTGTGCCAGGTAACCGGTGATGCGGGGATAGAGGAACCCTTCGCCGCGGGCGTTGAGCTTCGCCTCTCGGGCCAGCGACGCCAACAGGATCTCCAACCCTTCGCGGTAGGAGTCGTCGCCGAAGTCGTCCAGGCCGGTCTGCGCGACGGCGGCATCCTGAATGTCGTTGACAGTGGCCATCGTCAGCCCATCCACTGCCCGCCGGCGACATCGATGGTCTGGCCGCACATGTAGCTGGCCGCCTCGGATGCCAGGAACGCCACCATGTTCGCGGCCTCCTCCGGAAGTGATGCGCGGCCGAGTTGCACCTGATGGGTGATGGACTCGATGATCGCCGCACGGCCGGCCCGCTGTTGATCGTCCTGCGGATCGAACAGGTACTGCTTCATCTGCTCCTTGATCATGATGCCGGGTGCGACGCAGAAGACGTTGACACCCCGTGGCGCGACCTCGTGGGCGAGGTTACGGGTGAATCCGATGACCCCGGACTTGCAGGCGTTGTAGACGGTCAAGCCGCGCTGCTGCACGCGGCCGCCCACCGATCCGATGTTGATGATCACCCCGGAGCCCTGCGGCAGCAGGTATTCGAGCGCGGCATGCGCGCCGTACATCATCATCGTGAGGCTTCCGAGCACCGTGAGGTCTATCTGTTCTTTGGTCTGCTTCTCGAAAGGGCCGGCGGCCACCATGACGGGATTGTTGATCATGATGTCGAGCCGGCCGAGCTTGTCGTGCGCTTCGGCCACGCCGCGGTGGATCTGATCCCATTTCGACATGTCTGCCTGGACGGGGTAGGTGTTGACACCCCACCGCTGCGCGATCTCCGCGGCCCGTCGCTCCAGCGGTTCGCGGGTTCGCCCGACGAGCGCGATGTCGGCGCCGGAACCGGCCAGCCGATTGGCGATCGCGTGACCGAGGCCGTCGCCTCCCGCACCGGTGACGAACGCCTTTTTCCCGCTCAGGTCCATCAGTTCGGTGACCCGCTTGCCGACGATGTGGTGCGGCAGTCGGTCGAGATTGAGTGCTGCGATGGCCTCGGCATCGTTGTGGGTCGTCATCGACGTCCTTTTCGTGGAGGGGCTCTCAGGCGAGACTAGGTCGGGATCCGGTGTGGGAGGTAATACCGATTTCGCAGCTCAGCCATACTCGAATTCGATGGCTGTTACCGTGTCGGAGCGATGGACACGCATCGGTTGAAGTACTTCCTGCGGATCGCCGAAGAAGGGTCGATCACCCGGGCCGCGAGTCTGCTGGGAATGGCTCAACCGGCATTGAGTCGTCAATTGCAGTTGCTCGAGGAGGATCTCGGGGTCGCCCTGTTCCGGCGGAACCGTCGCGGTGTCGAGCTCACCGACGCCGGTGAGCGTCTGCGATCTTCGACCGCCGCGCCACTGCGCCAATTGGAGCTGGCCGTCCAGTACGCGGCCTCCCCGCTGGCCCGCCTCAAACGCGCGATGCTCATCGGTATTCCTGAGAGCGCGATCGACGTGCTCGCCGCGCCGCTGATGACACGACTCGGCTCGGCCTTTCCCGACGCTCAGTTCGCCGTGACCGTCGGCAGCACCGATCATCTCGTCGAGGCGATGCTCAAGGGTTCGGTGGACATCGCGCTCATCAACCCGGTTCCCGACGACCGCGTCTTCTACCGGGAGATCCTGACCGAGGAGTTCGTCCTCGTGGGTGGACCTGACTCTCCACTTGAGCCCGAAAAGCCGCTCCAGTTCGCCGATCTCGTCGAACTGCCCCTGGTGGTGCCACGTTCGACGACGGGGTTGGGTCAGGCGCTCTACAACGCGGCGCTGCGCGCGAAGGTCACCATCGATTACCGGATCACCACCGACTCCACGCGAGTGATGGTGTGCCTCATCGAATCCGGCCTCGCCTACGGTGTGCTGCCGCTGTCGGCGTGCGGCCGCGAGTTCGCGGAGTCGCGGCTCAGATACTCCCGGATCTGTGAACCCGTGCTGACCCAGCAGCTCGGGGTGGCCGCAACCGAGCAGCTCGATCTTCCGCGGGAGCTCGTCGTCAAGGTCGGTAATGCGCTGCGCGAGGAGATCGCCGCGCTCATCAGGTCCGGCTCGTGGAGGGCCGATCTGTTGTCGCCCGAGCCGTGGAGTCCGAGGCGGGTGTGAGGGGGCCGAATTTGTCGGTGGTCGAATGTATGTGGCGCTCCTAGTGTTCTAGTGGGCGCGTTTCTGCTGTTCAGCAGTGTTTTCGGTTGGTGCGGTGAGGGTTTCGGCGTGTCAGCGCCGAGATGAAGGACGCGCACGTGGTCGAACCTCTAGGTTTCGGGGTTACCACACCAACCTCAACCGCGAGGACGACCCACGTGCGCGTCAGTACTGCATTTAACCGTCTGTTGGCGATCCCGGGGGCATCGGTGACCGATGTCGTCATCGGTGAACGTGATGTCGAAGTGGTCAAGTCCAGGGACGTGGTGTACGACGTCGTCGTGTGATTCTTCGAGGTGATGGTTCAGGCGGTCAGTGTCGCCGGGGTGGCCTCCTGTTCGGTCGGGGTGTCGTTGACTGTGCGTGATTTGCTCAGGACGTCGAGGCCGAGGTAGCGCCGGGATTCGGCCCATTCGTCGTGTTGTTCGGCCAGGACGGCTCCGACGAGGCGGATGAGGGCGTTGCGGTCGGGGAAGATACCGACGACGTCGGTGCGCCGGCGGATTTCCTTGTTGAGCCGTTCCTGGGGATTGTTGGACCAGATCTGGCGCCAGATCTGTTTGGGAAACGCCGTGAACGCCAGCAGATCCGGCCGTGCCGCTTCGAGGTGATCGGCGACCGTAGGTAGCTTGTCGTCCAGGGCGTCGATGATCCGGTCATATTGTGCAGCAACGGATTCAGCATCAGGCTGGTCGAACACAGAGTGCAGCAGGGTGCGCACCCAGGGCCACGACGACTTCGGGGTCACCGCCATCAGGTTGGTCGTGTAGTGGGTTCTGCAGCGCTGCCACGTCGCACCGGGCAGCGTGGCGCCGATCGCGGCGACAAGCCCGGCATGGGCGTCGCTGGTGACCAGTTTGGACCCCCGACAGGCCGCGGGCGGTCAGAGCCCGCCAGAACGTTAGCCAGCCGGCGCCGTCCTCGGCGGTGGTGACATCGATGCCGAGGATTTCGCGGTAGCCCTCGGCGTTGACCCCGACCGCGATCAGCGCGTGCACGTTGACGACCCGGCCGCCCTCGCGGACCTTGAGCACCAGGGCGTCGGCAGCGACGAACGTATACGGGCCGGCATCGAGCGGTCGGGTGCGGAAGGCCTCGACGGCGGCGTCGAGCTCTTTGGCCATCACCGACACCTGCGACTTCGACAGGCTGGTGATGCCGAGGGTTTCGACGAGCTTGTCCATCCGCCGCGTCGAGACACCGAGTAGGTAGCAGGTGGCGACCACGGTGGTCAGGGCCCGCTCGGCGCGTTTGCGGCGTTCCAGCAGCCAGTCCGGGAAGTAGGAGCCCTGGCGCAGCTTCGGGATCGCGAGATCTAATGTGCCTGCGCGGGTGTCGAATTGGCGGTGCCGGTAGCCGTTGCGGGAGTTGGTCCGCTCGGTGCTGCGTTCGCCGTAGCTGGCGCCGCACAGGGCGTCGGCTTCGGCACCCATCAGGGTGTGGATGAACGTGGCGAGCAGCTCGCGCAGCACGTCGGGATGTGTGGTGGTGAGTCGTTCGGCCAGCACGGTGGGCAGGTCGATATTCTGGGCAACGGTCATCGCGTGGTTCCTTTGCTCGAGTGACTTTGACGGGTCCCTCGAAGAATCACGCGATGACCCTCAATCAGTCGGCTACGACACGCCGGTACCGCTAATCAGGTCCGACTCATACACCACTCTGCTGGACGCAACCGTCGAAGTAACCCTGCGCCCTACTGCCCGTCTCTTGACCTGCCCGTGCGGCAAACGCCAGCCCAGCGTCTATGACCGCCGTCGCCGACGCTGGCGCCACCTCGATCTCGGGGTCAAGCGGTTATGGCTGGTTAATGAGATCCGCCGCCTGAATTGCCCGGACTGCGGGGTCATCACCGAAGCGGTGCCTTGGGCGCGGCCCGGATCCAGGTTCACCCGCGACTTCGAAGACATGGTGCTGTGGTTGGCCCAACGCAGCGACCGCACCACCGTCTCGACACTGATGCGCTGCGCCTGGGAATCGGTCACCGCGATCATCAACCGCGGCGTCGCCGAACTGCTCGACAAGCGGCGCCTGCAGACGCTGTATCGGATCGGTGTCGACGAGATCTGCTACCGACACCCGCACCGCTATCTGACCATCATCGGCGACCACGATACCGGCACCGTCGTCAACATCCGACCCGGCCGCAGCGAGCAATCCTTGACTGATTTCTATACAGCTCAACCTGATTCGATGCTCAAGCAGATCCAAGCCGTCAGCATGGACGTCAGCAAGCCCTATATCGGCGCCACTCGCTCGAAGGTGCCCGAGGCGATCATCTGTTTTGACGGCTTCCACATCATGCGATGGATCAACCGCGCCCTCGACGCCGTCTTCTCCGAGGCGGCAGCCGGCCCCGACAAAGTCCACATGTCCTCAGCGCAATGGCGCACCACCCGATGGGCGCTACGCACCGGCGAGAACAGACTCACCGACACCAAACGCGAACTGGTCAACCAGATCGCCAAGCAGAATCGACGAGTCGGACGAGCATGGGCCCTCAAGGAACAGGCCCGCGATCTCTACCGCTACGACCACCAACCCGGCGTCGCCCGTGCACTGCTCAAGGCCTGGATCACCGCTGCCAAACGCTGCCGCATCCCCGCATTCGTCGCGCTCGGCAAACGACTCGCGGTCTACTTCGATGGCATCCTGGCCGCCATCGAACTCGGCATCTCCAACGCTCTCGCCGAGAGTATCAACGCCAAGATCCGCCTCATCAACGCACGCGGCTACGGCCACCACACCGCCGAAACACTCACCTCGATGATCTACCTCTGCCTCGGCGGACTGCAGGTGAAACTACCCACGAGAACCTGAGTAGCCGCATGTATGTTCGAGGAATGTCGGGTGGGGACCTGCAGACGAGGATCGCCGTGTTGCGGGCGGCGTTCGACGAGGTCGCCGCGTGTGAGATCGAGCTGCTGACCCGGCCCGATCTTGTCGCGGCGCTCGATGAGCTCGAAGAACTGTCGTGTCAGCTGCCCGCCGTGGGACATCGGCTGTTGGCGCGGTTGCAGGCCGAGGGGACCCCGCAGCAGATGGGCGCCAAGAACTGGAGCGAGGTGTTGCGGGTGCGGTGGCGCATCTCGGGATCAGAAGCCCACCGCCGGCTGACCGATGCGGCGCTGTTGGCGCCGCGCCCGTCGCTGACGGGTCCGGCGTTGCCGCCGCAGTTGGCGGCGACCGCGATCGCCCAGGCCCGCGGGTTGATCAACGCCGAGCATGTCGCGGTCATCCGCAAAGCGGTCAAGAAACTCCCGGGCTGGGTCGATGTCGCGACCCGCGAGCAGTTCGAGGTCAACCTGGTCCGCACCGCGGTCGGTCACGGACCGAAGGAACTCAACGATGCTGCCGACCGGATGCTGTTTCTGCTGGATCAGGACGGGCCCGAGCCCGATGATGCGGAGCGGGGCCGCAAGCGTGGCGTCTCGATCGGACGACAGGGCGCCGAGGCGATGAGCGCGCTCACCGGGCAGCTGACCCCAGAAGCTCGCGCGGTGTGGGAGGCGATTTTCGCCAAGTACGCCGCACCGGGCATGTGCAATCCCGACGATGAGCGACCGTGCACGTCGGGAACCCCGAGCCAGGCGCAGATCGACGGGGATCACCGCAGTCTGGCGCAGCGTCAGCACGACGCCCTGCTGGCCGTCGGGCGGATCGCGCTGATGAGCGGCGAGCTCGGACAACTCAACGGGTTACCGGTGTCGGTGATCATCCGCACCACCCTGCAAGACCTGGAATCCCGGGCCGGGATCGGCGTGAGCGGCGGCGGGACGAAACTCCCGATCCGCGACGTGATCCGGATGGCCGGCCACGCCAATCACTACCTCGCCGTCTTCGACCGCGCGACCGGCTCCGCGCTGGATCTGTTCCGCACCCGACGTGTCGCGTCCCCGGCGCAACGGGTCATGCTGATCGCCCGCGACGGAGGCTGCACGAAGCCGTGCTGCACCGTCGGGGCCTACGGCTGCCAGGTTCATCACGCCGAGGCCGATTACGCCCACGGCGGGAACACCAACATCGATGAACTCGGCCTGGCCTGCGGGCCTGACAACCGCTCGGTCACCGACGGCGGCTGGACCACCCGGATGAACGACCGCTGCGAGGTGGAATGGATCCCGCCACCCGGCCTGGATACCGGCCAGGCCCGGGTCAACACCTACCACCGCCCCGAACGCCTCCTACGCCCCGAAGACCCGGAACCGCTGGGCGACAACGACTCCCAGGCATCGCGACCCGCCGACGATCCCGGCGAACCCGGCGGACCCGCACCACCCGAAGGTGAGGCGGCCTGAGGTCGCCCGCCTGATACGTTCTGGCGGGCGCCCCGCAGGAGGCCTCCGCGACTAGACAACCGAAGCCGCGAGCGCTTCCTGTAGACCGCGGGTCGCCAGCACGTCGGCGAGCTCGTTGTCGGCGACGCCGGAGTGCCCTTTCACCCAGAACCACTCGACTTCGTGTCGCGCACATGCCGATTGAAGCCGACGCCAGAGGTCGGCGTTCTTGACGGGCTGCTTGGCCGCGGTCATCCAGCCGTTGCGTTCCCAGCCGAGCACCCACTTCGTGATGCCATTGCGGACATAGGTGCTGTCCGTATAGAGATGCACCGACACCGGCCGGGTGAGTGCTTCGAGCGCCATGATCGGCGCGGTCAACTCCATCCGGTTGTTGCTCGTCTGGGCCGGCTCGCCGCCACACATCTCGCGCACGTGATGACGCTGTCGCAACACCGCCCCCCAACCACCGGGTCCGGGATTGGGTCGGCATCCTCCGTCGGTGTGAATGACCACGACGTCGCTCATGAGCCGAGAATAGGCAACCGGTGTCGACCGCGGCTCATCGGCTCGCCGAGATGAACGCCGTCCGGACCGACATACCGAGCTCCCGATGCCGCAGCGTCGTGATCCGGCGGCCCGGCTGCACCGCATCCTTGACCGGTGCTGTGCGGTCTCCGAAGAAAGCCGCCGTGACATCGATGTCGGCAACGGTGAACGTGATTCCCCACAATGACGACGGACCGTCGCCGGCAGCGCCGGGTGCGCCCACGACCTCGACGATCACCTCACCGAACCGGAAGAAGATCTGCCGGATCGCCCGGCCGCCCATCTCGGCGTCCCGCTCCCGGCGCGGGTCGACGCCTATCGCGGACAGAGCTCGAACCGTGCGATCCAGATTCGGCGACATCAGCACGACGTGGTCGATGGCGGCGACGCCGTTGGGATGGTTGGCGACGGAACGGGCAGCGGCGGGCGACCGCGACGTCGGCACGCCGTCGATGTCAGCGGGTGCACTCGCGGGTCCACTCAACGACCAGCCGATCATGTCGTTGCCGTCGCCTCGCAATCGAATGCCGACGCTGCCGACCGCACAGACGGCGCCGTCCACCTCGAACCCGGCGTGCGCCCAGGACTGCGGAGAATCACCGACGTCGAGTCCGGTGAGGGCTACCGCGGCCGTCACGCTGTGAAGACGTCGATCGGCTTCCCGATTGCCAGCATCACCAACGGGATTCGTCGGCTCGTCGACTGCTGATAGGTGATGTACGGCGGGTAGAGATGGGTCATGAACTCCCAGACCGCGTGACGTTCCTCGTCATCGGGTTCGCGCCAGGTGGCCTCGAAGGCTTCGGTCGCTATCTGGACGTCCACGGTGTCGCTCGCTCGGATGTTGCGGTACCACTCGGGGTGGGTGTCCGCACCGCCCTTGGAAGCCACGACGACCAGCTCGCCGCCGACGTTGCCGTAGATCAGCGGCTTGATGTAGGTCCTCCCCGACGTCCTGCCCTGTACCCGGAGCAGGCAGTGGGTGGTGAAGGCGCGCCCGCCGGCCTGTTCCAGATTCAGCAGGTGTCCGCGGGCACCGCCGGAGCTCAGGTAGGTCGCCAGATGCTGGTCTGCCCAGTCCCCGCGGTTGTCTTCGGTCGCCTCGGCAACGGCGTCGCCCATCGGACATCCCCTTCGTCATCTCCTGATACGGAGATTCCGACTGTAGTGCCGATCGGGGACTCAGTCGTCCTTGTCGTCCTTGTCGCCGTTCTTCTCATCGTCGGTGTTGTCGTCCTCGTTCTTGGCGTCGCGGTCCTTCTCGTCCGTCGTGCCCTCATCGGACTTCTTGTCGTCCTTCTTGTCGGACGTGTCGTCGTCGTCCTTGGACGCACCGCCCCCGAGCTCGAGCACCGCCCAATGGCTCGGCGACAGATACACCGACCACTCGTCCTTCTTGCGGCCCAGCTTCAGGACACCGTCGTCGATCTCCCACACGGTGTCGTCGTCGTGCTGGGACTCTTGACCATCGGAATAGGTGAGTTTGAATGCCATGCTGCTGAATGCCCGCAAGGACTCGGCGTTAATCGCCGCGTAACTCGGGAAGAATCTCGTCATGACCTTCTCCAGCCGCAACGGCACACGTGGTGCGCGGCAACCGGGTAATGGATTCCTGCCGCGGCTCATCAACACGTGGGCTGCCAAGCGCGCGCGTGCCGGCAAGACGTTCTTCGGCGGCACCCTCGCGCTGGTACTGACCACCGTCGGCAGCAGGACGGGAATCGAACGCAGCACCCCGGTCACGTACTTTCCCGGCGAGGACGGAACGTGGCTGATCGTCGCATCGGCGGCGGGCGCGGCGAAGAACCCGTCCTGGTACTACAACCTGGCCGCGAATCCGGACCGGGTCCGGATCGAACTCGACGGGCACACCTATGACGTGGTGGCCGAGCAGCTTCACGGTGACGCGCGGGCCCGAGCATGGCGCCGCATTTCCCGAAAGTCGAAACTCTTCGCGAACTACCAGGCCAAGACCGACCGCCAACTGCCGATCATCAGGCTGTCGCCCCGCTAGCGCTTCTGGAGCACCACCGAGACGGTGAGGACGACCAGGCCCGCCAGCGCCAGCACCGCGCCGGCACCGGCGGGAGCGGTGTAGCCGTACCCGGCGGCGATGACGAGGCCGCCGACCCAGGCACCCGTCGCGTTGCCGATGTTGAGTGCGGAATGATTCAGTGCGGCCGCCAGTGTCTGCGCGTCATGCGCGACGTCCATCAGACGTGTCTGCAGCGCGGGGCCGACCGCGGAGCCGGTCAGGCCGATACCGAAGAGCGCCAGCAGCGCGGTCCAGGGGTTGTGCGATGCGGCGACGAAGAGCGTCAACATGGCGCACAACGCTCCCATCGACAGGTACAGCGCCCGCACGACCGAACGGTCGGCCAACCGCCCGCCGACGAGGTTGCCGAAGAACATGCCGAGCCCGAACACCATGAGCGCCACCGGGACCAGAGCCCGGGGCATCCCGGCGACGTCGGTCATCGTGGTGGCGATGTAGGTGTACACCGCGAACATGCCGCCGAAGCCGATCATCCCGACGGCCAGCGCCAACCACACCTGCGGCCGGCGTAGCGCACCGAGTTCGGTGAGCGGACTGGTGGAACGCATCAGCCGCAGCTGGACCGGTAGCCAGAGCGCCAGCGCCGTCAGGGTGAGCACTCCGACCGCGACGACGAGTCCGAAGGCTGCGCGCCAGCCCAGCGATTGGCCGAGCCAGGATGCCACCGGTACCCCGAGCACCGTGGCCACCGTCAGTCCGGTCAGCACGTGCGCGACGGCCTTGGCGCGGTGCTGCGGCCCCATCAGATGGGCGGCGACGAGTGCCGCGACGCCGAAGTACGCACCGTGCGGCAGACCCGCCAGGAATCGCGCGCCGACGAGCGTTTCGTATGACGACGCCAGCATGCTCGCCAGGTTGCCGAGGGTGAACACCGCCATCAGCGCCAGCAGCAGCGTGCGCCGCGCCATCCGGGCGGTGATCGCGGCGATCAGCGGCGCGCCGACCACGACGCCGAGGGCATAGGCCGAGATGACATGCCCCGCAACCGGTTCCGACACATCGAAGCTGCGTGCGATGTCGGGCAGCAGTCCCATCGCCACGAATTCGGTGGTGCCGATGCCGAACCCGCCCAGCGCCAGGGCCAGAACGGCGAGTCGGCGCACGACCGGATCGGGCGCCGCCACGGACGCGCCCGGAGTGGACTGCTGGTCGACCGCCGCGCTCACAGCGCAAACCGCGGCGGCACCTCGAAAGAACTCACGCGTCAACGGTAGGGACCAATTACGTATTCATCAATCTCACTTCTGTACTTCAAATGCATAAGGTGCGCCGAGTTATGCTCTGGATGTGTCGTCACCGAGGACCGCGGTTCCCACCTCTGTGGGAGACATCTACGCCCTCATCAGGGCGAAGCGCGGGTTGACGCGCTCTGAGGTCGGCGCCCTCTCGGGTCTGTCCCGGACCGCGGTGAACGCCAGGGTGAGTGAGCTCACGTCGCGTGGGCTGGTGGTCGAAGACCAGCACGCACCGTCCACGGGGGGTCGGCCCGCCGCGGTGCTGCGCTTCAATGCCGCGGCCGGCATCGTGCTGACCGCGGCGGTCGGCGGGAGCCGGACCAGGCTCGGCGTGTGCGACCTGGCCGGCGACGCGCTGGCGACGGCAGACATCGACCAGGAACCCGGCCAGGGTCCGGCGAGTTTGATGCCCGACATCGTCGGGCGCCTCGATCTCCTGCTGAGCGAGGCCGACCGTCGGGACGCCCGGATCTTCGGGGTCGGGCTCAGCCTTCCCGGCACCGTCGATCCGGTGCGCGGCACCAGCATCGACACGCCGGTGCTCAGCGGGTGGGACGGTGCACCGCTGTTCCCGTATTTTCGCGATCTCACCCCCGCGCCCGTCGTGCTCGGAAACGACGCCAACGTGATCGCGCTCGCCGAATGGCGCGAAGGTGCCGGGCGGGCATTCGACGACCTGCTCGTCATCAAGGCCTCGACCGGTCTCGGCGCCGGCATCATCCTCGGCGGTGTGCTGCAGGTGGGCTCGATCCGGGCTGCGGGGGAGTTCGGGCACAACAAGACCGCGGCCGCCGCAGGCCGGGCCTGCCGGTGCGGGGACGTCGGCTGTCTGGAGACCGTCGCAGGCGGGTGGGCGCTGGTGCGCGCGCTCCGCGAGGACGGTCGGACGGTGCAAAACCTGCGCGACGTGGTCGCGCTGGCTCACACCGGAGATGCTCTGGCCCGCAGGCTGATCCGCGACAGCGGCCGGCATGTCGGCAAAGTGCTCGCCGCGGCGGTCAACCTTCTCAACCCGGCGGCGCTGGTCGTCGCCGGAGACGTCGCCGGGGCGTACGACATCTTCGTCGCCGGGCTGCGGGAAACGTTGTACGGCAACGCGACCGCGCTGGCCACCAAGAATCTCGACGTCCTCCCCGCGGCTCTCGGCGACAGGAGTGGAGGCATCGGAAGCGCGACCATGGTGCTCGACGAGGTGCTGGGCCCGCGCGCGGTCGACGCACTGGTCACAACTTCGTAAGGGTCGCGCAGGGCCCCGGCGCCGTGCGGGCGGGGTACTAATGGTGCGGTGAGCGACGAGCAGGTGGTTCTTCTCGATCCCGACGGCAGCAGCGTGGGCACGGCCGCGAAGTCCACGGTGCACCACGGTGACACCCCCCTACACCTCGGTTTCTCGTGCTACCTGTTCGATTCGTCGGGGCGCGTGCTGCTGACGCGTCGGGCGCTCGGCAAGAAGACCTGGCCCGGGGTGTGGACGAACTCCTTCTGCGGCCACCCCGCCCCGGGTGAGGACGTCACCGACGCCGTGCACCGACGCGCCGGGCGCGAACTGGGAGCCGCGCTGGCCGACGTCGTGTGCGTACTGCCCGACTTCCGCTACTGGGCGCGTGCCGCCGACGGTACGGTCGAGAACGAGATCTGCCCGGTGTTCTGTGCGCTGATCGACGGGACCGTGTCCCCGGCCCCGGACGAGGTGATGGACCTGGAGTGGGTGGAATGGAGCGACCTGCGCTCGGCCGCCGCGCTGCGGTGGGCTATCAGTCCGTGGGCGCAGAGCCAGGTGCCGCTGCTGGAGGCTGCCGGTCTCCCCGGGTGGGCTCGGGTAGCGGTCTGAGCAGATCGGCGGCTCCGGACGCCTTCTGCTCCCGCACGGTCTGCAGGCGCTCGGCGTACACCAGGTCGTCGCGCCACAGTCGGTTCGCGGCGTGCCGCATGAACGGCGTGATCATCGGCGCCACCCGCATCGCGCGCGCGAACCCGGGACGGTCGGAATGGGCGACGACAGCCTCCGTCACCGTGGCGCGCGGCCTGCCGTCGCGGTCGTAACCCTGTGGCGTCGCGTGCGTTTCGACCACGCTGCCGGTGCCTTCGCCGTCGACGATGCGCATGACCAGGGTGCGCGGCTCGGGGCTGGTGAACTCGGCGATCACCGGCACGCCGAGGCGGCCGATGCGGAACGTGACCGCCACCAGGAAGCGGTCGAGCTCCTCAGGGATGTCGCCGTCCTCGCCGGGTGCGGACAACACCTCGAGCTTGGTGAACGAGTACGGGTGAAACCAGCCGCCGTGCCACGGATCCATCCGATTGGCGATGATGTCGACGGCCTCACACGCCCCGTGCAGCGTCGTCACCGCAGCGATCGTCGGGGCCTCGGGCCGAACCGGCACGATCGGCGCCTCGGTCGGGGCCTCACCGCCGATGCGGTCGAGCCGCGCCCAGACGAGCACGCCGTCGTCGAACGTCGGAACCGACGGCCAGTCGGGGCGCGAGCGACCGGTCAGTCGCAGCCCGTGCCACGGGCACACCAGCTGGCCGCGGTCGACGGTGCCGGTGCACAGGTCCGCTCCCAGATGCGGGCAGCTCGCCGGGCCGGCGTGCACCTCGCCGTCGGCGCCACGCCAGCACACCAGTTCCGCTCCCGCCACGGTCGCGCCGACGGGCTTGGCGCCGACGTCCGCGCCCGCAGCGATGACGTACCAGTTGCCGCTGGGCCGGGCCTGGCTGCGGGCCAGCGCGGCCTCGATCAGCTGCGGGGACGCCTGCCCCACCGTGGGGGACTGACGGGCCCAGGCGGTGCGCGGCAGGACTTCGAACGGCCAGGCCTTCTTCACCGAGTGGGTGAGGCGACCCAGAGCGCTCATCGCATCCCTCGGCTCTTCGCGCGAGCGCTCATCGCATCCCTCGGCTCTTCGCGCGAGCGCTCATCGCATCCCTCGGCTCTTCGCGCAAGCGCTCATCGCAAGACCCGCCTTTCCACGCGGTTGGCCAGATGCCGCAGGACCGGCGAGCGGCCGCGCACCGGAACCGTATACATATCGTGCCCTGTGACGCCGAAATGGGCGAGCAGTGAATTGGCGGCGGCGATACCGGTCGTGGCGGCGCGTTCCATCAGGGCAACCGGCAGGTCGATGCGAATGCCGTCACCGGCCAGCGCGAGCCCCGGATGGGGGGTCCGCACCGTGGGCCGCTGGGCGAAATCCCCGGGTGCCAGCCGCGGGCAGTCGTTGCGGCACAGCGTCTTCTCCCCGACGATCGTCGCGTCCACCGTCTCGGGATACAAGTCGTGCAACCGCGAGATCAGGGCTCGGCGCAGTTCGGGGCTGTCCTGGTCGACCGAATACGCATGCAGTTCGACGACCGAGCCGCCGGTGCGTGCGCACCAGTCGCGGGCCTCGTGCTCATAACGCTCCAGCACGCTGATGTTGTCCAGCGGCGGCAGGCCGCCGGTGCCCAGGAAGGCGGGCCGGTCGCCGCGCACCGGACGGTCCAACCACAGGCGCTGCACCACGAACGGCAGTGCGGTTCCCATGCGGTGGATCTTCTCGCGCCATTCCGGATCGCCGAGTGACTCCGACGACGAGACGATGGACTGCAATGCCGACACGTCGGTGGCGAGGACGACGCCGTCGACCTCGTTCTCGTCACCCGCACCGTCGGTGACGATGAAGCTGTTCTGCGACGTCGCCGTCACGCTGTCGACCGCGGTGCCGGTGTGGACGTGGGCGCCCAGGCGCTCCAGGTAGGAGGCGAGCGGATTCCACAGCGCCACATCGAAATTCGAGGTGGCCACGTCGAACACCAGTCCCTCGCTGGATCCGAGGAAGTAGATGTGGAACATGGTGGCCAGTTCTGCCGCCGACAGCGCGGCGGGTCGGGTGAAGAAGCTGCGGGAGAACACCTCGAAGGCCAGATGCCGTGCGGCGTCGGGGAAGTTGATGTCCCGCAGAAACGACTCGGCATCCTGGTCGTCGAGTTCGTCGTAGGTGCCCGGGACCGAGACCGCGGCCAGCGGAGCGGCCGCACGCGCGTCGAGCCTGATCAGGTCGCGCACCCGGAAGGTGGGACTGCGCAACGCGAACGCCATCGCGTTGAACGGTGGTGTGCGGGGCAGTCCGCGGAACGTGTCCCGCCTGCCGAGCGCGTCGACGAGCGGATAGTCGGTCAGCGGGCTGAGCATCGACAGGGACGGGTCGATGCGGCTCAGGATGCCGCGCAGGTTGTAGTACTGGCGGAAGAAGGCGTGAAAGCCCCGGTTCATGGCGACGGTGGTGCCGTCGTCGAGCGTGTCCTGCCATCCTCCGACGCGCCCGCCCAGGTAGCTCTGCCGCTCGTAGAGCCGCACCGCGACACCGCGCTCGGCCAGCGAGGTGGCCGCGGCGAGGCCGGCGATGCCGCCGCCGATGACCGCCGCCTTCGGCTGCGCACCGAGCGCAGAGGCGCTGGGCAGGGCTGCGGCGGCGGGATGCAGAACCCGTCGCGGATCGTTCACTGTGGCGTCCTCCCGAGGAACGTGTGCACGATGTCGTGCTGCCAACCGGACATGGTGTGGCTCGTGACGTCGACGAAGCCGTTGCGCTGCAGACGGTTACGGAACTCCGCGGCGCCGTCGAACTCGTTGACGCTGCGTTTGAGGTACCGGTACAGCTCGGCGTCTCCCGAGCGCAGCCTGCCCGCCGGGATGATGACGGCCGAGCTGACCAGGTTCCACAGCGCGGTCGCGGTCCTGGAGTCACGCACCGAGTACTCGTGGGCGGCGAACACACCGCCGGGCCGCAGCAGCGCACGCAACTCCTGAAGGACGCCGTCGCGGTCGGCGACATTGCGGATCAGGTACGCCGCGAGGATGCCGTCGAACGGGCCGGTCACCCCGTTCACCGCGAGATCTTCGACCCTGCTGTGTACGAAGCGGACGTTGGGCGGCCACCGCTTCGCGCGGGCCTGGGCGAGCATGCCTGCCGAGCCGTCGACCGCGACGATCTCGGCGTGCGGCGCGGCACGCAGCAGCGCGGCGGTCGATGCTCCTGTGCCGCAACCGATGTCGAGCAGAAGGAGCCCGCGCCCCCCGTCGGGCAGCCCCATCCGCCGGGCCGACAGGCGTAGGTGCTTGTGATAGCCGGGGTTCGCGCCGACGAGGCCGTCGTAGGCGTCGGCGCCGGCGTCGAAAGCGTCCGGGACGTCGTAGGTCGCCACGGATCACACCGCCGCGGGCGGGTCGGCACGGCGTGCAGGAGAAGTCGACACGATGTCCATGGACACCGAGTATGGCCGCTGCGAGGCCGCCGCCGGCGGCATCGGACAAACGAGCGTTCCGTCGATGTCAGGCCCCCCGGTGCCGGAAGCGGGCCCGTGCGGCGCGGGCCAGTCCCGCGGAGGCGACCTGCAGGCGGCGTGCCGTCGAGACGGTGGCGCGCTGGGCGAACACGGCGAAGTCGATCTCCTCGATCCGGTCGAGGATCTCCGAGTACAGCGTCAGCGCGGCTCCCACACACGGCCGGGAATGCGGATGCAGCATCGCGATCCCGCGTTCGGCCTGCACGTAGATGCGCCGCGTCAGCGCGTGCTGCTCGACCAGTGCGGCCCGCAGCCGGCGATCGGTACGGCGGTTGCGCTGGCACCATGTCAGCACCTCGCGGTCCACGCCGTGCGCGGCGAGCTCGTCGGCGGGCAGGTAGACCCGGCCACGGGTCAGGTCCTCGTCGATGTCGCGCAGGAAGTTCGTCAGCTGGAACGCTTTGCCCAGCGCCGCGGCGTACGGCGCCGCCTCCTCACGCGGCACCACGGTGCCGAGCACCGGCAGCATCTGCAGGCCGATCACCTCGGCCGAGCCGTACATGTAGCGGTCGAGCGCCGCACGGTCGGGATAGTCGGTGATCGTCAGATCCATCCGCATCGACGCCAGGAAGTCGTCGAACAGCTGCCAGTCGATCCGGTAGTGCCGGGCGGTGTCCTCGACCGCGTCGAGCACGGGATCGTTGCCGGAGTGCTGCTTCTCCACCAGCCGGGTGAACAGCGCGGTGGCCAGATTCTGCAGCTCGTCGGCGCGGGCCGCGACGGAGCGATCGTCGAAGCTGTCGAGCACGTCGTCGGCGCGGCGGGCGAAGCCGTAGAGCGCGTGCACCGCGGGCCGCTGTGCCGGCGTCAGCAGCCGGGTGGCGAGGAAGAAGGTCTTACCGTGCTGGGCGTTGAGGCGTCGGCACTCCCGGTAGGCCTGCCGCAGATCCTTGTCCCGCACCCCGGCGGCATCCAATTCTGAGCCGATCATCGTTGCGCCCCAATCATTGCGTCACTACCCGAGGTTGAGTCCGACTCCCGGCCCCGGTGACCCGGTCGGCGGCCAGTCGGCCGGACACGATCGCGGTCGGGATGCCCACACCAGGAACGGTAGAGGAGCCGGCCAGCACCGCGTTGTCGATCCCGCGGATCGTGTTGGCCGGGCGGAACGGGCCGGTCTGGGCGAAGGTGTGCGACAGCGCGAACGGTGTGCCCGACGCCATGCCCTGCCGGGCCCAGTCCCGCGGCGTCACGACCCGCAGCAGCTCGGCGTCGTCCCCGAGGTGCGGCATGCGTTCTCTGACCGTGTCCAGCATGTGCGAGGTGTAGCCGTCCTGGTCGGCATCCCAATCCCGGTGGCCGACATCGGTGTTCGGCGCTGGCGCCAGCACGTAGAGCAGGTCGCGGCCGGGCGGTGCCACGCTGGGATCGCCGAGTGCGGGACGGGTGACCAGCAGCGACGGATCCGCCATCGGCCGGCCCTGGTCGATGATCTCGTCGAAGGTGCGTTCCCACGCGTCGCCGAACAGGATGGTGTGGTGTGACCCGTCGGTGTCCTGTGCGGGTGCGCGGGTGCCGAAGTGGGCGACGACGGCCGACGGCGCCGGGCGCAGGGGCACCATGCGGCGTGGGGTGCGGCCCAGGAGCCGGTAGGTGTCGGGCAGTTCCGTGGTGAGCACCACGGCGTCGGCCGGGATGCGCTCGCCGGTGACGGTGCGCACGGCGGTGACCCGCGAGCCGGATCGCTCAAGAGCCGAAACCGGTGCGTCGTAACGGAACTCGACGCCGGCGTCGGCGGCCGCGGCGGCCATCGCGTCGGGGAGGGCGCGCATGCCGCCGCGCGGGAAGTACACGCCCGACACGGTGTCCATGTAGGCGATCACCGCATAGGCGGCCAACGCCCGCTTCGGCGGCACACCGACGTAGAGCGCCTGGAAGGTGAAGACGCGCAGCAGCCTCTCGTCGCTGAGGAAGCGCCGGATCATCGGCTCCCAGCGGCGGAAGCCGCCGATGGCGGCCAGGCGCGCGAGCTGCGGGGTCACCAGCGACAGCGGCGAGTCGAAGTTCGCGTTGATGAAACCGTTGAACTCCAGCTCGTAGAGCTTGCTCAGCCACTGGCGCATCCGCGCGTACCCGGCGGCCTCCTCGGGTCCGGCGAAGCGTTCGATCTCGGCGCTCATCGCGGCCGCGTCGGTGTGGACGTCCAGGCTCGTACCGTCGGCGAAGGAGGCGCGGTAGGCGGGCAGCACCGGATCCAGATGCACGCGGTCCGAGGTCGTCTCACCGAGCGCCGCGAACGTCTCGTCGATGATGTCGGGCATGGTCAGCACGGTGGGCCCGGTGTCGAGCAGGTACCCGTTCACGTCGGCGCGGCCCATCCGGCCGCCCGGGTGGGGATCGCGTTCGACGACGGTGACCTGGCGGCCGCGTCCGGCCAGATGCATGGCGGCCGACAGTCCGGCCAGTCCGGCCCCGACGACGACGACGCGGTCGGTGGAACCCGGCACCGACCTCATCACGCCACCCGCTCGGTGCAGGCCGCGGCCATCGTGGCGAGCGCGTTGCGCGCCTCACCGTCGAAGTCTGCGGTGTCCAGACTGTCCAGGGCCCAGGTGAGCCTTCGTTCGATCAACTCTTCAATCCATTCGACGGCGCCGGTCTCGGCGATCAGGTTCTGCCAGTGGGTGATGTCCGCCGGGGTGAGGTGGCCCCCGGTCATCAGCGCGCCCAGGCGCCGACGTTGGGTGTCGTTGGCCAGCTGGTAGGACGCGGCCACCACGGACGTCGCTTTTCGGGCGGCGAGATCGTCGCCCGCGGGTTTGCCGGTGGTCTGGGGGGAGCCGAACACGCCCAGCAGGTCGTCGCGCATCTGGAAGGCTTCGCCGACCGCGCTGCCGTACCCGCCCAGCGCGCTGAGCTGGCGCTCGTCGCATCCGGCCAGCGCGGCACCGATCTCCAGCGGGCGTCGCACCGTGTAATTGCCGGACTTGCGGCGCGCGACGTCAAGGACGGCGTCCAGCGACGGGAACGCGGCCGTGTCGTTCACGAGGTCGGCGAACTGGCCGACGGCCAGCTCGGTGCGCATCGTGTCGTAGCGGGGCCAGGCGCGATCCAGTGCCGCCGCGTCCACTCCGCTCTCGCGCAGCATCTGCTCGGCCCACACCAGGCACAGGTCGGCCAGCAGCACCGCGGCGGACTCCCCGAACCGGGTCGACGATCCGGACAGTCCGTGGGCGTGGTGCCACCCGGCGAACGCCCGGTGCGCGGTGGGCCGCCCGCGGCGCATCGGGGATTCGTCCATCACGTCGTCCTGCATCAGCGCGAACGCGTGCAGGAACTCCAGGCTGGCCGCCGCCCGGATCGCCGCATCCGTGCCGTCGGCGCCGCACCGCCAGCCCACGTAGAGGAACGTCGAGCGGAGACACTTGCCGTCGGCGAGCAGCCCGCGCAGCACGTCCTCGGCCACGTCGACAGGTCCGCCGACCAGCGCGGCGGCGCACCGTGCGTCGACGAACTCGGTGATCGCGGCCAGTACGCGGTCACGGATGTCGGAGTGCCATCTCAGGTCGTGACGCGACGCGATGCCGGTGGCCGAAAACGTCGACGTCGCGTAACCGTTGACCGTCCGCATCTGACCACCGTCGGTTGAGGGTCGAGCACCGGGTGTCATCAGAGCGGGGAATTACCCAATAGCGTGACGTCTAAGCATCGGCGTTGTCGTGCGATCGGGTCCGTTCCAGGTGCCCGTCCACGGTGCCGACTCAACTCGCGCGCATCTCCCACCGACATGGAGATAGTGTTACCGCGTCAGTTGTGTAGCGCCACAGGACCGTTCGTGCGGCGCTGATCGGTCGTGACGTGCATTTGCCGTGGTCGGAGGCTTGCCGGCGGCCTGGTGGAATGCCGGAAACCGGTTATGACATATCTGTGACGGGTTACGTAGGGTCAGATGTGCACGACGTGGCGCGCACCTGCGGCTCGGGTAATTTCAGCGGTACGCGCCGGGAACGGGAGCGCCTGCTCCACAGCAGCAAAGGATGAGGTTTGGCGCATTATCTGCTTGCCGTAAGCCCACTCCGGGGGCACGTGATGCCTATGGTCGACGTCGGGGCCGGACTGCAGTCCCTCGGCCACGAGGTGACGATCCTGACCGCTGCGGAGTACGCCGACCTCGTCGAGGCCGCAGGGTTGCAGATGCTGTGCCTGCCCGACAGCGTGGTGATCGACCCGCCGGCCGCTGCGCCCGTTCTGATGCGCAGGATGCCCCCGGCGGTGCGGCGATTCTGGCTGGGCCGTGCCGAGCTCGACACCATCTTCGCCAGACCGCTTGCCGCAGAAGCGGACTCGCTGGCCTCGGCGCTGGCCGTCACGAGGTGTGACGCGGTGGTGGCCGACGTGACCTTCACCGGTGTGCTGCCGATGCTGCTGGCCGACGAGCCCCGTCCACCGGTGGTGGTGTGCGGGGTCGGGCCGCTGACCATCTCCAGCACCGACACGCCGCCGTTCGGGATGGCGTGGCAACCCGAGGCGGGGGTCGACTACACGCAGATGACCGCGGTCGCGCACCGGGTCATCATGCGCGCCAGCCAGCGACGGTTCGACCGCGCGCTGCGGCGGGCCGGCTGCGGCAGGTCGCCGGTCTTCATCAGCGACTGGCCTCGCCTCGCCGACGGCATCCTGCAGCTCTCGGTGCGGGACTTCGAATATCCCCGCAGCGACCTCCCCGCGACGGTCGAGTACGTCGGCCCGGTATTGCCGGACGGGACAGCCGGATTCGTGCCGCCTCCGTGGTGGGGGGAGATCGAGCGGGACGGGACGACGGTCGTGCACGTCACCCAGGGCACATTCGACAACACCGACCTCAACCAGCTGATCGGCCCGACCTTCGAAGCGCTCGAAGACCTCGACGATGTGCTCGTCGTCGCCACCACCGGCGGTCGCGCAGGCCAGCGGATCGCCGACCGCATCCCGTCCAATGTGCGTGTCGCGGAATGGATTCCGTACTCGGCGCTGCTTCCGAACGTCGATGTGATGATCACCAACGGGGGATACGGCGGCGTCCAGTACGCCCTCGGCCACGGTGTGCCGCTGATCGTCGCCGGCGAGACGTCCGACAAGGCGGAGGTCGCCGCGCGCGTGGCCTACACCGGCGTCGGGATAGACCTCGGCACCTCGTCACCGTCGGCCGCGGCGATCCGCGCCGCGGTGGACGCCGTCCGTCGCGACGACCGCTACCGGGAGGCCGCCGGGAAGCTGCGCACCGTCATCGAGGCGTCGACGCCGATCGACGCGATCGCAAGCGTCCTCAAGCGGTGCGCGGACGCCTGAGCGTCAGGCCTTGGCGATGACGTTCTCGGCGAACATCTCCAGATTGCGGATCTTCGTCTCCAACGGTTCGGTGTCCTGTCCTGTGATGTAGGGGATCCGGAAACCGACGATCACGTCGGTGACCCCCTTGTCCTCGAGACGCTTGATGCCGTCGAGGGAGTAGGCGTCCAGCGAGATCACGTGGATCTGGTAATCGTCTGCACCCGCCGTACCGGCCTCGTCGCGGAACCGGGTGAGCTTGGCCAGCAGCGCGTCGATTTCCTCCGGATCGCCGCCGCCGTGCATCCACCCGTCGTTGCGGGCCGCCCGGCGCAGTGCCGCGTCGGCGTGCCCGCCGATGAGGATGGGCACCGGCTTGGACGGCGCGGGCGTCATCTTCGTCTTCGGGATGTCGTAGAACTCGCCGTGGTACTCGAAGTAGTCGCCCGAAGTGAGGCCCCTGATGATGTCGATGCACTCGTCCATCCGCTTGCCGCGCCGGGCGAACGGGACGTTGAGCAATTCGTAGTCCTCCGGCCACGGGCTGGTGCCCACTCCCAGTCCGAGACGGTTGTCGAACAGCGCCGCCAGCGAACCGGCCTGCTTGGCGACCAGCGCCGGCGGCCGGATCGGCAACTTGAGCACGAAGTGGTTGAAGTGCAGCTTCGTCGTCACCGCGCACAGCGCTGCGGTCAGTACGAACGACTCGATGAACGCCTTGCCGTCGAGGAACTCACGGTTGCCGTCGGGGGTGTACGGATACTTCGAATCCGACTCGAACGGATAGGCGATGCTGTCCGGGATCGTCATCGCGTGATAGCCGGCGGCCTCGGCGGCCTTCGCCAGCGGGATGTAATACGTCGGATCGGTCATCGCTTCGGCAAAGGTGAATCGCACGTCGTCTCCTGCTCGTCGGTGACCGCATACTAGAACACGTTCTAGTATGCCCGCCACGGAATGCGCGCAACGAGGTGCGTGGAGTCCGTTCGCTGTCCGCCCGGCGACTGTTGGGGATGAGTGGGGCCGAACATCCTGTCTGCCAAGGCTATTCGGACTCGCTACATCGGCTGTCGGCGAACGTCGCCGTGGTGCGTGCCCTGCGGCCGAGGTGCCGGCGATGCGAACGGTCGTCGTCCGCGCGCGCCGGTGCGCACCGGGGGTGGATCATGATCGGCATGGGATCGCTTCTGTTGCGCGCCGGACTCACCGGCGTCGCGCTCTGGGTGGTGACGCTGCTGGTGCCCGGCATCGAGTTCGTCGGAGGGGAGTCGACCGCGGCGCGCATCGGCGTCATCTTCGTCGTCGCGGTGATCTTCGGCGTGGTCAACGCCGTCATCAAGCCGATCGTGCAGATCGTGTCGATTCCGCTCTACATCCTGACGCTCGGACTGTTCCACGTGGTGATCAACGCGTTCATGCTGTGGATCACGTCGTGGATCACCGAGCACACCACCCACTGGGGCCTCGCCATCGACGACTTCTGGTGGACGGCGATCTGGGCCGCCATCGTGCTCTCGGTCGTGAGTTGGCTTCTGTCGTTGATCGTCCAGGCAGACTGAGTGGCATGCCCGAGTTGCCCGAGGTCGAAGCGCTCGCCGACCACCTGCGCCGCCACGCCGTCGGTCTGACCGTCGGCCGGGTCGACGTCGCGTCCCTGTCGGTGCTCAAGACGTTCGATCCGCCGGTGTCCGCGCTCGTCGGCCGGGAGGTCACCGCCGCCAACCGGTGGGGCAAGTACCTCGGCCTGCAGGCCGGTGACCTGCACCTGATCACCCATCTGTCCCGGGCCGGGTGGTTGCGCTGGTCGGACAAGCTCGCCGCCGCGCCACTCAAGCCCGGCAAGGGGCCGATCGCGCTGCGGGTGCACCTCGGGACGCCCGGTGAGGCGCCCGGATACGACCTGACCGAGGCCGGAACCCAGAAACGCCTCGCGGTGTGGCTGGTCACCGATCCTCTGGCGGTGCCGCAGATCGCGTCGCTGGGGCCGGACGCGTTGTCGCTGACGCTGCCGGCGTTCACCGAGATGCTCTCGGGGGAGTCGGGCCGCATCAAGACCGTCATCACCGACCAGAAGGTCATCTCCGGCATCGGCAACGCCTACAGCGACGAGATCCTGCACGTCGCGAGGCTCTCTCCGTTCGCGACGGCCAACAAGCTCACCGAGGCGCAGCGCGCCGACCTGTACGACGCGATGATCACGGTGCTCACCGACGCGGTGACCCGGTCGGTCGGGCAGCAGGCCGCGACGCTGAAGGGCGAGAAACGGTCCGGGCTGCGCGTGCACGCCCGCACCGGGCTGCCGTGCCCGGTCTGCGGGGACACCGTGCGGGAGGTGTCGTTCGCCGACAAGTCGTTCCAGTACTGCGCGACGTGCCAGACGGGCGGCAAGGTGCTCGCCGACCGCAGGATGTCCCGGCTGCTGAAATGACCGCCCGCGGCGCCGAACGTGCATTCCAGCAGGTCCGCACCCGCACTTCGAGCGGCCGGAACGCAGTTTCGGCGATTTATCGAGAGTTGTCTAACTCGGTTATCCTTCCGGCATGACTCGGCAGAAGATCTTGATCACCGGCGCGAGCTCCGGGCTCGGCGCCGGGATGGCCCGGCAGTTCGCCGCCAAGGGACGCGACCTCGCGCTGTGCGCGCGCCGGCTCGACAACCTCGACGAACTGCGGACCCAGCTGCTGGCCGACTTCCCGAACATCAAGGTCGCCGTCGCGGCGCTCGATGTCAACGACCACGAGCAGGTGCCGAAGGTCTTCACCGAGCTCAGCGACGAACTCGGCGGCATCGACTGCGTGATCGTCAACGCCGGCATCGGCAAGGGGTATCCGCTGGGCGGCGGCAAGATGTGGGCCAACAAGGCCACCCTCGAGACCAACCTGGTCGCGGCGCTCGTGCAGATCGAGACCGCGCTGGAGATGTTCAAGGCAGCGGGCGCCGGACACCTGGTGCTCGTGTCGTCGGTGCTGGGCAACGTCGGTGTGCCCGGCTTCAAGGCGGCCTACTCGGCGAGCAAGGCCGGCGTGACCTCCCTCGGTGAATCGCTGCGGGCCGAGTACCCGTCCGGCCCGATCAAGATCACCGTGCTGGAGCCCGGCTACATCGAGTCCGAGATGACCGCGAAGTCGAACTCGACGATGCTGATGGTCGACAACGAGACCGGCGTCAAGGCGATGGTCGACGCGATCGAGAAGGAGAAGGGCCGCGCCGTGGTCCCGGGCTGGCCGTGGTGGCCTCTGGTCGAGGTGATGAAGGTCCTTCCGCCGAGGTTCACCAAGTATTTCGCCTGACCAGTAGGCAATCTCGCCGAACTGTCATCTCTCGCGGGCCGGGTTTCCTACCCTCGAGGGATGTCGGATCAGCTTGATCGACGACGCGCCGAACACGCCTTCCACTTCGACCGACACACGCCGCAGTATCGCGACCAGTTCCAGGCGGTCACGGCACAGATGCACGCGCGGTGCCCGCTGGCGTGGACCGACACCTACGGCGGTCACTGGGTGGCTGCCGGAAACCGCGCCGTGTTCGAACTCGCGCGGTGCCCGCACGTCTCCAACGACAACGACGTGACCGGCGAGCGCAAGGGCTACACAGGGATCAACATCCCCCGCGGGGACACGAGCGTGACCTTCCGTGGCGGCATGCTCGAGATGGACGATCCCGAGCACCGCGAATACCGCACGCCGCTGAACGGCTACCTGTCACCCGCGGCGGTGCAGCGCTGGGTGCCCGTGGTCGACGAGATCGTCAAGGCCTGCCTGGACGAGAAGATCGAAGACGGACGGATCGACTTCGTCGACGACCTGGCCAACATCGTCCCGGCAGTGCTGACCCTCGGCCTGCTCGGCGTGCCGTTGAAGGACTGGCAGATCTACTGCGAACCCGCGCACGCGTCGGTGTACACCCCGGCCGAATCGCCGGAATACCGCGAGGTCACCGAGCTGGCCGTGGCGTCGGCGATGGAGATGATGCGTCACGTCGCCGAGATCCGCGAGACGCCGCGCCCCGGCCTGATCGATGCGCTGGCCAGGATCAGGATCGACGGCGAACCCGCACCCGACATCGACATCCTGGGCATGCTCATGCTGCTGATCGGCGGGGGATTCGACACCACCACCGCGCTGACCGCGCACGCGCTGGAATGGCTCTCGCAGCACCCCGAGGAGCGCACTCGGCTCAGCCGCGACCGCGACACCCTGCTGAATCCGGCGACCGAGGAGTTCCTGCGGTACTTCACCCCGGCGCCCGGTGACGGTCGGACACTGGCGGCCGACGTCGAGGTCGACGGCGTGGTGCTCAAAGAGGGGGAGCGGCTGTGGCTGTCGTGGGCGATGGCCAACCGCGACCCTGAGCTGTTCGAACGGCCCGACGAGGTGCTGCTCGACCGGAAAGGCAACCGGCACTTCAGCTTCGGCGTCGGTGTGCACCGGTGTATCGGGTCGAACGTCGCACGGACGGTCTTCAAGTCGATGCTGACCGCGGTCCTCGACCGGATGCCCGATTTCCACTGTGACCCGGCCGGGGCGGTGCACTACGAGACGATCGGGGTGATCCAGGGCATGCGGCATCTGCCGGCCACCTTCACCCCGGGCCCGCGACTGGGGCCGGGGCTGGACGCGACACTGGAGAGGCTGCAGCGCATCTGCGACGAGCAGCGGCTCGCAGCCCCGATCACCGAACGCAGGGAAGCCGCCGTCCTCTAGGTATTTCGGTGTCGTTGGTCAATGTGGGATTGACGAACTACACCGAAATCGCAGAGACGGGTTGACACGGTGTTGGGTTTTCCCAACAATCGATTGGGTGAGTCCGGTACGACGCGGGGAAACCTTCCCCATCTACAACCGCATCGGTGTCCTGCGCGCCGAGCGCCAGATGACGAGGGCACGTCTCGCGGAACTGATCGACGTCAACCCGCAGACGGTCGGAGCACTCGAGCGGGGCGACCACTATCCCAGTCTCGACCTGGCGTTCCGCATCTGCTCGGTGTTCGACCTGCCTGTTGAAGCGGTGTTCTCGCGCACGCCCTTCACCCCGCTGTCGTCCGAGTTGTACCGAAAAGACCAATCGCAAGGAGGGACTGCCCATGTCTGAGGCCACCCTGATCGACAGATACCAGAGCTACCGTGCCCGCCGCTTCCTGAAGTACGAGCGCACCTATGCCCATTCTCTGCCATCCTGGCGCACCCAACGCAGGCGACGACTACTCGTGGTTGGCCTCGGGCTCACTTTCGCGGTGATGGCAGTGGTCAGCGTGTTGTGTGCCTCCGGAATTCGCTCAGCGGCGCTCGCCTGGCTGCCCGCCACGGCCCTCTTCTTCACGCTGTGGGTGATGCTGCAGATCGTGTCCGGCCGCCAGGGTGATGCGCCGCTGGCCATCCTCGACGAATACGAACTGGCACAACGCAACAGCGCGAGGTCGATCGGGCTGACGTTGACCCAGTATCTGATGCTGCTGCCGATCGGTTACCTGATTTTCGGGTCGGTTTTCACCGACGGTGGTACCGACACGGACATGGCCTACGCGGGTGGCCTGATGGCCATCACCGTGTTGCTGATCGGGGGTTGCGCGCCGGCGATGATCCTCGGCTGGACGCGCCCGGACCCCGAAGCCTGAGTCCGGCCCTCCGCTCGGCTCAGGCTGTTCGGCCTCGCTGCGCTCGGTACCGCCGCACGAGAGAATCTGTCGACGAATCCGACTGCTCCGCAGGAGATTCGGCGTCGGTGAGCACCGGCAGTAGTGCCTTGGCCTGGGTCTTGCCGAGCTCCACACCCCACTGGTCGAACGAGTCGATCCCCCAGATGACGCCTTCGACGAACACCTGATGCTCGTAGAGGGCGATCAGCTGGCCCACCACCGACGGCGTCAGCTTCGTCGCCAGGATGGAAGTGGTCGGCCGGTTGCCCGGCATCACCTTGTGCGGCACCACATCTGGAGAGGTTCCCTCAGCGGAGATTTCGTCGGCCGTCTTGCCGAACGCGAGGACCTGCGTCTGCGCGAAGAAGTTGCTCATCAGCAGGTCGTGCATGCTGCCGGTGCCGTCGGCGGTGGGCAGATCGTCGGTCGGCTCGCTGAAGCCGATGAAATCGGCGGGCACCAACCGGGTGCCCTGGTGCAGCAACTGGTAGAACGCGTGCTGGCCGTTGGTGCCCGGCTCGCCCCAGAAGATCTCGCCGGTGGCGGTGCTGACCGGAGTGCCGTCGGCCTGGACCGACTTGCCGTTGGACTCCATGGTCAGCTGCTGAAGATAGGCCGCAAACCGTGCCAGATCGTTCGAATACGGAAGAACCGCACGGGTTTCGGCGCCGAAGAAGTTGTTGTACCAGAGGCCGATCAGGCCCAGCAGCACCGGCGCGTTGGCCTCCAGCGGCGCGGTGCGGAAGTGCTCGTCGATCAGATGGAAGCCTGCGAGGAACTCCGCGAAACGCTCCCGGCCGATCACCGCCATCACCGACAGGCCGATCGCGGAGTCGACCGAGTACCGTCCGCCCACCCAGTCCCAGAAGCCGAACATGTTGTCGGTGTCGATGCCGAACTCGGCGACCAGCTTCGCGTTCGTCGACACCGCGACGAAGTGCTTCGACACCGCGTCCTCGCCGAGCGCCTCGATCAACCAGCGTCGCGCGGCCGTCGCGTTCGTCAGCGTCTCCAACGTGGAGAACGTCTTCGACGCGATGACGAAAAGCGTTGCGGCAGGGTCTAACCCGGCCAGCTTTGCGACCAGGTCGGCAGGGTCGACGTTCGAGACGAACCGAGCCGAGATGCCGGCGTCGGCGTAGTGGCGCAATGCCTGATCCACCATCACCGGACCGAGATCCGACCCGCCGATACCGATGTTGACCACCGTGGTGATGCGCTCTCCGGTGGCGCCGAGCCAGTCCCCGCTGCGCAGCCGATCGGTGAAATCGCCCATCCGGTCGAGCACCTCGTGCACGTCGGCGACGACATCCTGCCCGTCGACGGTCAGCGCCGCATCGCGCGGCAACCGCAGCGCGGTGTGCAGCACCGCGCGGTCCTCGGAGGTGTTGATGTGCTCGCCGGAGAACATCGCATCCCGCTTGGTCTCCAGCCCCGCGGCGTGCGCCACATCGACGAGCAGGTTCAGCGTCTCGGCGGTCACGCGATGCTTGCTGTAGTCGATGTAGAGATCGCCGACGGTCACGGCGAACTGCGAACCCCGCGCCGCGTCCTGATCGAACAGTTGACGCAGGTCCGTGTCGCCGATCTCGTCGTGGTGCCTCGCCAGCGCCTGCCACGCGGACGTCGCGGTGATGTCGGTTCCCATGTCCAGAACCCTAGTGCGATTGGGACGTCCGGGGTGGAACACTTGGGCCATGGACAACTCCGCTGTCGAAGCGCTGCTGGCGTCGGTTCCCACCGGGCTGTGGATCGGCGGTGAGGAGCGCGAGGGCACCTCGACGTTCGACGTCCTCGACCCCAGTGACGACACCGTGCTGACGTCGGTCGCCGACGCGACGGCCGACGACGCCCGGGCCGCGCTCGACGCCGCGTGCGCGGTGCAGGCCGAGTGGGCGGGTATCGCGCCGCGCAAGCGCGGGGAGATCCTGCGCTCGGTCTTCGAGACCATCACCGCCCGCGCCGACGACATCGCCGCGCTGATGACCCTGGAGATGGGCAAGGTGCTCGCCGAGAGCAAGGGCGAGGTGACCTACGGCGCCGAGTTCTTCCGGTGGTTCGCCGAGGAGGCCGTCCGCATCGACGGCCGCTACACCGCCGCACCGGCCGGGACCGGAAGGATCCTCGTCACCAAGCAGGCCGTCGGTCCCTGCTACGCGATCACGCCGTGGAACTTCCCACTGGCCATGGGCACCCGCAAGATGGGACCGGCGTTCGCGGCCGGCTGCACCATGATCGTCAAGCCCGCGCAGGAGACGCCGCTGACGATGCTCCTGCTCGCCAAGTTGATGGCCGAGGCCGGCCTGCCCAAGGGCGTGCTGTCGGTGCTGCCGACCACCAGCCCCGGCCCCGTCACCGAGACGCTGATCAACGACGGCCGGCTGCGCAAGCTCACGTTCACCGGCTCGACCGGGGTTGGCAAGGCACTGGTGAAGCAGTCGGCCGACAAGCTGCTGCGCACCTCGATGGAGCTCGGCGGCAACGCGCCGTTCGTGGTCTTCGACGACGCCGACGTCGACGCCGCGGTCGACGGCGCGATCCTGGCCAAAATGCGCAACGGCGGCGAGGCGTGCACGGCCGCCAACCGCATCCACGTCGCCAACGCGGTGCGTGAGGAGTTCACCGACAAGTTCGTCAAGCGGATGAGCGAGTTCACCCTCGGCAAGGGTCTCGACGAGTCCTCGACACTCGGCCCGCTGATCAACGCCAAGCAGGTCGCCACCGTCACCGAGCTGGTGTCCGACGCGGTGTCGCGCGGCGCCACCGTCGCCGTCGGCGGCGTCGCCCCGGGCGGACCCGGCAACTTCTATCCCGCGACCGTGCTGACCGACGTCCCCGCCGACGCCCGCATCTTCAAAGAGGAGGTGTTCGGTCCCGTCGCACCCATCGCGGGATTCGACACCGAAGAGGAAGGGATCGCCGCGGCCAACGACACCGAGTACGGGCTGGCCGCCTACGTCTACACGCAGTCGCTGGACCGGGCCCTGCGGGTCGCCGAGGGCATCGAGTCCGGGATGGTCGGCGTCAACCGCGGCGTGATCTCCGATGCCGCCGCGCCGTTCGGCGGGATCAAGGAGTCCGGCTTCGGCCGCGAGGGCGGCACCGAGGGCATCGAGGAGTACCTCGACACGAAGTACATCGCGCTCACGAAGTAGCGCACCTTCCGCCGCGAAGTAGGGCACCTCCCGCCGCAACTGGGGCATCTCCCGCCGCGAGCAGACGCAAACTCGCACGACGCGCCGGCGACGCGCCCGAGTATGCGACTGCTCGCGGGAGAAGCTCGCGGGAGGACGCGCGCGCCTCACAGATCGAGGGCGCACACGCCCATAGACTTCCTTGCTCGGAGAAGGCAAGGAGGGCCTCGTCAGGTGACAGCCGTGAGTGCGGCACCAGTTCGGGTGGGGCCGCGTCGGTATGTCGGCCCGGGGCAGTCGATTCCGGCGCTCGACGGTGTGCGGGCGATCGCCGTGGCGCTGGTGCTCGCCGACCACGGAGGCGTGCCGGGACTGTCCGGAGGCTTCCTCGGCGTCGACGTGTTCTTCGTCCTCAGCGGGTTCCTGATCACCTCGCTGCTGCTCGACGAGATCGGGCGCACCGGCCACATCGGACTCAAGGGTTTCTGGATCCGCCGTGCCCGCCGTCTGCTGCCCGCACTGGTGGTGATGGTGCTCGCGGTCGTCGCGGTCCGCGGCCTGTTCTCCGACGAGTCCGTCGCCACCCTGCGCGACGACGCGGTCGCGACGTTCTTCTGGATGTCCAACTGGATGTTCGTCGCGCAGAACACCGACTACTTCTCCCAGGGCGCACCGCCGTCGCCGCTGCAGCACACCTGGTCGCTCGCGGTCGAGGAGCAGTACTACGTCCTCTGGCCGCTGCTGATCGCCGCGGTGATCGCCGGCCTGACCGCGCTCGCGTACCGGCGCGGGGTGACGCTGTCGCAGCGCGCGGTGCGCACCGCGGTCTTTCTGCTCGCCACCGCCGGGATCGTCGCGTCGGCGTCGGCGACGGCGCTGATGAGTTCGGACGGCAATCTCAACCGGGTCTACTTCGGCACCGACACCCGGGTGCAGGCGTTGCTCGTCGGTGCGGCCGCCGCGGCCCTGCTCGTTCGCGACTGGCGTGGGTTGACGGCGGGCCTGGAGATCTTCCGGTCGCGCTGGGCGCGGTGGGTGGCGTGGACGTTGCCGGTCATCGGATTGGTGGTGCTGTTCCTGGCCGCGCGGATCGCCACCGGCAGCGCCGAGGAGTTCCGCAGCGGACTGTTGATCGTGGTCGCACTCGCCGCGGTTCTGGTCATCGCCCCTGTCGCCCTGGCCCAGGACGGCCCCGTCGCGCGGCTGCTGTCGGTGTGGCCGCTCGTCGGACTGGGCGCGATCTCCTACGGCGTGTACCTGTGGCACTGGCCGATCTTCCTGATCCTCAACGGGGAACGCACCGGGGCGTCGGGGTGGCAGTTGTTCGCGCTGCGCTGTGCCGCCACGGTCGCGGTGGCCGCGGTGTCGTGGTGGCTGATCGAACAGCCGATCCGCGAGTGGCGGCCGGCGTTCGTGCCGATGCTGCCGCTGGCCGGGGCGACCGCGGCGACGGCGGCGGTGCTGACGATGACCGTGCTGCCCGTGCGGGTGGTGCCGCCGACACCCGAGCCCGGACCGCTGGTCGACATCGCGGCGCTGGTCGGACCCGAGGTCCCGGTGGAGGTGACGCGCACGCCGACGCCGGCGGCTCCGGGGGATCTGCGGGTCGCGGTGTTCGGCGACTCGATCGCGTGGACGATGATGCGCTATCTGCCCGAGACGCCGGGGGTCGACTTCGCCGACTTCACCACGATCGGCTGCGGCATCGCGCGCGGCGGCCCGTACGAATACGTCGGCCAGGAACTGCAGCAGAAGCCGGAGTGCGACGAATGGCCCGCCCGGTGGGCGCAGCGCATCGGACACGAGAAGCCGGACGTGGTGCTGTTGATGGTCGGACGGTGGGAGGTCGTCGACCGGATGAGCGAGGGCAGATGGACCCACATCGGCGAGCCGGGCTACGACGGGTATCTGCGCAGCGAGCTCAACCGGGCACTGGACATCCTCGGCTCGACCGGCGCGCGCCTCGTCGTCGCCACCGAGCCGTACAACCGTCGGGCGGAGAAGGCCGACGGCAGCCTCTACCCGGAGGACCAGCCCGATCGCGTCGAGCGATGGAACACGATGCTGCGTGAGGTCGTCGACGAGCGGCCCAATGCCACGGTCCTGGACCTCAACGGGAAACTCAGCCCCAACGGCTACTACCAGACCAGGGTCAACGGCCTGAAGGTGCGCAGCGACGGGGTGCACCCGACGCCCGAAGCGGTCGAGTGGCTGACGCCGTGGCTGGTCGAGGCGGTCACGACCCGGTGATTCGGGTGTAGTTGGTCACGCTGACGTTGACGAACTACACCGAAATCGCAGGGGGGGCGGAGGCTCAGTGGCCGAGGCGGCCGCGGCCCAGGCGCAGCAGCAGCATCGCGAGGTTCTTGCCCTCTTCGCCGAGGACGCTGTAGCGCTCGATCACCTTCATCTCGCGGCTATGCACGAGGCGGGTGCCGCCGGAGGCCATCCGGGCCTTGCCGATCATCTGGGAGACCTCGGTGCGGCGCTTCACGGCCTCGAGGATCTCGGCGTCGAGCCGGTCGATCTCCTGGCGCAGATCGTCGATGTCAGGCAACTGGGTGGTTTCCATCCCTGAATGCGTCGTGGTCATGTCGTGGTCTCCGGTTCTCGTTGGGTGAAGGCCCGGTCCGTGTCGATTCGGGCCTCACACAAGAGACGAGCCCCGGATCCGGTAGCGGACCGCGGGGCTGAGGGGAAGCAGCTAGACCACGGGCACCGCAGGCCGGTACCCGTAGAAAAATCGCCACTGCGCAGTGAGCACGTAGTGAGTGTGCCACTAGCAGATGAGGCAGCGCAAAGTGCGCGACAGGGGCGGACGTGTCTGTCGGCAGCGGTAAGTTTGGGTGCGACATGACTGCGCACGTAACTCTGCCCGAGGCCACCCCGATGGCCGGCGATGATCTCCTCGAAGGCCTCAACCCGCAGCAGCGTCAGGCTGTCCTTCACGAGGGGACACCGCTGCTGATCGTGGCCGGCGCCGGCTCCGGCAAGACGGCGGTGCTGACCCGGCGCATCGCCTACCTTCTGGCGGCCCGCGACGTCGGGGTCGGGCAGGTCCTGGCGATCACCTTCACCAACAAGGCCGCCGCCGAGATGCGGGAACGCGTGGTCGGGTTGGTGGGTCCGCGGGCCCGCAACATGTGGGTGTCGACTTTCCACTCGACGTGTGTGCGGATCCTGCGCAACCAGGCGTCGCTGCTGCCCGGGCTGAACTCGAACTTCTCCATCTACGACGCCGACGACTCGCGCCGTCTGCTGTTGATGATCGGCAAGGACATGGGCCTGGACACCAAACGGCATTCGCCGCGGCTGCTGGCCAACTCCATCTCCAACCTGAAGAACGAGCTGATCGGCCCCGAGCAGGCCGCGGCGGAGGCAAGCGAGGCCGCCGACGACCTGGCGCGCATCGTCGCCGACGTGTACGGCGAGTACCAGCGCAGGTTGCGTGCGGCCAACGCGCTGGACTTCGATGACCTCATCGGTGAGACAGTCGCTGTGCTGCAAGCCTTTCCACAGATCGCCCAGTACTACCGGCGCCGGTTCCGGCACATCCTCGTCGACGAGTACCAGGACACCAACCACGCCCAGTACGTGCTGGTCCGTGAGCTCGTCGGCACTGAAACGGTCGATGGGGTCGCGCCCGCCGAGCTGTGCGTGGTCGGTGACGCCGACCAGTCGATCTACGCGTTCCGGGGCGCGACGATCCGCAACATCGAGGATTTCGAACGCGACTTCCCGAGCGCCACAACGATTCTGCTGGAACAGAACTACCGCTCGACGCAGACCATCCTGAACGCCGCGAACTCCGTGATCGCCCGCAACGCCGGCCGGCGGGAGAAGCGGCTGTGGACCGATGCCGGCGAGGGCGAGCTGATCGTCGGCTACGTCGCCGACAACGAACACGACGAGGCGCGCTTCATCGCCCAGGAGATCGACGCGCTGTCGGACTCCATCCCGGATTTCTCCTACAACGACGTGGCGGTGTTCTATCGCACCAACAACTCGTCGCGCGCGATCGAGGAAGTCTTCATCAGGGCCGGGATCCCGTACAAGGTGGTCGGCGGAGTCCGCTTCTACGAGCGCAGGGAGATCCGCGACATCGTCGCCTACCTGCGGGTGCTCGACAACCCCGGTGATGCGGTCAGCATGCGGCGCATCCTGAACACGCCGCGCCGCGGCATCGGGGACCGCGCCGAGGCGTGCGTGGCGGTGCACGCCGAGAACACCGGCCTGAATTTCAACGACGCGCTCGTCGCGGCCGCCGAGGGCAACGTGCCGATGCTCAACACCCGCTCGGAGAAGGCGATCGCCGGCTTCGTGGCGCTGCTCGACGACCTGCGTGGCGGTCTCGACGGGGAACTCGGCGACCTGGTCGAGGCCGTGCTGGACCGCACCGGCTACCGCGCCGAACTCGAGGCCTCCAGCGATCCGCAGGACCTGGCCCGCCTCGACAATCTCAACGAATTGGTCAGCGTCGCACACGAATTCAGCACCGATCTGGCCAATGCCCGCGCGCTGGCCGAGGGAGACGAGGACGCGCAGGACGAGGACGTCCCCGACACCGGCGTGCTCGCCGCGTTCCTGGAGCGGGTGTCGCTGGTCGCCGACGCCGACGACATCCCCGAGCACGGATCGGGTGTGGTGACGATGATGACGCTGCACACCGCCAAGGGGCTGGAGTTCCCGCTGGTGTTCGTGACGGGCTGGGAGGACGGCATGTTCCCGCACATGCGTGCCCTCGGCGATCCGCTCGAACTGTCCGAGGAACGCCGGCTGGCCTACGTCGGGATCACCCGGGCCCGTCAGCGCCTGTATCTGAGCCGGGCGAAGGTGCGGTCGTCGTGGGGGCAGCCGATGCTCAACCCCGAATCGCGGTTCCTGCGCGAGATCCCGCAGGAACTCATCGACTGGCGCCGCACCGAGGCTCCGGCGTCGTCGTTCTCGGCCCCGGTCGGCAATGCGGGCCGCTACGGCACGCCCAGGCCGTCCCCGACGCGTCCGGCGGCGGGCAAGCGGCCGCTGATCGTGCTGGAGCCGGGTGACCGCGTCACCCACGACAAGTACGGGCTGGGCCGGGTCGAGGAAGTTTCGGGTGCGGGGGAGTCGGCGATGTCACTGATCGATTTCGGCAGCGCCGGGCGGGTGAAGCTGATGCACAATCACGCGCCGATCAGCAAGCTCTAGTCCGCCCGGCTCCACCGCGCGGTCCCCGGCAGGGCGGCCAGGGCGATGGCGGCCGCGGGAAACAGCGGCAGCGCGTAGACCGGGCCGGGCAGTGCGGCGCCGGCGACGAACAGGCCGGCGAAGATCAGGAGTGCGATCACCGCACCGACGACGATCAGCAGGCGCGCCGTCCGGCGCCGCAGCAGCAGCGCGATCACGCCGCTGATGGACGCTGCGGCCGACACCGCGGCGAGGAACCCCATCGCGACGCAGAAGAGAGGGTCGGTCGCCCACCAGCCGGTGATCAGATCGGTGGCGATGACGCCCGTGGCCCAGCCCGCCACGATGCTGGCCACCGTGGTGGCGATCGCCGACGTCGGGTCGGCCGGTGGCGGGCCGGGAACCGGCCCGGGGTGGCGCACAGCCTGGGTGACGGGTTCTGAGAGGGCCGGCAGGGCGCCGGTGGGGTGACGGCGCAGGATCGTCGTCTGCGGCTCGGCGGCGGCGTCGCGGGAGCCGGTGTTCATCCCGGTGTTCAGGGGAGCGCGGCGGATGATCCTGGTGCTGGTGTCCTCGTCGCGGTCCGACGGGGGAACCTGTGCGGGTTCACCCGGCTCGGGGGCAGTGCTGGACGTCGAAGGTGGGTCGCTGGCCACTCAGCCAACGTAGCCGCCGGGGGAGAGCCCCCGCTTGGCCAGCCAGCCGGTCGGGTCGACACGGTCGGTGCCGTTGAGATGCACCTCGAAGTGCAGGTGCGGACCCGTCGAGTTTCCGGTGTTGCCCATCCTGGCGATCTGATCGCCCGCCATCACCCGCTCGCCGACGCTGACCAGCAGCGAACTGTTGTGGCCGTAGAGGGTCACGGTGCCGTCGGCGTGGCGGAGCTTGACCGCGTTGCCGTACCCGCCCTCGGCGCCCGAGGAGATGACGATGCCGTCCGCGGCGGCCAGCACGGGCGTACCGATCGCGTTGGCGATGTCGATGCCGGCGTGCAGCACACCCCAGCGGTAGCCGAAGCCCGACGTCCACACCCCGGTCGTCGGCATCACGAACTGCGGCTTGGTCAGCCGTGCCTCGCGCTCGGCGCGTTCCTGGGCGAACGCGGCCGCCTTGGTGATCTCTTCGGCGTGCACGGTCGAATTGGAGGCCGGGGCGACCGACACGATCTGCATGCCGTCGACCGAACCGGTGATGACGGTGCCGTCGCCGAGCGTGGTGGAGTCGGAGGCGAGCACGGTCTCCGCCGGGGCGGCGGGCACGTTCTTGGTCATCGTGTACGCGCCGGCGGCGGTAGCTCCGACGGCCATCGCGGCGACGACGAGGCGGCCCTTGACCGGCACCTCCGTCTTGCGGTGCTGGCCTTTGTGGGCGCGCATGTCGATGACGTCAGTCTTTGCTGAGCCGTCGCTCACATCGGTGTGGCTGTCGCGGTAGGCGCGGGTCGAGGCGCGTCGCGCGGCCGTCGGCTCGGCTCGGAACTCGGCGGGGACGGCCAGACGCAGCGGCGTCAGATCGTCGGTGTCGTGGCAGTCGTCGAGTTCGGGGGCGTCGATCACTTCCGCGTCGCGACCAAAAGCCGCGTCCCGCAGGAACTCCAGGTCGTCGATGTCGCCGAGCGCCCCGAATTCGTCGAAAGGGATGATGTCGGTGACTTCAGAGAGCCCGGGCGTCGTGAGGGCCGCGCGAGAGCGAGGCAGACGATGCTGAGGCAAGCTGAAAAGTCCTTAACGTTCGAAGAGTCGTCGTGATCAGACCGTTACTAAGACCAGTGGACGTTAACCAAAATCCAATGCGCGTGGCAACCCGAGACCTTATTCCAATCCCGAATGTGACTTGAATCACGAGTGGGGCTGCGGTGAGATCGACCACATGACCGGGATGCGATGACAACGGTCAGCACGGGTGTCGATACAGTCACGCAGAGCCCGTCGGGCCTACCTCTAGCCGTTTACAGACAGGGAAGTTCCAAGAGTCTATGGACCTCTTCGAGTATCAGGCGAAAGAGCTCTTCGCCAAGCACAACGTTCCCACCACGCCCGGCCGCGTCACCGACTCTGCCGAGGACGCGAAGGCCATCGCCACCGAGATCGGCAAGCCCGTCATGGTCAAGGCGCAGGTCAAGGTCGGCGGCCGTGGCAAGGCCGGTGGCGTGAAGTACGCCGCCACCCCGGACGACGCGTTCACCCACGCACAGAACATCCTGGGCCTCGACATCAAGGGCCACGTCGTCAAGAAGCTGCTCGTCGCCGAGGCCAGCGACATCGCCGAGGAGTACTACATCTCCTTCCTGCTCGACCGCTCCAACCGCACCTACCTGGCCATGTGCTCGGTCGAGGGCGGCATGGAGATCGAAGAGGTCGCCGCGACCAAGCCCGACCGCCTCGCCAAGGTGCCCGTCAACGCCGTCAAGGGTGTCGACCTCGCCTTCGCCCGGGAGATCGCCGAGAAGGGCCACCTGCCCGCCGAGGTGCTCGACGCGGCGGCCGTGACGATCCAGAAGCTCTGGGAGGTGTTCACGAAGGAGGACGCCACCCTGGTCGAGGTGAACCCGCTCGTGCGTACGCCGGACGACCAGATCCTGGCGCTGGACGGCAAGGTCACCCTGGACGCGAACGCGGACTTCCGCCAGGAGGGCCACAAGGAGTTCGAGGACAAGGACGCCACGGATCCGCTGGAACTCAAGGCCAAGGAGAACGACCTCAACTACGTCAAGCTCGACGGTGAGGTCGGCATCATCGGCAACGGCGCGGGCCTGGTCATGTCGACCCTCGACGTGGTCGCCTACGCCGGTGAGAAGCACGGCGGCGTGAAGCCGGCCAACTTCCTCGACATCGGTGGTGGCGCGTCGGCCGAGGTGATGGCCAACGGGCTCGACGTGATCCTGAACGACAGCCAGGTCAAGAGCGTGTTCGTCAACGTCTTCGGTGGCATCACGTCCTGCGACGCGGTCGCCAACGGCATCGTCAAGGCGCTGGAGATCCTCGGCGACGAGGCCAACAAGCCTCTGGTCGTCCGCCTCGACGGCAACAACGTCGACGAGGGCCGTCGCATCCTTGCCGAGGCCAACCACCCGTTGGTCGTGCAGGCAGAAACCATGGACTCCGGGGCCGACAAGGCCGCCGAGCTGGCCAACAAGTAAGGGAGCCAACAACTATGTCTATCTTCCTGAACAAGGACAGCAAGGTCATCGTCCAGGGCATCACCGGCGGCGAGGGCACCAAGCACACCAAGCTGATGCTCAAGGCCGGCACCCAGATCGTCGGCGGCGTGAACGCGCGCAAGGCGGGCACTGAGGTCACGCACCAGGATAAGGATGGCAAAGACGTCAATTTGCCGGTGTTCGGCAGCGTCGCGGAGGCAATGAAGGAGACCGGCGCCGACGTGTCGATCGCCTTCGTGCCGCCGGCGTTCTCGAAGGACGCGATCATCGAGGCGATCGACGCCGAGATCCCGCTGCTGGTCGTCATCACCGAGGGAATCCCGGTGCAGGACACCGCCTATGCGTGGGCCTATAACGTCGAGAAGGGCGAGAAGACCCGCATCATCGGGCCGAACTGCCCCGGCATCATCACCCCCGGCGAGTCGTTGGTCGGCATCACGCCGAACAACATCACCGGCAAGGGTCCGATCGGTCTGGTGTCGAAGTCCGGCACGCTGACCTACCAGATGATGTACGAGCTGCGCGATCTCGGCTTCTCGACCGCCATCGGCATCGGCGGCGACCCGGTCATCGGCACCACCCACATCGACGCGATCGAGGCGTTCGAGAAGGATCCCGAGACCAAGCTGATCGTGATGATCGGCGAGATCGGTGGCGACGCCGAGGAGAAGGCCGCGGACTACATCAAGGCCAACGTCACCAAGCCGGTCGTCGGCTACGTTGCCGGCTTCACCGCCCCGAGGGCAAGACGATGGGCCACGCCGGCGCCATCGTGTCCGACGGTGCGGGCACCGCCGCCGGTAAGCAGGAGGCCCTCGAGGCCGCCGGGGTCAAGGTCGGCAAGACGCCGTCGGAGACCGCCGCCAAGGCCCGGGAACTGCTGCAGAACCTGTAGGGGTCCCGCACCTCCCTTCGCACCGCGAGCGCGCGTGTTTGTACGCCGACACACCGTCGGATCCCGTACAAATGCGCGCGCTCGCCGCGTTTGAGATGCCGCGTTTCAGCGGTCGCGGTACTGCAGATACCTGCGCAGCAGTGGGTCGGTGAGGTCGTACCAGGACGTGCGCCGGTCCCCGGCGGTCTTCGACGATGTCACCCACCATTCGGTCGCCAGCCGTCCCAGCGCCGCCGACGCGGACTGGTTCGTGACGCCGACCGCATCGGCGAGGTCGGAGACCGATCGCGCACCGGATCCGCGCGCGAGCTCCACCACGAGGCGTTGCTCGCCGGCGGGCAGCTGCCACAGCATCTGCTGATAGTGCGGCGCCAGCCGGTCCAGCAGCGCGTCAACCGCGGGAGAGACCGCCGCGAGACTCGGGATGTCCGCGGTTTCGGCGACCAGGTGCCACAACCGCGGTGTGCCGCCGATGATCGCGTGGATTGCGGCGACGCGGGCGCGCCCGTCCGGAGAGTCGAGGAACGCAGCGAGCTCATCGTCATCGCCCCGCCGGGCGGCCCCGAGGAGCAGCGCGACCGCGTCCTCGACGCCGAGCCCGGGGAGCGACTCGATGATGAACGATCCGTACCAGGGGTACTCGCGCGACGACACACCGGGGAACAGCCCCGGTGCGGTGCCGAGAACCATGACGGCCGTTGATGTTTCGACCCAGGCCCGCAGGCTGCCCTGTCCCTTCGAACCGAGCGCGTCGAACACCCGATCGAGATTCTCGATCACCAGCAGCACCATTCGGCCGGACGCCGCGGCGATGATCCCGGCCTCGATCCCGATGGCGTCGCGGACGTGGCGCAGACGTCGAGCTTGTCCGCCCAGTTCGGGTCCGGCCGTGCGCGCCATCTCGACGAGGAGGTCGACATACGACCCGATCGCCAACGAATCCTCCGAGATCACCACGGGCAGAACTTTTTCCGCGACCTGTGGGTCGGACAGCGCGCGATGCACGGCGACCCGCACGGTGTGCGTCTTACCCGCGCCCCTCGGCGCGACGAGCAGCGTGTGCGGCCGTGATCCGTCGCGCGCGGAGGACGCGATCCGTTCGGTGACGGTGTCGATGAGTCCGGTGCGGCCGACCGTCCGGGCTTCCAGTTCCTGAGCGCTCACCGCCGACGGGGTGAACAACGGTGAACGGCTCACCGGCGCATGCTTTTCCACGCTCGCTGAAGCAGCGGTGACGAGAAGCGGTCGGCATCTCCGGCGCGGGTCAGGTAGTGGTCGAGGGTGAGGCGTTCGATAGCGGACACCAGCTGGGCTCTGTCGCCGATCGGGCTGCCTTCGCTGCGCAGCCTCATCAGCACGGTGTCGACCGGGAGCGCGGACGAGGCGTGGGCGTAGATGTCGAGCAGGCCGGCGATCGCGGGTGCGTCGGCGCCGTAGTAGTGCGGCAGACGGTCGCGGTAGTGGCGCAGGTCCCAGGGGTCGTGCGGGTTGGCGATGGCGTCCAGGACGAGCAGGTCGATCAGTTCGGGGTACGGCGCAACCCCGGTGTCCTGCCACGATTTCCGGGCCGCGGCGACCAGGTGCTGAATGTAATAGGGAACGTTCTCGGCGGCGCCGGCGATCGCGGCGGCGACGTCGTGGCGGTCGGTGGTCGGCGTGCCGGTGCCCAGCAGCAGGCATTCGGCGAGGTATGTCGCGTGGTCGGAGCGGATGGGTCCCACCGCGATCTTCGGGATGTCGTTGACGGTGCTCGGGGCGTCGGCCGACACGTGATGGAATCCGATCGATCCCGACAGCACCGTCGCGACCCGTCCCGGATTGTCCTGACGCACCCGGCGCAGCAGGTGTAAAAAGGTGTCGCCCGAGCCCGGGGCGGCGCGTTCGAGGTTTCGGGCCAGGACGCTGACCTCGTCGATGAACAGCGCGAGGATGCGCCCGTCGGCGCGGCGGATCGCGCGATCGAGCAGTTCGTCGAGGGTCGCCGCAGCGCGGGCGTCGCGATGGAACTGGACCGGCCCCGCGGTCAGCGTCAGTCGGATCTTCGCGAGTTCCTGCGCCCAGGCGGGGTCGAGGCGGCCGAGTTCGGCCAGCAGTGCGGACACGAACTCGGCGTAGGTCTCGCGTTCGGCGCTGACCGACACCACGACCGCTCCCGCTTCTGCGGCCATCCGTTGGACGAGGCGTGCCAGCGAGGTCTTGCCGTGTCGGCGGTCACCGACGAGGACCGCGCCGGAGTTGGGCAGCGACGCCAGCACCTCGTTCGATTCACGGACGCGGCCGACGACGTCCTCGGTCGGGACGACGCCGCCGACGACCAGGGACATCGGTCGGGGTGGCCAGGTCACGCGACCAAGTGTACGTCAAGGTCAGCGTACATCAATGTCGATGTACATCAATGGTGACGTCCGACGACCGGTGTCCTCGTGGTGGAACGTGTTCTATTAGCCTCTCGAAGTAACTTCGCGATGAGCGCTTGCGCGAAGACCGAGAGGTGAAGGGCGACAGCATGGCAGTAGATTCACGGACCCCGGTGATCGTCGGGGTGGGACAGTTCACCGAGCGGATCGGCGACCCCGACTACCGCGGCATGTCCGCCGTCGACCTGGCCACCGCCGCCGCCCGCGCAGCACTGACCGACACCGGCGCCGACACGGCCGCGGTGGCATCGGCGATCGACACGATCTTCGGGTTGCGCCAGTTCGAGATCTCCGGCCCGATGCCGGCGGTGCTGGGCAAGTCGAACAACTACCCGCGGTCGGTGGCGAACCGGCTCGGCGCCGATCCCGCGCGGGTGGTGCTGGAACCGGTCGGTGGACAGAGCCCGCAGAAGCTCGTCACCGAGGCCGGCGCGCTGATCGTCGGCGGCCAGGCCGACGTCGTGATGATCATGGGCTCCGAACCGGGTTCGACGGCCAAGTACTTCGCCGATCGCGAGGACAAGCCCGACTTCACCGAGCACGTCGATGGACAACTCGAGGATCGCGGCCACCAGATCTACAGCTACATCGACGAGTACACCGTCACGCACGGGCTCACCGGCGCCCCCGTGCAGTACGGACTGCTCGACAACGCCCGTCGGTCCCGGCTCGGTCTCGGTGTCGCCGAGTACCGCCACACGATGGCGCAGCTGTTCGCTCCGATGTCGAAAGTCGCTGCGAAGAACCCGTTCTCGTCGTCACCGGTCGAACGCTCGGTCGAGGAGGTGGAAACGGTCACCGGCGAGAACCGGATGATCTGCGACCCCTACCCGCGGTTGCTGGTGGCCCGCGACACCGTCAACCAGGGCGCCGCGGCGGTCCTGATGTCGGTCGAGTCGGCGCGACGACTCGGCGTGCCCGAAAGCAAATGGGTGTACCTGCATGGGCATTCGGACCTCGTCGAGCAGCCGCTGCTGGCCCGGGTCGACCTCGGCGCCAGCCCGGCCGCCGTGCATGCGATCGACGAGGCGTTGCGGGTGGCCGGCATCGGCGTCGACGACATCGCGACGTTCGACCTGTACAGCTGCTTCCCGTTCCCGGTCTTCGTGGCCTGCGAAGCGCTCGGTCTGGCCGGCGACGACCCCCGCGGCGTGACCCTGACCGGTGGCCTGCCGTACTTCGGCGGACCGGGGAACAGCTACTCACTGCATGCCATCGCCGAGACGGTCACCGCGATGCGGGACAGGCCGGGTCAGTTCGGCTTCGTCGGCGCCAACGGCGGCATCATGAGCAAGTACTCCGTGGGCGTCTACTCCACCGAGCCCGTCGAGTGGCGCAGCTGCCGCAGCGCCGAGCTGACCGCGCAGGTGGCCGAGCTGCCCACGGTTGCGGTGACCAAGACCCCGGAGGGGACAGGCACGATCGAAACGTACTCGGTGCGCTACGACTGGCCGGTGCGCACGGGCATCATCGTCGGGAGGCTCGATTCCGACGGCTCCCGCTTCATGGCGACAAGCGAGGACCACGAGCTGGTCGCGTTGATGTCGGACGGAGATCCGCTCGGCGCGAAAGTCGCTGTGACGAACACAGATAACGGCAACCGGGCGACTCTCGCCTAGCGGGACGCCGCCTCTCCGGGTGCCGCTCAGACCAGCTGGGCGAGCTTCCCGGCGAGCCGCTCGACGTAGGCCGCAACCTCTGATTCGGACTTGTCCGGCAGGCCGAACAGCACTTCGGTGACGCCGAGTTCGCGCCAGTGCGCCAGCTTGTCGGGATCGGGCTTGAAGTCCAGCGCCACGATCTGGGGGGCGCCGTCGCGGCCCGCGGCCGCCCACGTGTCCTGGAGCAGCTTGACCGGCTCGTCGATGGTGAAGTCGCGGGGCGTGGTGATCCAGCCGTCGGCCGACTTCGCGATCCACTTGAAGTTCTTCTCGGTGCCCGCGGCGCCGACCAGGACGGGGATGTGCGACTGGACCGGCTTGGGCCAGGCCCAGGAGGGGCCGAACTTCACGAACTCACCGTCGTACTCCGCCTCCTCCTGTGTCCACAGCGCGCGCATGGCTTCGAGGTACTCGCGCAGCATGGTCCGTCGGCGGCCCGGGGGGACGTTGTGGTCGGCCAGTTCGTCGGTGTTCCAACCGAAGCCGACGCCGAGAGACACCCGGCCGCCGGACAGGTGGTCGAGGGTGGCGATCGACTTGGCCAGGGTGATGCAGTCGTGTTCGACCGGCAGCGCGACCGCGGTGGACAGTCGCACCCGCGACGTGACAGCCGCGGCGGTACCGAGGGACACCCACGGGTCCAGCGTGCGCATGTAGCGGTCGTCGGGCAGGGACTCGTCACCGGTGGTCGGGTGGGCCGCCTGCCTCTTGATCGGGATGTGCGTGTGCTCGGGGACATAGAACGTCTCGAAGCCGTGCTGGTCGGCCAGCGTGGCGGCAGCCGCGGGCGTGATCCCGCGATCGGAGGTGAACAGCACCAACCCATGGTTCATACCGAGAATTAGAACGTGTTCCAATCCGCGGCCGCAAGGGGGGTGCCACCCTTGCACCGCCGAGGAACCCTCGGTGAACAGGCGTAGTGACGGCGGCTCCGGGGATCGTCGGAGACGCCGCTGCGCCATCGAACGGTGTGGACAGGTCCACCGGGCCGTGCGCTAGCGTTGGTTGATCGAATCGCTCAGGCGGATCCATCGCCGTCGCTCGTCGACAGCGTCGTCACCTATGGCGTCACCGTCGGTTCCGATGCCCGCACAGCACAGGAGAGGTCATGACGTACCCACAAGGCGCGCCCGGCGGATTTCCGCCCGCGCAGCAGCCGACGAACCAGTTCAGCGCCCCCACCCAGCAGTTCAGCACGCTGCCGCCCGACAATGAGCAGTCCCAGGCCGGCGCGCACAAGCTCCCCACGTACCTGGCCGGCGCGACAGCGCTGCTCGGCCTGCTGACCTACCTCGCGAGCTTCGGGCCGAAGCTCTCGCTCGACGACGCGCAGATCGACGTGTCCCTGTCACCGGTGCGTCTCGACCTGGCCCTGGTGGCCGCGGTTCTGGCAGGCCTCATCGCGGGCGTCGGCCTGCTTCCCCGACAGACCCCTCGTCCCGCGCTGGTGGCCGTGCTCTCGCTGCTCGGTTTCCTGATCGCCCTCGCGACGCTGTTCGACGGTTTCGAAGGCACCACCGTCGGCTGGGGCGTCTACCTCGTCATCGCGTTCACACTGTTGCAGGCTGCGGTGGCGGTTGTGTGTCTGCTCTTCGACTCGGGCATCATCACGCCGCCCGTGCCGCGGCCGAAGTACGACCAGCACCAGCAGCAGTACGGCCAGTACTCCGCCGGCTACTACGGTCAGCAGCACGGCCAGCAGCACGGCCAGCACGGCGGACCCCAGCAGCAGGGACTCCAACAGCAGGGACCGCAGCAGCGCCCCGGCTACCCGACTCCCTACGGCGGATACTCGGGCTCCGGTCAGACGACCGGCGGCTTCCCCGCGGCGCAGTCGGGTCCGCCCACCCCGCCGACCGGATTCCCGACCTACGGCCAGCCGCCCGCGAACAACACACCCACCACGCAGGTGCCGACGCAACAGCAGTCACCCCCGCAGTCGGGCCAGTCCTCGCAGTCGGGTCAGTCTTCGCAGTCGGGTCAGTCCTCGCCGTAGTGCCGACCGCGTCGTAGTCTGAGCCGCGCATGCGCGAACGTCGCGCGCCCGAGCGTCTGCGAGGAGCGGTCCAACCCGTGAGCACCCGACCGGTCGGTACACGCCAGGCGCGTGACCTGCTGCGAGTGGCGTTCGGGCCGTCGATCGTCGCGCTGGTGATCATCGCAGCGATCGTCCTGCTGCAGCTGTTGATCGCCAACAGCGACATGACAGGTGCGCTCGGCGCCATCGCCAGCATCTGGCTGGGGGTGCACCAGGTTCCGGTGTCGATCGCCGGCACCGCTCTCGGTGTCATGCCCCTGCTGCCGGTGCTGCTGATGATCTACGGCACCGCCCGGACCACCGCGGCGGCCACCACCAGCACGTCCTGGTTCGTGACCCGGTGGGTCGTCGCGTCTGCGCTGGGCGGGCCGATCCTGTTCACCGCGATCTGTCTGGCCGTCATCCACGACGCCGCGTCGGTGCTGACGGAGCTGCAGACCCCGGACGCCACGCGCGCGTTCGGCGGGGTGTTCGTGGTGCACCTGATCGGCGCGGTCCTCGGTGTCGGATCGCGACTGGGTCCGCGCCTGCTGGCCTTGTCGCGGCTTCCGGCGTGGATTCCCGACGCGCTACGCGGCGCCGCCGCCGGCGTGATCGCGCTGATGGGACTGTCGGGTGCCGCGGTCGCCGGCTCGCTGATCGTGCACTGGTCGACGATGCACGACCTGTACTCCATCACCGAGTCGATGTTCGGGCAGTTCAGCCTCACCGTCCTCTCGGTGCTCTACCTGCCCAACATCGTGATCGGCGCGGCGGCGGTGGCGGTCGGCTCGAGCGCGCACATCGGACTCGCCACGTTCAGCTCGTTCACCGTGTTCGGCGGAGACATCCCGGCACTGCCCGTGCTCGCCGCGGTGCCGACGCCGCCGCTGGGGCCGGTGTGGGTGGCGCTGATGATCATCGCGGCGGTGTCCGCGGTCGCGCTCGGTCAGCAGTGCGCGCGACGGCCGCTGCCCCTGGTGACGGCGCTGGCCAAGGTGGTCGTCGCCGCGGCGGTGGCGGCGGCGACGATGGCGCTGCTGGGATTCGCCGGTGGGGGAGCGCTCGGCAACTTCGGCCAGGTCGGGGTCGACCAGTCGACCTTCGCACCGGCGGTGTTCCTGTGGTTCGCCGGGATCGGCGGCTTGACGGTCGTGATGTCCGGCGGAGTCACCCCGCGCGTGCGCAAGCCCAAGCCCGAACCGGTGAGGGACGCCGATCCCGATGCGGCCGATCCCGATGCGGCCGAACCCGACGATCAGGCCGATCCCGACGATCAGGCCGAACTCGAGGACACCGCTTCCGGGGACGAGACCCCCGAACCTCCCACCGAGGAGTTCGCCGCCGAGCCGCCTCCGACGGACCGGGACCCCGAACCCGTCCCGCACGACGCCGTCGCCGACACCCCGCCGGTGGACGATCTCGATCCGGAGGAACACTTCGTCGTCGACGACGACATGGGTCGCAACGGCGGCCCGCCGCGCGACCACTAGGCTTTCAGCGTGCAGTCCGAGGCCGGCGGAGGTGAGCAGCAGTTCCACCTCCGTGTTCCGCCGAGTGCGCCGGCGCGTGTCGTGGTGCTGGCGTCCGGCGCCGGGTCGCTGCTGGCGTCGCTGCTGAGCTCCGCGGTCGGCGACTTCCCCGCGCGGGTGGTCGCGGTGGGGACGGACCGTCCGTGCGCCGCGCTGGACATCGCCGCGAAGGCCGACGTGCCGACATTCACCGTCGCGCTGACCGACCACCCCGACCGCACCGCGTGGGACGCTGCGATCACCGAGGCGACCGCGGCGCACGCCCCCGACATCGTGGTGGCGGCCGGGTTCATGAAAATTCTTGGCGCCGGCTTCCTTTCGCGGTTTCCGGGCCGCGTGCTCAATTCCCACCCGGCACTGCTCCCGGCGTTCCCCGGAGCCCACGCGGTACGCGACGCGCTGGCCTACGGCGTTCGCGTGACCGGGTGCACCGTGCATCTGGTGGACGCAGGCACCGACACCGGCCCCATCGTCGCCCAGCAGGCCGTCGCTGTGTACGACGACGACGACGAATCGGCGCTGCACGAGCGCATCAAGGTGATCGAACGACGACTTCTCGTTGACGTGGTGGCCGCGGTGGCCTCCCGAGGCGTGACGTGGACAGGACGAAAGGCAACACTGGGATGAGCGACAACGACTTTCGGCGGCCGATCCGGCGTGCCCTGATCAGCGTCTACGACAAGTCGGGTCTGGAGGCGCTGGCCCAGGGCCTGCACGCCGCAGGCGTCGACATCGTCTCCACCGGCTCTACGGCGAAAACCATTGCTTCAGCGGGCATTCCCGTCACCCCGGTCGAGGACGTCACCGGATTCCCCGAGGTCCTCGACGGCCGGGTGAAGACGTTGCACCCGCACGTGCACGCGGGCCTGCTCGCCGATCAGCGCAAGGCTGAGCACGTCACCGCACTCGAACAGCTCGGTGTCGCGGCGTTCGAGCTCGTCGTGGTCAACCTCTATCCGTTCACCCAGACGGTGAATTCCGGCGCAGGTGTCGACGAGTGCGTGGAGCAGATCGACATCGGTGGCCCGTCGATGGTCCGTGCCGCGGCCAAGAACCACCCCAGCGTCGCCGTCGTCGTCGATCCACTGGGCTACGACGGGGTCCTCGCCGCGGTCCGGGCGGGTGGATTCACCTACACGGAGCGGAAGAAATTGGCGGCGTTGGCTTTCCGGCACACCGCCGAGTACGACGTCGCGGTCGCCTCGTGGATGGGGTCGGTGCTGGCCCCTGAAGACGACGCCCCTGAAGGCGCCGCGGATGATGTCGCGCAGCTGCCGCCGTGGCTGGGCTCGACCTTCCGCCGTTCGGCGGTGCTGCGCTACGGCGAGAACCCCCACCAGAAGGCGGCGCTCTACGGCGACGAGGGTGGATGGCCGGGCCTTGCGCAGGCCGAGCAGCTGCACGGCAAGGAGATGTCCTACAACAACTACACCGACGCCGACGCCGCGTGGCGCGCCGCGTTCGACCAGGAGGCCATCTGCGTCGCGATCATCAAGCACGCCAACCCGTGTGGCATCGCGATCTCGTCGGTCTCGGTCGCCGACGCTCATCGCAAGGCCCACGAGTGTGATCCGCTCTCGGCGTTCGGCGGTGTGATCGCGGCCAACACCGAGGTCACCGTCGAGATGGCCGAGACCGTGGCGGGCATCTTCACCGAGGTGATCATCGCGCCCGCCTACGAACCCGGTGCCGTCGATGTGCTGAAGGGCAAGAAGAACATTCGGGTGCTCGTCGCTTCAGAGCCGCAGCCCGGGGGTACCGAGTTCCGGCAGATCAGCGGCGGGTTGTTGCTCCAGCAGCGCGACGCGCTCGACGCGTCAGGCGACGACCCCAACAACTGGACACTGGCGACCGGCGCTCCCGCCGATCCGGATACCCTCGCTGACCTGGTGTTCGCCTGGCGAACCTGCCGCGCGGTCAAGTCCAACGCGATCGTGCTCGCCAAGGACGGCGCGACGGTCGGCGTCGGTATGGGACAGGTCAACCGGGTCGACGCGGCGCGACTGGCCGTGGAACGCGCCGGGGAGCGGACCCGGGACGCGGTCGGCGCCTCCGACGCGTTCTTCCCGTTCCCGGACGGTCTGCAGACGCTCATCGATGCCGGCGTCAAGGCCGTCGTGCACCCCGGTGGGTCTGTCCGCGACGACGAGGTGACGGCGGCCGCCGAAGCGGCGGGGATCACGTTGTATCTCACCGGCGCACGACATTTCGCACACTAGAGGGTTGCCGTGATGACGAGGTGGTCCCGAGGTGCCGTTGCGGCGGTGGCGGCCGTGACCATGGCGCTGGTGCCGTCCTGCACGCACGTGGTGCAGGATGCGCGCGGTGTGGCGGCGCGGCCCGGGCAGGTGTTCGGCACGGCGGCGTCGGTCGACGAATGCACCTGGGTCGAGGGCGAACTCGTCGACGTGCCCACCCCACGCGGTGTGTCGGCGCAGACCGATCCGGTGCTGCGGATCCCGCAGCCCGAGGGCTGGAACCGGATCACGGTGCTGGACTCCCAGATGATCCGCTTCGTGATGCGCGCCGACGATCTGGCGGTGCGCGGCGTGGCGCCGACGGCGGTGGTCACCCTGGAATCGCACCGCGGCGAGATCTCGGCACGGGATTTCTTCGACGAGCAACGCAAACAGGTCTCGGATCTGGGCGTCAAGGAGTTGACGCTGGAAGATACGACGTTGTGCGGACTCCCCGCCGTGCGCGGTCACTACATGGCGCCGCTGCTGGGCACCTCGAGTCCACGTCGTGCGGATCTGCTCAGCGCGGTGATGTACACCGAGGGCAGGACCTTCGGCGTCGCGGTCACGGTGCAGAGCGCGGATGAGGACGATCCGGTCTACCAGCGCGACAAGGCCGCGATCCTCGACGGCTTCCAGATGCTGCCGCCGGGGACCCGCTGACCGGTCACGGCAGACCGGCGAGGAGCTGGTCGGGCCGCTGCCCACCCGCGGCCCGGCGGTGTCCTGAGGACGGATTTATTACGCTGTGAGCAGGGAGCGGCTGCCCGATGCCGGTGACAGTCGTAGCGTGGAGAGGTGACTTCACCTAACGACCTCCCCCGCACCGTCGGCGAACTGCGCGCGTCCGGACACCGCGAACGCACCGTCAAGGCCGAGATCCGGGAGAATCTGCTGGCGGCGCTCGCGTCGGGCGCTCCCGTCGACGAGGTGTGGCCCGGCATCCTGGGCTTCGAGGACACCGTCCTGCCGCAGCTGGAGAGGGCCCTGATCGCCGGGCACGACATCGTGCTGCTCGGCGAGCGCGGGCAGGGCAAGACCCGCCTGCTGCGCGGGCTGACCGGGATGCTCGACGAATGGACGCCGGTGATCGCGGGCGCCGAGCTCGGAGAACACCCGTACAGCCCGATCACGCCGGAATCGATCCGCCGGGCCGCGGACTCCGGTGACGACCTCCCGATCGCGTGGCGGCACCGCAGCGAGCGCTACACCGAGAAGCTGGCCACCCCCGACACGAGTGTGGCCGACCTCGTCGGCGACATCGACCCGATCAAGGTGGCCGAGGGCCGCAGCCTCGGTGACCCCGAGACCATCGCCTACGGGCTCATCCCGCGCGCACACCGCGGCATCGTCGCGGTCAACGAGCTGCCGGACCTGGCCGAACGCATCCAGGTGGCGATGCTCAACGTGATGGAGGAACGCGACATCCAGGTACGCGGCTACACGTTGCGGCTGCCGCTCGACGTGCTCGTCGTCGCCAGCGCCAATCCCGAGGACTACACGAACCGGGGGCGCATCATCACCCCGCTCAAGGACCGGTTCGGCGCCGAGATCCGCACGCACTACCCGCTGGAGCTCGACGCCGAGGTCGGCGTCATCGTGCAGGAGGCGCACATGGCGGCCGAGGTGCCGGACTATCTGCTGCAGATTCTGGCCCGGTTCGCCCGCGCGCTGCGCGAATCGAGTTCGGTCGACCAGCGGTCCGGCGTCTCCGCCCGCTTCGCGATCGCGGCCGCCGAGACCGTCGCCGCCTCGGCCCGGCACCGCGCGGCGGTCCTCAACGAGCAGGAGCCGGTGGCCCGCGTGGTCGACCTGGCGTCGATCATCGACGTGCTGCGGGGCAAGCTGGAGTTCGAGTCCGGTGAGGAAGGTCGCGAGCAGGCGATCCTGGAGCATCTGCTGCGCCGCGCCACGGCCGAGACGGCGCAGCGGCTGCTCGGCGGGATCGACGTCGGCCCGATCGTCACCGCCGTCGAAGGCGGATCGCCTGTCACCACCGGCGACCGGGTCTCGGCCCGCGACGTGTTGGCCGCGCTGCCCGAGGTGTCGGCCGTCGCCGAGATCCAGCAGCGCCTCGGCGCCCAGACCGACGGGCAGCGGGCCGCGGCGATCGAGCTGGCACTCGAAGCGCTCTATCTGGCCAAGCGGATCGACAAGGTGTCCGACCAGGGCGAGACGGTCTACGGCTGACCATGAGTAGGACATCGCGGTACTCGCGGTACACCGGGGGGCCCGACCCGTTGGCACCTCCCGTCGACCTGCGCGACGCCCTGGAGGCGATCGGGCAGGACGTCATGGAGGGCACGTCGCCTCGGCGCGCGCTGTCGGAGCTGCTGCGTCGTGGCACCAAGAACATGCCGGGAGCCGACAAACTCGCCGCCGAGGCGAACCGGCGCCGACGGGAACTGTTGCAGCGCAACAACCTCGACGGAACCCTGGCCGACATCAAGAAACTGCTCGACGAGGCGGTGCTGGCCGAACGCAAGGAACTGGCGCGTGCCCTCGACGACGACGCCCGCTTCGGGGAGCTGCAACTGCAGTCCCTGTCGCCGTCGCCGGCCAAGGCCGTGCAGGAGCTCTCCGAATACGACTGGCGCTCCCCGGAGGCCCGCGAGAAATACGACCAGATCAAGGATCTGCTCGGTCGGGAGATGCTCGATCAACGGTTCGCCGGCATGAAGGAGGCGTTGGAGAACGCCACCGACGAGGACCGCCAACGCGTCAACGAGATGCTCGACGACCTCAACGAGCTGCTCGACAAGCACGAGAAGGGCGAGGACTCGCAACAGGACTTCCAGGATTTCATGGCCAAGCACGGCCAGTACTTCCCGGAGAACCCGCGCAACATCGACGAGCTGCTCGACTCGCTCGCCCAGCGCGCCGCCGCGGCGCAACGGTTCCGCAACAGCCTCACCGAGCAGCAGCGGGCAGAGCTGGATTCGTTGGCGCAGCAGGCTTTCGGGTCGCCGTCGCTGATGAACGCGCTGAATCGTCTCGACTCGCACCTGCAGGCCGCCCGCCCCGGCGAGGACTGGTCGGGTTCGCAGCGGTTCTCCGGCGACGACCCGCTGGGGATGGGTGAGGGTGCACAGGCACTGGCCGACATCGCCGAGCTCGAGCAGCTCGCCGAGCAGTTGTCGCAGAGCTACTCGGGGGCGTCGATGGACGACGTGGACCTCGACATGCTGGCGCGCCAACTCGGTGACGAGGCCGCGGTCGACGCGCGCACGCTGTCGGAGCTCGAGCGCGCCCTGATGAACCAGGGCTTCCTCGACCGCGGCTCAGATGGGCAGTGGCGGCTGTCTCCGAAGGCCATGCGTCAGCTCGGTCAGGCCGCCCTGCGCGATGTGGCACAACAGCTTTCGGGCCGTCACGGCGAGCGGGACACCCGCCGGGCGGGTGCCGCGGGTGAACTCACCGGAGCGACCCGCCCGTGGCAGTTCGGTGACACCGAGCCGTGGAACGTGACACGGACGCTCACCAACGCCGTCCTGCGCCAGGCGGGCATCGCGACAGACGGGCCCGGTACTCCGCTTCGGATCACGGTCGACGACGTGGAGATTTCCGAAACCGAGACCCGGACCCAGGCCGCCGTCGCGTTGCTGGTGGACACCTCGTTCTCGATGGTGATGGAGAACCGGTGGTTGCCGATGAAGCGCACCGCGCTGGCTCTCAATCATCTGGTCAGCACCCGCTTCCGGTCAGATGCGCTGCAGATCGTCGCGTTCGGCCGGTACGCCCGCACCGTGACCGCCGCGGAGCTGACCGGGTTGGAAGGGGTCTACGAGCAGGGCACCAACCTGCACCACGCACTGGCGCTGGCCACCCGGCACCTGCGCAGGCATCCGAACGCGCAACCGGTGATCCTGGTGGTCACCGACGGTGAACCGACCGCGCACCTCGAGGACTTCGACGGTGACGGAAGTTCTGCCGTTTTCTTTGACTACCCGCCCCACCCGCGCACCATCGCGCACACCGTGCGGGGATTCGACGAGGTGGCCCGGCTCGGGGCACAGGTGACGATCTTCCGGCTCGGCAGCGATCCGGGATTGGCCCGGTTCATCGACCAGGTCGCCCGCCGCGTCGGTGGGCGCGTGGTGGTCCCCGACCTCGACGGTCTGGGCGCGGCCGTCGTCGGCGACTACCTGAGCGCGAAGCGGCGACGCTAGCGCCGCGGCGAACGGGACGCCGATCAGGCCGCGGGCTTGCGCCGTTTGCGCTTGACCGAGACGCTGCCCCACACGGAGAACCCCGTGATGCGGACCAGTGGTGCGCCGGGGGAGCCCTCGCCGTCGACGCTCTGGTCGAAGCTGCCCATCACGGCGACGCCGTGGAGGTCCACGTTGACCTCGGGCGGCAACAGGATCGTCTGGCCGCCCATGACCGAGTACGCGCGGATGTCGACCTCGGGCGAGGTGAAGTCGGCGTAGCGCAGATCGACCACTCCGCCGCCCCACAGCGCGAAGGTCGTCAGCTTGCGGGGGACGTTCCAGCGTCCGCGCCGCTCGTATCCGC